>JBQTIB010000065.1:0-67195 GCA_052389435.1 Sporichthyaceae bacterium | reverse complement strand
GTCCGGATCGGGGTCCGGGTCCGGGTCGCCGTCCGGATCGGGGTCCGGGTCCGGGTCGCCGTCCGGATCGGGGTCCGGGTCCGGGTCGCCGTCCGGCTCGGGGTCCGGGTCCGGATCGGGGTCCGGGTCCGGATCGCCGTCCGGGTCCGGATCGGGGTCCGGATCGGGGTCCGGATCGGGATCGGGGTCCGGATCGGGATCCGGGTCGACGTCGGTGACGCAGGCGAACCAGTGGCTGATGTCCGGGACGTTGCCGCCGTCGTTCAGCGGCGAGCGCAGGTTCGTCCAGGGCAGCGGGCCCAGCGCCGAGGGCAGGTAGAGGTTGAAGCCGCTGCCGCCCTTCACCACGACACCGGTGATCTGGAACCCGGCCGTGACCCCGGTGACGGTGAGGAACTGGTCGTCGGTCGTGCCCTGCGTGTAGGTCAGCACCCCCGCGGGGGCGGCGGAGTTGACGTCCCCGACGCCGTACTCGGTTCCCGGGACACCGGCCGGGACGTTGTTGCCCGCAGGCGTGTTGCACAGGATCGAGTTGCCGTCGAGGGCCTGGGCCCGCGGGTCGTCCGTGGTGGCGGCGCCGGCCGGAGTGGCGGCGATCATTGGACCCGCGAAGGCCAGCAGTCCCGCGACCCCGCGGGTGGCCTGCCGCCGTCTGTACTTCTTCACACTCATGTTGGATTCCCTCCCTGCCGATGAAGGTAGGGAGGGGGAGGTTCACCCCGAGGGCGCGTGGATTCCTCATTGCTGAACGATGCCTGAGTGCCGACGATCGCCCCCGGCGTGAAGCGCCACATCGCCTATGCAAGAGGGCTTTTCGCACAGATCCGCCTCCGCGGACGCCGGTGTCGCAAGCGTGCGAAGACGCCCGGACATGCCGACGGCCCACGGCGGATGCCGTGGGCCGTCGGGTCCAACCCCAGGTGCACCGGAGCGGCGAGATCTCCTCTCGCCGGCCCGACGTGCGATAGGCCCTAGATGCGCGGCAGCTGCGGCGCGGCGTCCGAGACCGGCTTCGGGATGACGTTGGTCTCGTTCTCGATCGGCGGGGCGTTGTCGACGCCGTTCGGGGTGTCGCCGATGGACTTGTCGTCCGCGGCGATGCACGCGAACCAGCCGGTGAGCGGCTGCAGCTTGCCGTCCTCGGCGGTCGGGGCGACCAGGTTCTTGGCCGGGAAGGACTTGATCGAGTTCGGGGTCACGCCGGCGCGGTAGGTGTTGTTGCCCAGCTTGTTCTCGACGACGACGCCGGTGATGAAGCCCTTGGCCGGCTTCGACAGAACGTCCAGCGCGGTGTCCTTGCCGAGCTTGCCCTTGGCGACCTTGAACTGCCCGCTGAAGTCCTTCGCGCCCTCGGAGCCCAGGCCGAAGGCCTCGCCCTCCAGGCCGGCGCCCTGGCAGCCGGCGGCCTTGCCCGGCGCGGAGGTGGCGCGGGTGTCGGCGGTGACGACGGGGGTGGCCGCGAAGGCGCCCACGGCGCCGACCAGCATGCCGCCCGCGGCAAGGGCGGAAACGATTACGACGCGGACGGCGCCGCTCGACTTCTTCATGGTCCTAGCTCCAAAGCATCTGTGGGGGGACGGCACACTCGCCGGGTTGCGGCGCCGTGCGCACTTGTTCATGAGGGTGACGCGCGGGTGGTTCGCAGACATCGGCGTGACCGGATTGCAAGGGTTTGGGGGTAAGAATTTCCCCTAAATGGGGACAGTTCTCTCAGGTAACGCTTAGTCTTCAGCGCGCGATGGGTAAGCCTCGACGCCGTCCCGGGAGACGGTGGAGACGGGGGCCCGCTAGTCGCCCGACGGCGCCTGGCGACGCCAGCGAATGGCCGCCTCGATGAAGTCGTCGATCTCGCCGTTGAACACGGCCTGCGGGTTCCCGACCTCGTGTTCGGTCCGCAGGTCCTTGACCATTTGGTACGGGTGCACGACGTAGGACCGCATCTGGTTGCCCCACGAGCCCGACGAGTCGTCCTTGAGGGCGTTCATCTTCGCCTGCTCCTCGCGACGGCGAACCTCGAGCAGCTTGGACTGCAGCACCTCCATCGCCCGCGCCTTGTTTTGGAGCTGCGAACGCTCGTTCTGGCAGGAGACGACGATGTTGGTCGGGATGTGCGTGAGCCGGACTGCCGAGTCGGTGGTGTTCACTCCCTGACCGCCCGGGCCCGAGGAGCGGTAGACGTCGACGCGGATCTCGTCGTCGGGGATGTCGACGTGGTCGGTCTGCTCGGTGACCGGAACGACCTCGACCGCGGCGAAGGAGGTCTGGCGGCGGCCCTGGTTGTCGAACGGGGAGATGCGCACCAGTCGGTGGGTGCCCTGCTCGACGGACAGGGTGCCGTAGGCGTGCGGGGCGTGGACGACGAACGTGGCCGACTTGATGCCCGCCTCTTCGGCGTAGGAGGTGTCGTAGACCTCGGTGGCGTAGCCGTGCCGTTCGGCCCAGCGCAGGTACATCCGCATGAGCATCTCGGCGAAGTCCGCGGCGTCCACGCCACCGGCCTCCGCGCGAATGGTCACCAGCGCGTCCCGGGCGTCGTACTCGCCGTTGAGCAGCGTTCGCACCTCGAGGGCGTCGATTTCCCTGGTCAACCCGGCGAGTTCGACCTCGGCCTCGTGCCGGGTGTCGGCGTCGTCGGCCTCCTCCGCCATCTCGAACAGCACGACGAGATCGTCCAGCCGGCGGCGCACGCTCTCGACCCGGTTGATGTCGGCGGCGACCGCCGACATGCGACTGGTGACCTTCTGGGCCCTGGCCTGGTCGTCCCACAGGTCCGGGGCGGCGGCCTGCTCCTCGAGTTCGGCGTGCTCGCGACGGAGCTTGGGGAGGTCGACGACGTGCTCGACGGAGCTCAACGTGCCGTCGAGCGTCTTGATCATCTCGGTGAAGTCAGGTGGGGCCACGGGCCGACCCTACGGGGCGGCCGGTGGCCGGCGACCAACAGGGACGACACCGAGTCGAGTCCGCGTTTCGGGTTTGAAAGGGCAATTGACCGAACGGTGGGATCGCCCGACCGAAGAGCCCATACGGGAATTCCATTCGCGAACCGACAGTGAGGTGACTGCCGACACGCCGGGCAGGCGAAGACACCTAGGAGATCCCGATGAGTGCACGCCACAAGCGACATACCCCCAAGCGCACCCACCGCGGTGCGGCCGTCGCCGTCACCGGAGTGGTCTCCGCGGGCATGGTCATGGCGGGCGTGGGTCCCGCCGCCGCCGCCGAGAAGCCGGTCTCCCAGGCCCGCGGGTACTTCCTGTCCGGTTCGGCCCTCGGCGTCAACCTCGACGACATCGTCGAGCTCGAAGACGCCCGGGCCAAGAACTTCGGCGGCGGCACCGACCGCGAGCTGAACCCGCTCAGCGCGACGCTGCTGAACTCGCTGGAGATCCCGATCGGCCCGATCAACCTGCTCGAGGACAACGGCCTGATCGAGCTCGGCGCGGTGAACCAGGCCGCGATCGCCCACAGGGACGGCAGCGCCGTCGGCGCCTCCGGCGCGGTCACCGACTCCGGTGCGATCGCCGTCGACGGCGACGACGACGTGCCCGCCGCCAATGCCACCGTCGACCTCGGCGACGTCCTCGGCGCGGACGTCCTCGGCGCGCTGGCCGACGTCGAACTCGAGGTCGGCGCGCTCGCCGCCTCCGCGAAGCAGGCCAAGGGCACCAACCGCAAGCAGACCGGCGACTACCGCATCGCCCAACTGAAGCTCACCGTGCAGAGCCCGCTGCTCGGCGGCCTGCTCGGGCCGCTGACCTCGCAGCTCGGCCTGCTCCAGGGCGATGTCGCGGCCGCCGGTGGCCTCCTCGGCGCGCTGCCGCTGGCCGGCGCAGTCGACGGCCTGCCGGTCCTGGCCGAGCTGATCGGTGGCATCGACACCAGCCTCGGCGGAGGGAACAACCCGGTCTCGGCCGACCTCGTCACCGGCACGATCATCGTCGACGTGGAGGAACTGCTCATCTCCCTCGGCCTGGACCTGAACAACCTCCCCGCCAACACCGAGATCCTCCACCTGATCCTCGGCGCCATCGCCACCAACGTGGTCGGTCTGGTCACCGACGAACTGGACGCGTTGGTCGACAGCATCACCGCAGCGGTCGGCGGCATCACGGTCGCGGGCGGCGTCCTCGACGCGCTGATCGCCCCGATCCTCGACGATCTGCTCGCCACCCTGCTCGCCCCGGTCACCGACGCCCAGAACAACGTCACCGGCGCCGGCCCGCTCAACCCGCTCCTCGACCCGGTCTTCGACGCGCTCGAGGGCCTCGTCTCGCTGGTCGTCAACGCCCAGTCGCGGTCCAACGGCGCCTTCACCCAGCGCGCCCTCGTCATCCAGGTGCTTCCCGGCGCCGAGCCGCTGGCCCGCGTGAACCTGGCCTCGGCAAGCGTCGGCCCGGGCGCCGGGCCGGAGGACGACGACGACGATGACGACGACGACGGCGGGGACGACCCGTCGATCGAACTGCCCCACACCGGTACCGCCGGAAACGTTGGCCTGGGCGTAGCCGGCCTCGCGCTGGTCCTGGGCGGCAGCGCCGCCGCCGCAGCCGGTAGCCGGTCCCGCGGGCGCCACGCGCGGCACTAGCACCCCCAAAGCGGTCGCGAAGGTGTCCGCGACCAGACGTGACGGCTCGCCGGGCTCCCCCTGCCGGCGGGCCGTCACTGCGCCGGGGCCCTCCGGGGGAAGATGACGCGCGTGGAGGTACGACACCGCGCGAGACGGACGGCTGCGGCCGTCGCCTGCGCCCTGCTCCTGGCCGCGTGCGGCGGCGAGACCGGGAGCGCGAACGAACCGAGCCCGCCGCCCGTGGACGAGACCGCCTACTCCCCCGGCGCCGCGGGCATCGGGGATCGGTACTTCCCCACCGCGGGCAACGGCGGGTACGACGTCGATCGCTACGAACTCGATCTGACCTACGAGCCCGCCGAACGCCGGCTCGCGGGCAGCGCGATCGTCCTCGCCACGACCACGGCCAATCTGTCCTCGTTCAACCTGGACCTGGTCGGGCTGACGGTGGACTCGGTCGAGGTCGACGGCGCCGCGGCGCAGTGGACCCGGTCCGACGGCGAACTGACGGTCACCCCGCAACGGGGCCTGCGAACCGACTCCCCGTTTCGCACCGTGATCCGCTACCACGGCACGCCGGTGGAACTGGACTCCGACGCCGGGCCGCTCAAACGCCTGGTCCCGACGCGCCACGGAGCGCTCATCGCCGGCCAGCCGGAGGTGGCGGCGACGTGGTTCCCGGTCAACGACCACCCCCGCGACCGAGCCGCCTTCCGCGTTCGCGTCTCCGTGCCCGCGGGCCTCGCGGCGATCTCCAACGGCAGGCTCCTCGAGCAGAGCACGGCCGCCGGTCGCAGCGTCTGGACCTGGGAGGCCGTCGAGCCGATGGCCCCGTACCTCGCCACGCTGGCCGTGGGCACCTTCGAGGTGACCGACTACCGCCGCGGGCCGATCGACTACTGGGACGCCGTCGACACCGGCCTGCTGCGCAGCTTCGCCCCCGCCACGGGCCGGGATTTCCTGCTCGGGGCCGGGCAGGCGCGCGCCCACCGTCGCATCGTCCGCACCATTGCGGTGCCGGCGCGCGGTGCGACGGTGTCGTTCGAGGTGGACCGGTTCACCCATCGGAACAACGACTACGTCCTCGTCGAGGCCCGAACGCCCGGCCGCAACGACTGGACGACGTTGCCCGACGTCAACGGGCACACCACCCGCGACGCCGGATTCGGCTGCGCCGCGCGGTTGGAGGTGCATCCGTTCCTGCGGCGCTACCTCACGCCGAAGGACGACGGCCAGTGCACCGCGAAGGGGACCACCGGGGCCTGGCACGCGGCCACCGGGAACTCCGAGGGCTACGAGCGCTGGTCGGTCGACCTCGGCGCGTGGGCGGGTGCGAGCGTCGAGGTGGCGATCTCCCACGTCGACGTCGGCACCTCCACCTTCCCCGGTGTGGCGGTCGACGACATCGTCGTCGCGGAGGCCGCCGGGTCCACCTCCTTCGAGGACGGCGATCGCGGTGGCTGGCGGCTGGCGGCCGTTCCCGGCGCGGGGCTCGACGCGGGCGCGATCTGGGTGCCCCGGACCGGGAGGCAGAAGCCGACCGCCGTGGCCACCGCACTGCGCCGCGGTCTGGCCCGTCAGGACGAGATCCTCGAGTTCCTCGCGAGCCGGTTCGGGCCCTACCCGTTCTCGACCGCGGGGGCCATCGTGCACAGTGCGCCTGTCGGCTTCGCCCTGGAAACCCAGACCAGGTCGGTGTATCCGGGTGCAAGCTTCGTCCGGCAGGAGGACTTCGAGCGGATCGTCGTCCACGAGATCGCCCACCAGTGGTTCGGCGACAGCCTGGCGCTGCGGGCCTGGCAGCACATCTGGCTCAACGAGGGTTTCGCCACCTATGCCGAATGGCTGTGGTTCGAGCGCGAGGGCACCGCGACCGTCGAGGAGTCCTTCCAACGCGCCTACGACCTGTTCACCGCGCGCGACCTCTGGAAGAACAGGACCGGGGACCCCGGACCCGACGCGCTGTTCGACAGCTCCTACCAGCGCGGCGCCATGACGCTGCATCAGATTCGCCGGAGCATCGGCGACGCGAAGTTCTTCCGGCTGCTCAAGGAGTGGCCGACGCGCTACGCCGGCAAGACCGTCACCACCGACGCGTTCCGCAAACTCGCCGAGGAGATCGGCGGCAGGGACCTGACCGAGCTTTTCCGCCGCTGGCTGTTCACCGCGCGCCAACCGCCCGCGGACACCCCGTAGAACGGCAGTGGCCCCCGGGGTTGCCCCGGAGGCCACTGCCGTTTCGTCCTGCCGACGCCTAGGTCGGCTTCCTAACCGTTGCGGCGACGCGGTGCCCGGTGCCGTCCGCTGCCGGCTCCCGGACGAACGAGCATCGCACCGGCGCCGACGAGCATCGCACCGAGCGCGGCCAGACCGGCCTCGGAGCCGCCGCCGGTCTTGGGCAGCTTCCCGTTGCCGCTCTTGGGCTCGGTCGAGACGCCCTTGACGTCGCCGTCGTCGTTCCCGTCGTCGTCGCCTTCGGCGTCGTCGTCGTCCTCGTCGCCGGGACCGGACTCGGCTGCGGGCGGCGCGGCCGCGCCGTCCTCTTCGCCGTCGTCGCCGTCCTCGTCGTCACCCGGGCCCGCGGGCGGGTCCTCGCCGGCCGGAGTCGGCGTGCCCTCCTCCTCGCCGTCTCCGTCGTCACCCGGGCCCGCGGGCGGGTCCTCGTCGCCCGGAGTCGGAGTGCCCTCGTCCTCGTCGTCACCGGGGCCCGCGGGCGGGTCCTCGCCGGCCGGAGTCGGGGTGCCCTCCTCCTCGCCGCCGGGCGTTCCGGTGTCGTCGCCGCCGGGGGCCGACTCCTCCACGCAGACGAACCAGTGGCTGATGCCGGCGGGCTCCCCGCTGGCGTTCAACGGCGAGTGCATGTCGTTCCACGGCAGGTCGCCGAGTTCGGTGGGCTTGTAGACGTTGTAGCCGTTGCCGCCCTTCACCACGACCGCGAGAACGGTGAAGCCGTCCTTGACCGCGGTGATGTCGAGATTGGTCTCGCCCAGTTGGCCCTCGTCGTACTCGACCACCGTGGCGGGGTCGGCGTACTCCGAGTCCCCGTCGATTCCGTAGCGGTCGCCGCCGATGCCGACGCCGTTGTTGCCCGACCCGCAGGTGGTGGCGTTGCCGGCGAAGGCGGTCGCCCGGTCGTCGCCGGCCTTCGGCGCCTCGGCCTCGTCCTTGTCCTTCCCGCCGGCGGCCTCGTTGGCCTCCTTCTCGGCCTTGTCGGCGGCGTCCTTGGCCTCCTTGGCCTCCTTGGCAGCCTTGTCCGCCGCGTCGGAGGCTTCCTTGGCCTCCTTGAACGCCTTCTCCTCGGCGGCCTTCTTGGCCTCCTCGCCGCGCGCCTTCTCGATGGCGTCGGCGGCCTTCTTGGCCTCTTCGGCCTCCTTCGCCGCCTTCTCCGCCGCGTCGGCCGCTTCCTTGGCCGCCTTGGCCGCCTTCTCGTCGACGGCCTTCTTCTCGGCGGCGTCGGCGGCCTTCTTGGCCTCTTCGGCCTCCTTGGCCGCCTTCTCCGCAGCCTTGGCGGCCTCCTCGGCCGCCTTGACGGCCTTGGCTTCGGCCTCCTTCGTGGCCTGCTCGTCGGCGGCCTTCTGGGCGGCTTCGGCCTCTTGGCGGGCCTTCTCGGCGGCGGCGGCGGCCTTCTTGGCCTCCTCGGCCTCCTTCGCCGCCTTCTCGGCCGCTGCCGCTGCGGCGGCGGCCTCCGCGGCGGCGGTGTCGGCCTTGTCCGCGCAGATCAGGAAGTGGCTGATCGCGGCGGGCTTGTCGTTTTTGTTGAGCGGGGCGTGCAGGTCGTTCCACGGCGGCGAGGCGGGGAGCCCGCCGGACGTGCCGACCTCGTAGAGGTTGTAGCCGGCCGACCCGCCCTTGATCAGGACCGCGCGGATCTCGAAGCCAGACTTGACCGCGCTGATCGACAGCGACTGGTCCCCGGCCTTGCCCGTGTAGACGACGACCGTCGAGGGGTTTCCGCCCTGGTCGTCGCCGTACTCGGTCCCACCGACCTTGGCGCCGTTCCTGCCGTCGCCGCAGGAGGTCACGTTGCCGTCGAAGGAGGTCGCGCGGGAGTCGCCCGCCTTCCCGGTGTCCGCAACGGCGGCCGATCCCGCGGCCAGTACCGCCGCTGCGGCGGTTCCGGCGGCGACCCCGGTGCGCAGCACGGGGGCGACGGGATTCGGTCGGCGGTGCCGACCACGAGAGGCACGAGTCATTGAGAGGCTCCTGAAAGGTTGCTAGGCATCCGGGTGAGTGTGCCGGAAAATTTCGGCTCAATGCCATACGTAGGGTGAAAATCGGGACGAACGTCCCAACGCCGCTTGATCAAATGCGGCGGCCAGGGCCCGCCTGTTCCTGCGGCTGAGCGTCGAGAACGACCCGTTGTTGCGATCCGCAGTCGGACGGCTACGCAAACGAATGCTTCGCCTTCGGCCGCACACCCTCCCGCCTCGACCGGTCGCTAGGGTGATGCCGTGAGCGAGGCCACGCCCCGTTCCTTCGGCGAAGAGGGAGCGCGGCTCACCTACGGGTCGTATCTGCAGATCCCGACCCTGCTGTCCGCGCAACGGCCCCTGGCCGATCCGCCGGCCCACGACGAGCTCCTGTTCATCACCGTCCACCAGGTCTACGAGCTCTGGTTCCAGCAACTGCTGCACGAGCTCGAAGCCGTCCGCGCGGCGATGTTCGACGGCAGGCTCTGGCTCGCGCGTCATCTGCTCGGCCGGGTCGACGCGATCGAGCGCGTGCTGATCGAGCAGGTCGCCGTGCTCGAAACGATGACCCCGCAGGACTTTCTGCTCTTCCGCGCCCGCCTCGCGCCCGCCAGCGGTTTTCAGTCGGTCCAGTTCCGCGAGATCGAGTTCCTCTCCGGCGCCAAGGACCCGGACTACCTCGACCGCTTCGTGGGGCTCACCGCCGCAGAGCGGGCCCGGCTCGAGCGTCGCCTGACCGAGCCGAGTCTGTGGGACGGCTACCTGTACGTGCTCGCGACGCGCGGTCTGCCGACCGGCGATGCGGACCTGACGTCCTCGCTGCTGACGGTGGCCCGCGATCGCGACGGGTACGGCGCCGAGTGGGAACTGGCCGAGGCGCTGCTGGCCCACGACGCGAACGCCTGGATGTGGCGCTCCCGGCACGTGGTCATGGTCGAGCGGCAGATCGGCACCCGCTCGGGCACCGGCGGCTCCTCGGGCGGCCCGTACCTGCGTGGAAGACTGCCGTTGCGGTACTTCCCCCACCTATGGACGCTGCGAGACGAGCTGTAGGCATGACTGCGCCGACCGACGACGTGAGTACCGAGGAGTTCGCCCGCCTGCGCGAGGCGTACTGGAAGAACGTCCCCCGCGAAGAACTGGCCGATCGCAAACCCGAGGACCTCGACGGCGCCGTGCGCTCGCACCTCGAGCTCGCCGGGAACAGACCGCAGGGCACCGCGCGGGTGCGCGTGTTCACCCCGCTCGCGGACAGCCACGGCTGGTCCGCGCAGGGCCGGACGGTGGTCGAGGTCGTCACCGACGACATGCCGTTTCTCGTGGACTCGGTGACCGCCGAACTCACC
The DNA here is from genome assembly GCA_052389435.1 of Sporichthyaceae bacterium. Taxonomy (GTDB): domain Bacteria; phylum Actinomycetota; class Actinomycetes; order Sporichthyales; family Sporichthyaceae; genus JBQTKD01. The sequence goes on along the minus strand of JBQTIB010000065.1, from coordinate 57,092 downwards.
CGTACCGACCGGGCCATCGACCTCGTCGTCCACCCTCAGCCACGCGTGCGCCGCGACGTCGCCGGGCGTCTGCTCGGGCCCTGCCACGACGTCCCGACTGCCGAGGACACCGCGGAGTCGTGGATCCACGTCGAGGTCGAACGCCTCGTCGACGCCGAGGCCGAGGGCATCTGCTCCGATCTGCGGCGGGTGCTCGGCGACGTGCGAGACGCCGTCGAGGACTGGCAGAAGATGGGCGAGGCGGCGCTGCGCGCGGCCGAAGAACTCCTCGGCGACCTTCGCACCGACGCTCCCGCCGCGAATGCGGTGCTCGCCGAGGGCGCAGACCTGCTGTCCTGGATCGCGGACAACCACTTCACCTTCCTCGGCTACCGCGAGTACGAACTCGTGGCGGGCGAACGCGGCGAGGAGTTGCGCGGCGTGCCCGGCAGCGGCCTCGGCATCCTGCGCGGCGACGCACCGATGTCCTTCTCCTTCGACGCACTGCCGGCGGGGATGCGCGCCCGAGTGTGGGCCGATCCGCGGCCGGTCATCGTGAACAAGTCCATGTCCCGCTCCACGGTGCATCGCGCCGGCTACCTCGACTTCGTCGGGGTGAAGCGCTTCGACGCCCAGGGCCGGGTCGTCGGCGAGCGGCGCTTCCTCGGCCTGTTCAGCCGGGCCGCGTACGCCGACAGCGTGCTGCGCATCCCGATCCTGCGCCGCAAGGTCGACGAGCTCTACGCCCTGACCGGCTTTCACCCCAACAGCTACTCCGGCCGCGACCTGCTCGAAGCCGTCGAAACCTATCCTCGCGACGAACTCTGGGGCACCGAGGTTCCCGAGCTCGCCGAGATCCTGCTCGCGGTGCTGCACCTGAAGGAACGCCGCCGACTGCGCCTGTTCCTGCGCCCGGACGAGTACGGCCGCTTCTACTCGGCGTTGGTGTACCTGCCCCGAGACCGGTACAACACCGAGACCCGCCTGCGCATCGAACAGCTTCTGCTCGAGGAACTGGCCGGAGTCTCGGTCGACCACACCTCGCGGGTCACCGAATCGGTGCTGGCCCGCCTGCACTTCACGGTGCGCGTGGACCCCGAACTGCCCGCGGACCAGCGGCGCCCGATCGACGCCGCCGCCATCGAGGCCCGCCTGGTCGAGGCCACGCGGACCTGGCGCGAAGACCTCGCCGAAGCCCTCGACGAGCGCCACGACGCCCGTGTGGCAGCGGAACTGACGGCCCGTTACGCCGATGCGTTCCCGGCCGGCTATCGCGAGGTGAACTCGGCCCGCGCGGCCGTCGACGACCTGACCCGGCTGGAGAAACTGCCCCTCGACGTCGGCACGTCCGTGCGGCTCTACGCCCCCAAGGGCGCCCCGGTCGAGGCGCCGCGGTTCACCGTCTACCGACGCGGCGGGCCGATCTCGCTGTCCGAAGTCCTCCCCGTCCTGCAGCACCTCGGGGTCGAGGTCACCGACGAGCAGCCCTACCGCATCGACCTCGACGGTTCCACGCAGACGTGGATCTACGACTTCGGCCTGCGCACGGACGCCGGCACCGGCGCCGTCGCGCCGGTGCGGGAGGCTTTCGAGGAGGCCTTCCTCGCCGCGCGCAACGGCGCCACGGAGTCCGACGGCCTGCACCGCCTCGTCCTGCACGCGGGCCTGAGCTGGCATCAGATCGGCGTGCTGCGGGCGTACGTGAAGTACCTGCGCCAGGCCGGGACCGCCTTCGGCCAGGAGTACATCGAGACGGTGCTCACCGCGGACGCGGCGATCGCGCGCATGCTGGTGCGACTGTTCGAGGCCCGCTTCGACCCGGCCCTCGGCGCGCCCGACGCCGCCGAACGCCGCGAGGTCGTCGAAGCCCTGGACTCCGACATCCTGGCCGCACTCGAGCAGGTCGCCAGTCTCGACGCCGATCGCATCCTGCGCTCGCTCCTCGTGCTGATCCGCGCGACGCTGCGAACCAACCACTGGGTGCCGGGTCGGGGCGCGTTGGCCTTCAAGCTGGACCCGCGCCAGATTCCCGACCTGCCCGCTCCCCGTCCGGCGTTCGAGATCTGGGTGTACTCGCCGGCCGTCGAGGGCGTACACCTGCGCTTCGGTCCGGTGGCTCGCGGCGGGCTGCGCTGGTCGGACCGGCGCGAGGACTTCCGCACCGAAATCCTGGGCCTGGTCAAGGCGCAGATGGTGAAGAACGCCGTCATCGTGCCGGTGGGCGCCAAGGGCGGGTTCGTCGTCAAGCGACCGCCCGCACCGACGGGTTCCGCCGACGCCGACCGCGAGGCCTACGCGGCGGAGGGCGTGGCCTGCTACAAGGCGTTCATCAACGCCCTGCTCGACGTCACCGACAACCTGAAGGACCGTCAGATCGTTCCGGCGGCGAACGTCGTGCGCCACGACGGCGAAGACGCCTACCTCGTCGTCGCCGCCGACAAGGGCACCGCGCGCTTCTCCGACACCGCCAATGCGATCAGCCTCGAACGCGGCTTCTGGCTCGGCGACGCCTTCGCCTCCGGCGGCTCCGTCGGGTACGACCACAAGGCCATGGGCATCACCGCACGCGGCGCGTGGGAGTCGGTGAAGCGGCACTTCCGCGAGCGCGGGATCGACTGCCAGGCCCGGGACTTCACCTGCGTCGGCGTCGGCGACATGTCCGGCGACGTGTTCGGCAACGGCATGCTGCTCTCCCGCCACATCCGCCTCGTCGCGGCCTTCGACCACCGGCACGTCTTTCTCGACCCCGCCCCGGACGCGGCGGTCTCCTACGCGGAACGGCAACGACTGTTCGCGCTGCCGCGCTCCTCCTGGGCGGACTACGACGCGGCACTGATCTCGACGGGCGGCGGGGTCTACCCGCGCTCGGCCAAGTCGATCCCGGTGAGCGAGCAGGTCCGCGCCGCCCTCGACCTGCCCGCGGGCACCGTCGCCCTGACGCCGGCCGAGCTGATGAAGGCGATCCTGCTCGCCCCGGTCGACCTCCTGTGGAACGGCGGCATCGGCACCTACGTGAAGGCGTCGGTGGAAACCAACGCCGAATGCGGAGACAAGGCCAACGATGCGATCCGCGTCGACGGCGGCGCGCTGCGGGCCGCGTGCGTCGGCGAGGGCGGCAACCTCGGCGCCACCCAACGCGGCCGGATCGAGTACGCCCGCGCGGGCGGGCGGATCAACACCGACGCCATCGACAACTCCGCCGGCGTGGACACCTCCGACCACGAGGTGAACATCAAGATCCTGCTCGACGGGGCCGTCGCCGCCGGTGCCCTCGACGCCGGCGAGCGGACCGCACTGTTGGCCTCGATGACCGAGGAGGTCGCCGACCTGGTCCTGCGCGACAACTACGCGCAGAACCTCGCGCTGAGCAATGCGGTGCACCAGGCCCCGGCCCTGCTGCACGTGCACCGACGGCTGATCGCCGCCCTCGGCGCGGAGGGACTGCTGGACCGCGAGGTCGAGTTCCTGCCCAGCGACGCCGAACTGAACGCGCGCGCCGCCGCGGGCACCGGCCTGACCGGACCCGAACTGGCCGTGCTGCTGGCGTGGACGAAGATCGCACTGGACCGCGAACTCCTCGCCGGAGACCTGCCCGAATCTCCCGCTCTGGTCGACGATCTGACGCGGTATTTCCCGACGGCGCTGCGCGAGCGCTTCGCCGATCGAATCGCCTCCCATCCGCTGCACCGGGAGATCCTGACCACCGCGGTGGTCAACGACGTCGTGAACTCCGCCGGCATCACCTTCGTGCACCGGGTGCGCGAGGAGACCGCGGCGACCGGGGTCGACATCGTCCGGGCCTGGCTGGTCGCGCGCGACGTGTTCGCACTCGACGGCTTCCGGACGGCCGTCGCGGATCTGGACAATCTCGTACCCGCCGCCGTGCAGGTGCAGTTGCGACTCGGGGCGCGACGCCTGGCCGAGCGGGCGACGCGTTGGCTGCTGCAGAAGCGCCGTCCGCCGCTGGACATCGACGGCGAACTCGCCATCTTCGCCGGCCCCGTCGCGGAGGTGTTGGGCCTGCTGCCCGGCCTGGTGTCCGGCGCGGACGCCGCCGCACTGGCCGCGGCGAGCGCGGACCTGCGCGCCGCCGGAGTGCCGGACGCGCTGGCCGATCGCGCCGCAGCGATGGACGTCGGGTTCGCGGCGTTGGACGTCGTCGAGGTGGCCCGGACGGGCGGCTACGCCCCGGCCGAGGTCGCGGCGGTGTACTTCCTGCTCGCCGATCGCCTCGGGATCGCCGAACTTCTCGGGAAGGTGAACGCACTGCCTCGCGACGACCGCTGGAAGTCGATGGCGCGTGCGAGCCTGCGCGAGGACCTCTTCGCGGCGCACGCCGCGCTGACCGCGGATGTTCTCGCCACCGGAGCCGGCGACGCCGAAACTCGCCTCGCCGCGTGGCGAACGGCCGCCGCCGGATCGGTGGAGCGGGCGGAGCGGATGTTCGGCGAACTGCTCTCCGGCGGTACCGAGGACCTCGCCACCGTTTCGGTGGCGATGCGAGCTTTCCGAGGATTGCTCAGCGCTCCGCGCGCCTGACGCCCCGTCAAGCCGGCAGTATCGCCCCAGGACTTACTGGAGGTCACATGTCGGACAACATCACCGGGACGATCGAAATCGCCGCCCCGGCCGAGAAGGTCTACAAAATGGTCAGCGATCTGCCGCGCATGGGCGAGTGGAGCCCGGAGGCCTGCGGCGGCAAGTGGAAGGGCGGGGCCACCGAGGCCGCGCCCGGCGTCAAGTTCGCCGGCAAAAACAAGAACGGCAAGAAGAAGTGGGCCGCCGGCGTCGTCATCGACGAGGCTCAGGCCCCGTCGAAGCTGCAGTTCACCGTGAAGCTCGGCCCGCTGACGGGCGCCCGCTGGCGCTACGACATCGAGCCCACCGCCACCGGCTGCAAGGTCACCGAGACCTGGATCGACACCCGCAGCGGTCCGCTGAAGTCCGACGCCGTCGGCAAGCTCGTCACCGGCGTCGCGGACCGCAAGGCGTTCGTGAAGACGTCGATCGAGACGACCCTGGCCAACGTCAAGAAGGCCGCCGAGAGCTAGTCCGCTCCCACCGCTTCGCCTCGTCGGGCGGCGCGTGGCCGCTTCCGCAAGCCGGAAGGGCCAACGCGTCGCCCGACGTGCGTTCTGCGTCAGCCCGTGGGCGCCGCCGGGTCGGACTGCGGGGCCGGGTCGGGTTGCGAGGCCGGGTCGGGCACGGACTCCGCCACGGGCTGCGGCTCCTGCTGGGGGTCCGGCTGGGGGTCCGGCTGGGGGTCCGGAGTGGCGGGGTCGGGCTGCGGATCGGGCTGCGGCTCCGGCAGGGGATCCGGGCTGGCCGGGTCGGGCTGCGGCGCGGGCGCAGGCGCGGGCTCCGGCTGCGGCTCCGGGGCCGGGGCCGGGGCCGACGGCTGCCCCGGGACGGTGTCGCGGTCCCGATCGCGGTCGCGGTCCCGATCCCGGTCCCGATCCCGGTCCCGGTCGCGGTCCCGGTCGCGGTCCCGATCGCGGTCCCGATCGCGGTCCCGATCACGGTCTCTGTCCCGGTCGCGGTCGCGGTTGTCGCGGTCGTCGCGGTCCTCCGTCGCCCCGGTGCCGCGGTGCCTGCCCTGCTTGCGGTGCTTGCCCACGACGGCCTTGGGTTGTGCGATCACCACGGCGGGGGCCTTCGTCAGCGCGGCGGACTCCGGCCGCACCTGAACCACGGGCTCCGCGGCGGCCGGGCCAACCGGCGCCTCGAACTCCGCCGGCTCCTCGAACTCTTCGAGCTCGCGGTCGAGCAGCGCATCGACGAGTGGCGCGGCCGGGTCCTCGCCGACCGCGGCGGCCTCGACGGGGGTCTGCGGCACGGTGGCCGCCGTGGGATTGGCGGATCCGTCGCTCCCGGCGGCGAAGCCGACGGCGCCGAGCACGGCTCCGACGCCGACGACTGCCGCCGTGGCGATCCCGACGGCGCGAACGTTGGTTCGGCCCCGCACCCAGGCGGCGGCCGCGGCGGCATCCGCTGCGTACCGCTGCGCGAGCGCCGGCCGCGGCGGTACGCGCGGTGCCGCGGCAGGGGCGGTGACGTCCAGCAGAGTGACCCGGACCGGGTCCGGTACGGGTTTCGACACGGGTGTGGGCGTCCTCGGCGGCGCGGGCGCCGGCATCGGGGGCGTCGCGGCCCTCGGCGCCGGTGCCGGCGCAGGCGCCGGTGCCGCAACGGGCCGAGGCGCACCCGCCGCGGCCAGCGCCGCACCGGCGGCGAGGGCGACCTCGGGGCACGGGTCGCCCCCGGCGGCGCGGTAGGCGGCGATGGCGTCGGCCTGGGCGACGAGGTGCGCGTGCCCGTTGCCCTGCGCGACGAAGCCCTGAATCAGGACCAGGCGCTCGCGGGCGTTCCAGTCGTCCGGCACGCACACCGCCAGCGGATGGGGCCTGCCGCCGTCGCGTTCGACGGCCGTCGCGACGATCCAGTTGACCATCGCGGCGGCAACCACCGACCGCTCGGCGTCGATCGGCTGCTCCGGCCCGCCGAGAACCAGCGGCACCACCGTGCCGTCCTCGCAGACCACGGCGGCGGACGCCAACGGCGTGCCCAGGTCGATTCCGAGTGCGTAGCCCATCGCAGACTCCCAGCCGCGTCGCGGCGACCGCCTCGGGAGGGGTCGCCAGACTTCGAGCGTAGGAACGCGCGAGCTTGATCGTCGCCAGACATAGTGCGAAAGACACGCCGTTGGCAGTGTCTTTGTCCCGAACCCGTCCCATTCGGACATTTCGCACTCTGCGGTCTACGCGATCGGCGCTAGCCCATGTGCGGATAGCGCCAGTCGGTCGGGGGCACGAAGGTCTCCTTGACCGACCGCGGGCTGGTCCAGCGGAGCAGGTTCAGCGCGGACCCGGCCTTGTCGTTGGTGCCGGAGGCGCGGGCCCCGCCGAAGGGCTGCTGTCCGACGACGGCACCGGTCGGCTTGTCGTTGACGTAGAAGTTTCCGGCGGAGAAGCGCAGCGCGCGACTCGCGGCGTCGATCGCGGTCCGGTCGGTGGCGAACACGGCGCCGGTGAGGGCATACGGGCTCGCGGTGTCGACCAGGCGCAGCACCCTGTCCCATTCGGCGTCCTCGTAGACGAAGACGCCGAGGATCGGGCCGAAGTACTCGGTCCGGAAAATCTCGTCGGTCGGGTCGGTGGAGGTGAGCACCGTCGGGCGGACGAACCATCCGACGGCGGAGTCGTAGGACCCGCCGACGGCGATCCTGGTGTTGGCGTGCGTGCGGGCCCGTTCGATCGCGTCCTTCTGCGTCGCGAAGGACCTGCCGTCGATGACGGCGCCGACGAAGTTGCCGAAGTCGGCGACGTCGCCCATCGGCAGCGCCGCCGTTTCGGCGAGCAGGTCCGAGCCCATCCGCTCCCAGAGCGATCGCGGTACGTACGCCCGCGACGCCGCCGAGCACTTCTGGCCCTGGTACTCGAACGCGCCGCGGATCAGCGCGGTACGCAGCGTTGCCGGGTCCGCGGAGGGGTGCGCGAGCACGAAGTCCTTGCCGCCGGTCTCGCCCACCAGTCGCGGGTAGCCGCGGTAGTGCTCGATGTTCTCCCCCACCGTGCGCCACAGGTTCTGGAACACCCGGGTGGAGCCGGTGAAGTGGATGCCCGCGAGGTCGGGGTGGCTCAACACCACCTCGGAGACGGCCTTGCCGTCGCCGGGCAGCAGGTTGATCACCCCGGGCGGCAGACCCGCGGCCTCCAGCAGACGCAACGTCAGAACGGCGGCGAGGGTCTGCGTCGTGGCCGGCTTCCAGACCACCGTGTTGCCCATCAGCGCGGGCGCCGTCGGCAGGTTCCCGGCGATGGCGGTGAAGTTGAACGGAGTGATCGCGTACACGAAACCCTCGAGCGGGCGCAGGTCCGTGCGATTCCAGAAACCGGGCGGGGACAGCGGCTGTTCGCGGCCGATCGCCTGCGCGAAGGCGACGTTGAACCGCCAGAAGTCGACGAGCTCGCACGCCGCGTCGATCTCGGCCTGGTGCACGGTCTTGGACTGGCCGAGCATCGTCGCGGCGTTGAGCTGGTCCCGCCACGGACCGGCCAGCAGGTCGGCCGCGCGCAGGAACACCGCGGCCCGTTCGTCGAAGGGCAGGTCCCGCCAGCCCGGCGCGGCGACCCGTGCGGCCTCGACGGCGGCGACCGCGTCGGAGTGGTCCGCTCCGCGGCCGGCGCCGAGCACCAGGCGGTGGTCGTGCGGGGCGTGCACCTCGAACGGCTCGCCGCCGCCCATGCGCCGCACGCCGCCGATGGTGGCGGCGAGTTCGTGCCGCTCCGCGGCGAGGGCCTTCAGCGCGTCGGCGACGCGGGCGCGTTCCGCACTGCCGGGCGCGTAGGTCAACACCGGCTCGTTGCGCGGCGGCGGTACCTGCGTGGTTCCGTCCAAGACCCGGCCCCCATCCGCCCCGGAGGGCACGAGCTCTGCCTGATCGCCTGGCGGCCGATCTATCGTGGCACGCCGATCCGGCCCACGGGACGCGGTTGCCCCGCCCGATCCGGGCTCGGCGAGTCGTCGAACAGATCGTGCTCGCGCCGGGACCTCTGCCGACGCCCCGCCTCGTCGTTCTGCCCCATCCAGAGCATCGTCAACACCAGGAAGCCGAGCACCAGGAACAGGTGCGCGACCTCCTCGCTCGCCGTCGTCCGCAGCGCGACGACGTCCCGCACGCTGATCAGCACCGTCACCGCCGCGGCGCCCGCCATCACCGGCATCAGCGCGTCGACGAGGTACGGCTTCGCGGCCCCGGTCAGCAGCCCGACCGCGGCGGCCGCGTGCCAGGCGGCGAGCTCGGACTGGGAATGCGTGGGGTTGGCACCGAAAAACAGGTCGGCCGCCTGCCCGAGTTGAACTGCGGCCAACACGAGCGCGAACACCCGCAACACCTTGGCCCCCATACCCAGTGAGTCGCCGCGGACTCCCCCGAAGTTCCGCGGCGCCTGCTGGGCGGCCCGGTCAGCGAGTCTGGACGGCGGCCTGACGCGCGGACGGAAGCATCGTGGTGGCGCCGGTGGCGACCTCGGTGGTGCGCGCCGCCCACCACTCGCCCTGCTCGGCGAGCAGGAGCACCAGGTTGCCGCCCTCGTCGACCGACCAGAGGTCGCCTTCCTCGGTGACGACGGGCGGGACCGGCAGCCCGGGCCATTCCTCGAGCACGGTGGGTTCGCCGACGACGAGTTCGAGCACCTCGACGAAAAACACGATTGCCTCCCCAAGCGGTTGGGCGGCGTCCTGGCCGCATCGCGACCGTGACACGCCCCGACCCGCCCCGGGAACCCGCCGGACCGACCGCTCCCCCAACGTTCACCGCCCGGCGCCGGAAGGTCACCCGGCCGTCACGTTTCCGGCAGCCTCGGCCGAAAGTCCGCCGGCGCCGGGCGATCGGATGGGCCAGCCTGGCGGCGTGAAGCCGACCCGAACCCGGACGCGGAACGACCGAGCACGACGCAGGGCGCTGTCGAACGCGCAACGCGGCTTGGACTACGTCCGCATCGAGCGCGACATCCGGAACTCCGACCGGCTCGAGGGCTACGTGATGGCGGTGGGGGCCAAGTGGGTCCTGCTCGTCGAGAGCGGCGACAGGATCAGCCGCGACGGCGTCGTGGCCGTCCGTGTCGAGGACGTCCGCTCCGTGGAGCGTCTCGCCAACGCCGACTTCGTCCGCCGAGCCCTGGAGCTTCGCGGCCAATGGCCGCCGACGACGCCGGTGGCGGAGATCGACCTGGCGAGCCGACGCGCGCTGCTGGCCGTCGCGGGCCCGCCGCCGCCCGCGGAGGCCAGGTTCGCCTGGACCCGGGCCGGGAGTTGGAACCCGGCTCGACGGCTCTCGTCGCCGAGCGCGGCTGAGTCCGCCGGACCGCCGGGCCACTGCGGAACACGGTTGCAAGGGGAGCAACGACCTCCACGCTCCGCCCCGGTCCCAGGCGTTTCAACTGTGCTCGTGGGTGAGCGCCGGAGGGCGCTCAACCCTCGATCTCTCGCGTCGCCTCGTCCACGTCGATGTCGTCGCTCGCGTCCCGCAACCGCTCCCGAGACTCGCGCTCCCGATTGCGAAGCCGCATCCGCCCGCGGTCACTGACCATCGATCGCTCCCGCTCGCTTCGCGGCCCGCGGACATCCTGACTCGTTCGGTCGGAACGACACCAGACGAATCCGAATCGACCTCACGAAGTTTCCGCGGAAGCGTTGTGCCCCTCGGACATCAGCCGAGCAGCGAGGCGATCTCCTGCACCCCGTACCAGCCGAGGTCGAGGTCGGCGGTGCCGTCGACGAGGAAGCGCGCGTCCTCGTCGCCCGCATCGGCGGCGCCGATTGCGGCCGCGGCCGCGGCGATGTCGGCGGTGGCGGCCGGGTCGTCGACGTGGACCGAGGCGAGGTCGCGGCGGCGGACCGCGCAGTCGAGGACGACGGCGGCGGCGTGCAGGTGCGGGGTGTTGCGGACCGCGTCGTCGGGGACGTCGGCCGCGACCACGACCCGGCGGCGCGGGGCGCTGGGGTCGGCGGCCAGGCGGCGCAGCGACTCCTCCGCGGCGTCGGAGAGCGCGGCGTACTCGAGTTCCTCGGCGTCGCCGGAGGCGTACCACTCCCGTAGCGCCGGGGTCACCGCGAAGGCGGTCGCTCCGGCGGGCACTTCGCCCGTGGACTCCACGCTCGCCAGGTCGACGAGAGTGAGCGGCAGGTAGACCCGCACCCAGTTCCTTCCAACGCCGTGATCGATTCGGCTCAGTCTGATGTATCAGGCGCGCGCCGAACGACTCTGTACCGATGGACGCGCGCCCGCCGGGACGCGCGCCGTGGCCTGGGGGGTCCCGCCGTGTCCGACGTGCTCGTCCGAATGCCTCGTGTGCTGCCCGCGCCCGATCCGAATCCGCCCTACGACGCCGTCGACCGGGCGTGGATCCGGCCCGGTGGCGAGAGCGTCGGCCAGGGCGTGCTGCCGCTGAAGTTCGCGGCCGCGATTCCCCGAAGCCGCCGGCCCGCACCGGACGGCCCGGACATCGCAGCGATGCAGCGTGCCGGCGCGCTGACGCGGGCGGTCGCCGAGGCCCTGAGCGGCACCCGTCCGCCGGTGCAGCTGCGCTACGGCTTCACCGGCAACGCCCACCGGCGCCTGCTCCTCGCCGTGCGCCTGTCTCCGGGCCGCTACGCCGTGCCCACGATCCACGTCCAACCCGTCGCACCGCGAGCCCTCGAGGTCGCCGCAACCCTCCGCGGCGCCGGCCACTCCCACCTCCTGGCCCTACGCCTCGAGGTCCGCCACGAGCGCTGGGTGTGCACCCACCTCGACACCGGCTTCCTCCCGCGCCAGCGATAGGTTCGGTCCCATCGTGAACAAGCTCCCCGCCGCCGTTCTGTGGGACATGGACGGCACCCTGGTCGACAGCGAGCCGTACTGGATCGAGTGCGAGTACGCGCTGGTCGAGTCCTTCGGCGGGACGTGGTCGCAGCACCACGCGCACCAGCTCGTCGGAGGCGACCTGATCGAGTCGGCGAAGTACATCGCCGAGCACGGGAAGGTGCCGCTCGAGCCGGCGGAGATCGTGCACCTCCTGCTCGACGGAGTGGTGGCGCGGACCCGGGCGCACATCCCGTGGCGGCCGGGCGCGGAGGCGCTGCTGACCGAGCTGCGCGCACTCGGCATCCCCTGCGCGCTGGTCACGATGTCCTGGCGGATCTTCGCCGAAGCCGTCCTCGACGGCCTGCCCGAGGGCACCTTCTCCGCCCTGGTGACCGGCGACGAGGTCGACCGACCCAAACCCGATCCCGAGCCGTTCCTGCTGGCCGCTCGCCTGCTCGGCGCGCAACCGAAGGACTGCGTCGCGATCGAGGACTCCCCCCGCGGAGTCGCCGCGGCCGTGGCCGCGGGCGTGCCCACCCTCGCCGTCGAACACGTCCTGCCGCTCGCTCCCGGGCCGGGCCGAACTCTGGCGAGCACCCTCCTCGGGGTGACCGCCGCCGACCTGGGCGCCCTCCTCACCTGACGCGCCTGAGATGCCCGCGCGTCCGCTCAACCGTGAACTATGGGTCACCCCTGAGCGGACGCAGGCGAATGGGCGGTCAGGGCAGGCAGGCGACCACGGAGCGCGGGCAGTCCAGCGGTCGGGCCGAGGCGATGCGGGAGCCGTGCTCCTCGATGCGCTTGAGTGCCGCCTCGATCGCCCTGGTGCGTTCGCGCAGCGAACCGACGTCGGTGGCGAAGCCGCCGAGTTCGCGCAGGACGCGTTCGAGTGCCTGCGCAGCCTCGGTGGAACGTCGCTGCGCGCCGGCCAGGGCGGTGGCGATGTCCCCGGTGCCGTCGAAGACCGCGACGATCGCCGGCGCGAGGGCCGTCGCCAGCTCCGAGACCGACGCGGTGGAGCCGTCGGCGCCCGCGAAGGAGTCGCGGATCGAACCCACGTGGTCGCGGATGGACTCGGCGTCGGCGGCCGCGGCGGTCGTGGCGTCGGCCGCGCGGCCCAGACGCGCGGCGATCGGCAGCATCCCGATCGCGAAGTCCTCGGCCAGCATTCCCGTGCGTTCCAGCAGCGCCACCACGGCCGGGTCGGCGTCGGCGGCGACGAAACGGGGCGCAATGCCGTTGCGGAGATCGGAACTGACGCCCCGTGAGTCCCGTAGCGCAGAAGCCGAGGTCAGCGCCGCCACGAGCGCGAACGCCGCGGCGACCGCCAGGCACACTCCGCCCGGCTCCGGGCGGCGGCGACCGCCGGCTCGTTCGCCTCGCCGACGGCGGATGCGGTTCAGCACGGCTGCGCGCCGCCGCGCAGGGTGACCGCCGGCGAACGGCAGACGTTGCGAAGGTGGCCGTTGATGCGCTCGCCGGTGTCGCCGATGTCGCCGAGGTCCCCGCGAACCCCACGCAGAACGGAGTTGACGGCCACGACGTCGCGGCGCACCCCGGACAGCCCCGAGCGCCCGTTGCCGCGGATCGCCTCGACGCCCGCGCCGACGCCACCGGTGCTGCGCAGGATCCGTTCGAGCAACGCGGTGGTCCGCTCGAGGCTGGTGCCGAGCCCGGCGAGCATCTCCGCCGACGGCTCCAGGTTCTCCGCGGTGTTCGCCAGCCGCGGGGCGGCTCCGGACAGGTCGGACCGCACGAGTTCCAACGCCGCGACGATCTCGCCGAGGTTCGCGGCGATCTTCTCGGTGTCGCGCGGCAGCACCTGCAGCGCGGCCTCGACGATGGCCAGCGAACGGTTGACGCGTTCGAGTTGGGCGGGCACGCCCTGCGCGCGACCGGACATGCCGTCGACGGCGACGCCGGTGGTGCGCAGGTCGGAGTCGATGCGGGTCAGGGACGTGCCGATCAACGCGAGGAACACGGCGAACCCGGCGAAGGAGGCCGTTCCCAGGGCGATCCAGGCCGTCCGGCGCCGCCGGGGCTGCGGGTCAGGCTCTGGATCCCAGTAGGTCTGCGCCTCCTCCACTACCGGCCCCGCCTCGTACAGGTGCCGCCGCCGTTCAGCCCGCGGTCGATGCAGCTCACCAGCCGCTCGGTCTGGCCGAACGTCGTCAGCAGGTCCCGTCCCTCGGTCAGGATCCCGTCGAGGATCCGCGCGGTGGCCGGCAGCTCGGCCGCGATGAGGTCGACCCCCCGCTGAATCTGCGTCAGATTCGCCAGAATCCGAGCTGCGTCGGCGTTCAATCCGCCGACGCGAGCGGCGATCCCGGTGTCCACCGCGGCCAACCCCGCCCGGATGTCGCCGGCGCTTCGGTCCAGCGAGATCGCGGAGGTGTCGATCGAAGCGGTGGCGTCCCGAATGCCGGCGAGCAACTCGGCGATGCGGGCGGAGCGGCCGTCGATCTCGCCCGTGGGACCGGTCAGCGGCAGCAGCGCTCCCGCGATGGACATCGCGAGCCTGTTGGTCTGCTCGAGTTGCCCCGTCGAGCCCGCGTAGGCGTCGATGCCGCGCGAGGCCTCGGCGATCGCGGAGGTGCGGGCGTTGATCGAGGAGGTCGTCCGCTCCGCGTGCACGAGCAGTCCCGCGCCGGTGGACGCCGCGGCGGTGACGGCCAGGACGCCGATCCAGCCCAAGGCCGCTCCGGGCAGGCGACTCACCGGGCGTCCAGGACGCGGAAGGAGGCGGCGACCGCGTCGAAGGTCGGCGCCAGCGCCGCGAGGCGCGTGTCCGGCAGGGCCTGGAACACCACGGTGTACATCGTGGTGCCGGAGAAGGCGAACCAGTGCGTGTGCGCTCCCCGCAGGCCCTTGGCGGAGAAGGTGTAGAGGTAGTGCATGCCCGGCAGGCCGCCGAGCGTCGTCGGCTTGGCGGCCACGACGTTCAGACCCGCCTCGGGGGCGGTGAGCACCGCGTCGGTTACCGCCCGCATGTCCGCCACGTTGGTCCCGTTCACCGGCCGGGCCAGGGTGGTGCGCTTGACGCTCACGGCGTCCCGGCCGCCGAGACGGAACAGCACCCCGCCACCGATCGGCTCCGCACGCCAGCCCACGGGATGGTCGATCGCGAACCCGGCAACGGGGTCGCGGTAGGACGCCAGAGGCGGGGTTGCGGCGGCCGGCGCGTCCTCGGAGGCACGCGCGACGATCCACGCGTTGCTCGCCGCCATCGCCCCGAGCAGCAGCACCCCCGTCGCGATTCTCGACCGTGTGCGGCCCCTGCGCCCCGTACCGCCCATTGCCTCCGCGCCTTCCCCCGTTGTCACAACGCGGTCACGCTACAACGGACCAAAGGTGCTCGGTCGGGCAAATGGAAAGGTTCGTTCGAATCCGAAAAGCCCTACGGAATAGGGGAATTACGGCGCGACGGGGGATTGTCCGGGTTGGTCGGGGAGCGCCCCGGGAAGGGGTCGATCACGGCGGTTGGCACCCATCGCCCCGCCCCCGGATCTACGGGACGCAGGACCGGGAATCGGCGGGACAGTCGAGCACCTTGGCCGCCGCCGCACTGGCGCCGTGGCGCTCGATGCGAGCCTGCGACGCCTCGATTCTCGCCACGACCGCTCGCATCGCCGCGGCGTCGACGACGACTCCGCGCAGGGTGGCGAGCACCCGGGCCAGGGTGGCGGCGGCGCGATCGGTCGCGACGCGGGCACCCGCGAGGTTGCGGGCGATGTCCCCGGTGCCGTCGAGGATTCCCACGACGATCGGTCCCAACTCCACCAGCGAGGCACGGATCGCGGCCACGGACGCGTCGATGCCGGCGACGTTCTCCCGGATTGCCGCGGCGTCGGCCCCTACTCCCTCCGCGTCTCGGGCGCTCGCCGCCATCGCGTCCGCGGCCCGCCCGAGCGACTCTGCGATGGGCAGGATCGTCGTCGCGATGTCCTCGGCCAGGGCGCCGGTGCGGTCCAGCGCCGGCAGCGTGTCCAGATCGCCGTCGACGGCGCTGAGCTGCGGGGTGATCCGCCGGTCGATGTCCGCGCCGATTCCCCGGGCGTCGAAGGCCGTCTTCGTCAGCAGCACGACGGCCAACAGGGCGAAAACGACGACCAGGACGAGGTTGAGCGGGGCGGCGCGCCCGTCGGACCAGCGTTCGCCTCGAGGGCTGCGGCGGTTCAGCACGGCTGCGGTCCGCCGCGCAGGCCGACCGCCGGGGACTTGCAGACCCGCTCCAGGTGGCCGTTGATGCGGCCGTTGGTGGACAGGATGTCTCCGAGGTCGCCGCGGACCGCGGTCAGCACCCGGTTGACGGTGGCGAGGTTCGCGCGCACGCCGACGATCCCGGTGCGGCCCTTGCCGTCGATGGCCTGCAGGGAGGCGTGCATCCCGCCGGTACTGGCCAGGATCCGTTCCAGCAGGGCCGAGGCCTTCTCCAGGTTGACCCCGATCGGTCCGACGAGGGTCGCGGACGCTTCGAGGTTGTCCGCGGTGGTGGCCAGCTTCGGAGCGGCGCCACCGAGGTCGGCCTCGATCAGCTGCAGCGCCTCGACGATGCGGCTCAGATTCTCCGCGATGGACTCGGTGTCTCGGGGCAGCACCTGCAGCGCCGCCTCCACGACCGCAAGCGAGCGATTGACCCGATCGACCTGGTCGGGCAGGGCCTGCGCGCTTCCGGAGACGTTGTCCACCGCGACGTCCGCGGCGGCGAGGTTCTCGTCGATCCGCCCGAGCGAATTGCCGATGAGCACGAGGAAAATCGCCACGACCGCGACGATCGCCACCCCGATGCCGACCCACGCGGTCAACCAGCGGTGCAGCGCCGAACCCTGGTCGGCGTCCCACTCCTGTTCGTCGAAGGTCACGGACCGCTCCGTGCGGGGCAGGACCCGGTGCCGTTGAGTCCGCGGTCGATGCACGCGCTCAACCGTTCGGTGGTGCCGAGGGAGGCGAGGATGTCGCGCGCTTCGGCGAGGATCGCGTCGAGGATGCGGGCGGTCCCGCCCAGGTCGGAGTTCAGCAGCCCGACGCCCTTCTGAATGCGCGTCAGATTCGCGAGGATGCGGGCGGCGTCGGCGTTGAGGCCGCCGACGCGGGTGTCGATGTCGGCCGCGCTGGCGGCGATGCCGTCGAGTCCGGCGCGGATGGTCGCGGCGCTGCGGTCGACCGAGTCCGCGGAGCCGTCGATGGACTTCGTGCTCGTCCGAATCGTTGCCAGCAGTTCGGCGATGCGGGCGGCCCGTTCGTCGATGCGACCGACGGGCCGCGAGAGCGGCGTGAGCGCGGCGGCGATCTGTTCGGCGAGTTCGTTGGTGCGCTCCAACTCGCGCAGCGAGTCCGTCGAGCCGTTGATGCCGCGCGAGGACGCCGCGATGTTCGACGTCCGATCGTGAATCGAGGCGGCGTTGCGTTCGGTGCGCACGAGCAGCACGGTGGCCAGCAGCGAGATCGCGGCCACCACCGCGACGGCGGCACGCCCGGTCAGCCGGCCCATCAGGAGTCCAGCACCCGGAAGGAGTTCGCGACCCGATCGAAATCGGTCGCCAGGGCTGCGAAGCCGGTGTCGGGCAGGGCCTGGAACACCAGGGTGTACATCGTCGTGCCCCGGAAGGCGAACCAGTGCGTGTGAGCTCCGCGAAGGCCCGCGGACTGGAAGGTGTAGAGGTAGTTCACCCCCGGCAGGCCGCCGAGCGTCGCCGCTTCGGCCCGCAGCATGCTCAACCCGGCCTCGGGCGCGCCGAGCACCGCATCGGTGACCGCGCGCAGGTCGGCGAGGTTGCTCGCGTCCACCGGTTCGGACAGTTCGGTGCGTTTGACGCTGACCGCGTCCTGGCCGCCGACGCGCAGCAGCACGCCCCCGGCGATGGCCTGCGGCTGCCAGGCCGCGGGGTGCGCGAACTCGAAGCCTGCGGCGGCGTCGCGATAGGGCACCAGCGCCGGGGCGCCGGCCGGTTCGGGAGCGATCGGCGCCGCGACGGCCGCCATGGGATCGCTCTGACCGCCGAGCAGCAGCACGCCGGTTGCGGACAGGCCGAGCGCCAGCAGTGCCGCCGGGACGGCCCGGCCAATGCGGGCGCGCCGCGAGCGCGCCGTTCCGTCTCCGACCGAGGCCTTCATGAGACCCTTTCGCGCTAACGGTAGCGAACGCTACCGTGGTGGTAGCGATCACTACCCTAGCTTCGAGGCGGACCATGATCAATCCGGCACCCCGAGAGCGGCTGCTGATTGCCGCCGGGGAGTTGTTCGGACGGGACGGGGTCGCCTCCGTCGGCGTGAGCCGCCTGATCGAGCGGGCCGACGTCGGCCAGATGAGCCTGTGGCGGGCCTTCGGCTCCAAGCGCGGCCTGATCGAGGCGTGGCTGCGTCAGGTGGACGCGGTCAACCTCGCCGAACTGCGGGACGCCGCCGCGGGCGACGCTCCCCCGCGCGAGCGCCTCGCCGCGCTGATCGACGCCTACGCCCGCCGCGCCGGCAATCCCGCGTTCGGCGGCTGTCCCCTGGTGCGCGCGGCGAGCGAACCGGCCGCGACCGGCCCGGTAGCGGGCGATCTCGCGCGCGAGCACAAGGAGGCCATGCTCCGGCTCTTCGCGGGCCTGGCCGAGCAGGCCGGCGCCGCCGACGCCCGTGGCCTGGCCGCGCAGCTGCTGTTCGTCATCGAGGGCGCGGGCGTCGCCGCCGGGCTCGGCGTGGACGCGCCGCTGGACGCGGCCAAGACCGCCGCGCTGACCCTCTTCGACGTCGCCACCGGCGAGACCCCGGTAGCGACCGCTACCGCCCCGCGCCCCGGCTGGAACCCGCTCCCCACGGCCCGCTGACGCAAACGGCCCGCCACCGGGATACCGGGGCGGGCCGCTCGACGCGTCGGACTACCTGCGCTTCTTCTTCTTGCCGTCCTCGACCTCGTCGGGGTCGGGGCCCTCGCCGTCGAAGTCGAGCTCGAGGTCCGGCAGCCCGTGCTGGTCCCCGTCGAGCGTCGGCGCGCTGTAGTGCAGTTCGCCGGAGGTCTTGGGCAGTTCCAATCCCTTGGCGAGCACCACGGGGTGTTCCTCGTCCTCGCCGTCGGTCGGGACGCCGTTCGCGTCGACCTGAACTTCGACGTTGAAGATGAAGCCGATGGACTCCTCGCGGATGCCCTCCATCATCACCTTGAACAGGTCGAAGCCCTCGCGCTGGTACTCCACCAGCGGGTCGCGGGCGGCCATCGCGCGCAGGCCGATGCCCTCGCGGAGGTAGTCCATCTCGTAGAGGTGCTCGCGCCACTTCCGGTCCAGAACCGACAGCACGACGCGACGCTCGAGCTCGCGCATGACCTCGGCCCCGAGGGCGGCCTCGCGCTCGTCGTAGCGGTCGAACGCGTCGTCCTTGAAGATCTCGCGCACCGCGTCCGCGTCCAGACTCGACTTGTCCCCGCCGGCGGTGGCCAGCACGTCCGAGACCTCGAGGCTGCACGGGTAGAGCTGACGGAAGGCCGTCAGCAGCTTCTCGAGGTCCCAGTCCTCGGCGAAGGAGTCGTTGGTCTCGGCGTCGACGTAGGCGTCGACGGTCTGCTCGAGGAAGTCCAGGATCTGGTCGCGCAGGTTCTCGCCCTCGAGCACGCGACGGCGCTCGTCGTAGACGACCAGCCGCTGCTTGTTCAGCACCTCGTCGTACTTCAGGACGTTCTTGCGGATCTCGAAGTTCTGCTGCTCCACCTGCGACTGCGCCGAGGCGATGGCCCGGGAGACCATCTTCGACTCGATCGGCACGTCCTCGGGAACGTTGAGCCGGGTCAGCACCTGCTCGACGACCTGGGACTTGAACAGGCGCATCAGGTCGTCGCCGAGCGAGAGGTAGAACCGGGACTCGCCCGGGTCGCCCTGACGGCCGGAGCGACCGCGCAGCTGGTTGTCGATGCGGCGCGACTCGTGCCGCTCGGTGCCCAGCACGTAGAGGCCGCCGAGGGCGGAGACCTCGTCGTGCTCGGCCTTCGCGCCCGCCTTCGCGTTGGCAAGCGCCTCGGGCCACGCCGCCTCGTACTCCTCGGGGTTCTCCGTGGAGGACAGACCGCGGCGCTCGAGTTCTTCGTGGGCGAGGAACTCGATGTTGCCGCCGAGCATGATGTCCGTGCCGCGGCCGGCCATGTTGGTGGCGACGGTGACCTGGCCCTTGCGGCCGGCCTGCGCGACGATCGCGGCCTCGCGCGCGTGCTGCTTGGCGTTGAGGACCTCGTGGCGAACGCCGCGCTTGGTCAGCAGGTCGGACAGGCGCTCGGACTTCTCGACGGACACGGTGCCGACCAGGACCGGCTGGCCCTTTTCGTAGCGGCCCGCGATGTCCTCGACGACCGCGGCGTACTTGGCCTCTTCGGTCTTGTAGACCAGGTCGGAGCCGTCCTTGCGGATCATCGGCCGGTTCGTCGGGATCTGCACGACGCCGAGCTTGTAGATCTTCTGGAACTCCGCGGCCTCGGTCATGGCCGTACCGGTCATGCCGCCGAGCTTGGAGTATAGGCGGAAGAAGTTCTGCAGGGTGATCGTGGCGAGGGTCTGGTTCTCGTCCTTGATCTCCACGCCCTCCTTCGCCTCGATGGCCTGGTGCAGACCCTCGTTGTAGCGCCGGCCGATCAGCACGCGGCCGGTGTGCTCGTCGACGATGAGCACCTCGCCCTCGACGACGATGTAGTCCTTGTCCCGCTTGAACAGTTCCTTCGCGCGGATCGCGTTGTTCAGGAAGCCGATCAGCGGGGTGTGCACCGACTCGTAGAGGTTCTCGATGCCGAGCCAGTCCTCGACCTTGGCGATGCCCTGTTCGTGGACGGCGACGGTGCGCTTCTTCTCGTCGAAGGAGTAGTCCCCGGTCTCGGGAACCTTGCCGTCCTTGATCGAGTCCTTCGCGGCCTCGCCGGCGCGCATCATCTGGGCGAGGCGGGCGAACTCCGGGAACCAGCGGTTGGTCGCGGCGTCGGCCGCGCCGGAAATGATCAGCGGGGTGCGGGCCTCGTCGATGAGGATCGAGTCGACCTCGTCGACGACGGCGAAGTTGTGGCCGCGCTGGACCATCTCCTCGGTCGACCACGCCATGTTGTCGCGCAGGTAGTCGAAGCCGAACTCGTTGTTGGTGCCGTAGGTGACGTCGCAGGCGTACTGCGCCCGGCGGATGCTCGGGGGCTGGTGGGCCAGGATCGTGCCGACGGTCAGGCCGAGGAAGCGGTGCACGCGGCCCATCAGGTCCGCCTGGTACTCGGCGAGGTAGTCGTTGACCGTGATGACGTGCACGCCCTTGCCGGTCAGCGCGTTCAGGTACGTCGGGCAGGTCGCGACGAGGGTCTTGCCCTCGCCGGTGCGCATCTCGGCGATGTTGCCGAAGTGCAGCGCGCCGCCGCCCATGATCTGCACGTCGTAGTGCCGCTGCCCGAGCGTCCGCTTCGCGGCCTCGCGAACGACCGCGAAGGCCTCGGGGAGGATGTCGTCGAGCTCTTCCTTGTCCCCGAGCCGCTTGCGGAACTCATCGGTCATCCCGCGCAGTTCCTCGTCGGACATCGCCGCGAAGTCCGACTCGAGCGCGTTCACCTGCGCGGCGATGCCGGACAGCTTGCGGATCCAACGGCCCTCGCCGGTCCGGAGCATCTTGTCGAGCAGATTCGGCACCGCGCGTACTCCTACCTGTTCGCGAGCTTGCGAGCGAACGACAATACTTCTGTCGGGACAGTCGGCATCGCAGAGAGAGCCGACGGCGCCATCGTATTGCTCCAACGCGCCGACGCGACTGCACGCGCCCGCCGGTACCGGACTGTCATCCGGAGGGTTGGATGGGCCGATGCCCCTGGACCTGCCTCCCGAGCCCATCGAGATTGCCGCCGGGAGCCTGCAACTGCGTCCCTGGGAGCACCGGTTGGCGCCCGAACTGCTCCTCGCGCTCGGCGACGCGGAGTTCCGCAGGTGGGCCGAGCCCGGCTCCGAACCGAAACTGGAGGACGCGCACGCCTGGATCGAGGAGCGGGACCGGTCCTGGCGGGCGGGCGAGCGGCTGTCCTTCGCCGTGCAGGACATCACCACCGCCGCCCTGCTCGGGCAGGTCGGACTCGAACACTTCCAGGACTCCCCGCCGGCCGCCGAGGTGAGCTACTGGGTCGTTCCGGCGGCCCGCCGGGCGGGGGTGGCGACCGCCGCGCTGCGCACGCTGTGCCGGTGGGCCTTCGGCGCGCTGGACCTGCACCTGCTCCGACTCGACCACGCGGTGGGCAACACCCCGTCCTGCGGGGTGGCGCTCAAGTGCGGCTTCGCGGTGGCGGGCCTGTCCCGCTCCCCCGCCCCGGCGCGCGCGGGAAGCTCCGCCGACTTCGAACTGCACGTGCGCCACGCCGCCGACCCGGAGCCGGCCCCGTGAACCTGACCTTCGAACACCACGAGGAGGCCCGGTTCAACCAGGCCGTGTTCGACGTCCTCGTCGCCGGCCTTCGCCACGGGCACGTGCCCGGCGTCGAGTTTCTCGACCTGCACCGGGTGCCCGGCCCGGTCAACTCGATGTTCGCCGTCGGCCTGGAGGTCTCCCGCGGCGGACGGGTCTGGACCGAAGAGTTCTCGGTGACCGCCTGGCCCGCCCTGCAGGACCCATCCCCCCACGGCCAGGCCGAGGCGCTGCTCGAGCAGATGCGGGTCCGACTGGCCGACGCCGACCCGCCGGCGGACGCTACGCGAAGCCGCCCGTGGTGGAGGTTCCGGGCATAGGTAGAGTTCGCTCCCGAGAATCGCCCTCCCACCGAGGGCATGCCGAGCAGGGAGTGAACCGATGACCGAGGCTCACGGCGCCAACGGCCGTCCGATCTCGTGGGTCGCAGTGCTGCTCATCTGCCTCGGCTTCACCGTGGGCGGCGTGGCCCTGTGCCTGGAGCCCACCTGGTGGATGTTCTGGCTCGGCGTGGGCATCACCGCCGTCGGCACCGTCATGGCCGGAGTCGTCAACATCATGGCCGACTACTCCACCGAAGATCACTGACACGTTGCCGCGTTCCGCGCAGCTGCGCGCTTCGCGCGCTCAACGTCTCCACTCCGCCTAGGAGCGCGCTTCGCCGCACCGGCCGGCCGGGGAACCCGTTCGCCGGCGGCATGCCGTCGCTGCGGGTCGGGGCGCCGTCCGAGGTGGAGCCGCCCGACTGCGCGTGTCGGCGGCGAACGACAGGATGAGCGCATGACCGGCGCGGAACTCTCCCTCGACGAAGCTCGTCGCCTTGCGCTGCGCGCGCAGGGGCTGCTCGGCTCGCCCGGGCACGGCACTGGAGCCGCGGCCGTCTCCGGGCTGCTGCGGAGGCTGCGGGCCGTGCAGCTCGACACCATCTCCGTCCTCGCGCGCTCGCACGAGCTGATTCCCTACGCCCGCCTCGGGGCGATCGGCCGGGACCGGATCGAGCAGGCCTTCTGGTCCGGGGACTGTTTCGAGTACTGGGCGCACGCCGCGTGCATCCTGCCCGTCGAGGACTGGCCGCTGTACGCCTTCCGCCGTCGGCACTACCTCGAGCGCGGCATGCGCTGGCACGACCGCCCGGCCGACGAGGTGTTCGCCGCGGTCCGCGCCCGGCTGGCCGACGGCCCCGCCGGCGCCGGCGAACTGGGCGGGGCGAAGAAGGGCGGGCCCTGGTGGGACTGGTCCGGGGCCAAGATCGCGGTGGAGTTCATGCTCGACTGCGGCGAGGTGGTGTGTTCCCGGCGCGAGGGCTGGCGTCGGATCTACGACCTGGCCGAGCGCGCAGTCCCCGCCGAGCACCGCGTCGCGGACGTCCTGGACGACGCGGGGTGCTTTCGCGAACTTCTCGCCCGCGCCGGTGCCGCAATGGGCGTCGCGACCGCGGCCGACCTCGCCGACTACCCGCGCATCTCCCGGGCCGCGGTGGCCGCGGCGCTGCCCGAGACCTCCCTGGTGCCCGTGCGGGTCGCGGGCTGGACCGAACAGGCCTGGGCGGACCCGGCGGCCCTGGAGACCCTCGGTGCGCGCGGCCGGCATCGCACGACCCTGCTGTCCCCGTTCGACTCCCTCGTGTGGGACCGCCCCCGCACCAAGCGCCTGTTCGGGTTCGTCCACGCCCTCGAGGCGTACAAGCCCGCGCCCAAGCGGGAGCACGGCTACTTCGCGATGCCCCTGCTCGCCGGCGGTCGCCTGCTCGGTCGTGTGGACCCCAAACGGGACGGAAAGACCCTGGTCGGGGTGACCGTCGGTCTGGAGAAGCCCGCCGCGGTGGCGCCGATGGCGGCGGCCCTCTGGGAGGCGGCGAGCTGGGTGGGGGCCGAGGAGGTCCGCGTGGACCGGGTCGTTCCCGACGCACTGACGGGGGCCGTGCGCGAGGCCCTGCTGGGCTAGCGGCACAATCGCGGGCATGAAATTAACGCACGTGATGACCTACGACGCTCCCGCCGGCGCGGTCTACGCGATGCTCACCGATCCGGAGTTCCAGGACGGGCGGGCGCAGGCGGGAAATCCGCTCGAGGCGTCGGCCTCGGTGACCGCCGGCGCCGACGGCGGCGCGACCATCGCCGTCTCGCGCCTGCTGGCCATCGACCTCGGCGGCATGTTGCAGAAGGTGATCGGCGACAAGATCCGCATCGAGGAGACGCAGACCTGGCTCCCCGGGCCGTTGGACGCCGACGCGCGCGAGGGCGCCCTGAAGGCGGTCATCCCGGGCCAGCCCGCGGGCGTGAACGGACGCCTGGTCATGTCCGGCGCCGGCGCGCAGACGACCATCCGGCTCGACGCCGAGATC
The DNA here is from genome assembly GCA_052389435.1 of Sporichthyaceae bacterium. Lineage (GTDB taxonomy): Bacteria > Actinomycetota > Actinomycetes > Sporichthyales > Sporichthyaceae > JBQTKD01. The sequence goes on along the minus strand of JBQTIB010000065.1, from coordinate 33,039 downwards.
AAGGTGAGCGTGCCGATGATCGGCGGCAAGGCCGAGAGCATGATCGCCGAGGTGTTGACCAAGTTCCTCGACAAGGAAGAGGAACTCGGCCGCGCCTGGCTCTCCGGCGACGCCAAGGCCCTCTGAGCCCCCGCCCGGGGCCGCCGAACGAACAGGCCGCCCCCGCTTGCGCGTGGGGCGGCCCGTATCGCTACCGGCCTAGCAGTGTCAGGTAACTAGGCGGATCACGCCGTAGTCATACCCATGTCTGCGGTAGACCACACTCGGTGCGGACGTCTCGGCGTCGACGAACAGGTAGAAGTCGTGGCCGACGAGTTCCATCTCGTAGAGGGCCTGGTCCAGCGTCATGGGCGTCGCGGCGTGGGTCTTGTCGCGGCTGACCACGAACGGCCCGGTGTCCTCGTCGTCCGGCGCGTACGGATCGAGTTCCGCAGCCGCGTCGAGCGGCGCGTGGCCGTTGCGCGCCTCGAGCCCCGCCGTAGCCACGGCCACCGACACGGGGGTGCGCACGCCGTGGTGGACCCGCCGCCGGTCCGCCGACTTGCGCAGGCGCACCTCGAGTTTGGTGGTGGCCATGTCCAGCGCAGCGTACGGGTCGGCTGCCGCCGCTTCGGCGCGGATCACCACTCCGCGCGATCGACAGGTGAGTTCGATTCGGTCGCTGACCTCGGCGAGGCGCGGGTTGCGCTCCTTGCAGACCTCCACGTCCAGGCTGATGAGCTTGTTGTCCCACTTCTCGAGCTTGGACAACTTCTCCGTCGCGTGCTGACGGAACCTTTCGGCCACCTCGGTGTGCCGACCCTTCACGACAATCTCCACGCAATTCCTCCCTGCAGTACGGGCGGATCTGACGGGCTGTCAGTTCTGAAGCACCTCAAGCAAGACACCTGCCCGGCCGACCTGGTTTTCGACCCCACATTCGCCTGCGGGCGGTCTCGCAGCGCAGTGCGCCACTACCCCCGCTCTCCCGGATCGCGGGCCATCTGGACCCTTGGCGGGGCAGGACTTACTCCTAAGCCGCACCGTGATCGGACGACCAAGAGTCGCCTTACGTGGGCCGTTTCGCCTGCGGCTGGCATCGGCTTGCCGGCCTGCGCAGTGATTCGAGAAACACGCGCAGTCCCGGCGCAACCACGGACCCGGGCAGGTGCCATGAAGCGACGCTAACGGCTTCGGGGCCCATGCGACAGGGGAGTTCCGGATTGCCCCGCTTGCGTGTCGCGATCCGGCGGCGCCGCACGCACCCCGGCGCTGGCCAGCACCGCGGCGCCGAGCACGTTCCACCCGCCCGCCCGCAGCGCCCTGGCCCCCTCCGCCAGGGTCGCGCCGGTGGTGGCGACGTCGTCCAGCAGCACGGCGACGGTGGCGGGGGTCGGCGGGGGCAGGAGCGCGCCGAGCGCCCCGCGCAGGTTCGCGGCCCGCTCGGCGCCGGTCAGACCGGCCTGGTCCCGCACCCGGCGCACGTGCCGGAGCACCGGAGCCGTGCCCACTCCGAATCCGTCCCGCCGCAGCTGGCGGGCGGCGACCCGGACGATCGCCGCCAGGGGGTCCCGGCCGCGCTCGCGACGCGCCGCCGGACTGGTCGGCACCGCCACGAGCACCACCCGGGTTCCCGGGGGAACGTCGGCGAGCAGCACCCGAACGGCACCGGCCAGCGCGGTTCCGAGCGGTTCGCGCAGACCGGCCCGGGCCCGCTCCTTGTGCGCCAGCACCACCCGGCGGACGGCGCCCGACCAGTGCGCGGCGGCGACCAGGCGTCCCACCCCGGGCGGTGCAGCCCACTCCTGCGGCACGCTCCACGCCGCCAGACAGCGCGCGCACGCCGCCGTGCGGGCGCGGGCCCCGCACCCGGCGCACGGGATCGGCACCACCAGGTCCAGCGCCGCCGCCGTCAGTCCCGTCACGGCGAGGAGCCTGCCCGGTGCGGCCCGGCTCCGCCGGCCCCACCGCCGCATCTGTGGACAACTCGCCACTTCGCGGGGTGTGGACAACGCAGACCGCGGCGCCTGCGATCGGGCGCAGGTCGGGCGCAGGTCAGCCGGGGTAGGCCACGACCGAGCCGTTGCCGACCCGGAACCAGCCGCCGCCGGCCCGCAGCCGCCAGACCACCTTCTTGGTGGTGGTCGCGAGCAGGGGCTGCCCGGCGGAGGCGGTGAGGCCGTTGATGTCGGCCAAGGACGGTGCAAGGTCGGACACCGTGCCGGACAGCGCGACCGCGAACGGCTGCACCGCGGCGTCGCGCTGCGCGGCGAGCACGGCGAGGCGGTCCGGGTCCGCCCAGGCGACGTCGCGCGGCTCGACCAGCGGGTAGCCGAGCCGGCGCAGCGATCCGACCTCGAGCCTGGGACCGCTGCCGGTGATCAACGCCAGATAGAGCTGATTGCCTTCGACGGTGTCCAGCACCATCGCCAGCCGGACGCCGTCCGCGGAGACCCGAAGGCGATCGACCTGCCGCGAGACGAAACCGCTCACCTCCACCTCGGCGAGCGCTCCGTCCGGGGCGATGCGACGCAGCACTCGAGCCTCCGCCGCTCCGTCGAGAACCCAGAGGTTGCCGTCCTGGTCGAAGCTGGCCGAACGCAGGTCGGCGCCCTTGAGCCGTTCGGTGAGCCGGGCCGGGGCGTCGCTGGTCGCGGTCCAAAGCAGGGTGCGGTCCTCCGAGATGCCCGCGAGCAGCTTGCCGTCGGGGGCGGCGGCGATCTCCGCGAGCTTCGTCGCGGGCTCGAACGGGCCCTGTTCGCCGGGCGGCCCGACCTTGTAGGAGACCCCGTCGCGCAGGTAGTAGGCCGACCGGGAGGGCCCGCCGAGGTCGACGGGCTGGTAGAGCAGCAGGTCCGAGCGCGTCATCCGCGCGCCGCCGCGACCGCCGAGGGTCACCGGCTCGTCCCCCGCGCGCACCTCGACGGCGGTGACGCCGGAGACGTCGGTCAGGGTCATCACGATCTGCGCGAGCAGGGTGTCCCGCTCCACGCCGTCGGTCGGGACCGACTCCGGAGTGAGCGCGACGGTCGCCAACCCCGAGGTGACCTCGACCGGTGCGGCGAGCGCGGCGCCCTTGGGGACCGCGGTGCCGACGGCCGGCGCCAGCCAGCGCGACGGCCCGCGGAGCAGCGCGACGAGCAGTTCGGTCGGCAGGCCGGGCAGGCGACGCAGGTGAACGGGGTCCGGGACGAGCACCGAGGAGTGGTCCCCACCGGCCGGGAAGTGCAGATCCTGCGAGGCGTACTCGCGCTCGAAGTCCTGCCGGGAGATCAGCAGGCCGTCGGGCAGCGTGTCGATGCGCCAGTTGCCGCCGTCGCGCACCAGACCGAAGGTGGAGGACACCTGCCGGCCGGGCTCGGCCGCACGGTAGACGCCCTGGGAGTCCACGACGCCCTCGGTCGGGGCCGAGACCTCCAGGTGCGACCCGTCGCGCGCCGAGATGCGCAGCTTCGTGTGGTCGTAGACGGTGACCCCGGCACCCACCCGCCAGCGGGCCGACGCCGGACCGGTCAGGTACTTGCGGGCCGTGCGCAACCCGTCCTCGACCGTGCTCGAGGCCTCGAGGAAGCCCGACACGATGGAGTACATGCCGTCGCCGTCGCGCGGGCCCTCGGCGAACACGCGCACCAACTGTCCGCGCGGCTGCTCGGCCGCCGGAGCGTCGCCGACGACCCCGACCCGGCCGGCGGACGGAATCTCCGCGCAGCCGGACACGGCGAGGACGAAGGCGAGGGCGATCGCCGGCCTACGCATCCCCCACTCCCTCCTCCACTGCCATCTCCGCATCGTTCGGTCCGGCCGCCGCGGGCAGCGCGGGCGCCCGCCGCGGACCGCGCCGATCGGCGGGCTCCAGGTCGAGCGGAGATCCGACGAGTACCCCGGCGGCCGTGCGCGGAAGCGTCAGGCGGAACTGCGCACCGATCCGCGGCTCGCCCCACGCCTGTAGCCATCCTCCGTGCAAGTGTGCGTCCTGTTGGGAAATGGAAAGTCCCAATCCGGTACCGCCACTGCGTCGCTGGCGTGACGGATCGGCCCGCCAGAAGCGGTTGAACACCTGGGTGGTCTCCTCGGCGCGCAGGCCCACGCCGTAGTCCCGGACGGTGACGGCGACCGCGTGCTCGTCGGCGCCGACGCGGACCCGGATCTCCCGGCCCTCGCCGTGTTCGAGGGCGTTGATCACCAGGTTGCGCAGCACCCGTTCGATGCGGCGGGTGTCGATGTCCGCGACGCACTCCCGGGCCGGGAGCTCGAGGCGGATCGCCGAGCCGTACTGCGCGACGGCCACCGGCTCGACGAGGTCGACGACGCGGCGCACCACGTCGCGCAGGTCGCTCGGTTCGGCGTCGAGCGCGGCGACGCCCGCGTCGAACCGGCTGATCTCGAGCAGGTCGGTGAGCAGGGACTCGAATCGCCCGACCTGATCGTGCATCAGTTCGGCGGACCGGGCGGCCGGGGCGGGCAGCACGTCGCGGTCGTCGTAGATGACGTCCGCGGCCATGCGGATGGTCGTCAACGGGGTGCGCAGCTCGTGGGAGACGTCGGAGACGAACTGCTGCTGCATGCGGGAGAGGTCTTCGAGCTGGCGGATCTGGCGTTGCAGCGCGGCGGCCATGCCGTTGAACGAGGAGGCGAGTTTGGCCAGTTCGTCCTCGCCGCGCTGCACCATGCGCTCGGAGAGCTCGCCGGCGGCGAGGCGCTGCGCGACCTGGGCCGCGGACCGCACGGGCCGCACCACGCTGCGGGTCACCAGCAGGGCGATCGCCGCGAGCAGCACCAGCAGCGCCACCCCGGCGAGGGTGAGGCGGGAGCGCACCAACGCGAGGGTCTCCTGCTCGTCGGCGAGCGGGAACATGAACCACAGTTGGTAGGACCCGGCTCCGGCGACGGTGAACTGGGTGCCGACGGCGAAGGCCGGTTCGTCGGCGCTCGCGACGCACTGGTCCTCGGCCTGGCCGTAGCACAGGCCCACGAAGCGATCGACGCGATCGCCGCTGCCGACGGCCAACTCGTCGGACAGCGCCTGCGGAATGCTCGCCGGAAGCACGCCGCCGGTCGCAATCCGGGAGCGACCGGCCGGCAGGTCGGAGTCGACGCCGGGAGCGGGAATGAGCACCAGTTCGTAGAGGCTGGTGGAGCCGGCGGACTGGCGAAGCTCGGTGACGACCTGGGTCAGCAGTTGGCCGACGTTTGCGCGCTGGGGAGTGCCGGCGGCCTCGAGGCGCGCCTGGGCGGCGGCGAAACCCGCCTCGGCCTGGGCGAGCGAGGTGGACACCTTCGCATCGACCAGACCGTCGCGAACCTCGCGCATGACGAGCTGGCCCAGCATCGCGAGCACCGCGATGGACAGCACGAGCGTGGCGCTGACGACCCGCAGCAGGATCGAGCGCCGCCACGTCCGCACGACGCCGCGCACGGGGCGCCCCACCAGGAACACCAGCCCCCGCACCGGCGCCGGCAGACCGACGCGCGGGCGCATCAACTCAGCTCGGTCCGGCCTTGTAGCCGACGCCGCGCACGGTCACCACGATCTCGGGGTGCTCCGGGTCGTGTTCGATCTTGCTGCGCAGCCGCTGGACGTGGACGTTGACCAGGCGGGTGTCGGCAGCGTGCCGGTAGCCCCAGACCTGCTCCAGGAGCACCTCGCGGGTGAAGACCTGCCAGGGCTTGCGGGCCAGCGCGACGAGCAGGTCGAACTCGAGCGGAGTCAGCGGAATCGGGACGCCGTCGCGCTTGACCGAGTGGCCCGCGACGTCGATGTCGAGATCGGCGATCTGCAGGGCGGCCGGGGTCGGCTCCTCCTGCCGGCGCAGCCGCGCGCGCACCCGGGCGACGAGCTCCTTCGGCTTGAACGGCTTCACGACGTAGTCGTCGGCGCCGGACTCGAGGCCGAGGACGACGTCGACCGTGTCCGTCTTGGCGGTCAGCATCACGATCGGGACCCCGGACTCGGCCCGGATCGCCCGACAGACGTCGATGCCGTTGCGGCCGGGGAGCATCAGATCCAGCAGGACCAGGTCCGGCTTCTTGTCGCGGAATGCCGCCAGGGCGCTGTCTCCGTCCCCGCACACGAAGGGCTCGAAGCCCTCGGTGCGCAGGACGATCGTCAGCATCTCGGCCAGGGCCTGGTCGTCGTCGACCACGAGGACGCGCACCTTCATGGGGCCATAGTCGCACCTTCCGCCGGAAGAACCGCGCCGGCACCCCGCGTGGCCTGCACAAACGATCCTTCGCCAAGACCGTCCGAACGGCTGAGGTCGATCGAGCCGTCCGTACGAAACGCGGGGCGCCGCCCAGCGTCGAAGTGATGAGCCCGCAGCAGCGGCCGACACACTTTCGATTCAGGAGCGCACGATGTCCCTCACCCTCAACACCTCGACCGTCTCGGACACCGCTTCCGGTGCGACTGCGCCTTCGAAGGGCAGCCGCCGCAGCGTCGCCGTCGCGCTTGCCGTCGCCGCCGTGGCGATCGCGGCCGCCGCCGCCGGGCTGGCCCTGAACGGCGGGGAGACCTCCGCCCCGTCGCCGGCCGACTCGGGGCCGAAGGTCGTCGCCGGCAAGCAGGCCGACAACGCCGACCCGAACCTGCGCAACGCCATCGCCGAGGACTCCTCCGCGGGTCGCGCGATGAACGGCGGCACGACCAAGTAGTCGTCCCGGGCGCCCCCGGCGGTCAGCTTCGGCAGTCCGCGGCCGCCGGGGTCGTCAACGTCGCGACCGTCTCGGCGTTCACCGGGGCGAGGACGCCGACGTCGGTCACCAACGCCGTCACCAGGTCGGCCGGGGTGACGTCGAACGCCGGGTTCCAGGCGCCCGCCCCGGCCGGTGCGCTGCGAATCCCGCCCAGGGACACGACTTCCTCGACGTCGCGCTGCTCCACCACGATCGCCGCGCCGTCGGGCGTGTCGGCGTCCACGGTCGAGACCGGCGCGACGACGACGAACGGCACCCCGTGGTGCCGGGCCGCGACCGCGAGGCCGTAGGTGCCGACCTTGTTCGCCACGGAACCGTCGGCGGCGATCCGGTCCGCGCCGACCACGATCAGGTCCACCCGCCCCGCCGCCATCAGCGCCGCCGCGGCCGAGTCCGGCAGGACCGAGTACGGCAGCCCGTTGCGCTGCGCCTCCCACGCGGTGAGCCGAGCGCCCTGCAGCAGTGGGCGGGTCTCGTCGACCCACAGGTGCGCGAGGCGGCCCGCCCGGTGCGCCGCCAGCACGACCGCGAACGCACTCCCCTCGCCGCCGCACGCCAGCGCGCCGGTGTTGCAGTGGGTGAGGATCCGCGCGTCCTCGGGAACCAGCCTCAGCCCGTGCTCGGCCATGCGCCGGCTCGCCGTGTCCTCGGCCTCCTGCACCGCGCGGGCCGCGGCCCGGGCCGCGGCGGCGCCGCCGCGTTCGTAGGCGGCGAAGGCCACCGCGACGCCGCGGGCGAGGTTGACCGCGGTCGGCCGCGCGCTCGCCAGGGCCGCCGCCGCGGCGGCCACGTCGTCCCCGCGCGCGGCCGCGAGCGCCACGCCGAATCCGCCGGCGATGCCGAGCAACGGGGCGCCGCGCACCGCGAGTCGGACGATCGCCTCGACCAACGTCGCAACGTCGGTGCACCGCAGCAGTGCCTCCTCCGCCGGCAGCCGGGTCTGGTCCAGGAGCACGACCGCGGGGCCGTCGGGATCCCAGCGCAGGGCCGGAGCGTTCCACGTCATGGGCGAGATCCTGCCCAGTCCTGACCCTCGGGGTCGACCACCGCTTGCTCGGGAATGGCACGATGATCGACATGGGTGGGCCACCGGAGGACGCTGCGTCCGAGCCGGAACGGCCCGCGACCCCGTGGCCGCCGACCGGCACGTGGGCCGCGGAGCAGCCGCCGGCCTGGGCCAAGCCGACGGTCCCGCCGGCCGAACCGTCGGCGCCACCGGTCGCCGCGTACCCGCCGCCCGGATACCCGCCGCCCGCGTACCCGCCGCCCGGATACCCGCCGCCCGGGTACCCGCCCGCTGCGGCCTACGGTCCGCCGCCCGGCTACGGCGCGCCCGCGGGAGTCCCGCCGCAGGGCTACGCGCCGCCGCCGAACGTCGCGCCGGGCTCGCCGGCCGCGGGCTGGGCCGCCCCGCCCATCTACGCGCCGCCGCCCGGTTGGACCGCGCCCGGCTACGGCCCGCCGCCGGCCGCTCGCCCCGGAGTCATTCCGCTGCGCCCGCTGGGGCTCGGCGAACTGCTCGACGGCGCGGTCTCGACGATGCGCAAGCACTGGAAGGTGCAACTCGGGCTGACCGCCGGCGTCGTGATCGTGGTCACCGCGATCCAGGCCCTCGCGACGTGGCTGCTGCTGCGCGACAGCGGCCTGTCCGACCCCGACTTCTTCGGCACCGGGCCGATCGAGGAGTCCGAGGATCCGTTCGGCGGCCTCGCGGCGCAGTCGGTGCAACTCGTCGGCATGGTCGTCGGCGTGCTCGCGCAGACGGTCCTGGCCGGGATGCTCACCGTCGTCGTCGGCCGTGCGGTGCTCGGCCGCGACGTCACCCCCGGCGAGGCGTGGGCGCAGGTACGGCCGCGCGTGTGGCGACTGCTCGGTCTGTCCCTGCTCATTCCGACGATCTGCTTCGGACTGATCGCGCTGGCCGTCGCGGTGCCGTTGGGGCTCTGGGCGGGGGGCCTGCCGGAGGACGGCGCGTTCGTCCTCGGCGCCGTCCTCCTCCTCGCGGCCGTCCCGACGGCGATCTGGCTGTGGGTGCGGTTCTGCCTCGCGGCGCCCGCGATGGTGCTGGAGCGGGGCGGCGTCCGCACCTCGCTGCGACGCTCCGCGCGACTGGTCCGCACGTCCTGGTGGCGGACCTTCGGGATCCTGCTGCTGATCCAGTTGATGGCGCAGTTGCTGGCCATGGTGCTGTCGATCCCGCTGGCGGTCGCCGCCGGGGCGATGCTGGTGTTCGTCGGCGGAACCGCGGGCACCGTCTGGTTCGTGGTGCTGATCATGATCGGTTCGGCGTTGGCGAGCCTGGTGACCTATCCGTTCACCGCGGGCGTGACCGCGCTGCTGTACGTGGACCTGCGGATGCGCCGGGAGGGCCTCGACCTTGCGCTGGCCCGGTCGGCCGGCGGTCCGGCGGCGTCGGCACCGTGACGGCCCGGCGCCTCGCCCTCCCGCTGGATCCGCCGCTGACTCCGGACGCCGGCCCGGCGCGGGAGGCGGCACGCGCCGAGCTGAGCGATCCCGCCTACCAGGCGCAGGAGCCCTCGCTGCTCCAGCGGTTCGCGCAGTGGATCTGGGACCGGATCTCCGACCTGCTGGACCGGGCCTCCGCCCCGGGGCCCGGCGGCGGATTGGCGACCGTGCTGCTGATCGCGGTCGCGGTGCTGGCCGTCGTCGTCCTGTGGCTGCGGCTCGGACCGCGCGAGGCTCGCGGGCAGCGGCGCACCGACCTGTTCGCGGAGGTCGCCGCGACCGCCGCGGAGCACCACGCCGCGGCCGATGCGGCGCTGGCCGCCGGGGACGTCGAGACGGCGATCGTCGAGCGCTTCCGGGCGTTGGTGCGCGGGAGCGAGGAACGCGGGCTGCTGGTGGCTCGGCCCGGCCGCACCGCCGAGGAGGTGGCCCACGATCTGGCCGCCCAGCTTCCCGGCGCGGCTGCGGCCGTCGCGATCGCCGCGGCGGCGTTCGGCGAGGTCCGCTACGGCGGCCGCCCGGCCACGCTCGAGCGGCACGCCGCGATCGCGTCGGCGGATCGGGAGCTCCGCTCGGCCCGCACGCCGGAGCCGGCGCCGTGACCGTCGAGTCCCTCGAGATCCGTGCCCCGTCGCGCGGCCGTCGCGGCCTGCGCAGCCCGCTGCTGCCGCTCGGGCTCCTGCTGGCGCTGGTCGCGGCCCTCGCCGTGCTCACCGCGCGCGGGAACCAGAACCGGCTGGACCCCGATTCCTACGCTCCGCAGGGCTCGCACGCCCTGGCCCAACTGCTCCGCGACGGCGGCGTCGAGGTGATCGTCGCCCGCGACCTCGCCGCAGCCCGCCGGGCGCTCGGCGCCGGGCCCGCCCGGGCGAGCCTGCTGGTCACCGAGCCCGACCTGTTGACGCCGGAGGCGATGCGAGACCTCGCCCGGCGCTCCGTCGCCACGGTGCTCGTCGAGGCCCGCGGCCCGGTGGTCGAGGCGACGCTGCCGCAGGCGCGGGCCGCCGCCGTGGGCGAGACGACGGCACGCGACCCCGGCTGCGACCTGCCCGCGGCCACCCGCGCGGGCCGCGCCGACGCGGGCGGCGTTCGCTACGCGGCCACGTCCGGATCGCCGCGGCTGTGCTTCGGCGGATCGCTGCTGGCCGCCGACGGTCGGGTCCTGCTCGGCAGCGGCGCCGCACTGACCAACGGCAAGCTCGACGAACGCGGCAACGCGGCGCTGGCCCTGGCGCTGCTCGGGGAGCGGCCGACACTGGTCTGGTACCTGCCGCGGCTGGACGACCCGGCCCTGTTCACCGACGCCGACCGGCGGTCGCTCACCTCGCTGATCCCCGAGGCGTGGAAGCTCGCGGCGTTGCAGCTCGCGATCGGTCTCGCGCTGCTGGCGCTGTGGCGGGCGCGCAGACTCGGGCCGGTGGTCCTCGAGCCGCTGCCCGTGGTCGTGCGCGCGGCCGAGGCGACCGAGGGCCTGGCCCGGCTCTACCGACGTTCCGGTGCGCGCTCGCGCGCGGCCGCCGAACTGCGCGCCGCGGCGGTGCGACGCATCGCGCCCCGCTTCGGGATGTCCGCCACCCACGCGGATCCGCGGGCGGTGACCGAGTCGGTCGCGGCCCACACGGGGCGGTCGACCGCCGACGTCGGCCAGCTCCTCTACGGCGCGACGCCCGACACCGACGCCGGCCTACTCGCCCTGACCGCGGCACTGGACGACCTGGAACGACAGGTCAGCACCGAGAGGAAGTACCGGCGTGGATGAGCTCGACCTGTACGCAACGACGTCGCCGCCCGGCCCGGTGGCCACCGAGCAGGCGCATCGGGCGCTGGTGGCGGTGCGGGCCGAGGTCGCCAAGGCGGTCGTCGGTCAGGACGCGGCCGTGACCGGCCTGGTGATCGCGCTGGTCTGCCGCGGCCACGTGCTGCTCGAGGGCGTGCCCGGCATCGCGAAGACCCTGCTGGCGCGGGCCTTCTGCCGCGCGCTGGATCTGCGCACCACGCGCGTGCAGTTCACTCCGGACCTCATGCCGGGCGACATCACCGGCTCGCTGGTCTACGACACGCGCAGCGCCGAGTTCTCCTTCCGCCCGGGGCCGGTGTTCACCAACCTGCTGCTCGCCGACGAGATCAACCGCACTCCGCCGAAGACGCAGGCCGCGCTGCTCGAGGCGATGGAGGAGCGGCAGGTCTCCGTCGACGGCACTCCGCGTCCGCTGCCCGACCCGTTTCTGGTGGCCGCGACGCAGAACCCCGTCGAATACGAGGGCACCTATCCGCTGCCCGAGGCGCAGTTGGACCGTTTCCTGCTCAAGCTCGTGCTTCCGCTGCCCACCCGCGCGGAGGAGATCACGGTGCTGGACCGCCACGCGGCGGGGTTCGATCCGCGGGACCTCGCCGCCGCCGGCGTGCGGCCGGTCGCGACCGCCTCGGACGTCCTGGTGGCCCGGGAGGCGGCCCGCGCGGTCTCGGTGCGCCCGGAGCTCATCGCCTACGTCGTCGACGTGTGCCGCGCCACCCGCGATTCGCCCGCGGTGCGCCTGGGCGTCTCCCCCCGCGGCGCGACCGCCCTGCTCGCCGCCGCCCGGGCCTGGGCCTGGCTCTCGGGGCGGGACTACGTCGTGCCCGACGACGTGAAGGCCCTGGCCCGCCCGGCGCTGCGCCACCGGATCGGGCTGCGCGCCGAAGCCGAACTCGAGGGCGCCACCTCCGACGGCGTGCTCGAGTCCGTTCTGGCCAACGTCCCCGTCCCCCGATGAACCCCACCCCCACCCCGCAGGACGTCCGACCGAACGTGGCCCATGGGCCTCGCCCGGTCGGACGTTCCGGGGTTGCTCGGCGGCTTTCGTGGCACTGACGGGGCGAGCGGCGCTCGTCGGGCTCGCGGGCGCTGCGGTGGTGCTCCTCGTCGGGTCCGGGTGGGCGCTGTTGGGCGTGCAACTGGCGCTGCTGCTCGGTGTCCTCGTCGACCTCGTACTGGCCGGGCGGGTGCGGTCGCTGCGACTGGAGCGCACCGGTCCGACGCAGGTGCGGCTCGGCGAGCCGGCGGCGCTGACGCTGACCGTGGTCAACGGCGGGGGCCGGCGGGTCCGGGGAGTACTGCGCGACGCGTGGTCGCCGAGCGCCGGCGCGCAGCGCAGCCGCCACCGAATCTCCCTCGCGGGCGGTGCCCGGGTCGCGCTGTCCACGCCGCTGCTTCCCACCCGGCGGGGCGACCGCACGCCGGACCGGGTGACCGTGCGCTCCGTCGGCCCGCTCGGGCTCGCCGCGCGGCAGGGGACGCTGCGCGCACCGTGGTCGGTGCGCGTCCTGCCGCCCTTCGGCAGCCGACGTCACCTGCCTTCGCGACTGGAGCGACTGCGTGCCCTCGACGGGCGCAACGCGGCCCGCATCCGCGGCGCCGGCACCGAGTTCGACTCCCTGCGCGAGTACGTCATCGGCGACGACGTTCGCTCCATCGACTGGCGCGCCACCGCCCGCCGCCAGGACGTCACCGTGCGGACCTGGCGGCCGGAGCGGGACCGGCGGGTGATCGTCGTGCTCGACACCGGGCGCACCGCGGCGGGCCGCGTCGGGGACGCCCCGCGGCTGGACGCCGCCATGGACGCCGCCCTGCTGCTCGCCGCGCTGGCCTCCGCCGCCGGCGACCGCGTGGACCTGCTCGCCTACGACCGCACCGTGCGCGCCTCGGTCGGCGGGGTGCCCAGGGCCCGGCTGCTGTCGACGATGGTCTCCGCGCTCGCTCCCGTCCACCCCGCCCTGGTGGAGACGGACATGCGCGGCCTCGCGAGCGAGGTGCTTCGCCGCGGCGGGCGCGGTGCCCTGATCGTGCTGATCAGCTCCCTGGACCCGGCTCCGGTCACCGCGGGCCTGCTCCCGGTACTGCCGTTGCTCTCGGCGCGGCACCGGGTACTGCTCGCGTCGGTGGCGGACACCCGGGTCGCCGAACTCGCCGTCGGGCGCGGGAGCCTGGACGCGGTGTACGCGGCCGCGGCGGCCGAGCGCACCCGCGGACGGCGTGCGGACGTCGCCGCGCTGCTCGGCCGACACGGGGTGGAGGTCGTCGACGCCGACCCGGAGTCCCTGCCGCCGGCCCTGGCGGACCGCTACCTGGAACTGAAGGCCGCCGGACGACTCTGAGAAAACCCTCGCGCGGGGGACCGGATACCCGACCCGGGCATTGTTAGCCTCGTGCCGCACGGTGGGACGAACCCGGAAAGAGTTCCGGGTCGCCGGCCGCACGAGAGGACGTCGACGATGAGGCTCCGCACGCTCGCTACCGCCGGGAGCGCGCTCGCGCTGGCGCTGACCCTCGCCGCCTGCGGCGGCGACGACTCCGACAGCGCGGCCCAGAGCACCGACTCGACGACCCCCGCCACCTCCACCGGCACCGAGCCGGCCGCGGGGGCGGGCGCCGAGAACTGCGACCCGAACGCGCCGGGCTCCTGCGACGCCTACGACGCCAGCGACCCCTTCGCCAACCCGAAGGCGCGCTGCCCGAAGGGCGGGGAGCCCGCGAAGACGATCACGGCGTCGGGCAACACCTTCTGCGAGGACAAGTACGCGGGCAAGGTCGGCGAGACCTGGACCTTCGACAACCCGGACATCGCCCTGCACAACGTCGCCACCGACGACGTGGTGAAGAACCCGGCCAAGTTCAAGACCGCCGACGTCGAGATGGGCAAGAAGGCGACGTTCAAGATGCCCAAGAAGGCCGGCAAGTACACGATCATCTGCACCTACCACCCGGGTCCCATGACCGCGCAGCTGACGCTGAAGTAGGTCGCCTCAAGGGTGCAGATCGGTCCAAGCCGACTCTCGAGATGCTCCGAAAGGACGTGGAGTCATCTCGAGAGAAGGAATCGATGTCCACGAATCGCAAGCTCGCCTCCGCGGGGATCGCCGCCTCCCTCTGCGCTGCCCTGGCCGTCTTCGGCGGCGGGGGCGTCGCCGGCGCCGCGGACCCGAGCCCGCTCGATCCGGTGCTCGAAGCCCTGACTCCGGCAGCGCCGCCCGCGGGATGCGACCCGAACGCTCCGGGTTCGTGCGACCCGGCGAGCCCGAGCGACCCGTTCTCCAACCCGAAGGCGCGCTGCCCCGCCGGCGGTGAACCGGCGAAGACGATCACCGCGTCGGGCAACACCTTCTGCGCCGACATGTACGGCGGAGCGACCGGCGAGACCTGGACGTTCAACAACCCGGACATCGCCATCCACAACGTCGGCACCGACGACTTCGAGAAGAACCCGGCCAAGTTCAAGTCGGCCGACGTCGAGATGGGCAAGGCCGGGACGTTCACCATGCCCGCCAAGAAGGGCAGCTACACGATCATCTGCAGCTACCACCCCGGGTCGATGACCGCGAAGCTGACACTCCAGTAACGAGACGCAAACCACCCCATGGGGGTATAGATCCGCCCAATCCGACTCGACGGCCGCTCCGAAACCACGGACGGGGGTCCCGAGAGAAGGATTTAACGCCAATGAATCGCAAGCTCGCAGCCGCAGGCATCTCCGTCGCTATGGCCGCCGGTCTCGCCGCTCTCGGCAGTGGCACCGCCAACGCCGCCGACCCGCCGTGCACCGACCCCGCCCCGGGCGTGTGCGACAAGGCCGACCCGAACGACCCGTTCTCGAACCCGGCGGCCCGCTGCCCCAAGGGCGGGGAGCCGGCGCGGACCATCACCGCCTCGGGCAACACCTTCTGCGGCAAGACCTACGCCGGCAAGACCGGGGAGACCTGGACGTTCAACAACCCGGACATCGCCATCCACAACGTGGCCAGCGACGACTTCGAGAAGAACCCCGCCAAGTTCAAGTCGGCCGACGTCGAGATGGGCAAGACCGGGACGTTCACCATGCCCAAGAAGAAGGGCAAGTACACGATCATCTGCACCTACCACCCCGGCTCGATGACCGCGAAGCTCACGCTCAAGTAGTAGGTCGATCACGATCACGTACTGCTTCGTCGAAGGCCGGGCGCCGCGGGGCGCCCGGCCGGCATCATCGGGTGCGTGGACTCGGAGCCGACTGACGCATCGCTGAGCCGCCGCAACCTTCTCCGGGGCGCGGCGGGCATTGCCGGGGGACTGTTCCTGGCCGGATGCGGCACCACGTCCGCCCGTCCCGTCGAGGTGATGGCGACCGGCGCCCCGCAGGTTCCCAACCCCACGCCGACCTCCACGATCGCGCCGCTGCCTCGGACGATTCCGACGCAGGCGCCGGAGGTCACGCTGACCATGCGCGACGGCTCGTTCTTCCCGCGCGTGCTGACCGTGACTCCCGGAACTTCGATCAAGGTCGTGAACTCCGGAGGCGAGAAGCACAGCCTGGTTCCGGCCGAGTACGAGGACCACGGTCTGCGCAGCAGCGACGTCGGCCCCGCCAACACGGTGCACATGACGGCGCCGGACTCGCCGGGCGAGTACCACTACTCCTGCTTCTGGCACAGCTGGATCGGGGGCGAGAAGGGCACCATCCGCGTTGTCGCCGACGCCGCCGAGGCCGCCGCCGCCAACGCCCAGGCCGAAGAGGACGAGAAGAACGCGGCGCTGCCGACGTCCTCGCCCACCGGCACGCCTGGACCGTCGGACTCCATGTCGGGCTTCGGATCGACGTCGACGCCGTCGGCTACGCCGTCGTCGACCCCGTCCGCCACGTCCGGTTCGAGCGCCGACGGCTCCGGCACCTTCCAGTAGGACCCCAGTGCGCCCGGCACGGACCGCGTCTTTGAAGCGCGCCCCGGAACGCTCGAATCGAACGTCGGGCCCAGATCGGGGCGGCCGTGGCCGCGCTCAGTACGAGCGGCCGAACAGGACGCGCTTGCCGTAGGCCGAGGCGGTTCCGCACTTCACGCACGAACCGGTCTCGGCGGGGGCCTCGTTCGGGACGCAGCGCGGGGTCGCGGCGGAGGCGGCCTTGATGTCGTCCTCGCAGGCCGGAACGCCACAGTGGAAGGCGACGGCCCAGCCGGTCGAGACGGCGGCGGCAAATGCGTCCCAGTCGTCGACGGTCGTGGTGTTCTCGTCGCGGAAGGACGTGGCGCGCGCGAGCAGGAACTCCTGGAACTCCTCGAGCAGGGCGGGCAGCCGGGAGGCGAGGCCCTCGAGGGGCATCGACTCCTTCTCGCGGCCGAGGCGCCAGGCCACGATCGCGTTGCCGGCTTCGAGGTCGCGCGGGCCGAGTTCGATCCGCAGCGGGACCCCGCGCATCTCCCAGTCGTTGAACTTGGCGCCCGGGGAGACCTTCGGCCGGTCGTCGACCTTGACCCGCACGCCGAGGACCTTGCACTCGGCGGCGATCGCGTCCACGGCCTCGTTCACGGCGGCCATCGCGTCGCCGCGCCCGACCGGAACGATGACGACCTGGAACGGGGCGAGGCGGGGCGGCATGACCAGGCCCTGGTCGTCGCCGTGGGCCATGATGATCGCGCCGATCATGCGGGTGGACATGCCCCAGGACGTGGTGTGGCAGTACTGCTGCCCGCCGGAGGTGGCGTCGGCGTACTTGATGTCGAAGGCCTTGGCGAAGTTCGTGCCCATGTAGTGCGACGTCCCGGACTGCAGGGCCTTGCCGTCGCGCATCATGCCTTCGATCGTGTACGTGCGCAGGGCTCCCGCGAACCGCTCGCCCGGGGTCTTCTCCCCCACCACGACGGGAATCGCGGCGAGGTCGCGGGCGACCTCTTCGTACACCCCGACCATCTGCAGGGTCTCGCGCATCGCGTCGTCTTCGTCGGCGTGGGCGGTGTGGCCCTCCTGCCAGAGGAATTCGGTGGTGCGCAGGAACATGCGCGGACGCAGTTCCCAGCGGACGACGTTGGCCCACTGGTTGAGCAGCATCGGCAGATCGCGGTGCGAGGCGATCCACTTGCTCATCATCTCGCCGATGATCGTTTCCGACGTCGGGCGAACGACGAGCGGCTCGTCGAGTTCCTTGCCGCCGGCGTGGGTGACGACCGCGAGCTCGGGGGCGAAGCCCTCGACGTGCTCGGCCTCCCGCTTGAGGTAGCTCTCCGGGATGAACATCGGGAAGTAGCAGTTCTCGTGCCCGGTGTCCTTGATCCGCTGGTCGAGCGCGCCCTGCAGCAGCTCCCACAGCCGGTACCCGTAGGGCCGGATGACCATGGTCCCCTTGACCGGGCCGCGGTCGACGAGCTGCGCCCGCGTGACCACGTCGTTGTACCAGCCGGAGTAGTCCTCGCTCTGCGGGGTGACTGCCTTCTCGTCCTTAGCCATACGCGAAGGCTATCGGCGCCTCGCCACCGGATTTCACGCGCGGCACCGTCGCGCCGTCTGGACTTGTCCTGTCACACCAGTCACTTTGGTATCAAGCAGTCCACGGAGGGAAACCCATGTCCAAGCTTCGTCCGGTCGTGCTCGCCGTCGCGGCGTGCGCGATGAGCGCCATCCTGATCCCGCTCGGTGCGCACCCGGCCGGCGCCGAGACCCCGCCGCCGAACGTCCAGCCGCCGGGGGTCCCGTTCGGGCTCTGCTCGGTCGTGGACCAGGCCGCGTCCTCGCAGGAGAACAAGTGCCAGGACGCCAAGGGCAAGTACTCCGACGACGACGAGGACGAGCCGGACAAGTTCGACGAGCGCGAGGCCGACGAGAAGTCCGGCTTCCCGTTCGACGACGAAGACGACGACTAGCCCATGCGGGGAGCGAGCATGCCCGGAGTTCGTCGAGTGGCCCTGGCCTTTGCAGCGCTGGCGACCGCCGCAGTGCTGATCCCGCTCGGCGCGGAACCGGCCATGGCCGAGGACGCGCCCGGCGTGGAACCCGGCATGCCCCGCGGCTTCGAGCCCGGTGTTCCGCCCGGCTACGAACCGGGCGTGCCCCCGGGCAGTTGCGCGGCGATCGAGGCGGCGTCCCAGGGCCGGGAGGCAGCGTGCGAGGAGTCCGAGGCCGAGCGCGAGGAGTTCCCCTTCGGCGACGACGACGAATAGCCCGCGTCGAGCCAGCCGGCCCGGCGAGCAGTCGGCCCTCCTCCGGTGATCTCCGGCGGCGGGCCGTCGCGCTTTTGCCCAGCGCGGTGCCGAACGTTTTCCAGCGCCGCCGCGTCCTGTAGGAAGTAAGGGCGCCAGAGGGGGCGGCCGGTTCCTTGGGGGTGGCAATGTCGGTTCGTCTCGCCGCTCGCGCGCTGGCGGTGTCCGCGCTCGGCTTCACGCTGGTGCCGGTACTGGGGGCCAACCCCGCGTACGCGTGCAGTTGCATCCAAAGCACCGAGCAGGAGAACTACGAGCGCGCCGACGTGGTGTTCAAGGGCACGATGAACGACGTCGAGGCCACGAACCGCCAGTCCGGCGACCGCACGTTCTTCTTCGCCCCCTCGACCACCTACAAGGGCAAGACGACCGACCCGCAGGAAGTCTCCACGGCCGGAAACAGCGCCGCGTGCGGCGTCGACCTGACCGGCGGCGGCCCGTTCCTCGTCTTCGCCAACTTCGACGAAGAGGATGAAAAGGGCGAGCTCCGCACCTCGCTGTGCAGCGGCACGCGCGAGATCGGCGCGAACGAGACACCCGACTTCAAGGCCCACGGCGCGACCTCCGACGGCCGTGTCTACAAGGGCGGCGCGGTCGACGAGCCCGCGGGACCGGCGACGCCGATGGACGACGGCGAGACCCGCCCGGGGGTGGGGACTACGGGCGGCGGAAGCACGGGCGGATCCGACCCCCGGCAGATCTCGGCGGACCCGGACGCCGACCCCGGCGATCGGTCGGCGCCGGATTCGGGCCCGAACCTGCCGGTGTCGATCGACGAGGCCCCGGTGACCACGACCGCCGCCGAGGACACTCCGCTGATGCAGACCACCGGCATCGCACAGGACTCCGCCGCCGGCGAGAGCGCGGCCCCCGAGCCCGAGGAGGCCGGCCCGAACGCGATGCTCACCGCCGCGGCCGGCCTGGCCGGCCTCGGTGCGCTGGCTGCCGTCGGCGCCGGCCTGTACCGCCGCCGCCAGTCCGGCGCCTAAACCCGCTCGGCCGTCCCCTAGCGTCGACGCGGAGGTAGGGAAGCAACACCCGAGGCGCCGTCCGGGTCGGGGGACGCACCACCGGTTGTCTCTCTACCTCGGCTCCGACAGCCGGCCGTCCGCTTGCAGGCGGCAACCCGTTCTGCACCGAGCCGGCGGCGGACCGAACGTTTCGGGCACGGTCCGCGTCCTTGGGCGAACCGCAACTACCGGAGGTGTCGATGTCCGCAGCAGGGCTGGCCGGCCGAGCGACGCTCGTCGCCGCGCTGGCGGCGACGCTGGTGCCGGTACTCGGAGCGGGCCCGGCGATGGCGTGCAGTTGCGCCGGCGGAAGCGATCGGGAGAACTACGAGCGTGCGGACGTCGTGTTCAAGGCGACGCTGCGCCGCACGATTGCACCGACCGCAGAGCAGAGCAGGCGGTTCGGCACCGCCGCCCAGGAAATCTTCGAGTTCGCGCCGAGCCGGGTCTACAAGGGCGAGGTCGATTCCCCGCAGCGCGTGTCGACGGCCGAGAGCGGCGCGACCTGCGGCCTGGAGATCTCCGGCGAAGGACCGTTCCTGGTCTTCGCCTACCGCAAGCCGTTCCCCGGGGAGCGCGAGGCCGACGGCCCGAATTCGCCGAACCTGCGCGCCGGCCTGTGCGGAGGAACCCGCGAGCTCGGCCCGAAGGAGAAGGTTCCGTTCGGCCCGGGCACCCCGGTGAAGAGCGAACCGGATCCCGACAGGGCCGCACCCGAGGCCCCCGCGACGCCGAAGGCCGCGGCCACGGTGCCTGCCGAGGTCGCGCTGCCCGCCGTCGGGGTGCTGCTCGGCCTCACCGTCGGCGCGGCCGCCTGGGCGACCCGCACCCACCCCGGATTCTCCCGGCGTCGGCCGTAGGGGTTCGTCGGGCGGCGGCCGGGACGTCGTTCGGCCCCGTCGAGCGTGTGCCGGCGCACCGCGCCCTGTTCATCGACGGCGGCAGGGTCCTCGTCTTCGCCCACCGAACCACGCGGCACGAGGCGGACACGAAGAACGGGCCCAAGCCGCGCTGGACCGCCTATTTCGGGGTCGCTGGAGTCGATCGGAGAATCGAATTTTCTCAACTCGTATCACTTCTGATGCAACGTCACTCAAACATCTCCTGCGTCCTCAGGCACCTCCGCGACTTCGTCACCATCACCCTCGGCGGTCACGATTCAACGGCAGACGTGGTCGTTGTCGGCGGTGGTTGCGGTGGCCGCTCACCGCCGCGGTCGGCTGCCGGGCGGCCTGGGATATCCCGTTGTGGTCACCGTCGTCGGACGACAGAGGAAGGTCGACGCAGAGGTACAGAAGAGACATCTGGGGCGCCAGCCGGGCCGTCCGACGCACCACCCGTTACCTCTCCACCTTTCCGTCGACACGAGCCTTCGGAACGTCGGTCCCGGGCCCCGGGTCGGCCGCCGGACGGCCTGGGGTATCACCGCCGCGCATCTACTGAGAACGTCGCGGGCGTCAGGGCGGACCCCAGGACACTCCCGGTTCGGGGACGTGGTTGTAGTTCGGGCGGGTGTAGCCGAGCTTCTCTGCGCGGTCGGAACGCCACCAGTAGGCGAACCACAGCGGCGCTTCGGACAACGGCAGGCCCAGCCAGAACGTCCAGTTGTTCGGGTGGAGCGCGAAAACGATCAGACCCGCGGCGGCGCAGACCATCCCGACCCAGATCGGCCAGATGGGCACGGGCGGCAGGGTCGACTCGTCGACCGGCGCTTCTTCCTGCTCGTCCTCCACGGAGGCCTCCTGCGCCGATTGTGCGCCCGCGACGCGACGGCGTACATCGCCCGATCGCCCGACCTGCTGTGGGAGGTTTGGGCGCGATGGAGACCTCTGCCGATCTGTTGATCCTGGGCGCCGGGCCCGCGGGCCTGACCGCCGCGTGGCGGGCGGCGCTGGCCGGGCGGTCCGTGATCGTGCTCGAGGCCGCGCCGCGAGTGGGCGGCATGGCCGCGAGCATCGACGTCGCGGGCTTCCGAGTCGACGTCGGATCCCACCGCCTGCACCCGGCGACGCCGCCGCACCTGCTCGAGGATCTGCGGGGGCTGATCGGCCGGGACCTGCAGACGCGGCCGCGGCACGGGCGCCTGCGGGTCGCGGAGAGCTGGGTCGGGTTTCCGCTCAAGCCCGTCGAACTCGCGCGAGCCCTGCCGCCGCGCCTGCTCGCCGGCCTGGCCCGCGACACCGCCACCGCGCCGCTGCGCAAGCCCACCCAGGACACCTTCGCCGAGGTGCTGCGCGCCGGGCTCGGGCCCGCGCTGTACGAGGAGCTCTACGCCCCCTACGCCCGCAAGCTCTGGGGGCTGGACGGCGAGGACATCGACGGGGAGCAGGCGCGGCGCCGCGTCACCGCCGACACCCCGTGGAAGGTGCTCGCGAAGATGGTGCGCCGCAACCGCGTCGGCGCGGGGCACTCGGGTGCCGGGCAGGGCCGGATCTTCCACTACCCGCGACACGGGTTCGGGCAGATCGTCGACGCCCTCGCGCAGGCGGCCGCCGCCGCGGGCGCGGACCTGCGCACCGGTGCTGCCGTCGCGACCGTCCTGCCCGACGCCGCCAACCCCGGCGTCCTCCTCGCCGACGGCACGAAGCTGACGGCTCGTCACGTCTTCTCGACGGTGCCGCTCCCCCGCCTCGCCCAGCTCGCCGACCCGGCCGCGCCCGACGAACTGGTCGCCGCCTCGAAGGAGCTGACCTTCCGCGCAATGACCCTCGCGTACGTCGTGCACTCCGGCGGCCGCTGGACCGAGTTCGACGCCCACTACCTGCCCGGCCAGCAGACTCCGATCACCCGGATCTCCGAGCCCGCGAACTACCGCCGCAACCCCGAGGACCCGACCGACCGCACCGTGCTGTGCGCCGAGATCCCCTGCTCCCCCGACGACGAGGTCTTCACCGCGAGCCCTCCCGACCTCGGCGCGATCGTCGAGGACGCCGTGGCCCGCACCGGACTGCCGCCCCTGCGCATCGACCACGTCGAAATCCTGCGACTGCGGACGGTCTACCCGATCTACCGCCTCGGCTTCGGCGCCCGCCTCGCGCCGCTGGACGCCTGGGCCCGCGGACTGGAGGGCGTCACGACCTTCGGGCGCCTGGGCCTGTTCGCCCACGACAACACCCACCACGCGATGGCGATGGCCTACGACGCCGTCGCCGCGCTCACTCCCGACGGCTTCGATCGCACCGCCTGGTCCGCCGCCCGAACCCGGTTCGACGCCCACGTGGTCGAGGACTGAGCACGCGCCCGGGTAGCCCTGCTCGCGGCATGCGACAGGGCTACGGGGTTCTGAACGAGGCCTTGACCGACCGTCAGAACGGTGGGTCGTCGGGATACGGCGGCGACGAGGTGCGGGCCACCTCGATCGGGCGCGGAGGGAGCGGCCCGGGAGCCTGCCACGTCCGCGACGCCTGCCAGGGGATGCCCTCGTGGTCGAGATCGGCGTCCGGTTCTGGCCCTTCGAGGCGATCGGGAAACCAGAAGTCGACGCCCGCCGCAGGGAGGCGCTCGATCGTCTGCGGGACCGAGACGACGTACTGCCGCCCGAGCGGGGTGCACCAGCGGTAGCCCCTGGGCTCCCACGCGTGCATCGTCCAGCCGCCCTTGGTCTTGAGCCCGTGATCGCGTCCGCAGCCGGGAGCGAGATTGCCCTCGACCGTCCGCCCACCCCAGCCCCAGTCGTAGTTGTGGTCCACTTCGCAGCGCCGGGCCGCGCGGCCGCAGCCGACGCCGAAGCAACGCGGCTTGTCCAGTTCGACGGCCCGACGCAGCGCGTTGCCGGGGAAGCGCCTGTCGCTGTCGTCGGGCATCGGCTTCGGGTGGCGCATTCGGTGGGCCAACTCCGACAGGACCGGGTGCCACGCGCGGAACTGGTCGGGATCGACGAGTTCGATGCCAACGAGCGGACCGACGATCAGATCGCGCAGGAGCGAAGCCGGCACCAGCAGATCGACAACGCCGCGGTGGTGCGCGGAGCGGCGGCGCCAGCCGCGCGGGCGGCTGTAGACGAGGCCGGAACCGATCAGGTGGCCGTCGTCGTCGGTCAGGGCGTACCGCCACTGCGCCGCCGACATCAGGGCGGCCAGGTCGACGCCGTAGCCCGCGTGCACGGGAGTCCAGCCGGCGAGCTCCGCCGGGACCCGGTCCAGGCCGAGCAGCGTCGTCAGGCGGATGCGCAGTTGAACTCCCTTCTGCGGCGACTCCGGCCGACGAGCCAGACCGGAGCCCGACGAGCCGTCCGGGACCGGCGACGGTGGCGCTGCCGGGCCGGCTGCGTCGGCGCTCTCCGAGCCGTCTGCGTCACGCGAGCCCTCGGCGTTCGCCGTGCGCTCGGCGTCCTCCGAGCCCTCGGAGTTCTCGGTGCGCTCGGCATCCTCCGAAACCTCGTCTTCGGCTTCCGCCGAGTTCTCCGCATCTGCTGAGTGCCCGACGTCCTCGCCGTCGACCGGCACCTTGACGCCGTCGACCGGCACCTTGGCGCCGTCGCTCGGCTCGGCGCCCTCTGGCGCTCGGCCGTCGGGGCGGGTCGCCGCCAGGGCTGCGGAGATCTCGATGTCGGACAGGCCCTCGTAGGTGCCGTCGAGCAGGCCGGAGAACAGCTCCGCGCGGAGATCGTCGATGCGCCGGGGGTCCCCATCCCGCTTCGCGGCGCGGGCCAACTCGTCGAGGCGGCCGCAGGCGGCGGCGACGCGGTGCGGCTCCAGTTGCCGGCCGGACAGATCCGCGGTGCCGTCGCCATTCGGCCGGCCGACCACGCGGCGCCGTCGCAGCGCCTCTTTGTAGCGGCGCTCGGCCCAGGTGGGGTCCAGGGCCATGGCGATCTTGGCGATCTCCTTGATCAGCAGGCCCGTCGGCAGCTGTTCCTCCGCGTCGAGCACCGCACGGGGCAGCAACTGCCCGCAGACCGCGTGGGCGTGCTCGTCGGACAGCACGGTGGTCCATTCGACGAAGGCCCAGGCGCGCTGCTCGTCCAGGCCGCCGTTCGCCATCGCCTCGCACAGTTCCGGCAGCCGCTGGACCGTGGCCCAAGCGAACGCGAGCAGTCTGTCTCCACCCGTCGCCGAGAGGCCCAGTCCGGCTCGTACCTCGTCGGCCGCGTGCTCGTGCGGGTGCCGCAGCCGCTCTACCGTGGACGCGCTGCCCGGCCTGCGCAGCGCGACTTCCGTGGTCCACCGGTGCTCCGCGGCCGCCGCCGCGTTCTTCAACCGACGCGCACCGCGCAGCATCTCGACCGTGTCGTAGCCGCACACGCTGCCGGGCTCGACCTCGGCCAACGCCGCAGCCACGTCCGGCACCGGCGACATGGTCGCCAGACCGAGAGGCAGCGTTCGCGGATCCGTCATAAGTCGATACTATGTTCGAATTTTGTGTCAAGCAACGCTTTGGTCTGCCTATTTCAGCCGTTAATGGACGCTCAGCCCGAATGTCCGGAGACGGCCGTCGCCAACGGCCTCGCGGGCGGACAGCCTGCGTCCACCGGCCCTTCCTCCCCGGCCTCGCTAGGAGACGAGCACCGCAGCCGACGCGCCATCGGCAGCCGGAGCCGGCCCGAGGTCGTTCAGCTCGCGGTGGACGGCGGGGATCACCTTGCGGAGGTAGCGGCCCAGCTTCACGAACGAGGCGCCCGTCGTGCGGAAGGCGTAGGAGATCGGGACCTCGGTGTAGACGAAGCCCTTGGCCAGCAGGTCGAGGGTCAAGACCTGGGCGTAGTTGTAGTCGTGCACGATCTCGGCCTCCGCGGCCGCGCGCGGCGAGAAGGCCCGGTAGCCGCTCTGACCGTCCGTCAGATCGCGGCGGCGGGTCAGCCACCGCACCCACCTCGTCAGGACCAGGTTGCCGACGCGGCGGTGCGGGCGCATGTGCTCGATCTGCCCGGCGAAGCGGGAGCCGACGACGTAGTCCGCCGTCCCCGCCAGCACCGGTGCGACCACGATCCCGAAGTCCTCCGGGGCGTACTCGAGGTCCGCGTCGAGGTACACGACGGCCGCCGGCGCCAGCGCGCTCGCCTCGCGCAGCGCGGTGCGCACGGCGGCTCCGAGGCCGAGGTTGCGCGGGTGGCGCAGCACCGTTGCGCCGGCCTGGGCGGCGCGGGCGGCGGAGGCGTCGGCGGAGCCGTCGTCGACCACCAGGCAGTGCACCGGACGCCCTTCGACGGACGCGGGCAACCGCCGGACGACCTCGGCGATCGTGCCCTCCTCGTCGTGTACCGGGATCACGGCGACGACCGGGGCGTCCGCGGCCACGGGGAACGGCGCGGGCCGGGCGGGCAGCCGCTTGGGCAGCCGATAGCGCGTGGTGGTGCGTTCGGCGGCGGAGGCGCGGCCGAGGTAGGCGGGCCGCGGCAGCCACAGGGCGGGAGCCCCCACGGCCAGGGAGTAGACGGTTTTCACCGCGTGCGTTGCGAGCGCGATCGCCAGACCGGTGGCGGCCGGGACGCCGAGGACGGCGAGCGCCGCGGTTGCCGCGGCTTCGTAGGAGCCGAAGCCGCCGGGGGTGACGGCGAGGGTCTGCGCGGCCACGGCGACGGCCGTCACCGCGATGGCCTCGTGGTAGGCGAGGTCGACGCCCGCCGCGTTCGCGACCTGCCACACCAGCGCGGCCTCGCGCACCCACGCTCCGAACACGGTCGTCGCGCCGACGCCGAGCGGTACGCGCACCCCCGCGCCGGGGCGGCGGGCGGCCCAGCGCCGCAGGGCGACGAGCCCGCCGAGCGCCAGGCCGCCGGCGAGCAGCACCAGGACCCACGCCCACCCGCCGACCAGGTCGATCGCCAGGCCGGGCACGGCGATCAGCGCCAGCAGCGCGACCGAACCGACGTCGGCCAGCCGCAGGCTCACCGTCGTCGCCGCGACCGAGCCGGCCGGCAGGTCGGTGCGGCGAAGCACCGACGTCACGCGCAGCGCCTCGCCGAGCCGGAACGGCAGGACGTGGTTGCCGAGCAGGGAGACGTGCAGCGCAGCCCAGGCCTGTCCGAAGCTCAGCCCCGGGAGAACGCGGGTCCAGGCCCACGCCCGCAGACCGAACGCGACCGCGTAGGCGAGCAGGGCCAGCGCCACCCCGAACGGTTCGCCGACCATCGCGTGCCAGGTGTCGGCGAGGACGTCGCCCTCGGCGACGTGGACCACGTAGGCGATCGACAGCGCCAGGACGATCAGCCCCACGCCGGTCCTGGCCACCCGAATCCCCACAAAGGCCAGCTTTCCACTCGCTAGGGCCGCCGTTGCCCAAGGGGAGGCTAACCTTGGCACCGCTTTCTGGGGCAGTTCTCGCTGCCGGGACCTTCGAAGCGGAGGCAGTGGATGACGGTCGTCGTGACCGGGTCGGCCGGGTTCCTCGGCCGGGCCGTGGTCGCGCGCCTGCTGGCCGCGGGCCGCCCGGTGCTCGGCATCGACCGCCTCCCGGCGCCCGTGCAGGGCCCGGGCCACCGCGAACTCTGCGTCGACCTGCTCGACGCCGACCCGCGCACCGCCGCGGCGCTGCGCACCGCGGGCGGCGTCGTGCACCTCGCCGGCTGCCCGGGCGTGCGGGACCGGCGCCCGGACGTCGCGTGGCACCGGCATCGCGACAACGTGCTCGCGACCGCGGTCGTCCTCGCCGCCACGGACCGGGACACTCCCGTCGTCGTCTCCACCTCCTCCTCGATCTACGGCGGCAGCAGCGACGGCCGGCCCTGCCGGGAGGACGACGCCCTTCGGCCCCGCGGCGGCTACGCCCGGAGCAAGGCCGAGGTCGAGGCCCTGTGCCAGGCGCACAACTGCGCCGGCGGCCGGGTCGTGCTCGCGCGTCCGTTCACCGTCGCCGGCGAGGGTCAGCGCCCGGACATGGCCCTCGCGCTGTGGATCGAAGCAGCTCTGGCGGGTCGGCCGCTGCGCATCCTCGGCAGCCCGGACCGCACCCGCGACCTCACCGACGTCCGCCAGGTCGCGCGGGCGCTCGTCGACCTGTTGAACGCGGGGATCCCCGGGCCGGTGAACGTCGGGACCGGCGTCGGACACTCCCTCGCCCAGATGGTCGCCGCCGTCGGCGCAGGCCTCGGGCTGCCGGTGAGCATCGAGGTCGAACCCGCCGCGCACGACGAGGTCCGCGACACCCTCGCCGACACCACCCGCCTGCGCGAACTGATCGGCTGGGCGCCGAGCACCGACCTCGCCGACCTGGTGGCCCGGCAGATCGCCTCGGCCGACGCGTCCCGACGCGTCGAGATTCCCGCCTAGCCCGCGCATGCGACGGCTGCGCCGATAGCGCAGTCCAACACCGCCGAAGCGGTTGGCAGGCGTGTTCCAGTGCGCTATCGGCTGAGTTCGAGCACACCGGCGAGGGGTCAGCCGACGGCGGGGCGCAGGTCGCCTACGTCCTCGGCGTCGCCGGTGTAGCCGGCGCGGGCGGCGGCGCGGCCGGGCCCGAAGACGTAGGCCAGGAAGGCCAGTTCGGCGACGACGCCGATGCCGATGCGCAGCGGCGTCGGCCACCCGCGACCGGTCACGAAGCCCTCGATGACCCCGGAGACGGCGAGGACCAGAACGAGCCCGAGGGCGACACCCATCGCGGCGCGGGCGGTCTGCGCGAGCGCCTCGGCGCGGGTGCGCGCCCCCGGATCGATCCAGGACCAGCCGACCCGCAGGCCCACCCCGCAGGCGACGAACACGGCGGTCAGTTCGAGCAGACCGTGCGGCAGCAGCAGGCCGAGGAAGGTGTCGAGCCGGCCGGCGTCGGACATCAGCCCGAGCGCGACGCCGAGGTTGGCCGCGTTCATCCAGATCACGTAGAAGACCGGCAGGATCAGCACGCCGAGGGTGATTCCGGCGGCGGCGACCCAGGCGTTGTTCGTCCACACCTGGGCGGCGAAGGAGCCCGCGCCGTACTCGGAGTAGTACGACTCGAACTTCCCGCCGGGCCGGGTCAGCTCCGCGTACTGCTCGGGGTCGACGGCGGCCCGCTGCACCTGCGGATTCGTGGCCACCCACACCGCCATGCCCGCGGAGAGCGCGAGGAACGCCGCGGCGACGCCGGCCCACCAGCGCCAGGCCAGGTACAGCGCGGCGGGAAACCGGCGCCGGAAGAAGTCGGCCAAGGCTCGACGGGCCGGAGTGCCGCCGCCCGCCACGGCCGAGCGAGCGCGGGCGACCAGCGACGACAGCCGCCCGAGCAGCGCGGGGTCGGGCGCGGCCGAGGACAGGATCGACAGGTGCGTCGCGGTGCGCTGGTAGAGCTCGACGAGTTCTTCGGCCTCGTCGCCGGACAGCGCGCCGGTGCGCCCGAGCAGGTGGTCGAGCCGTTCCCACTCGCGGGTGTGGACGGCCACGAACGCGTCGAGATCCATCCGCGCCCCCTCCCCGTCGTCGTCCCCGAGGCTAGCCCCCGCGCCTGCCGAGAGGCCCGCTCGCGGGCGACCGCAGAACCGGAACGGGGTTCGATTTGTCCGAGTTTGGGCGGCCGCCCGCTTCTCCATGACCGCACGAGCACGCTCCGGCGGGCACACTGGCGACCATGAGTCACCCACCGCCCGGCGCGCCCGGGGGGTGGTACGCCCCGCCGCCGCCGCAGGACCTGGTGGTCGGCGAGGCCGTCGCGCTGCACCTGCGGCTGGCCAAGCTGCCCAGCCGGGCACTCGCGCTGCTGGTCGACCTGGCGATCGTCGCCCTCGTGGCGGTCGTCGTGCTCGGCGTCGTCGGAGCCGCGGCCGAGGGCGCGGACGACGCCGCGGCGGCAGCGCTGTTCCTGGGGACTGTCGTGCTGCTCGTCGTCGGCTGGCCGGTGACCTGGGAGACGCTCACCCGCGGACGCAGCCCCGGAAAGATGATCTTCGGCCTGCGCGTGGTTCGCGACGACGGCGGTCCGATCCGCTTCCGGCACGCCCTCGCCCGGGCGCTGACCGCCGTGTTCGTGGACTTCAACCCGATCCTGCTCGGCTCGGTCGGCGTGATCGTCTCCCTGGCCTCGAGCAAGGGCAAGCGCGTCGGGGACCTGCTGGCCGGGACCGTCGTGGTCCGGGAGCGTGTCCCCACCGCAACCGCTCCCCCGACCTACGTCCACCCCCACCTCGCCGCCTGGGCGGCCGACCTGCCGGTCACCCGAATTCCCGACCAGCTCGCCCTGCAGGCCCGACAGGTGCTGACCCGTCGCGCCGAGCTCGACCCGGCTCAGGCGCAGTACTGGACGACGCGCATCGCCGAGGAAGTCCTCGCCGAACTCGGGGTCCGCCCCCCGTCGGGCGCCGACCCGGTCTCCGTCCTCGCCGCGGTGCTCGAGGAACGACGCAATCGCGAACTTGCCCGCGCGGGGTGGGCCCCGGGGGCGGTGCCCGGCTGGCCGGTCCCCCCTGCCGCGGGGTGGCAGCCGCCGCCCGGGTTCGCCCCCGGTCCGGGTTGGCCGACCCAGCCGCAGCCCGGCCCGCAGTCCTACGGCCAGCCCTACGGCCCAGCCCCCGCCTACGACACGCCCCCGCCGCCCGCGCCTTCGCCCGCGCCGCCTGCCGCCCCGCCCGCGGACGAAAGCCCGTTTCAGGCTCCGCGCTGAACGTCGGGCCTCATCCGTTCGTCCCATCTCCGTCGCCGAAGGTGCCGTTCCGGCCGCACCCGGGAGCGGTGCGGCGAGCTCCCGCGTCGAAGGACACATCGGTGCATGCGGTTGAAAAACCGACAGTGCGGGGCAGGGAGCAGAAGATGGTCGGTTACGTAGGCAGCAGTCAGTCCAGCGAGTCGTTCGGCGCCATGTCGCTCAACGAACTCGCCGAGTTGCTCTTCTGCAGCAGCCTGCAGCCGTCGCAGTACGTCGACGAGAACGTCGTCTGCGCGGCGCTTGCGGAGAGCCTGCACGCCCACCACGGCCAGGTCGCGGCGTGTGCCGAGGAGCTCGCGGCCTGCTACGGCAAGGACCCCGAGGTCACCTGCCACCGCATGCGCTGGGCACGCACAGTCGTTACCCAGGCCTACGGCCGTCGCGTCGCCGCCGGCTGACTTCCGTCCTCCCCTACCGTCCGCCCCGAGAGCGACGTCCTAGCGCCCGACGCGGCGGAAGTGGGAGCACCGTGACCGCACGCCGGGTACTTCCCCTCGCGCTGCTGCTGGGTTTGACCGCCTGCGGGGGCTCCGAGGCCGCGGTACCGGACGCGAAGGTGGCCGCCACCGCATCGCCCGAGGCCGCGGCGGAGCCCGCAGCTACCGGTGCGCTCGACGAGGAACAGGCC
Source organism: Sporichthyaceae bacterium (assembly GCA_052389435.1). Taxonomy (GTDB): domain Bacteria; phylum Actinomycetota; class Actinomycetes; order Sporichthyales; family Sporichthyaceae; genus JBQTKD01. The sequence goes on along the minus strand of JBQTIB010000065.1, from coordinate 2,733 downwards.
GCGCGGATCGCGACGGCCGCCGCGCCGAGCCGCGGCGAAGTCTCCGGGTACCGCAAGACGACCCGGCCCCCCGCGGAGGCGAACGACCCCACGATCACCCGCGCCACCAGGTGCCTGAAGGTGAAGCCGACCTATCTCGCCCGCGGCGAGCAGACCGCCCTGCTGAAGGGTTCGAACGAAATCGTCGTGCAGGCCGACGTCCTGGCCTCCACGGCCGAGGCCGCGGCCTACCTCACGGCGCTCGACCGACGCGGCTCGACCTGCCACGAGGAGGTCGCCCGCGTCGACCGGACGATCGTGAAGGTCGACTACCGCTCGACCGGGGTGAGCCTCGACGGCGCCGACGCCGCGATCGGCTGGACCAGCACCTCCTCGAACAGGGGCACGAGGACCGCATTCGCCACCGAGGGCTTCCTGGTCCAGGCGCAGGTCGGCCACGTCGTGCTGCTGGTCGCCTCCTACTCCTTCGGCAAGCCCGCAGTGAGCCGGTCGCAGGTGCTTCGCGTGGCAGAGAAGGCGATCGCCCGCCTGCGCAAAGCCGCCGCCTGAGGGCCCGCCGGGACGGCGGACGTCCGACGTCTGGCGTCCTGGACGCTTCGCCACGTGGGACGCAACGCGCCCCGCAACGTCTAACGCGCGCGCCGGCGCCTGCCGGGAGGCGCCGGGCCCGGGTCGCGGAGGTAGCCGTTGAGCAGGTCGCGCACCAGTTCCGGCTCGACCGCCTGCGCGGGGGTGAGCGCCCAGAGCGGGCGGCCGTCGACCACCGGCAGCACCGGGGACAGATCGCGAACCTGGCCGTGCACCATCGCGGTCCCGGCGACGGGCAGGCCGTCGGCGACGGTCGCCGGAGGCGCGAGCGGCAGGACTGCGGCGGGCGGACCGTCGTCGAACTGCGAGAAGAGCAGCAGGGCCGGAACGCCGAGCGGATCGACGAAACGCACGTAGCGCCACGGCCGGGCGGCCTCGCGATGCACGAGCCAGAGGCCGCGGTACTCCCGCCGCAACCGGAACAGCCGAAGGCCCGCCCACCCGAGTCCGGCGAGCGCGAGCGGACCCGTCGTCGCGAGTACGAAGTCCATGCCGTCGCCGTCGCCCTCGACGCGGGCGGCGGCGGGGTGAGCGAGCGAGTGCTGGACCACCAGCGGCGACCCCGGCTCGAGTTCTCCCCGGTGAACCACGGACGCCTCGACGGTGCGTCCCTGGAACTCGAACCTGATCGCAATCTCGTTCGGCATGAACGGCCCGACACCGCCCAGGGATTCGTGGACGCGGGCCTGCGCGACGGCGACGTCACCGCTCGCCAACTGCACCGCCGCCCACCACGTGGGCGCGCCGGAGAGCGCGGCGAGGACGACGAGGAACAGCGGCGCCGCGGCCCGTGGCAGGCCGTACAGCGCCGCCTTGCGCAGGGAGGCGACCTTCCACCACCGGCGCGGGATGGGCTCCCGCGCCCTCGACGGGCCGACCGTCCACCCCAGGCTTCCCGCACGCTCGGTCTGCAGCGCCGCGATCGCGGAGTAGGACACCTCGCCCTCGCCGAGATCGCGCCCGTCGTGCGGGCGCGGCTCGGGGACCGAACGGCGCCGGGCGCGCGGCGTCGGCAGCCGCGGGAGGTGCGGCCGGAGCGCGTAGCCGGCACTCGGCAGGAAGCCCGCCACGCCGATGCCGACCGGGAACCAGAGGTTCAGCGTCGCGTCGCCGGAGGCGAAGGTGAACGGTTCCGGGACGGCGTGGACGCGGAGCCGGTCGCCCGCCTTGGCGTCGGCCGGGCAGTCGATCTTTCGGACGCGCTCGGTGCCGTTGGGCTCGGTCCAGCGCGCTCGGCACTCCTCCTCGACCGCGTCGGTGACCGCTACGCCGTCGACGACGTCCCCGGCGACCCACGCCCAGGTCCAGAACGCGGCCCAGCCCGTGGCGAGTGCCAGCAGGATCGCGCTCCACCACGGCACCGCGGGCCGGCGCCGCCGTTCCCGGCGAGGCGGCGGCGCGTCGCCCGCAGCCGGGGCGGACGTCGCGGCGAGGGCGTCGGCGATCAGCCGGATGTCGTCGCCGGTGGTGATCAGCCGCAGGCGTTCCCCGTCGGGCAGTTCGACGATCAGCATCGCATCGGACGGGCGCATCTGACGGACCATCCCGGCCGGGTCGAGCCCGAGTACCCGGGCTCCGGCGAAGTCGACGTCCGCGACGCCGCGGGCCCGGTTCGCGCTCCAGCGGGGGTGTTCTCCGAGCTCCAGGCGCCCGGCGACGAACCGCTCCGGGTACGGCGGACGCGTGCCGCTCAGCACCGCCCGCAACCGCACGGCCTCGCCGCGGGCGAACGCCCGCCGCCGGACGCGGGCTCGGGCGGCGAACCCGGCTCCCACCAGCGGAATCAGCGCAAGGACGAGCACCAGCGGGACCCAGGACGCCATGGGCCGCACCCTCTCACCGGCCGCCCCGCCGCCACCAGCACCGGCGCGGGCTCGGACGTCCCACTCCGAAGGAGCAGCCGGCCGGAGCCGGAGCGGTGCGCTCCGCGCGCGTGACGCGCGCGGAGCGCACCATGACTCAGTACCGGTACATCTCCGGCTTGTACGGACCCTCGACCGGAACGCCGATGTAGGCGGCCTGCTCCTCGGTGAGCGTCGTGAGCTTCACCCCGAGGGCGTCGAGGTGCAGGCGGGCGACCTTCTCGTCGAGGTGCTTGGGGAGCACGTAGACGCCGAGGGGGTAGTCCGCGGTCTTGGTGAACAG
>JBQTIB010000064.1:0-20911 GCA_052389435.1 Sporichthyaceae bacterium | reverse complement strand
ATCCAGCAGATGCCCTTCAAGCGAGGACGAGCGGAACCCTAGGAAGTCCCAATCGTCCCTGCCCAGAAGGGCATCCGCGCGTTACGACCCGCTCAGGCCATCACCGCGTCGGTGGATCCGGGCTCAGTCGAAGGACTCGACTCAGCGCCAGACGCAGAGCTCGAAGACGCAGTGGCCCGACAATGGGAGGAAGGCGACGAAGAAGACCTGGAGATCGACGAACCGCTCCTGATCGGCGCCAGCCTGGAGTACTACCAACTCCTGCCTGCATTCGAGCCCATGCGCCCAGGTCTTCACAGAGTCCGGGTGACCGCCAGCGGACGACGGCGCGCGTACGACGAAACGGTCACCGAGGCCGTCGAGGAGTACCTCGTCCAGATCTGGCCAGTCTCGACTAGGACCGCCCGCGCACGAGCGGTCCGGAACTAGCCCTTGGCCGATGGGCAGTGCCGCGCCCCGACTCGGGGCACGGCACTGCTCAACGTCCGCGGCAAAGCCTTCCTATGGGGACTGGCCGCCCGCGGTCGCCACACCAGCGAAGCCCTGGTCGCGGCGAGCTTCGACCAGTGGCGGCCAGCTTGGTCCGACGGCGGCGCAGACCGTCTGGCGTTCGCTACTAGGCCCGGCGCCGGGCAGCCCGTGCCCGCTGCGTGCCCGTTCGGAAGGCGCAGCCTGGTCGACGGCGGTCACCAGCGGGGAGCGGCACGGCGCTTGCTGCAGTCCATCCGCCGAGGCGTCACCGCTCAAAGCCTCGGAACTGCCTTCTAAGCATCGGGTCGATGACCGCCAACTCGCCAGCACCGATCTCGCCGGACTCAAGCCACGCACCACTTGGCGCGCGATCCGATCCGGTCGCACCCACACTCGGCCATCCCCTCGCAGCCGGCCAAACACGGGCGGAGCGGCGGGAGTCAGGAATCGCGAAGCGACCGCGCCAGCGGCTCCGTTCTTGACGCCCGCCGCGGAGCCCGCACACTCGCAGGCGAGGGGTTCGGCAAAGGGCAGAGCGCCGTGTTGCGATTGCCACCGCGCGCGGCTTGAACCGCCCCGGAGTTTCCGGAGGCTCGGTTTGAAGGCTCAGCCGATCGGCTGGAGCTCGTTTCTGGCAGCGTAGTGAAGCCGTTCGGCGACGACAGGGGCTAGGTCCGACAGGGCCTCGTGCGGGCGCTCGTTGTTGAACCAGTCGACCCAGTTCAGCGTCTCGATCTCGACGTGCTCGACCCCGCGCCAGGGGCCTTCGGGACGGATGAGTTCGGTCTTGTAGAGCCCGATCTGGGACTCGGCCAGCGCGTTGTCGTAGGCGTCCCCGACGGATCCGACCGAGGCGTCGACTCCTGCCTCGACGAGGCGCTCGGTGAAGGCGAAGGAGACGTATTGACTCCCCGCGTCCGTGTGGTGCACCAGACCGGACAGGTCCTGGACGCCGCCCTGTCGGCGGGTCCAGATCGCGTGCTCGAGCGTGTCCAGGACGAGATCGGTCGTCATTCTCGTGGCGGCACGCCAGCCGACGATCCGCCGGCTGAAGACGTCGAAGACGAACGCGACGTAGACCGTCCCGGACCAGGTCGCGACGTAGGTGAAGTCCGCGACCCAGAGTTGGTTGGGCCGTTGCGCGTAGAACTGACGGTCCACCAGATCCAGTGGCCTGGCCGCGGCCGGGTCGCCTACCGTCGTGCGGAATCGACGTTTGCGCGTCGCGCCAACCCATCCCTCGCGTCGATAGAGCCGCTCGACGGTGCAGCGTGCGACGTCGTGGCCCTCGCCGCGCAGATACAGCCACATCTTCCGCGGCCCGTAGCGGCACCGGAACTTCTGCTGCTCGCGCGCGGCGACCATCAACGCCACCAACTCCTCGTCGCGCCGGTCGCGGGTCGAGGGCTCGCGGCGGCGTGCCTCGTAGAACGTCGACGGGGCGATCGGCAGGCCGTGCTCGGTGAGCACGCGGCAGATCGGCTCGACCCCGTAGAGGTCCCGGTGGGCCTCGACGTAGGCGATCAGTTCCGGAAGGGGCGGTCGAGCTCCGCCGCGAAGAAAGCCGAAGCGCTCTTGAGGATCTCGTTCGCCCGGCGCAGCTCGGCGACCTCCCTGCGCAGCGCCTTGATCTCGGCGATCTCCTCGGTCGTCTTGCCTGGCCGAGCACCGTCGTCGATCTCGGCCCGGCGCAACCACTTCCGCAACGACTCCGTCGAGGCGATCCCGAGCTTCGCCGCGACCGACCGGATCGCCGCGGTGTCGTTCGGATAGTCGGCCCGAGATTCGATCACCATCCGCACCGCGCGCTCACGCAACTCGGCCGGGTACTGCGAGGGACGTCCCATGAAGAGGATCCTTCCAACGAATGGACCCTCCGGACATGCCGGGGCGGTTCAGCTCGCCCTGCGCGATGGCCGGATCAGCGGTCTCGGTTCCGTCCGGTGGTGCAGCTGCCTCGGCGCGAAACGCGCGGCACCCAAACTAGTCACACCGTGGTCACAGAACTGGCGGTGAACGTCGGTTTCCGGCGGATGCGAGCGGACGGCAGTTGGGGAAAGAGTGGCTCTGACCTGCGTCAATGCGGTGCTGGCGGGCCATGACGGACCACTCCGGGCAGGACGCCTGCGGAGTTGAAGTCCGCTCTCCGCAGCGCTCCGCGCAGCAATCAAGAACGCCCAGGCACCGGTTGCAAAGCCTGCGCTGTTATCCACTCAGCCGGCTAACGTCGATCACCTACCCCCAACCTGTCCACATAGAGACAGTCGGAACCGCGAGGTGCCGACGGGCACCGCCGGAATCGGCGGGGCCCACAACTCTGGGGAGGCCAGGATGCCCGTACAGCTGTGCACCGTCGAAGAGGCCGCGGCTCGGCTCAACACCACGCAGCGGTTCGTTCGCAGGCTGATCGCCGAGCGGCGCATCGCGTTCGTCAAGCTCGGGCGCCACGTCCGGATCCCGATGAACGAACTCGAGGACTTCATCGGCGCCGGCCGGGTCGAACCCGTGCCTCCGGCCGGACCCTCGCGCGGACGCGCCCGGTAGCGCAGGATTCGCATCGGCGACGGTGATTCGGCGGGAGGGGCACACGTGGCGAGCATCGAGAAGCGGGTCCGCGACGGTCAGACGCGTTGGTACGCGCGCTATCGCGATCCGGACGGCCAGCAGCGGACGAAGACCTTCGACCGCAAGTCCGACGCCGAGCGGTACCTGACGGGCGTCGAGTCCGCCAAGCTCGTCGGCAGCTACGTCGACCCCTCTCGCGCCCGGATCACCGTCGCCGACTGGGCGACCCGGTGGCTCGAAGCCCAGGCGCACCTCAAGCCCTCGACCCGCGAGCGGTACGAAGGCATCCTGCGCGAGCACCTCCTGCCTCGCTGGGCCAAGGTGCGCCTCGCCGACGTCGGCCACGCCGAGATCCAGGCCTGGGTCACCCAACTGAGCGTGACCCGCTCCCCGGCAACCGTCCGCAAGATCCACCGCGTCCTCTCGCTCATGCTCGCCATGGCCGTCAAGGACGGGCGGCTGGTCCGCAACCCGGCCGAATCCATGAACCTTCAGCGCGTGGTCACCGCCGAGCGGATGTACCTCACCCACGAACAGACCCACGAGCTCGCCCACGCCTGCGGCGAGTACCGGCTGCCGACCCTGTTCCTGGCCTACACCGGCGTCCGGTTCGGCGAGATGGCCGCCCTTCGCGTTGGACGGGTCGACTTCCTGCGCCGCCGTGCCCTCATCGCCGAGTCCGTCACCCTCGTCCGCGGCGTCCAGACGTGGGGCACCCCGAAGGGGCACGAGCGTCGCGAGGTGCCCATCCCCCGGTTCCTGCTCGCCGAAATGGCCGGCCACGTCACCGGTAGGGGCCGCGACGAACTCGTCTTCCCCGGGCCCCGCGGCGGCGCCCTGCGCGCCCAGGGCTACCAGCGAGCCGCACTTACGGCGGCGGCCAAGTCCGTGGGGCTGGCCGGCCTGCATCCGCACGCCCTGCGGCATACGGCGGCCTCGCTCGCCATCGCCTCCGGGGCCGACGTGAAGGTCGTCCAGCAGATGCTCGGACACAAGTCGGCGACCATGACGCTCGACCTGTACGGGCACCTGTTCGGCGACCGACTCGACGAGGTGGCGGACGCGCTGGACGCCGCCGCCGCACCGGCTCTCGCTCTTGTGTACCCGTTGTGTACCGAGGCGAGAATCCTCGCCCTGCCGGAGGCCCGCTAAAACAACGAAAACCCCCTGTGACCAGGGGGTTTTCGGATGTAGCCCCGACGGGATTCGAACCCGCGCTACCGCCTTGAGAGGGCGGCGTGCTAGGCCACTACACAACGGGGCCTTGTACTGCGGTGGGTACTGGTGGAGCGGTGGAACTGTACAGCGCTGGGGTACCAGGACTCGAACCTAGACTAGCTGAACCAGAATCAGCCGGGCTGCCAATTACCCCATACCCCAAGGGTCTGGCCCGCGCCTGCGGTGCGTGCCAGCGGTGAATGTTACCCCTACTGCGGCGCGGGCCCAAACCGGTATCCGGTGTTTGAACTCACGCCGCCGACCCGAGCGCGGCGCGTAGACGGACGAGGGTCCGGTCTCGGCCGAGCAGTTCGATGGATTCGAACAGCGGCGGGGAGACTCGGCGGCCGGTGAGCGCGACGCGGATGGCGCCGAAGGCGTTCTTCGGCTTGAGGCCGAGGCCCTCGATCAGGGCGGCGCGCAGGGCCGCTTCGATGTCCGTAACGCCGAACTCGGCGAGGCTCTCCAGCGCCTTGATCGCCGCCTCCAGGACCGCGGCGCCGTCGCCGGCGAGCTGCGGGGCCGCGTCGGGTTCGATCTCGACGGCGTCGTCGGCCTTGAACAGGAAGCCGAGCATGCCGACTGCTTCGTCGAGGCGGACCATGCGCTCCTGGATCAGCGGCACTCCCCCGGTGAGCAGGCGCTCCTGCTCGGCGGTGGGCGGGTCGGCGACGAGGCCGGCGCGCTGCAGGAACGGGGCGACGCGGCCGCGGAGGTCGGCGGCGTCGAGGCGGCGGACCCAGGCGGCGTTGATGGAGTCGAGCTTCTTCGGGTCGAACTTCGCGGCACTCTTGTTCACCCGCTCCAGGGTGAAGGCCTGCGCCAGTTCGGCGAGGTCGAACTCCTCGCGTTCGCCGTCGCCGAAGGACCAGCCGAGCAGCGCGAGGTAGTTGCACATCGCCTCGGGCAGGTAGCCCTCGTCGCGGAACTGACCGATCGTCACGGCGCCGTGGCGCTTGGACAGCTTGGAGTTGTCCTGGCCCATGACGAAGGGCAGGTGGGCGAAGACGGGGAACTGGTCCTCGGTCAGGCCCATGGCCCTATACACGGCGATCTGACGGGGCGTCGAAGACAGCAGGTCCTCGCCGCGCACCACGTGGTTGATCTTCATCAGGACGTCGTCGACGGCGACGGCCAAGGTGTAGAGCGGGGACCCGTCGGCACGCATGAGGACGAAGTCGGGAACGAGAGCGTTTTCGAAGGTGACCTCGCCGCGGATCAGGTCGGTGAAGGTCGTCGTGCCCTCCGGCATGCGGAACCGCACCACGGGCTTGCGCCCTTCGGCCTCGTAGGCGGCGCGTTGTTCGTCGGTCAGGTTGCGGCTGTGCCCGTCGTAGTTGGGCTGCTCCTTGGCTTCCTTCTGCCGGGCGACGCGGGCCTCGGCCTCCTCGGGCGACTCGTAGCAGAGGTAGGCGTGCCCGGTCTCGACGAAGCGCTGCGCCCACTCCCGGTAGAGGTCGAGACGCTCGCTCTGGCGGTACGGACCGTAGGGGCCGCCGACCTCGGGGCCCTCGTCCCAGTCGAGGCCGAGCCAGCGCATCGACTCGACGGCGGCGGCGATGTACTCGTCGGTGACGCGCGCGGAGTCGGTGTCCTCGATGCGGAACACGAAGGTGCCGCCGGTGTGCCGGGCGTAGGCCCAGTCGTAGAGGGCGGTTCGGATGTTGCCGACGTGCAGGTCGCCCGACGGCGACGGGGCGAAGCGCACGCGCACGTTCTCGGTCACAGCAGTCTCCTGAGCAGCGCTCGTCAGCGGGTGACGACGGGGTTGGTCAACGTGCCGATGCCCTCGATGGAGACCGCGACCTGGTCGCCGGGCTTCATCGGGCCGACGCCCTCCGGGGTGCCGGTGAGGATGACGTCGCCGGGCAGCAGGGTCATGACCGAGGACACGTAGGCGATCAGATCCGGGATCTTGTGCACGAGCAGCGAGGTGCGGGTGTCCTGCTTGACCTCGCCGTTCAGCTTGGTCTGCAACTTGAGGTCGGAGATGTCGAGATCGGTGACGATCCACGGTCCGAGGGGGCAGAAGGAGTCGAACCCCTTGGACCGGGTCCACTGCCCGTCGGCGCGCTGCAGGTCCCGGGCGGTGACGTCGTTGCCGATCGTGTAGCCGAAGATCACCTCCGCGGCCTTCTCGGCGGGGACGTCGCTGCAGATGCGGCCGATGACGACGGCGAGTTCGCCCTCGAAGTGCACCTCCTCGGACTGGCGCGGGTACCGGATGGGATCGCCGGGCGAGATCACCGAGGTGTTGGGCTTGAGGAAGAACAGCGGCTCCGCGGGAACGTCGCTGTCCATTTCGGCGGCGTGCGCGGCGTAGTTCTTGCCGATCGCGACGACCTTGCTGCGCGGGATCACCGGCGTCAGCAGGCGCACGTCGGCGAGCGGAACGTGTTCGCCGGTGGGCCGCAGCGGGACGTAGAGGGGGTCGCCGGTGACGACGGCGATCACCTCGGAGCCGAGGTCGCCCTCGACGATTCCAAAGGTCGGTTCTCCGTCACTGCTGAACCTCGCGATACGCACCCGCGAAGGCTATCTACCCTTGCGGAGTGCATGCGGTGCTGGACGAGGCGACCTGGCGCGAGCGTCGGGCATCTCACCACGCCCGCGTCGACGCCTGGGTCGGCCCGCACCTGGAGCGGGGCAGGAGCGGCGAGAAGCACCCGGTCTTCGACTTCCTCTTCACCTACTACTCCCACCGTCCTGCGCAACTGCGCCGCTGGCATCCGGGCGTGGGAGTCGTCCTGGCCGGCGACGCTCCGCACCGGGAGTGGACGAACTACCGCGTCGGCGCCGACGGCGCCGAGGTCGACTTGGCCCGGGTGCTGATGCAGCGCTCCGGCGCGATCGACCACCTCCTCGGTCTGCTGCGCGCGACCGCGGGCCGCCGACCGCTGTTCGGGTGCTTCGGCCTGCACGAGTGGGCGATGGTCTACCGGGCCGCGGAGATCCGCCACGAGGCCTATCCCCTGCGTCTGCCGCCGGAGGAGCTCGCGGCGGTCGTGGAGGCGGAGCCGCTGCGCTGCACCCACTACGACGCGTTCCGGTTCTTCACTCCCCCGGCCGCGCCGCTGAACCTGCTGCAGCTGACGCGCGAAGCCATGCCGCAGCACGAGCAGGGCGGCTGCCTCCACACGAACATGGACCTCTACAAGATCGCCTACAAGCTGACCCCGCTCGTCCCCTCCGAGCTGGTGGGCGACTGCTTCGAGTTGGCCCGCGACATTCGCGAGCTCGACATGCGCGCCAGCCCCTACGACCTCGCCGCCCTGGGCGTGGAGCCCGTCCGCATCGAGACCGACGAGGGCCGCCAGGTCTACGTGGCCGAACAGCGCACCTTCGCCGACCGCGCTTCGGTCCTGCGCGCCCGCCTCCTCGCCGTGGTCGACCCACATCTTCGGCAGCCTGTCGCGCCCTAACCTGCATCGGGAAGGGCGCGAAACCCCGCCGAAGATGGAGTTCAGGCGCCCTTGCCGGGGCCCTGGGGCAGCTTCGCGCCGCGGGAAGGGCGGGGTGCCGAGGGGGGCGGAACCATGGGCCCTACGTCGCCGTCGGGGGCGGTGTCCAGGTCCACGATGACCGGGGCGTGGTCGCTCGGGCCGGTGCCCTTGCGGGCGGCGCGGTCGATCCAGGCGGCCCGCAACCGCTCGGCCACCCGGTCGGTGGTCAGGACCAGGTCGATGCGCATGCCGAGGTTCTTGTGGAACATCCCGGCCCGGTAGTCCCAGTAGGAGAAGACCTGCTCCCTCGGCCAGCGTTCCCGGACGACGTCGCGCAGGCCAAGCGCGGCCAGTGCCTCGCGCTCGGGCGGAGTGACGTGGGTGTGGCCGACGTAGGCGGCGGGGTCGAAGACGTCGGCGTCGGCGGGCGCGACGTTCATGTCCCCGCACACGAGCACGTCGTTCGCCTCCGCGGCGACATGGCCGCGCAGGGTCTCGTACCAGGCGAGCTTGTAGACGTAGTGGTCCGATTCCGGCTCGCGCCCGTTCGGCACGTAGACCGACCAGATGCGCGCTCCCCCGCAGATCGCGGACACCGCCCGGGCCTCCTGGTCCGGAAAGCCGGGGCCGCCCGGCAGGCCGCGCACCACGTCCTCGAGACCGACGCGCGACAGCAGCGCGACACCGTTCCACTGGCCCTGTCCAACGTGCGCCACCTCGTACCCGCGGGCGGCGAGTTCGTCGTTCAACAGTGTTGCGAAGTTCGCGTCGTCGAGTTTGGTCTCCTGCAGGCAGACGACGTCCGGGGCCCGTTCGTCCAGCCATGGGAGAAACCGCGGCATCCGCTGCTTGATCGAGTTGACGTTCCAGGTCGCGACGCGCATTCGGCCACCGTAATAGACCGCCTTGTGCGGGCGGGTGGGGCTATCGCGCGACGTCGATACCCCTACGGGCCGGCAGAAGACGCAGAGTTCAGGCGCTCAGGAGGTTGCTGATCACCCGCGGAGCTTCGGCCAGGCCCGAGAACGCCACGACTCGACCGCGACCGGCCGCGGCGATTGCCCGGGTCTGGTCGTTCGGCGTCCCGGGGACGATCACGTGGACGAGGTCCAGCCGGGCGGCCTCGATCGCCGGGTCGAGGCCTCGATTCGCCTGACCGTCCGTCAGAACGATGGCCATCTTGCGATGCGCGCTCGACCGCGCAAGCTGCTGCCGGGCCGCGGTGAGCCCCAGCGCGAGGTTGGTCCACCCGTAGGAGCGCAGGCCGAACAGGTCGTCGATCACCTTGTCGACCGGGCGGGAGGATCCCTGCTGCTTCAGCACCAGGGCCCGGTCCGCGACGGCGATCACGCTGAAGTCCGACGGCGCCCGCATGGCCAGCGCGGCAACGGAGATGGCCGCGGCGGACAGCCGGCCGGCTCCCATGGATCCGCTGTTGTCCACCACGAGGCACACCGCGGTTTTGCGCCGCTGCCAGGCACGGGCCTGCAGGTGCTCGACGTCGAGCGGTTCGCCCAGGCTGCGGGCGATGAGCAGTTCTTCGAGTACCGACTCCAGATCGACCTCGGCGCCCGGGCTCCACTTCGCCGCTCGCCACTTGCCGTCTCCGGAGCTCGCTCCTCCGGCCGCTTCGGCGAACCGAACGACGAGCCGGCCCGCGACCTCGCGCGCGACACGACGCAGCGCGCCGTCCTTGGCCTTGGCCAGGTGCGGCATGAGGTCGAGCATCTGCTCGGCGTCCTTGTCGATCGCGTCGGCGAACACGCCGCGGTCCACCTGGCCCGGATTGGACACGAGGTCCTGGAGCAGCGGGTATTGCTTGAGCTCCTCGCGAGTCCACACCTCGCGGCGGTCGACCTCCACGGCGGCAGCGACCTGAGACCCCGTCAGGATGTTGCTCGACGCGGTGATCTCTTCCTGATCCGCCCCTACGGGGCTGTCGCTTTTCCCGGAGGCCGGGCGCCGTCGCGTTCCGCGGAGTTCGAGCGAGTTCGGGAGGGCGGCGCGGCCAAACCGACCTCGTCGCCGCCGCCGACCTCGCCGCCGAGGTGGAGCATCCACAGTTCCTGGAGGATCTCCTCCGGGGTGCGGTCGGTGGCCTCGTCGACGCGGATGCGACCGGACAGCGCGGTCATCGTGGCGCGCTTGGTGACCTCGGGCGTCCCCATGCCCACGCCCTTGAGGCGGCCGAGGCTCTGGGCCACCAACGCCAGGTCGATCGCGCCGCGCACCGACGATCCGATGCGCACGTGCGGGTGTTTGCGGGTGGCGCGCACCAGGTTGACGATCGCGCGCAGCAGTGGGTCGTTGTCGACGCCCGAGCGGCGGGTGACGATGTCGATCTCTTCGTCGTCGCTCTGGTAGTCCACGTAGATGCGACAGATGCGGTCGGAGATCGCGCTGGAGATGCGCGAGGTGCCCACCGCGTCGTAGGGGTTCATCGCGGCGACCAGCCGGAAGGTGTCCGCGGCCGCGACCCGACCGAAGCGGGGCACGTGCAGTTCGCCCTCGCTCATCACGGTGATGAGGACGTTGAGGGTCTCCTCCGGGACGCGGTTGATCTCCTCGACGTAGAACAGCGCCCCCTCCTGCAGAGCCCGCACGAGGGGGCCGGCGACGAAGGAGTCTGCGGAGTAGCCCTCGGACAGCACCCGGCTCGGATCGTGGTGGCCCACGATCCGAGCGGGCGTCAGTTCCGCGTTGCCCTCGACGAACACGAAGGGAACGCCGGAGTGCTGGGCCAGGCTGCGCAGCAGCGTGGACTTGCCGGTGCCCGGCGGGCCCTCGAGGACCAGGTGGCGGCCCGCGTCGAGCGTGGCCACGACCGTCTCGATCTCGTCCTGACGACCCGTCACGTCCTGCGCAACGGAGACCAGCAGCTCCGGTCCGAACAACGACGCCACGCCTACGACAGGTTCTTGGCGAACGAGGGACGGTCGCCCGGATCGAGCCACAGCTCCATAATCCGGCCCTCGTCCATTCCGATGATCACCCGGAGATGCTCGAGGAAGTCCGCGCCGTCGCGCGAGCCGAGCACGTGGACCAGCGAAACCGCGCCACGCTCACGCAGTTCGAACGACTGGGGCTTGTACTCCAGGGTGCCGCCGGAGGCCTTGCGCAGGCCCTCGAAGTAGGACGTGAATCCGTCGACTCCGACGTGGTCCACGTTCTCCTCGCCCGCGGTCGGAGCGTGCAGGACGCTCTTCGGGCTCAGCAGGGGCTCGAAGTCGGAGGAGGCAACCTTGCCGTCCTCCAGGTTCTTGAGGAAGTTCCGCACCAACGCGTTGTACGGGGACGGCATGTACACGAGAGGAGGCTCCTTAGCCATAACGGCGCCTAGTTAAAGACGCATCCTGGCGGCGCACCCGCAAGAGTACGGGTGCGCCGCCAGGACCGAATTACCGGTGGTCGATCACATCAAACGACTAGCTGATGCGACGAACGACCGTGGTGTGCGTGCCGATCTTGGCGCTGATGGAGATCTCGCCGGTGGCGCTGGCGGTCTCTTCCTTCGCCGCCGAGCCGGAGACGGACACGGTGTAGCGCGCGCCCGGAGCCAGCTTGGTGATCTTGTACGTCGTCGGCTCGCCGAGCTTGGCGGTGTCCACGGACGTGAAGGCGCCGTAGAAGGCGTTCTCGTCCGAGTCGGCCTGGCGAACGCGCAGGGTCGGGAAGTCCACGCCCTCGAGGGTCGGGAGGTGGAACTTGGCGGTGTTCGGGTTGGTGAACATGCCGCCGAACTGACCCGGCTTGGTCGCGGTGTAGGCCGGCAGGAGCCAGTCGTTGAGCTGGCCACGCGGCCAGTCCTCACCGAGACCGAGGTGGAAGAAGAACTCGCCACGAGGAGCGTCCCAGGTGGGCTCGTAGTTGTTCTGGATGTGCGAGTTGAGGCCCTCGAACAGCTCGGTGTCGCCGTACTCCTGAGCGGCCGAAGTCGCGCAGATCGTGGCGTACTGGTAGTCGCCCGCAAGACCCGGGAGACCGATCGAGTAGGCCGAGCCGTCCTTCTGGAACTCGATGAACTTCTTCTTCGCGCCCTGGAAGACGCGCTCGCCGAGCTCGCGGTCCAGACCCGACAGGTGGTAGGCGTTGGCCCACCAGTTGTAGGCGAACTGGTGCGAGTCGCCGTTCATCATGTAGCCGGTGCCGTCGGCCCAGTTGATGCCCTGGTCCTCGATCGTGATCGTCGGGTCCCAGTACAGAGCGTGCTTCTCAACCGGCTCGGTGCCGTACGGCGGAACGACAGCCGCCTCGCGGTACCAACGCTTCCAGCCCTCGTAGGACGAGGTCATGTTGGTGCCGTGCATGATGTCGTAGAACTTCTGGGCCATGCCCGTGAGGTTGTTGCACCACGGGTAGACCTTCATGACCTCGCAGCCCAGGCCGGAGATGTTGGCGCGGAGCTGGTTGGCGATGAGCTCGTTCAGCGAACGGTGGTTGTACGTGTACACCGTGTCCGCGTCGTACTGGACCTTGAAGTCCTGGTCGTAGCGCGAGTCGCCAGTGATGTAGTTGAAGAAGGACACCACGAGGTTCAGGTAGCCCTTGTACATCAGGTTGCAGGCGCCGTTGCCGCGGACGGGGTCCGGGTCGTACTGGTACGGCTCGATGCCGTTGCCGGCCCAGCCGGGGATGTCGTACTTGCCCATGTAGCCCGGGGGGAACAGGACGGCAGCCTCGGCGGGGTACTGCGAGCGCGCCGGGTCGGGACCCGAGTTCTCGATCCAGTCCCACATGGCCCAGTACTCGAGGAAGCGGTCGGCCATGTAGCCGAGGATCTTCCCGTACTGCTCGCGCCAGGCCGGGGTGTTCTCCGACATCAGGCCGAGGGCGTAGGTGGCGTAGGACAGGTCGTACCGGTGGTAGACGCCGATCGGCGCGCCGGTGTAGTTGTCCCACGACGGGTGAACCGCGTCGTCCTTGAACCACGAGCCGTCGAAGGTGGTCTTCCGGTCGAGGAAGGCCAACCAACCCATGGCTTCGTCGGTCAGATATCCCCGGCCGGCGATGATGTCGTCGGACGACGTCACGCGAGCAGGGAACTCACCGGCGCTGTCACCGGGGAGAATTGCGTTGTGCGACACGAGAGAGGGCTCCTTTCAGCTACCTCCACTGGGAGCACGACAGGTACCTCGCGGGCCAACCGGGTGGCGCGCAAGGGGGACGTTGCCGGCTCCTTGGCTCTCCTACCCTCTCGTTCGAGCGAGACCGGGGCCATGCCCGACCACGACCAAGCTCGCCGGGGCCTTCGCCCCAGCAGGACCAAACCCCCCAGGGGATTGTGACGGGGGCCACCTTTCGTTCACCGAACGGCCCGGCGATCGTCCGCGAAAGCGGTCCCGCCGCCAAACGGCTGTGACGGCGCCCACGAAGGTTGCACGGGGCGCGCGCTAGGTGGTTGGTTTGGGTGGTCGACCGGCGGGCGTCGCCAGGCGCGTCCCCCCGCCGGGTCCATCACACGGTTGCTGCGACAGAATGACCGTTGCGAGCGTCCCGTCGTCCGGTCCCGGCATTTGCCCCGACGGTCCGCTCAACCGACCCGGAACTGATCCAGGAGGATCGCCAGCATGGCAGTGAAATTTTTCTCCGAAGAGTGGTGCCAGGAAGTTCGCGAGAAGATCAACGCGAACCCGGCCGTCATCAAGGGCTTCAAGGACGCGGGTTCGTTCTCGCACCCCATGTACTTCAAGCTCCTGGACGGCCCGGAGTCGAAGACGTTCCTGACCTTCGAAAAGGGCATCGTCACCGAGTGGACGACCAAGGAAATCCACGAAGACAGCGTCATCGCCTTCGGGCTCGGCGGCAAGATCGAGCACTACCGCGAGGCTGCCGAGGGTAAGACCGAGGGCGGCAAGCTGCTTATGGGCGGCAAGCTCAAGATCCTTCACGGCAACATCCAGCTCGCCATCCAGAACGCCGGCGCCTTCAACAACTTCCTCCTGACCTTCGGTCAGGTCGACACGGACTGGGACCTCTAAACAGATGTCCGACTACGAGGTCTCCACGCACGACGAGGAACCGAACGGCGTCGCCGGGATCCTGAACATGCTCCTGTCGCAGAACTTTGCGAACAAGCCGGAGCTGGTCAAGGTCGCCCAGAAGATGAAGCGCCCGGTCGCCGTGATCTCCACGGACACCGACCAGGAGGCGACGCTCGAGTTCAGCCAGGACGGGGTCGTTATCTACAACGGCATCGTCGGCGACCCCTACGTCGCGGTCCACGCGACGGTGGATCAGATCCTCGACGTCTCGCAGCTGAAGATGAAGGCCGGCGGCCTGCTGCCGGTTGGCTTCTTCACCAAGCGCGGCGGCAAGGTGCTCGGTCAGATCGCCACCCACAAGCTGGTGGTCAAGGGCCTGCTGACGCACACGTTCGCCTCGTTGCGCACCATCGCGTTGGTTTCGGTCGCCGACTGACGGCGTTCCTCTACTGCGTGCTCAACCTCGACGCCCGCGGCTCCGATTTGGGGGCGGGGGTCGTCGCGCTGTGGGAGGGCCCGTGACCGCGGTCGGGATCCTCGCCGCGGCGTTCGAGGACGATCCGGTCTTCGCGCGCCTGTTCGTTCACGACCGCCCAGCGGCACTGACCGCCTGGTTCGAAGTCGTCGTCGAGATTCTCGACGGCTGCCGGCGGGGTTCGGTCCGGATCGACGGAGCGGCTGCGGCCGCGTGGACGACCGGTACGTGCACGCGCTGTCTCGAACGCCTCGACGACGACCTCACTGCGCTGGTGCGAGCACGGGCGGGCGCACCGGGCATCGACCTCACCGCCCGGGTGCAGGCCGCCGCGGCGCCCGTCGACGTTCCGGCGTGGTCGCTGCACTGGCTGGGCGTTGCTCCGGCCGAGCAGCGGGGCGGGCACGGCGGTCGCCTGCTCGACGAGGTGCTCGCGGAGTCCCACGCAGCGGGCCAGGCACTGAGCACGACCACCCCCAACCCGGCCGCGGTGCCGTTCTACGGCCGGCACGGCCTCGCTCCCCTGGCGGTACGCGCGGTCGCCGGCACGGAGAGTCTGCGCTTCTGGACGCTGTTGGCGCCCGTCCCGGCGTGATCCCGGCGTTGGTAACCTCGCACCGTCCCCGCACAGCACCGCACGGAGGTAGCACCCATGTCGGACCAGCCCGTCGACCTCGTCTGTGGGATGAAGGTCGACCCCGCGACGGCTCCCAAGTCCACCGTCCAGGGCAACGACTACTGGTTCTGCTGCACGAACTGTCAGAAGACGTTCAACCGCAAGCCGGCGCTCTACATCGGTCACGCCCCCGGTCGCTGAACGAGGCTTCACCTTCGCTCCTCGCGACCTAGAATCGTGCGAGGGGCTTTGGAAGGGATGGCGATGCCGCAGCCTGGGCTCGGTCGTGTTCGGGCCTGATCCGTCGCGGACCAAGGAACTGTCCTCGGTCAACGCGGTGGTCGTGCTGTCCGTCGTCCTGTCCCAGTCCAACTCGCCGCGTCAGGTCGTCCACCTGGCCACGACGGCGGTGCCGTCGATCGTGCGCTGTCACATCGTGAAGGTGTGGCACCCGTCCGAGTCGGGCGACTACTTCGACCGCGCGCCCGAAGGCGTCGACGTCCAACTCGCCGACATGTCCCCAGCGGGCGGCCCGGTCGTCGTCGGCGAGCACTCCTTCGGCTGGGCGTATCCGCTGGCCGGCGCGACCGACCGGTCGGGACGGCTGTTCCTGGTGGTTGCGGGCAACACCACGCCCGGCGACGAGACGCGCTTCCTGCTCACCGTGCTCGCCCAGCTGTGCGGCACGGTGATCGGCAAGGCCGAGCTCTACGCCGCGGAGCGGGCGCAGGCCGAGGAGATGGCACAGCTCGCGGCCCGCCTGGAGTCCACGGTCGGGACGCTGACCAAGGTGATGGACACCCACCGTCAGCTGAACGAGGTCGCCGCCTCCGATCGCGGCGAGACGGGCATCGCGGAGGTGCTGCATCGCCTGTGCGGGCTGCCCGTCGTGATCCAGGACGCGCACGGGAACACCCGAGCCGCGGCCGGCCAGGTCGGCGACGGCGGGGGCGCGAAGGAATCGCCGGAGGATCGCAAGGAGCTCATCCGCGTCCTGGCCAACCTGCGGCAGGCGGTCTACCGCCGCGGCGCGTGGATGGTGCTGGCCAACCCGCACATCGACGTGCGCGGCGTCATCGCGCTGATCGACCCGGACCGCCAGGCGGGCGAGGCCGATCTCGCGGCGCTGGAGTACGCGGCCACCGTGCTGTCGATGGAACTGGCCCGCCTGCGCAGCATCGCGGAGATCGAGCTTCGCACCAACCGCGACTTCGCCGAGGAACTCCTCGCCGGCGCCGACGAGACCTCGACCAAGGCGACGGCGCACGTCCTCGGCTACGACGCCCAGCGCCCGCACCGCGCGATCATCGTGACCGGCGCCCGCCGCGCCCGCATCTCCGACACCTTCCTGCGAGCGGTGAACCGTCAGGTCCGCAGCTTCGACGTCGCGACGCTGGTGGTCGGACGGTCGGACTGCGTGATTGTGCTGGCGTATCAGGACGTCGACTGGAACGAGCTCGCCGCGGCGATCGACGCGGAACTGCCGAAGGAGACGTGCCGACTGGCCGTGGGATCGCGCCACCCGAACGTCTGGGAGATCCACCACTCCTATCGCGAAGCCCAGTTCGTCGCCGACCTTTCGACGACCATCTCGGGCAACTTCGCGGACCGGGTGCTGAAGTTCGAGGAGCTCGGGATCTATCGGATCCTGTCCACCGTCGGCAACCTGACCGAGGTCGAGCGCTTCATGAAGGAGAAGCTCGGCCCGCTGATCGACTACGACAACGACCACAAGTCGGCGCTCGTGCTGACGCTGGCCCGCTACTTCGACTGCGGGTGCAAGTACGACGAGACCGCGGACCGGATGAACATCCACCGCAGCACGCTGAAGTACCGACTGCAGCGCATTCGAGAACTCACCGGCTACGACCTCAACGACGGCTCGGTGCGCTTCGACCTGCACCTGGCCACCCGCATCTGGCTGACCCTCGAGGCGCTGTCGGGGCCCGGGTCGACGAACTAGGCCGCCGACCCGGTGGGCGCGTCCGGAACCGCCGAGCTATCCGACGAAGTCGAGGGTGTTGAAGATGCGCAGGTTGGTGATCGGCGTCTGCACGCAGTCGCCCTTGGTCGGGGTGAACTCGAACCGGCCGTCGTAGTCGTCGTTGTCGAAGGCAAACTTGCCCGCCATCACGCCCGGGCGCGACGAGAACGTCGGGTAGCTGAACTTGAAGGGCGCGTCGATCTGGTGCGGACCGGCGTCCGTGCCGACGATCATCCGCAGCAGACCCTTGCCGCTGCCGATCGTGCAGGTGGCGTCCTTGGCGAACTCGCCGACGAACGCGTACTGACCCGGTCCCGTGGCCTTCTTGCCGGCGACCGTGCCCTCGCACTCCAGGACCCCCGCGGTTGCCGACTGGAAACTGGCGGCGGACGTGGCGGTCGCACCGATTCCCGGCTTCACGAGCAGGTCGTTCTTGCCGGCGCAGTCGAGCGCCGACTCCTCCTGGGCCGACGCGGGAGCGGCGATCGCGACGGCGCCCGCGACCAGAGCGCACAGCGCCAGCGGAGCGGCCGATCGAAGAGCACGCGCAAGCATCATTGAAACTCCCATCCCCGGTCGGCTCCCCAGCCGACGTGTGGCCGATGGTGCCAGTGGGACGGAGCTACGCCCGGCAGACGCGCCGTTGAATCGGGCGACGTAAAAAGGTGGAAGCCGCCGCCCAGCGCTGGAACGGGCGGCGGCTTCCGAGGCGCAGGAGGGTTTAGGCCACGACCGGAACGATCGGGCCCACTGCGCCTGAACCGGTGACCTCGTCGATCTGGGCCTCGTTGTAGCCGAGGATGTCGTGCAGGACGTACTTGTAGTCCTCGTTGCGCTTCGGTGCGCGACGGTGCTCGGTGGGCAGCGGGCCGACGCGGATCGGCGAACCCGGCTGCTTCACCTCGCCGAAGACCTCGTGCTGCGTGGTGATGATCAGGCCGCGCTGCTGGGCGACGGGGTGCGCGAGCGCCTGGGCCACGTCCAGGACCGGGCCGCACGGAACGCCGACCTTGCGCATCCGCGACACGATCTCCTCGGAGGTCAGCTCGCCGACGATCTTGTCGAGTTCCTCGATGAGGTCCTCGCGGTTGGCGAAGCGCTCCTTGAAGGTCGTGTACCGCTCGTCCTCGGGAAGGTCCCCGCGCTCGAACGCCTCGCACATGCGCTGGAAGAACTTCTCCTTCGCGCAGCCGATGACCACCCAGCCGTCGGCGGCCTTGAAGGCCTGGAACGGAACCAGCGACGGGTGCGCGGACCGCGCCATGCGCTGCGGTTCGTGACCCCCCGTCATGTGCCAGGTGCCCGGGTAGGTCAGGAAGGACATCGCGACGTCGTAGAGGCTGACGTCGCAGTCCATGCCGATGCCGGTGCGGCCGGCCGCGAGCAGGCCCGCGAGCAGGGAGTACCCGGCCGCGAGGCCGGCGGCGAAGTCGACGACCGACAGGCCCGACTTGGCGGGCGGGGCGTCGGGTTCGCCGGTGAGCGACATCCAGCCGGCCATCGCCTGCAGGATGTAGTCGTACCCCGGCTCGGCGCGCAGATCGCCGGTGGTGCCGAAGGCCGAGAGCGAGCAGCACACGATCTTCGGGTTGAGGTGCTTGAGGTCCTCGTACTGGATCTTCAGCTTCGCGGAAACGTCGCCGCGCATGTTGAAGTAGACGGCGTCGGAAACCTTGACCAGGTCCTCGAAGACCGCGCGGCCGGCGGGGGTGCGCAGGTCCAGCCCGAGGCTCTTCTTGTTTCGGTTGAAGGTCTCGTAGAAGAGGCTGTCCTCGCCCTCCTGGAACGGCACCACGTAGCGGCCGATGTCGCCGCGCGTGGGCACGTCCTCGATCTTGATCACCTCGGCACCGAGATCGGCGAGGTGCACGCTCCCGTAGGGGCCTGCGCCGTACTGCTCCAGCGCGATGATCCGGATGCCTTCGAGAGGCCGGCCACTCATGGGGAACTCCAGCGGGAGGAAGGGCTCATTGACTCGTCCACCAGTGTGACGGTTGGTACCCCAAACGAGTATGGCCCGTCTCACTAGCCCGGGACGGAGGCTGGTGAGACGGGCCATACGGTGCGGCCGAGGGCTAGACCTCGACCTCGATGCGGCCGTTGTTCACGCGACAGGGAAATCCGACGAGCTTCTCTCCGCAGGGGTTCACGCTGTCGCCGGTCACGACGTCGAACTCCCACAGGTGCACGCCGCACACGAGGACCCCGTCGTCGAGATCGCCGTCGGTCAGCGGCACGCCCTTGTGGGGGCAAACGTCCTGGTAGGCGCGCAGTTCGTCGTTGGCTCGGACAACGAAGATCTTCTCCTTGCCGACCTTGACGGCGGCCATGTCGCCGTCCCACAGCTCGTCGTCGTCGTAGACGTCGTGCCACTTGGCCATCGCTTGCTCCGTCCTACTACTTCTTGCCGGACAGGCCACAGGCCTCGAGCATCTTCGCTCGAGAGCCCTTCGCGGCGGCGAGAGCCTTCTTGGCGTCTCCACCGGCCGGAACCAACATGCCGGCGATCGCCTTGGCGGCGTCGTCGGCAGCCGGTGCCCACTTGTCCACCCACATCTGCAGCACGTCGGCGTTCTTCTTGTTCTGCCCGATTGCGTACTGACAAAGCGCGGCACTCCACCGGGCTGCACGCTCGGTGTCGTCGGCGAGGTTGGTGAGCAGGAGCGAGGTGAGCTCGTCGGAGTTCTTCGTGGCCACCTCGGCGAAGGTCTTGTAGAGGACCGAGTCGAGAGTGGGGCGGAAGACCAGGTTGAGCGCCGCGAAGGACTCGCTCCAGTCGTAGGCGACGAGCGCCTCTTCGATCAGCTTGCGGGTGGGCTGCCAGGCCTTCTCGGTCTGCCAGGTCTCCTGCTCGCCGTCGACGAACCCGAGCTTCGGGTGCGACATCTGCAGTTCGCGGGTGCGGTAGGCGACGACGCAGACCGCGCGCACGTAGTCGGCCGCCTCGAAGCACGAGGCGTTGGTGATGTAGGAGGACGGGGCGATCTGGCCCACGTACGCCGCCATCAGCTGCATGCCGTGCAGCGGGTAACGCGACGGAGTGAAGACCTGACGGAGCGTCTTGACCCACTCGGTGTTCAGCTGCGCGTCGTGCCCGCGGTCGTGGAAGTCCGAGCAGAGCTCGCGGACCACGACCTCCTTCTCGTCCTGACGTGCGCAGTACTCGCGGTAGGTGTACTGGTCGGGATCGCGGAACCCGTCCCAGTCGTCGCACTGGAACGGAGAGTCGTCCCGGTACGTCGAGAACCACATGTTCATCGGGGCCGACGGGCTCGCCTCGTACGGCGCGTCCCGACCCGGACGCATGCTGTAGTGCAGCTTGTGCGTGACGATTTCGTACTCGGACGGGCGACGCTTGATGTCGCCGAACGCGGACCAGGTCCGCCGCTTGCTAGCAGCCACTGCTATCGCTCCTTGAAGGCGGGACGTGGTTAGGCGTCGACGTTCTTGTTCTTGCGACCCCAGATGAACCGGTCGGACTGCGAGCTGTCCATGACCCCGGAGAACGAGGACATGAGCAGTTCGAGCTCGCGGAGCGGGAAGTCCCGGCCGAGCTCGGCCTCGATCGAGGCGCGGGTGAGCAGCAGGGGCGGGTCGCCCTCGATGCGCACGTACGCGTGCCGGTCGATCACGCGGACTTCCTGGTCGGGGTTGTCGTCCCGGATGGCCTGGATGATGCCGTCGATGTCGTCGCTCATCCGGAGGATGGGACCGACACCGCCCTTGCTGGCTTCTGCCATGGTCTGTGTGTTCCTCTCGCCGTACTCGGGCTAGTTAGGCGAACTCGACGGTTACTTCGCCGAGCGGCTGGATGATCGACTCGCCGACCGTGATGTCGTTGGGGATCGGGGTGCCCTCGTACGACATCTTGTACTGCGGGTTCTCCGGCTTCTTGATTCGCTTGCCGATCATCAGGTCGGTGACCTTCTCGATCGCCTGCGGGATCGTGTCGGTGCTCTCGAAGACCACCAGGTGGGTGATGTGGTCGCCCTTGAACCAGGCGTTCACCGGGATCATCTGAACTTCTTCGCTCATCGTGTCCTACTCAAGTCGAGGGCCGGGCCCAGCTCTTGCTCTTCGGGGGGGCCGTCCGGGGGCGGCGCCCCCCCCCTGTGCGTGGCGTTGGTTGTGGCCGCGCGGGGGGTGGGTGGCGCCGAC
>JBQTIB010000063.1:0-10779 GCA_052389435.1 Sporichthyaceae bacterium | reverse complement strand
GCATGTTCCAGCCCGACGACGACCACCTCGAGATGCTCTTCGGATTCGGTCTCGGCACCGGCGACGGCGGACCGTGGCGCCGCCGGCTCGGCGAACGCACCCCGAGCCCCCGCGAACTGGTGGCTAGCCAGCTCGCCTGGGCCGTCACACACGGGTTCGTGAACCGCATCGAGTTGCTCGCGGACAACGGCGCCGATCTCGACGCCCCCCTCACCGATCACGGCGTTCGCGGTCGCACCCCGTACCAAGCCGCGAAGGCGGCGGGCCACACCGCGGTCGCCGAGGCGTTGGTGGCCAGGGGAGCGGCGGAGGGCGAGCTCGACCCCGTCGACGAGGTCCTCGGCGCGGTCCTCGCCAACGACCGGGCGACCCTGGAACGTGTCGGACCCGAACGCGTCGCGCAGGCCAGGGCCAAGCGGCCGGGCCACGTGCTGTGGGCCGCCGCGCACGCCGGCCACGAGGCCGTGCGCCTCGCCGTCGAGTTCGGCTGGGACGTCTCGGCCAAGGGCCGGAGCGACGTCCCGATCCCGACGGAGTGGGAGACGGCGCTGCACCACGCGGCGGGCGAGGGCGACGTGAACCTGATCCGCCTGCTGCTGGAGCTCGGTGCCAACCGCGCCGTCCGCGACGCCCGATTCGGTGCCACTCCCGCGGACTGGGCCAACCACTTCGGCCACCCGGAGGTGGCGGCGCTTCTCGAAGTGCCAGAGCGCGAGGCACCCAAGAACGCCGGAGGCTGACGATGACGCGGGCTCAGGGACGGATCGAAACCCTGCTGCGGGAGCGCGTGGCCGCGCACCCGGACGAGGTCTGGCTGAAGTGGTTGGACGAGACGGTCAGCTGGCGGGAGGCACTGAGCCGTTCCCTGCGGGCGGCCAACGGCCTGCTCGAACTCGGGGTCCGCCCGGGCGACCGGGTCGCGTTGATGATGGCCAACCGGCCCGAGTTCGTCTGGACGCACCTCGGCATCCAGTTCCTCGGCGCCTATTCGGTGCCGGTCAACATCTCCCAGCGCGGCGTGACCCTCGAACACATCCTCGCCGACTCGGACTCCTCCACGATCGTGTTCCAGAACGACCTGCGCGACGTGGTGCTCGCGGCCAAGGCCCGCGTGCCCGGCATCGAACGGCTCGTCGTCGCCGACGGGCCCACCGGCGGCGGAGTCGACTGGACGCTGGACCGGCTGCTCTCGGCGCCGGACGTCGAACCCGCCGTGGAGATCGAGGAGACGACCGGCGGCGTCGGCATGCTCTACACCTCCGGCACCACCGGACCGCCCAAGGGCGTCGTCGCGACCGGCTACGACCTCGCCCCGCTCGTGACCCTGCTGAACTGCGCGGAGGTGGCGCCGGGGGAGACGATGTACACGGCCCTGCCGCTGTTCCACGGCAACGCACTGCTGGTCTCGATGCTCGGCTCGATGTTCGTCGACGCCCGGTTCGCGATGGCGCCGAAGTTCTCCGCCTCGCGCTTCTTCGACGACTGCCGCCGCTACGACGCGGTCTCCTTCAGCACCCTCGGCGGCATGATCTCCATCCTGATGAAGCAGCCCCCGCGGCCGGACGATCGGGACCACTCGGTGCGCACCGTGCTGTCGGCCGGCTGTCCACCGGACCTGTTCGAGCCATTCCAGGAGCGCTTCGGCGTGCGCCTCATCGAGTGGTTCGGAATGGTCGACGCGCCGGGCATCCTGCTCAACAACGACGGCGTCGTCGGCTCCATGGGCGTCTCCGGCGTGGCCGGAGTCGAATTCCGCGTCGTCGACGACGAAGACCGCGACGTGCCGCCGGGCGAGCCGGGAGAAGTGGTCTTTCGCCACCCGGCCGGAAGACTGACGCACTATCACAAACTTCCCGACGCGACCGACCGCGCCTACCGCGGCGGGTGGTTCCACTCCGGCGACCTCGCGGTGGTCGACGCAAACGGCTACTTCTACTACAAGGGCCGCAAGAAGGAGTCGATGCGCAGGCTCGGGGAGAACGTCTCCGCCTGGGAGATCGAAACGGTCCTGAACGCCCACCCCGACGTCCTGGACAGCGCCGCCCACCCGGTTCCCTCGGAGCTGGGCGAGGACGAGATCAAGGTGTGCGTGGTCCGGCGCCCCGGCGCGGAGCCGACCCCGGAGCGGATCCACGAGTTCTGCCGCGATCGCATGGCCCGCTACGCCGTTCCGCGCTACGTCGAATTCCTGGACGAGCTCCCGAAGACCGGCACCCTGCGCAACCAGTACGCCGCCCTGCGCGCCCGCGGCCTCACCGACGCGACCTGGGACGCGGAGGCGCCCGGCTGAAAGCGGCTAGGGCGTGTCTGGGAGAGATGCCTTAGGGGCGGGCGGCGATGAGTTGGCGCAGCCAGTCCTGGAACAGCGCCAGTTCGGCCGGGCGGAGCGGGGAGTCGGCCTTGGCGCGGTCGTCGAGCAGCGCCGCCAACTGACCGGCGGCGCTGCTCACCGTCACGGGCCGCGAACCGCGCGGTTTGCCGGTGAGGATCGAGTCCAGGACGGTGTCGCGCAGGTGCGCCGCGGCGTCGGCGTCGTACCCGGCGGCCGCGGCCTGCAGCACCGAACCGACGCAGCCCGCGACGACGACCGCGGTGGCGCGCTCCAGGCTCACGGCGAGCCGGCCGGCCTTCGCGACCCGGGTGAGCAGGTCGCCGAGGATGACGCCCGCCTCCTTGGCGGCGGGGGAGTCCTCGCCGCTGCGGGGCACGCAGTACATGAGCGTGTACAGCGCGGGATGGGAGACGCCGAAGTCGACGTGGACGTCCCAGGCGCGGTGCAGGTCGGCGACCGGGTCCTCCGTCGCGGCGAGCGAGCGCTTCTGGACGACGTAGGACTCGAAGCCGAACGCTGCGACGGCGTCGTAGAGGCCGGCCTTGTCGCCGAAGTGGTGGTAGATCGTCGGAGCGGTGACGCCCGCGGCCTCGCACACGTCGCGGGTGGACACG
This sequence comes from Sporichthyaceae bacterium, assembly GCA_052389435.1. Lineage (GTDB taxonomy): Bacteria > Actinomycetota > Actinomycetes > Sporichthyales > Sporichthyaceae > JBQTKD01. The sequence continues at coordinate 7,833 of JBQTIB010000063.1, read as the reverse complement.
GCCTCGGGACCCGCGGCCGCCAGAAGCTGGGCCGTGGCCTCGAGGATGCGCTGTCGTGTGTCCATGGCCGCCGGGTCGGAGCGTACTGCGCCCGACCCGGCGGTCGTGCAATCTTTCACGTCGGGCGCGCTATCGACCGGTCGTCAAGACCATGCGGAACCGCGCCTCCCCGGACAGCATCCGCTTGAACGCCGCGTCGACGTCCTCCAGCGGCGCCGTTTCGGTCATCGGTCGCACGCCGTGCAGCGCGGCGAACCGCAACGTGTCCTCGACGTCCCGAGCCGTGCCGGACGGATGGCCCTTGACGCTGCGCGAACCCATGATCAGCGAGAACGGCCCGGCCGCGATCGGCTCCGCGACGGCGCCGAGCACGATCAGCTCGCCGGTGGGCATCAGCCCGTCGATCGTCGCCGTCATCGCGTCGGCGTTGGCGGCCGTGGCGAGCACGACCTTGGCGCCGCCGAGGCCCTGCAGCGCCTCGGCCACCGGACCCGCCGTGCTGTCGAGGTAGTGGTGCGCACCGAGCCGCCTGGCGAAGGACTCCTTCTCCGGGCCGCGGGCGATCGCCACGACCTCGAAGCCGCACTTGGCTGCGAACTGCACCCCGAGGTGGCCGAGGCCGCCGAGTCCGAGCACCGCGACGAGATCGCCCGCCCGGGCCTCGCTGCGACGCAGCGCGTTGAACGTCGCCACGCCGGCGCAGCCCATGGGCGCGGCGTCCACCGCGGAGAACCCGTCGGGAATGCGGGCCAGCGCGCTCGCCGGAACGACCGCCGCCTCGGCGAAACCGCCCGGGTAGGCCCAGCCGGGAACCTGCAGTGCGAGGCAGTGGATGAAGTCTCCGCGACGGCACGACGCGCACCGGGAGCAGTGTCCGCCGAACCAGCCGACGGCGACGCGATCGCCGACCGCCCACCCCTCGACGTCGGCGCCGACGGCGTCGATGCGCCCGGCGATCTCGTGCCCGGTGACCAGCGGGAACTGCTGGCCGGGGAAGGCCCCGTGGACGAACGCCGCGTCGGTGTGGCAGATCCCGCAGGCCTCGACGGCGACGCGCACCTGGCCGTGGCCGGGATCCGGAACGTCGCGATCGACGAGCTCGAAGGAGCCGCCCGGCTCGCCGACCTGGATCGAACGTGCAGTGGTCATGAAGTGCCTCCCGTCGAACGACTATAGCGTTGCTACCGTATCGGCCTTAGCAGCGTTAAAGTCAATCGGCGAAGCTCGGGTCGAGATCGACGGCCTCGGCGCTAGTGGGGTGCAGACCCGGAACGCAACCCGCACCCGATGTGACGAACGACCACCGATCTGCTAAGTGAGCGCGCCCACAACCGCCGAGTAGGGCCCCGTTTTCTCGGCAGGATCGAAGCCACCGAGATCGACGTCCCCCGCGCGCCACCCGCGCCGCACCGCAAACTCGTAGGAGTTCCCGTGAGACCGTTCGTTGTCAACCGCCACGGTCGGATCGTGTTCCCGTCCAGCTACTTCCCGGACATGGACCTGTCCGCTTTCTCCTCCCTCGAGCAGTACGAGGCCTCGGTGCGCCGCGACTTCGACGAGAAGTCCCCGACGGGCAGCGACATCGTCGAGCGGGTCGGTGCGGCCAAGTACGAAAGCCGGTTCGAGCTGCTGCGCGACGTCGCCCTGAACCTGTTCTGGGGCAACCGGTACACCCTCACCATGTACGAACCCCGCCCGATGCGGTGGAAGGACGTCCCCAAGAAGTCCGAAGAGGTCTTCCTGCCGATCGTCCGGCCGTGGGAGGACGGCGCCCGCAAGGTCGCAGCCGTCGCCGAGGCCTACCGGGGGCTGCCCGCGGCGTGGAACGCCGAAGCCGAGGACGCGATCGCCGACATCCTCTTCGACGTCTTCAAGCACAAGCTCTACCACGCGAGCAACCTGCCGGCGATCAAGCCGACGGTCGCCGAGCTGCTCGAGCAGCCCGACGCGCTGACCTTCGCGCTGCCCGCGCACGACCCGGACTTCGCGGTCTTCAGCCAGGAGGACATCCTCGACCACTTCAACGAGGTCCCGGAGCTCGAGTCGCTCGGTCGTTGGGCCCGCGTGCTGCACAACCTGTACCCGTGGGAGCGCTCCCAGATGCGTCTCACGCCGATCGGCGAGGTCGGCGAGGACGAGTTCGTCGTCGTCTACGTGCCCCGCAACGCCGGCGTCTCCGGGTTCATCAAGCGGGCCAAGGGCGGCTCGGTCACCACCGTCGTCAACACCCACGCGGACTTCGACTCCGAGACGATCGCCGTCGAGCCCGCCGAGCCGTTCCCGGCGCTGAACGTCGCCGAGCACTTCACGGTCCAGCCGAAGTTCGAGTCCATCGCGGCGATCCGCGGCGAGCACGTCGTGACCAACGACGACGTCATCCGCAACTCGGCCTTCAACTGGTCGCCGATGAGCGCCGCGCAGATCTCGCGCAAGACCGGCATCGACTCGCGCTGCTACACCGACAAGCCGCTCGAGCAGCTCGCCCTCGAGGCCGCGCGCGAGGCGCTCAAGGGCTCCGGCCGCCGGCCCGAGGAGATCGGCGCCGTTCTGGTGTGCACCTGCACCAGCAACCGCCTGATCCCGTCGATGGGCACCTACATCTCCGGCGAGCTCGGCCTCTACCGGACCTACATGTCCGGCGACCTCGTCGCGGCCTGCGCCGGCTTCCCGTACGGCCTGGCCGAGGGAACCCGTCTCCTGCAGGAGATCAAGCGTCCCGTGCTCGTGGTGTGGGCGGAGAAGTTCTCCGACAAGATCGGCTCGGTCCGCACCTCCCGCATGCTCTTCGCCGACGGCGCCGCGGCGGCGGTCATCGCTCCGGCCCCCGCGGGGGAGAAGGGCGACATCGAGTACCTGCAGACCTACGCCTCCGGCCCGGTCTCCGAGGTCAACGCGATCCTGTGGCCCAACCCCGAGTACGACGGCAACATCACCGTGTTCGGGCCCGAGGTGAAGAACCTCGCCGCCCGGTACCTCGCGCAGATGCTCGACGAGCTCAAGGCGCTGCCGAGCTCCACGGGCAAGGCGAACCTCTTCGACGACGTCGAGGTGATGGTCCCGCACCAGGCCAACAAGGTCATGGTCAGCGACATCGCCCGCTCGGTGAACTTCCCGATGGAGCAGGTCTACTTCAACATCGAGCGGACCGGCAACTGCTCCGCGGCCAGCATTCCGCTGGCCATCCACGACGCCGTCGTGGACGGGGCGATCAAGGAGCCGACCCGGGTGTTCGCGCCCGGCTTCGGCGCGGGCGCCGTCGCGGGCTACGCGGTGCTGAACCTCGACCCGGCGATCGTGGTGAAGGCGGAGTAGCCAGCAAGTCGACTCGACGGCGGCCGCAGGTCCCCTGCCCGCACCGCGGCCGCGTCGAGCCCTGGGCCAGGTTCCCCCTGGCCCACAACGAAGGGCCGGGTCGCGCTCCTACGCGCGCCCCGGCCCTCGTCAATTTCCCCGGCGGGCTTAGGACATGTCCCAGCCGCCGTTGACGGCGCTGACGGCACCGGTGATGTACGAGGCCTCCGCCGCGGCGAGGAACGCGACCGCGCGCGCGCCCTCCTCGGCCTTGCCGAGGCGGCCGACGGGGATGGTCTTGCGGACCTTGTCCAGGACCTCCTCCGGCACCGCGGCGACCATGTCGGTGTCGGTGTAGCCCGGGGTCACGCAGTTGACCGTGATTCCCTTGCGGGCGACCTCGCGGGCGAGGGACTTCGACAGACCGAACTGGCCGGACTTCGACGCGGCGTAGTTCGCCTGCCCGACGCTGCCCTGCGCGCCGACGGCGGAGGAGATGTTGACGATCCGCCCGTACTCCTGGGCGATCATCTGCTCGAGTACCGCCTTGATCATGTAGAAGGACCCGGACAGGTTCACGCGCAGCACGGCGTGCCAGTCGTCGACGGTCATGTTGCGAACGGTCTTGTCGACGGTGACGCCCGCGTTGTTCACCAGGATGTCCACCCGGCCCTTCGCCTCGAGCACTTCGGCGACCACGCGCAGGCAGTCCTCGGAGTCGCCGACGTTGCCGGCGTGCAGGGAGACCGAGCGCCCGTCCTTGTTGAGCCGTTCCACGAACTCCTCGGCGGCCGGGGAGATTCGGCTGCAACCGGCGGCGACGTGGACACCGGACTGGGCCAGGGCGGTGGTGATGGCGGCCCCGATGCCGCGGGCGCCTCCGGTGACGATGGCTACGCGCTGGTCGACCATGACGGGCGCTCCTCGAAACGACGGGATGGGACGGTCCGACGACGTTGCGGCGAGGCTACGCCCGTTCCGCAACCGGATACCGCCGGGGTGTGGCTCAGACCACAGCGGCGTCCTCGCCGCTAGCGCGCGAAGTCGAGGCGGACGACCTCGGGCAGTCCACGGCGCAGCAGCGGAACGCGCCGCCCGACCGGCATCACCAGGCCGGCGAGCGTGCCTCCGCTCGGCGGCGGAACGACCGTGCGGACCGCGGCGATGTTCGGGTGCAGCTCCACGATGCGGCGATGCTGACCGGCGTCCATGCCCCAGGGCATCGGCGGCGCGACGTAGCCGCCGGGACTGGCCAGGAAGCCGTGGCTGGACAGCACCGAAAACCACTTCGGGACGACGTCGAAAAGCATGACGCCGCCGGGAAAGGCCTCCGCGCACCGCGCGATGAGCTTGTAGACCTCGTCGGGCTGCAGGTACATCAACAGTCCCTGTGCAACCACGACGACGCGGTCGTCGGGCTTGGCGCCGAGTTCGTCGAGCCAGCGGTCCGAAAGCGCCGACCCGCCCCAGACGCGTCGGCGCGGCGGGTCTTCGCCGAGCAGTTCGAGGCGCGGCGCCGCCACGGCCGGCAGGTCCACGCTCAACCAGTGGACGCGGCCGTTGTCCACCCGCCAGAACTGGGTTTCGAAGCCCTCGCCGAGGACGACGACCTTCGCCTCCGGGTCCGTTGCCAGCACCGAGAGGACCTCGTGGTCGAAGGTCCGCGCCCGCTGCCCGACGACCTGCGTGAGGCCGACGAGGTCGGGGCCGAACTGCCGGCGGAAGGGAAAGTCGATCGACGTGACGAGCTCGATCGCCTTCGGATCGTCCAGCCCGGAGTTGGGCTGTGCGGCGTGCATGGCGCGGTGGTACAGCGTCCACAGAGCGGTCTCCGGCACGCCTTCCAGGCGCACCTGAATCCAAGCCATGGAGGGACTATTCCCTAGCGAGGAACGTCGAGACCACCGGCGCCAACTGCTTGGCGGAGGTCAGCAGGCCGAGGTGCCCGTCGTCGAAGGTGTGCAGCTCCGCGTGGGGCATCAGCTTGGCCATGATCTGCGCGTTGACCATCGGAATGATCGGATCGTCGGTGCCGGACATGATCAGCGTCTGCTGGCGGATCAGGCGCAGCCACGGCAGCGTGGACCAGCCGAGGCCCGCGTAGAGCTGGAGCGCGTAGCCGAGGCGCCCGACGCGCGGACCGCCGTGCAGCAGATGCACCGCGTCTTCCGGGTGGTGGCGAATCCGCCCGCCGTAGAGCTCGGCGACGTGCTTCCACGTGTAGTCGAGGTTGCGGTACCGGTGCGGGGTGAGCAGATTCGCGAGCACCTTGGGCTTGCCCGGCACCATCGCCCAGCCGGTGCCGGTGCTGACCAGGATCAGCCGCCGACAGCGCCGCGGGTTCTGGAAGGCGAACTGCTGCGCGAGGCCGCCGCCCCAGGAGATGCCGAGGACGTCGACCTCGGCGTAGCCGAGCTTGTCGAGCACCTTGCCCAGAAACATCGACAGGGTCTGGAAGTTGTACGGGACGTCGGGCAGCGGAGAGCCGCCGGTCCCGGGCACGTCCCAGCGGACGACCTCGATCGACGGCGGCAGCGAGTGCACGAACGGCCCGAGCAGCTCCAACGGCGCACCGATGCCGTTGCAGAGCACCAGGGGCCGGATGCGCTGGTGCGCTCCGGCCTCGCCCGGCCGGATGGTGACGCGGACAGACTGACCGAGCGCACGGACACGAACCGTGCGCTCGGCGTCGGTGACCAGGAGGATGGCGGGTCCTCGGTGTCTCTACGCGGTGTCTCTACGCGAGGTGGCGGTTAGGCCGGCTGGTGCACGTAGGTGCCCGGAGCGGGCACCAGCACCGGGTTGCGCTTGCTGCCCAGACGCGGAAGCGCGGGCTTCTCCTCGCCCGCGCGGGCGATGACCCAGTCCGCCCAGTGGTCCCACCAGGTGCCCTCGTGCCGGGTGCTCTGCGCGCGCCACATCTCCGGGTCGGCCGGCGGGGTCGGGCCGGTGAAGTAGTGCGCCTTGGGCCCGGGCGGGGAGACCGGGGTCTGGATGTGGCCCGTGGGGGAGAGCACGAACTCGGTGTGTCCGCCGAAGAGCTGGGTCGACTTGTAGCAGCCCTGCCACGGGGTGAGGTGGTCGGAGAAGCCGCCGACGACGTAGGTGTCGGCCTTGATCGAGCCGAGGTCGACGCCGTGCCCGAGCACCTGCAGTTCGCCGGGCTGGGTCAGTACGTTCTTGCGGAAGCAGAGCATGAACTGGCGGTGCAGGGCGCTGGGCAGGTTCGTCTTGTCGTCGTTCCAGGCGAGGATGTCGAACGCCGGGGGCTTGTTGCCCATCAGGTAGTTGTTGACCCAGTAGTTCCAGACCAGGTCGTCCGGACGCATCCAGGTGAACACCGTGCCGAGCGAACGCGCGTCCAGGACGCCCTGCTTCTTGCCCTTGCGCTTGGCGACGGCCAGCAGCGGGCCGCTGTTGAACGCGCCGATCGCCGCCGGCACCTCCCAGTCCAGCAGGGTCACCGCGAACGAGGCGGCCTTGATGCGGCTGTCGCCGATCGAGGCCAGGTAGGACAGCACGGTGGAGGTCGTGATGCCGCCGGCGCACAGCGAGATCGAGATCATCTCCTCGCTGCCGGTGATCTCCTTGATCGCGTCGGTCGCGTCGATGATCGCGCGGGCGTAGGTGTCCAGGTTCCAGTCGCCCTGCTCCTTGCCCGGGTTGCGCCAGGAGACGACGAACATCGTGATGCCGCGGGAGACGCCGTGCTCCACGAAGCTGCGGCCCGGGGCCATGTCCATGAAGTAGTACTTGTTGATCTGCGGCGGGACCAGGATCACCGGGATCTCGCGGACCTTGTCGGTGCTCGGGGAGTACTGGATCAGTTCCAGCACCTCGTTGCGGTAGACGACGGCGCCCTGGGTGGCGGCGATGTTCTCCCCGACGGTGAAGCCCGAGTCGTCGACCTGCTTGGGCATGCCGCCGTTGTGCCGGATGTCCCCGGCGAAGTTCTTCGCGCCCTTGAGCAGGCTGGCGCCGCCGGTGTCGAAGGCGCGCTTGAGCGCGGCCGGGTTGCCGATCAGGGTGTTGGTCGGAGCGATCGTGGAGGTCAGGATGCCCGCGGCGAAGCGCGCGCGTTCCCGGGTGCGCCAGGTGACGTCCGCGCCCTCGACGACCTCGCCGACGGACTCGCAGAAGGCCAGGTAGGCCTGCATCAGACGGTGGTAGCCGGGGTGGTCCTTCCACGCGGGGTCGTTGAACCGGCGGTCCCCGCGGGCGGGTTCGACGGCACTGCGGCCGACGAGCACGCGCCCGACCTCGGCGGCGAAGCCACCGGCGGCGCGGCCGACTAGCTTGGGATGGGTCAGCGTGCGCGCAAGCGCCGCTGCGGCATCGAGAACGACCTCGGCTCCGCCACCGGAGATGGCTTCACCGGGTGCACCGCCGGGTTCGATAACCGACTCCGGTCCGGTGTTCTTCATCCGATGCTCCTTCTGTTTGGCTCTGCTCGTTCTTGGCTCTTGGGGGGTCGTGGGGGGGGGGGGGCCCCCCCCCAGGGGGAACACCAGTACGGGGCCCCCCCGGGGGGCCCCCCAGCCC
>JBQTIB010000062.1:0-46178 GCA_052389435.1 Sporichthyaceae bacterium | reverse complement strand
CGGCCGCTCCACCGGATCCATCTCGAACAGCGAATCGTCGGTACCCACGGCACCAATCGTCGCCGGCACCGCCGTCCGGATGTGGGACCTACCCGGGCGTGTTACTGACCCACGCTCCTAGGCGGTTGGGCGGGCCCGACGGGGAACCAAGCCGCGCCGGGGGCCGACAATAGGACCATGGAGTGCACCGGCGGCCGTCGCGAGTGGTCGCTGCCGTTGCTGGCAGGCGCCATCGCGGTGGGTCTCGGCGTGCTGGGCTGGCTCGCTGCCCGGTACCTCACCCTGTTCGTCCTCGGGCATGCGCACGCGTCCACCGACGGCAACGGATTCCGGCACGTCCACGGCTGGAGCACGTCGCTCGCGGTCGGCGCCGGCGCGATGGTGGCGCTGTCGGTCCTCGCCCTGACCGTTCTGCCGAAGCCGACGGCCCCGCGAACTGCCCCGCTGCGGCTCCTTCCGGGAGCGCTCCTACCCGCCGGCGTCTTCGCCGCTCTCGAACTGGCAACCGCGGTGCACTCCGGGGCGGGGCTGCGCCCCACGGCTGCAAGTCTGCTGCTCGGCGTCGGACTCCACGCCGGAATCGGGCTCGGGGCGACGCGGTTGGCGCGAGCCTGCATCGAATGGGCGACTGCGCCGGTCCCTCCACGCGTCGGGCCGATTCCCCCGCGCCGCCTCCCCGCCGTCGGCGGGACGTTGCGCCCGGGCCGGTCGCGCCGGAGCGCCGGGGGCCAGGGTCTGCGGGGCCCGCCGCGGGCCGTCGGTTTCTGACGGTCCGAGTCGGTCTCCGGCGGTCGCATCCGAATCGAGCATGCGGCCCGTTTCGAAAGGCACAACCATGTCCGCGCTCTCGGCGCGGGCGGTGCCGCGCACCGTGCGCTGCTCGCTCGCCCTCGCTGTTCTCCTCCTGGTCTCCTTCCTCGGCACAGGGCCGGCCTTCGCCCACGGCATCGGCGACGTCTCGGGCAAGTCCGCTCCGGACTTCGTTCCGATCGGCATGGAGCACATGCTGCTCGGCTGGGACCACCTGCTGTTCATCGTGGCGGTCGTCGTCCTCGCGGGTGCCCCGCGACGGGCCGCGAAGTTCGTCAGCCTGTTCGCCCTCGGCCACAGCATCACCCTCATCGTGGCGACGCTGGCCGACTGGCGGATCAGCGCAACCGCCGTCGACGTCGTGATCGCGCTCAGCATCGTGTTCGTCGGAATCGTCGGCGTGCGCGGCGAGCCGTACAACTGGCCCCTGTTCGGCGCCGGCGTCTTCGCCTTCGGCCTGGTGCACGGCCTCGGGCTCTCCACGCGGTTCCAGGACCTCGGTCTGCCCGAGGACGGTCAACTCGCCCGGCTGATCGCGTTCAACGTCGGCATCGAACTCGGGCAGCTGCTGGCCATCGCCCTCGTGGTGCTGCTCGGTCTGCTGCTCCTGGACGTGACCAGGCAGCGGGAGCGGGTGCGCCGCCCCGAGGTGCTGCGCGGGGTGAACACCGGCGTGATCGCGATCGGACTGGTGGCGGCGGGCGTTCTCGCCGCGCAGGCCGACGGCGGCGACCCGTACGCCGAACTCGGCGCTCCCGCCGACGCAGACTGCACGGTGGCAAAGGTCGAAGCCCCGTTGGTCTTCGAAGGCGGGCACCCGAACCAGCCCTTCTTTGCACCGGAGGAGACCTTCTCCGAGCAGGACTTCGGCCACGTCGTCGGCGACGGCTTCGTGGTCATCCGCTACCGCCAGTCCCTGACCGCCGGAGACTGGCACCCCATCCGGGACTACGTCGCGAAGACGCAGGGCGTGGTCGCCGGACCCGTTGCGGACCTCGCGAACGCCGTCGAAATCACCACCCAGAGCCGGACCCTGCGCTGCGCCGGCGTGGACCCGGCGACCGTGGAGAAGTTCGGGAACCTGTGGCTGTCCGAGCAGAGTCGCTGAACCGCGCCGTCGGGTACGCAGAGAGCTCGGGCCTGCCCTGTCAAGACCGCGATGGTCATCTCCGCGGAGGGCAGGCGTCATCCCGCTCCGCCCGGATTGTCCGGGTGGGTCCGGGGCGAAGGTGAGCCGTTGCCCCGGAGTCGTTCATGATCTCTTCTTCTGCAGTTTCGGCGGGCGCGCACCCTCAAGGATTCGGGCGTGCGTTCCCACCCTCGCTCGGTCGCCATGGCCCTGTTCGCCGTTTCCCTTGCGGCGACGGGCCTGTCGACCACGCCCGCCGCGCGCGGGGCGGCTCCGGAGCCGTCGGCCGAGGAGAGCGTGCTGTCCGCGCCGTCGGCCCCGCTCGGATTGCCGGAGCCGGCTGTGCTCGCTCCGGCGGCCCCCGAAAAACGCGCCGCCGCCGCGGTTCGGCGCAACGGCGTCGCGAAGCGGCTGCCGTTGGGATCGCCACAGCTGCGGGAGACCCGCACGGAGAGCCGCATCGCAAAGGGCGTGACGTTGACCGTCATCCGGCGGGGCGAGGCGTCGCGGCGCGGGGCCAAGAACGAGGTCGGTCCGTGGGTGGTCCGGGTCCTGACCATCGACCCGCAGGTGGCCCGCGGCCGGCTGACCACGACGTCCGCAGCGACCGTGGCGACCACCGCTCCGGTTACCCGCCTCACCCGCGCGGCCAACGCGTTGGCGGGCGTCAACGCCTCCTACTTCGCGTTGGGCTCGCGCAGGCCGGGCAACCCCGTCGGGCTGACCGTCGCGGGCGGCAAGGTCCTCAGCGACCCCTCCGGGATGAAGCGCGAGGTGACGCTGCTGGTCGACTCCCAGCGCAACGAGTTGCGCGTCGCGAAGCTGCACTGGTCGGGCCGACTGGTCGGCGCGGACGGCGGCACGCTGAAGCTGACCAAGGTGAACGCGCTCCCGCGGGTCCCGGCCGCCTGCCGTTCGCCCCGATCGCAGTGGCGGTGCCAGGCCGCCGGTCAGGTCGCGGCGTTCACCGCGCGATTCGGCAGGCACACCCCGAGCGGCGTGGGTACCGAGGTTCTGCTCGGCCGCGACGGCTGCGTCGAGCGGGTCCAGAAGCACCGCGGCCTACGCCTGCGCGGCGGGCAGACCTCGATTCAGGCCACCGGCGCCGCCGGGCGAAAGCTGCGTGCGCTGGCGAAGGAGGGGTGTATCGAGATTCGGAACTCGCTGCGCGACGCGAAGGGCGAGAAGGTCGAACTGACGCCGGCCACCTCGGCCGTGACCGGCCGCTTCCAGCTTCTCGACGAGGGGGCGATCGTCGCGCCCTACCGGCGGCCCGACGACTTCTTCTCCCGTCATCCCCGCACGATCGCGGGCACCACCTGGGACGGGAAGATCGTGCTCGCCACCGTCGACGGCCGGTCCAAGCGCAGCATCGGGGTGACCCTGCGCGAAGCGGCCAAGATCGCCCGCGCGCTGGGGATGCGGGACGCGGCCAACCTCGACGGCGGCGGCTCGACCACCATGGCGATCCGCGGCAAACTCGCCAACAGAGTCTCCGGCGGACGCGAGCGGGCGGTCTCCGACGCCCTGGTCTGGCGCCGGGAAAACTAGTCCTCGCCCCGCTCGGCCACCTGGCGATCCCGGCGCTGTTCCGCCGACAGGCCCGCTGCGCGGTGGACCCACCAGATCAGCACCGCCTGGAAGGGCAGACGGGCCCACAGCAGAGGCTCGGCAACGTCGTAGCGCTCGGGGTACAGGGCCATGTTCACGTTGGCCGGAAAGACCAGTACCAGCAACAGAATCAAGGCCCACCCGGATGCGCGACGCAGTCGCGGGATCAACAGGCCCACTCCGCCGGCGATCTCCGCGACGCCGCTGAGGTAGACCAACTCGCGGGCGGCCGGTAGGTAGGACGGGACCATCTCGACGTAGCCGTCGGGCCGCAGGAAGTGCGCGACGCCGGCGACGAGGAACCCGACGCCGAGCAACCACCGAGACCACTTCACCCGCGGAGTGTGTCAGCCGCCCGGGCCGCCCGGTCGGAGCGCATGCCGAAACGGCCGAACTGCGCCTCGACGCCCCGGTTGCGCCTCCCGGCGCCGCGACGGGGAGGATTCCTCCGTGAACAGCGAGCCGCTCGAGCAGGCCGATCTGACCGAGGCCTTCCGCGAGGTCATGGGCGGCGTTGCGACGCCGGTCTCGGTCGTCACGACCCTGGACGGCGCGGCCGCCTACGGCACGACGGTCAGCGCTTTCGCGTCGCTGTCGATGAATCCGCCGATGGTGCTGGTGGCCCTGGACAGGTCCTCGGAGCTGCTGTCCCGGCTGTACCTTTCGCGCCGCTTCGGGGTCAACGTGCTCGGCTCCACGCAGTCCGCGCACGCGCTGGCCTTCGCCGGAAAGAGCGGCCCGGGCAAGTTCGAGGGCATCGAATGGACCGTCGCCGAGGGTCTGCCGCGGCTCGTCGGCGCCCTCGGATGGTTGGCGTGCGAGCTGACCACGCTCGTCGAGGGTGGCGACCACTTCGTGGCGTTCGGGGAGGTGGTGGCGGCCGAGCGCGGGCAGGGACTGCCGCTGACCTACCACCGTCGCGGCTTCGGAACTCACCTCGCGCACGGGGGTACGTAGCCGGACACACCGGTGCAATTCGCGGGCCGACTCTGCTGATTGACCGTCAGATCGTTGGTCCGGTTTGTCTTCCAGAACATTCCCATGGGTACGAATCCTCAGGTCGGCTCGAAATCTTCCGATTACTTGGTGGATTGCCACCGAGTAAGGAGTTCGCGTGCCCGCACAGCGCAAGCCCCGCCACAAGCGGCCGGCGCCGCGTCGCGTCCGTCAGGGCGTGGCCGTGACCGTGACCGGGGTCGTGTCCGCCGGCGTCGTCGTCGGCGGAGCCGGCGTCGCCCAAGCCGCCGACCGGCCGGTTTCCCAGGCGAGAGGCGTGTTTCTGTCCGGATCCGCCCTGGGGATCGACCTGGACGACATCGTCAGCCTGAAGTCCGCCAAGGCCGTCAACGACGGCGACGACCGCACGGTCAAGGACCTCAACCCGCTCGAAGTGAGCCTGCTGAACTCACTCGACGTTCCGCTCGGCCCGGTGAACCTGCTCGAGGGCAACGGTCTGCTGAGCCTCGGCGCGGTCAACCAGGCCGCCGTCGCCAGGTCCAACGGAAGCGCGGTCGGCGCCTCCGGCGCCGTGACCGATTCCGGGGCCATCGCCGTCGGCGGCGAGGACGACGTCCCGCCCGCCAACGCGACGCTGGACCTCGGCGGGCTGCTCGAATCGACCCTGGGCACCGACCTGGTCGGCGACCTGGTCGACCTCGACCTGACGGTCGGCGCGATCTCCGCCAACGCCAAGCAGGACAAGGGCGAGGACGGCAGGCAGCGCGGCGACTACCAGATCGCCGACCTCACCCTCGACCTGCAGAGCCCGTTGTTGGCGGGGCTGCTCGACGGCCTGAACCTCGGGAGCCTGCAGGGTCAGGTCGGCGGCCTCGACGGCGTGCTCAACGGCCTGGACCTGGACACCCTGCTGGCCCCGGTGCTCGGCACGCTCGGTCTGGAGAATCCGCAGTTGACGGCGGGCAATCTCCCGATCCTGTCGGACATCGTCGGGGACCAGGACCTCACTCTCGGGTCCGGGGCGGTCCGCGTGGACCTGACCGACGGCACGATCACCGTCGACGTCGAGGAACTGCTGAAGGCTCTCGGCCTCGACCTGAACGACCTGCCGCCGAACACCGAACTGGTCTCGACGATCCTGGAGGGCATCGTCTCCAACGTCGCCGATCTGGTCTCCGGCGCGGTCGAGGACCTCGTGGACGACCTGACCGACGCGATCGAGGCCATCACCGTCACCGGCCAGGGCTCCGCCCTGCTCGGCGGCGCCCTGACTCCGATCACCGACCTCACCGGCATCGCCGGTCAGCTCGACACGGTTCTCGACGGACTGCTCGACACGGTGCTCGCCCCCGTCGACGACCTGCTCGAGGACGTCGTTGGACCGCTGCTCGACCCGATCTTCGACGCGTTGGAGCAGGTCCTCTCGATCCGGGTGAACGTCCAACAGCGGTCCAACGGCAGGTTCACCGAACGCGCGCTGCAGGTGCGGGTGCTGCCCTCGGACGGCGACAGCCTCGCGACGATCAACCTGGCCTCGGCCTCCGTCGGCCCGGGCGATCTCGACGACGACTCCGACGACCCCGACGACCCCGACCTGCCGCAGACCGGCGCAGGCGGCTCGGCGCCGTTGGCGGCGGCGGGCCTGGGACTGCTCCTCGCAGGCGCCGCGGCCACCGGCGTCACCCGCCACGCGGCCGGCCCGGCGGCGCCTCGGGCGCGCAGTCGGGGACGCCACGCGCGACGGTAGAACGTCGCCGGACGTGCAGGTGCCCCATCGCATCGCGATGGGGCACCCGCGGCCGGAGGGACTACTTCCAGGTGTAGATGACGAACTGGTCCTCGTCGGGGGTGAAGCCGGACGGGGAACCGTCGGGGTTGGCCGCGGTGTTGGACGAGGTGTACTTGTACATGAACTCCCGGCCCTGGCCGTACTGCTTGTTCCAGTTCGTGCCGTAGCGCTCGGTCTTGGCCCAGGAGAAGCGCTGGTCCAGCGACGCGTCGCTGTTGTAGACGTCCCCGTTGCCCAACTGGGCCATGAGGCGTTCGCGCGTCAGGTTCGGGCCGACCGCCTTGGCCGCCTCGGCGAAGACGTTCGCGCCGACGTAGCCGGCCTGCACGATGTGGTGGTTCGTGCCGCGGTTGCCGCGCGCGTACTTGTTCATGATCGCCATGAACTCCGGACCCCACAGCTTGTAGGTGGTGTTGGTCCAGTAGCGGTTGACCGGGTGCTTGCCGAACAGCGAGCCCAGGACCTCGGCCGCGAGGTGGTTGCCCGAGATCCCCATCGGCGGGTAGTAGTTCTGCTGCGCGGCCTCGACCATGAACTTCGCCATCGTCGCGGGGTTGATCACGTAGTGGATGATGTGGTCCGGGTTGGCCGCGCGCATCGAGAGAACCTGGCCGGACATCGAGGTCTCGGAGATGGAGACGTCGGCCTTCTTGACGAGCTTGGCACCCGAGGCGTTCAAGATCTTCTGGACCTCGGAGCACGCGAGCTGCATCTCGGGCGAGGTCAGGCAGACCAGGCCGTAGGTCTTGGGCTTGATGTTGTTGCGGGTCCAGTTCGCCCCGGCCATGGCCTCGTGGATCATCGACATGTGACTCGGGAACATGTACGGGTCCTGCCATTCGGTCTGGCTGTAGGCCCAGGTACCGATCGCCGGAAGCTTGTACGCCCGCAGGTCGTCGTGTACCGAGGCCGAGGACCACGACGAGTAGGTGAGCAGGGAGAAGATCTTGTCCTGGCCCACCAGCTTCTTGATGCAGGACTTGGAGCGCGAAACCTCGCCGGGACCGTCGTCGCAGTCCACGACGCTGAGTCGACGACCGAGCACTCCGCCGCGGTCGTTGATCGACTGCAGCGACGCCTGCAGACCCCGGACCATCGGGGTGACGAGCACGTTGCCCAGCGCCATTCCGTGCATGGACACCGAACCGAGCTTGATGCCGTCCTTGCTGACACCGGTTTCGGTGGCGTAGCCCTTCTCCTGCGCGATTTTCTCGTTGGCGGCCACCGCGGCCGCGGTCGAGTCCAGCCGACGAGTTCCCTCGGCCAGTCCCGAAGCGGCGGCGTTGGCCGGCGCAGCCTTCGCGACGGACTTGGTGGTGGTCTTCGGCGACCCGGCGGTCTTTGGCGCGGCGGCCTTCTGCTGCGCCGACTTGACGGGCGCGCTCTTGGCGGCGTCCTTCGCCGTCGGGGTGGCGGCTTCGTCGAGGCCCGCCGCGGCCGGAGCCTTCGCCTCCGCTGCGTCCTCGGCCGGTGCGGCCGGTGCGGCCGGTGCCGCCGGGGCTTCGGCCGCGGGTGCCGCCGGAGCGGCGACGGCCGCCTCCGGTGCGGATTGGGCCACGGTGTCGTCGTCGCCGCCGCCACACGCGGAGAGCACCAGCGCCGCGCTCACGAGCGTAGGAAGGGCGAGCCAGACCTTGCTTCCAGGATTCATCTGTAGGTCTCTCCAAGCTGTCGGGCCGATCGGAGCGTCGAGGGGACGTCGACGACCACCTGTGGCGCGGGACACATCTAGGCGATGCGTTCACGGTGCCGGCCGGAGACGGGCGCCCGCATTGGTGCGTTCACACCTGTTGGGTGCCGACACCGGGGATTTCCACACGGCCGCCCGCGCGGCCTGCCGCGCAGGCTCGTGGCGCGCCGGCCGCTACGCCGGCCGGCCGGGCTGGGCCTGCTCGCCGAGCATCGCCCGCAGGCGCAGCGCCGCCATCAGCTCGGCGCGACGGCTGCCGAGATCCCGATGCAGCAGGGCTTCTGCCTGCACGATGCGGGTGCGCACCGTGTTCTCGTGCACGTGCAGTCGCAGCGCCGTCTGGCTGGTGGAGCCCGTGCTCAGCCAGTCCAGCAGCGTGGCTCGGATCCGTTCGACCCGGTCGTCGTCTGCGGCGAGTTCGCCGAGTTCGTCGGCGGCGAACCGGCGGGCTCGCGCCTCGTCCTGCATGAGCAGGGCTTCGAGGTGGGCGTCGCGAAAGCGAAGCACTCCCGTCGGGGCGCACCACCAGCGGCGGCCGCGGTGGCCTGGAGCGCGTCCTGGCGAGACTGCAGAAAACCCGTGGTGCACGGCGCCGGGTCTCCGATGGAGACGGCGCTTCCGCAGTCTGCGGCCGCCGCGGTCACGCAGTCGAGCAGCGGCCCGACCGGTGCGGGCGGATAGCGCAGCCACAGCAGCCAGATCGAGGGTGCGTGCATCAGCAGGAGCGAGTCCTGGGCTCCGGTGGTGCGCACGAAGTGGCTCGCGGCGCGCTCCGCGTCCGCTCGGGAGGCGGCTTCGAGCGCGAGACCGACGTGCAGCCCGGAGAGCCCGTACCCGAGGACGGCTTCGGCCTCCGCGGTGGATTCGCCCATGGAACCGTCGATCAGCGCGGCGAGCAGCGCACGCCGCCGGTCGTCTCGGGTGCTGCGGATCGCGCCGCCGACCGCCTCGTAGCGCGCGATCACCAGCCGAAGGACCTCGACGAGGTACTCGAACATCAACACCGTGGGCGGTCCCACGAGCTCGCCGAGAGAGCCCTTGCCCGCCTCCGCCGCCCGCTGGGCCAGGGCGAACCACTCCTGCCAGAGGCAGGACGAGCCGATCCAGTACGCGCGCTCCAAGTCGGCGATGGGTGCGGCCATCTCGGCCAGGAGGTCGGTCAGCGCGTAGCCTGCCGGTGCCTGCGTGTCGGCCAGCGACGCCTGGCCGGCGAACAGGCGCAGAACCGCGCCGACGTTGTCTCGAACGCTGCGCTCGAACGCGGCGCGGAACGCCGGGTCGTCCATGTGCTTGGCCCACATGTCGCCCGCGATCACCACGGTCACGGCAGCCGCCATCGCCTCGGCGTCGGCCGCCGCGGCCAGGGCCATCGTCGCCGGACTCAGCACGGTCCGCTTGTCGAGCTCGGACATGTGCCGTTCCTCCTCGTACCCGACTGCGCCGTCGAGAGCCAGGGCCGGGCCGGGCGACGAACGGGCCGGCCCGGGCCGTCCGTGGAGTGTGCCGGCCCGGTGGCCGGATGCGATACGCCCGCCGCGAGTCCGTCGGTACGCGGGGTGGGTCGACATTCTGACGGTGCCTATTGTCGTGGGGTAGACACCTACCCCCTCAAGGCGGCGGCCCGTGAATCCTCGAAACCAGGTTGCCTGCGCGTGGGCGGGCTTCGTCGGCATCGCGTTCATCCTGGTCGGGCTGATCGTCGGGGACTACCTGCCACCGCCGCAGGCCTCGGACACCGCCGAGCAGGTGGCCGAGTTCTATCGGGAGAGCGAGGACCGCATCCGGGCGGGCACCTTCATCGGTCTGCTCGCCACCGGCGGCTGGGGTTCGCTCGTGGCGGTGACGTGGGTGCAGATGCGCCGCATCGAGGGCCCACGGCCGGTTCTGACGGCGCTTCAGGTCGTCAGCGGCGCGATGACCTACGTACTGCTGGTGGGGTTCTGGACGTTTCTTTCGGTGGCGGTGTTCCGTCCCGGCCGCTCCCCGGAGCTCACCCAGGCGCTGCACGACATCGGCTGGTTCTTCCTGGTCCTCGCGGTGATGCCGGTGGCGAGCCAGGCGCTCGCGACGGGCCTGCTGATCCTCGGCGACGACCGGCCGGAGCCGGTCTTTCCGCGGTGGCTGGGCCACTTCGGCATCTGGACCGCCGTGATCCTCGTGCCCGGTGCCGGGCTGATCTTCTTCAAGGACGGCCCGATGGCCTACCACGGCATCGTGCCCTTCTGGGCCCCGCTGTTCGCGTTCGGCGCGTGGGTGGCGGTCCTGTCCTGGGGCTGCCGCCGCGCCGCCCTGCTCGAGGCCGCGGGCCCCGTCGGCCCCGTCGGCGACCCCGTACCGCTGCCCACCTAGGCCCCGCGACGCGCGCGTCCTCCGCAGCGGCGAAGGCCGTGGGTCAGCGCGCCTCGGCCTTGAACTTCTTCAACGCGCGGACCGGGCACTTTTTGCAGAGCTTCTTCGACTTGCAGCACTTCTTCTTCAGCTTCCCGGCCTTCAGGAGCGCGCGCACCCGCTCCTGCGGGGAGAGGTCGACGTCCTTGGTTTTGCTGCTCACCTCAGCATCCTGCACGACGGAGCGCGCCGGCGTCGGCGGCGCCGTCGCCCGCCCAGCGGCAAGCACGGCCCGAAGGTCTTGGGAGCCCCACAACGGGCCCAAAGCTTCTGCACAAGTTTCGGGCGAAGTCTTGAGGCATGAACGAGACGAACTCTTCGAACAGCCCCTTCGGCGCGGACCACTCGACCGGCCCGAGCCCCGCCCCGCAGCACCCGACCGCGTCGCGGCGCAGCATCGCCATGCTGGCGGTCGTCGCGCTGAGCGCCGGTCTGCTCGGCGGCGGGATCGGCGCGCTTGCGGTCGGCGACGCAAGCGACGCGCCGGCCTCCACGAGCACCTCGACGGCCGCCACCTCGCCGGTGATCAAGCCCGTCTCGGCGGCCCCGGCGGACACCGCGCAGGCCGTCGCCGCCAAGGTGGCGCCGAGCGTCGTGTCGATCGACGTGCGCAACGTGTCGCCGCAGGGCGGGTTCTTCGGCGGGCCGGCCGCGAATCGGGTCGAGGGCAGCGGCAGCGGAGTGGTGATCGGCGAGGACGGGCTGATCCTGACCAACAACCACGTCGCCGGGGCGGGGGATCTCACGGTCACCTTCGCCGACGGCCGAGCTTTTCCGGCCACGCTGGTCAAGGCCGACCCGGTCACCGACCTCGCCGTGATCAAGGCCGAGGGCATCGACGACGCGAGGCCCATCGCCTTCGGCAAGTCCTCCGAACTCGTCGTCGGCCAGAACGTCTATGCGATGGGCTCCCCGCTGGGCCTGTCCGGGACCTTCACCGCAGGCATCGTCAGCGCCCTGCATCGGCCGGTCGTGCCGCAGGCGCAGGCCGGCAGCGCCCACCAGAGCGTCATCGACGCCATTCAGACCGACGCTCCGATCAACCCCGGCAACTCCGGCGGCGCGCTGGTCGACGGCGCCGGCAACCTCGTCGGAATCACCTCCGCGATCGCGGCGCTCGGCGACGGGTCGGGCTCCATCGGCCTCGGTTTCGCCATCCCGATCGACCAGGCGAAGGTCGTCGCGGAGAAGCTCGCCCGGGGCGAGACCGTGGCCCACGGTCAGCTCGGGGTGCAGGTCGGGGACGCCGTCGGCGAGACGGTGCGCGGCGCAGCCCTGCAGGCAATCGTGCCGGGCGGCGCCGCCGACAAGGCGGGGCTTCGGGCCGGCGACGTCGTCACCGGCTTCGACGGCCGACCCATCGGCGCCGCCGACGCCCTGCTGGCCGGGGTGCGCTCCGAGCAGCCGGGCACGACCCACGAGCTGACCTACGTCCGCGGCGGCCAGACCAAGAAGACCACGGTGACCCTGGGCAGCGACGCCACCCGCACCGACTCCTGACTCGTCCTCGGCGGCCAATCGCGCCCTTTCCCGCCGGGGGAAGGGCGCGACGCCGTCCGCGGCTCGAGTGTCGCCGAGCCTTCAGGCGGGTGCGCTGTCATATTTCGCGACCCGGCTGTCATCTGACGAAGCGTCAGGCACTGGTGGGACGGGTGTGGCGGGTTTCCCTGTGAATTCCCGCCGCCGACGCGTTCATTGCGTGTTTGTGCGCACGCAATCGAGTTGGCCGGCCGATGATCGCCGCGTGACCGCGAACCCCACCTTCCGGCCTCGCACCGTCGTGCTGGCCATGGCTGCCTTTTCCCTTGTGGCGACTGGCGTTTCGGTGCCGATCGACGCCGCCCTCGGCGCCGACGCGCCGCCGCTCCCCTCCGGCCCGCCCCTGGACCGGGTGCCGCGGTCGGCGCCGCTCGAGGAGCTTCCGGTTCCCCTGCCTGCTCCGGCCCCTGCGCCCGCTCCCGCCGTCGAGGAGGCGCCCCGGCAACCGAAGGCCGCGACGGCCGTCCGCCGCAACGGGGTGGCCACAAGGCTTCCGCTCGGGCCGTCGTCGCTGAAGGAGAGCCGGTCGACGGTCGCCGTCGCCAAGGGGGTGACGCTCACGACCGTCCGCCGCGGCGAGCCCCGCAAGCGCGGCAGGCAGGGTGCCTCCTGGGTGGTGCGCGCGCTGACCATCGACCCCAAGGTTGCGAAGGGAAGCCTCGGCACCACCTACGGTCCGAGCGTGGCCGGTACCACCCCGACCACCAAGCTCACCCGCGAGGCCGACGCACTGGTCGGGGTCAACGCCTCGTTCTTCGCTCTCGGCTCGCGGCTGCCGGGCAACCCGGTCGGGCTGACCATCGACCGCGGCCGCGTCCTGTCCGAACCCTCCGGCATGAAGCGCGAGGTCACCCTGCTCGTGGACAGCGCGAAGAACTCGCTGCGCATCGAAAGGGTGAAGTGGTCGGCCAAGGTGCGCGACGCGGGCGGCAACCACACGCTGCGACTGGACAAGGTCAACGCGGTGCCGCGCGTTCCCAGCGCCTGCCGCACCGCCGCCTCCCAGGCACGCTGCGAGTCCCGCGGTCAGATGGCCGCCTTCACCGCGAAGTTCGGCAAGCGCACCCCGAGCGGGGTCGGTACCGAGATCCTGCTCGACCGGGACGGCTGCGCCGTGAAGGTCGCGGCCAAGCGAGGCCTGCGCCTCGGCAAGGGCCGCTCCTCGATCCAGGCGACCGGCAAGGCGGCGCGGGACATCGAGAAGTTGGTCTCCCGCGGCTGCATCGACATCCAGCACACCGTGCGCGACGGCAAGGGGGATCGCATCGAGATCGGACCGGCCACCGCAGCGGTGAGCGGGCGGTTCCGGCTGCTGGAGGAGGGACGCGTCGTCGCCCCCGAGCGTCGGGACGACAACTTCTTTCGTCGCCACCCACGCACCGTCGTCGGCACCGCCTGGGACGGGAAGATCGTGATGATCACCGTCGACGGTCGCGGGCGCAGCGTCGGCGCGACCCTGCCGGAGGCGGCTCGCGTGGCCTGGGCCTTCGGGTTGCGCGACGCGGTGAACCTCGACGGCGGCGGCTCCACCACGATGTCGATCAGGGGAAAGCTGGTGAACCGGGTGTCCGGTGGCCGCGAGCGCGCCGTGTCCGACGCCCTGGTCTGGCGCAACGAGCGGTAGCTAGAAGTCTCCCGGATCGCCGCCGTCGAAGGACCGACGAATCCAGTCCGGCAGGCGGCTGCGCAGTTCCTCGGACGCCTCGTGCAGCAGATGCCCGGTGGCCGGAAAGACCACGACCCGGCCGTGCCCGGCGACGCGACGGATCGAGTGGGCCGACGAGGCGGGGATGACCTCGTCGGCTTCGCCGTGCAGCAGCAGCAGCGGCCGGCCCGCGAGCTCCGGCGCCGCGTCCGTGCCCGCCGACTGCCCCGCCAGGCTCACCACGGCGGCGACGACGTCCGGCATCGCGGCCGCGGCGCTGATCGCGACGGCCCCGCCGAAGGAGTGTCCGACGATCACGAAGCTCGACGAGCCTTCGCGCATCGCCACGTCGATCGCGACGGCGACGTCGAACACGCAGCTCGCGAGGTTTCCCGGTCGGCGATAGTCGACCCGGACCGTGCCGATGCCGTGCGGTTCCAGGGCGTTGCCGAGGTCGTAGTAGAGACCGCCCGCGGGGCCGAGGACGCCGCCGAGCGCTCCGCCGCAGGCGACCACGACCCGATCGGCGCCCGGCGTCCCGGTCCACAGCAGGCCGAGCCGGCCGGACCAGGCCAGGACTTCGCTGTGCCGCGAGGTGGGCCCGGTGCGGACCTCGGTGATGTCGAGGGGCTCGATGAGCTCGAGTGGGCGCTTGGCTTCGGGCTCGTCGGTGGTCACGAGCCCGATCCTCGCAGGCGGCCTAGCCGGAGATGGGAGAGGCGTACCAGATCGTGCGCTCGGTCCAGTTCCCCGGGCCGAGACGCTTGCCGGAGCAGACGATGATCGCGATCTGCGGCTTGCCGGTCTTGGCGTAGTACCGCTTCCCCCTGTCGTAGGCCGAGACCTCGACGCGGTCGTTGACCTCGTAGCAGAGTTGGCCGCCGACGCCCTTGACGACGATCTCGTCGCCCTTGTCCAGCTTGGCCAGGAGCTTGTTCCCCAGCGCGCTGCCGTCGGGGTAGGTGTGCGCGTTCAGCAGGGCGTTGCCGGCCGGGTCCCCCGGGCGGATGCCGCTGCCGAGATCGAAGGCCATGGAGTTCTTGCCGCTCGCGGTCAGGGCCGGGACGCCGGGGATGTTGAAGCCGTCGCGGGGCAGCGCGAGGACCGAGATGGTCTCGATCCCGGCGATCTCCACCTTGGTCGGCAGGAACGCCTTCGTGGCGGTGCTGCAGGCCGGCTCGGGCTTCGGGGTCGGCGTCGGCTCGGGCTCCGGGCTCGCTTCCACGACCACGGGTGCGGGGGCCTGGACGGCCACCGGAATCGGCGTCGCGTCGGCCTTCTCGTCACCCGAGGCGACGATCAAGGCCCCGGTGCCGAGGCTGAGAATCGCCAGCACGGCACTGCCGGCCACGATCGTGTGCCGCCGATTCACGACTTCCCCCGTCGATCACTGCTGCAAGACGGGGCCCATCGTGGTCGATCAACCTGTGAATCGCACAGACGGCGCGGGAAAAACTTTCCCTACGCGACCGGCGAGGCGTACCAGATCGTGCGCTTGGTCCACTGACCAGGGCCGATGCGCTCGCCGGAGCAGACGATGATCGCGATCTGCGGCTTGCCGGTCTTGGCGTAGTACCGCTTGCCGTCGTTGTCGTAGGGGACCTCGACCTCGTCGGTCACCTTGTAGCAGGTGCGCCCGAGGGGGCCGTCGACGTAGATCATGTCCTTCTCCTCGAGTTCGTCGAGGAGTGTGTTGCCCAGCGCGCTGCCGTCGGGGAAGGTGTGCGCGTTCAGCAGGGCGTTGCCCTTCTTCGCGCCGATCAGGATGCCGCTGCCGAGGTCGAAGGCCATCGTCTGCTTGGCCGACTTCGTCAGCGCCGGGGTTCCGGGCACGCCGTTGGCGTCCCGTTCCAGGGCGCTGACCTTGATCTTGGGCAGGCCCGGGATGCTGATCGAGGTCGGGACGAACGGCACGATCGCGGTCGAGCACTTCGCCCCGGGCGTGGGCGTGGGCGTCGGCTCCACCGGAGCGATGACCGCCGCGAGGGGATCGGTGTCCCCGTTGCCCGCCGTCGCGACGAAGACCCCGCCGATCAACGCGAGCAGCGCAATGCCGCCGGTTGCGATTCCGGCCTGCCGGTTCATCATCTCGGTGCACCCCGTCGTTGCTACGCCGTCTGCGGCATCCCCCCGATGCCACGTCTGGTCGATTCTCCTTGACGGTAACCGGGCGCTGCCCTACGCCGCAGGCGTTGGACGTCTCGTGGGGGTGTGGGCGATTAGAACCAATCGGGCCGCATGTCCGTCGTCGTGGTGTCCACGGAGGCCAGCAGATCGAACTGCGGGCCGGTACGGGGGAGTTCGTAGCGGAAGAAGTAGCGCGTGGCCTGGCGCTTGCCCTCGCCGAAGGCGTCGGTGCCGGTTGCGGCGAGGAACTGCTCGAGCCAGATCCAGGCGAGTACGACGTGTCCGGCGGCCTCGAGGTAGACGGTCGCGTTCGCGAGGCGGGTGGTGGCGTCGAGGTCGGCGCCGTGGATCGCCTGCGTGGTGGCGAACAGTCGGTTCGTCGCCGCCCCGAGGGCGTCCGCCCACTCGGCGGCCTCGCCGCCCACGGCCTCGGCGCGCCGAACCGTCACCCCCAGCAGTTCGATCAGGGCGGCCAGGCCCGCCCCGCCGCCCATCACGACCTTGCGGCCGAGCAGGTCGAGGGCCTGGATGCCGTGCGTGCCCTCGTGGATCGGATTGAGGCGGTTGTCGCGGTAGTGCTGCTCGAGGTCGTAGTCGCGGGTGTAGCCGTACCCGCCGAGGACCTGGATCGCAAGGTCGTTGGCCGCAAGGCACCACTGCGACGGCCAGGACTTCGCGATCGGCGTGAGCACGTCGAGCAGCAGGTGCGCGTGCGCGCGCGCTTCGGGCGTGGCCGCGGTGCGCTCCTCGTCGAGCAGGCGGCCGCAGTACAGCACGAGCGCCAAAGCGCCTTCGACGTAGGACTTCTGGGCCAGCAGCATCCGGCGCACGTCGGGGTGGTCCACGAGGGGGACCTGCGGCGCGGCGGGGTCCTTCGCCG
The DNA here is from genome assembly GCA_052389435.1 of Sporichthyaceae bacterium. Classification (GTDB taxonomy): domain Bacteria; phylum Actinomycetota; class Actinomycetes; order Sporichthyales; family Sporichthyaceae; genus JBQTKD01. Next base: position 29,613 of record JBQTIB010000062.1, on the reverse strand, counting down.
CGGCGGGACGGCCCTGGGTGCGGGTGCGGGCGTAGTCCAGGGATTTGAGGTAGCCGGTGTAGCCCAGCGCCGTCGCGCCGGCGCCGACCCCGACGCGGGCCTCGTTCATCATGTGGAACATCGCCGCGAGGCCGGTGTTCTCCGCGCCCACCAGGTAGCCGACCGCACCCGGGGCGCCGCCGGGTGTGTGCACGCCCTCGCCGAAGTTCAGCAGGGTGTTCACCGTGCCGCGGTAGCCCATCTTGTGGTTCAGGCCCGCGAGCACGACGTCGTTGCGCTCGCCCACGGCGCCGGCCGCGTCGAGGAGGAACCGCGGGACGAGGAACAGCGAGATGCCCTTCACTCCGGCCGGTCCGCCGGGGATCTTCGCGAGCACGAGGTGCACGATGTTCTCGCCGAGTTCGTGTTCGCCGCCGGAGATCCACATCTTGTTGCCGAACAGGCGGAACGTGCCGTCGGCCTGCCGCTCCGCGCGGGTCGCGACGTCCGCGAGGGAGGACCCCGCCTGCGGCTCGGACAGGCACATCGTGCCGTGGAAGCGCCCCGCGAGCATCGGCGGAACGAACCGCTCCACGAGCTCGGGGTCGGCGTGCGCCACGAGCAGGTTCGCGTTGGCGATGGTCAGGAACGGGTACGCCCACGTCGCGACGTTGGCAGCGCCGAAGTACGCACCGCACGCGGTGGCGATCACCTGCGGCAGCTGGAGCCCGCCGAGCGAGGTGTCCATGCCGGCGGACAGCAACCCGGCCTCCGCGACGGCGGCCAGCGCCGGGCGCACGTGCGGGTGCAGCCGCACGACGCCGTCGACGATCGCCGGCTCGGCCAGATCCGCCGCCCGACTGTGGGGCGCGAACCTCTCCGCCGCGATCTGCGCGCACACCTCCAGGACCGCGTCGAAGGTCTCCCGGGAGTGCTCGGCGAAGCGCTCGCGCCCGGTGAGCGCCTCGACGTCGAGCCAGTCGTAGAGCAGGAAGTCGAGGTCGCGACGGGACAGCAGCAGAGCGGCACCGGCCATGGGGCGTAGCGTCGCAGGCGCGACCCGGCGGAGCACCGCCGGGCTTTCCAGCGGGAGGCGCCGTGAACGCGGAGCACGCCAAGCTGTTCGTCGGTGGACAGTGGGTCGCGCCGAGTTCGCCGGCCCGCATCCGGGTTCATTCGGCGAGCACCGAGGACTACCTCGGCTCGGTGCCCGAGGCGGTGGAGGCCGACGGCGACGCCGCCGTCGCCGCGGCTCGGGCGGCCTTCGACGATCCGAGCGGCTGGTCGCGGTGGGAGCCGGCGCGGCGCGCGGCGGCCATGGAGAGCCTGGCCGGCGAACTCGAAGCACGCGCCGAGGCCACCGCACGTGCGGTTAGCGCCCAGAACGGCATGCCGATTCGGATCGCGCGGCGCGGGGAGGCCGTCAAGCCGGCGCTGCTGCTGCGCTACTACGCCGACCTGATCTCCGCGGCCGAGGAGCCGGCGGAGCAGGCGCATCTGCTCGGCGGCAGCACCACGGTGGCGCGCGAGCCGGTCGGGGTCGTCGTCGCGATAGTGCCGTGGAACTACCCGCAGGCCCTGGCCGCGTTCAAGTACGCGCCCGCGTTGGCCGCCGGCTGCACGGTGGTCCTCAAACCGTCGCCGGAGACCGTGCTGGACGCGATGCTGTTCGCCGAGGCCGTCGCTGCCTCCGACCTGCCGCCGGGCGTGGTGAACGTCGTTCCCGGCGGCCGCGCCCTCGGGGCACATCTGGTCGCCCACCCCGGCGTCGACAAGGTTGCGTTCACCGGGTCCACCGCCGCCGGACGGGCCATCGCCGAAGTCTGCGGCCGTCTGCTGCGCCCGGTCACCCTCGAACTCGGCGGCAAGTCCGCGGCGATCGTGCTCGACGACGCCGAGCTGGACCTCGCGAGCATGGCCGAGAGCCTGTTCCTGACGACCCTGGCGAACAACGGCCAGACCTGTCACCTGAGCACCCGGATCCTCGCCCCGCGATCGCGCTACGCCGAGGTCGTCGACCTCTTTGCCGCCCTCGCCGGAAATCTGACGGTGGGCGACTCGCTGGAGGAGGCCACCCAGATCGGACCGCTGGTCTCCGCCGCGCATCGCGATCGCGTGGAGGGCTACATCGCCAAGGGCCGCGGCGACGGCGCCCGGCTCGTGGTCGGCGGCGGCCGCCCCGCGCGCGAGCGCGGCTGGTTCGTCGAGCCCACGGTGTTCGCCGACGTCGACAACTCCTCGACGATCGCGCAGGAGGAGATTTTCGGGCCCGTGCTGGCCGTCATCGGCTACGACGGCGACGACGACGCCGTGCGCCTGGCCAACGACTCCGACTTCGGCCTCGGCGGCACGGTGTGGACCGCGGACGTCGACCGCGGCAAGGCGGTGGCCCGTCGGGTCCGCACCGGGACCATCGGAGTCAACCGGTACGCCGTCGACCACGGAGCGCCGTTCGGCGGGGTGAAGTCCAGCGGCCTCGGCCGGGAGTTGGGACCGAACGCGCTCGAGGCCTACCAGCAGGTGAAAGCCATCTACTCCTGACCGGCATCCCCTTCCGACCGAAAGGCACCGATGCCCCGCCCGATCCCGCCCGACGAAAACCTCGAGGCGATCGAGTTTGCCCACCTCGCCGATCTGCAACCGTTGCAGTTCGAGCGGATGAAGTGGTCGGTTCGGCACGCCTACGACAACGTCCCGCACTACCGCGCGGCCCTGGACGGCATCGGCTTCGAGCCCGACGACCTGCTCTCGCTCGAGGACCTGTCCGCGCTGCCGTTCACCACCAAGGACGACCTGCGCGCCAACTACCCCTTCGGCATGTTCGCCGTCCCGCGAGAGCAGATCGCCCGCATCCACGCCTCCTCCGGCACCACCGGCAAGGCCACCGTCGTCGGCTACACGACCAAGGATCTGCAGACCTGGGGCAAGGTCATGGCCCGCAGCTTCCGTGCGGCGGGCGCGCGGCCGGGAGATCTGCTGCACAACGCCTACGGGTACGGCCTGTTCACCGGCGGCCTCGGCGCGCACATCGGCGCCGAGCGCCTCGGTCTCACCGTCGTTCCGATCTCCGGTGGTATGACGGAGCGTCAGGTCACCCTTATCAGGGACTTCCAACCCGACGTCATCACCGTGACGCCGAGCTACATGCTCAACATCGTCGACGAGATGGAGCGCCAGGGGATCGACCCGCGGAGCACGTCGCTGCGGGTCGGCATCTTCGGCGCCGAGCCGTGGACCAACGAGATGCGCGCCGCGATCGAGGAGCGCATGGACATCCACGCCGTCGACATCTACGGCCTGTCCGAGGTCATCGGCCCGGGCGTCGCGCAGGAGTGCGTGGAGACCAAGGACGGCCTGCACGTCTGGGAGGACCACTTCTATCCGGAGATCGTCGATCCGGCGACCGGCGCGGTGCTGCCCGACGGCGAACTCGGCGAACTCGTCTTCACCTCCCTGACCAAGGAGGCGATGCCGGTCCTGCGCTACCGCACCCGCGACCTGACCCGCCTGCTGCCGGGCACGGCCCGCGGCGTGCGCCGGATCGAGAAGATCGTCGGCCGCACCGACGACATGATGATCGTGCGTGGGGTCAACGTGTTCCCCACGCAGATCGAGGAACTCGTCCTGGGCGTGCCCGAACTCGCCGCCCACTTCCAGTGCGTGCTGCACAAGGACGGCCATCTCGACGCGCTGCTGGTCCGCGTCGAACGCAACCCGGCCGCCAGTGGCGCCGCCGAGGCAGCAGAGCACCTCGCCGGACTGGTGAAGCGGACGATCGGCGTCACCGTCCGGGTCGAGGTCGGCGAGCCCGGCAGCGTCGAACGTTCCGCGGGCAAGGCGGTCCGGGTCGTCGACGAGCGCTCACTCCGGTAGGCGCGCGGCAGCCTGACTCGGCGGAGTCTGCTGTTTGGCCAACGAGCGGACAGCCCTCAGAAGGGGCATTCGTCGTACTCGGGGAGCTTGATGTCCGCGAGTTCGGCTTCCTCGCCCAGTGGGGTGGGTGGCCGGGTGCGGTAGACGCGGCCCGTTGGAGTGCTCCAGGTCAGGGCGCCGGATCCGTCGGGATCCTGGGTTACTTTCCAGCCTGGCAAGTGCCGGACGATGTGATGCCGTTCGCACAACGCGGCGAGATTGATGCGGATGGTCAGGCCGCCGATGCAGACCATGCGGCTGTGGTCCAGGTCGGCCTTGTGGGCGGGGCGGTGACAGCCCGGCCAGCGGCAGCGCTGGTCGCGTGCCTCGATGAATTCCCGCATCCGGGCGGAGGGTTCGCGAACGTGGGCGCCGACGTCGAGGACGTGGGACATGTCGGGGTCGGTGAGGATGCGGCGCCAGGTGGAGTCGGCGGCGAGTTCGAGGCAGACCTCGGCGGGGATCGGGCCGTGGCCGGGGAGGTGCCCGTCCTGGTCGCCCAGGCCGAGCAGGGTCCCGACGGGGACGAGGACGCGCATCTCGTACTTGACCCTGGATTCGCCGTTGGGGTTGAGGATCAGGTCGACGAGGGTGTCCGCACGGAGGGAGTCGATCTTCCGGTCGTCGCCGGGCTCGAGAGTGGTCTTGGTGGCCTTGGCGAGGGTGTCGATGACCCCGAAGACGGCGACGGCCTGCTCGGCGGGAAGCAGGGCGCCGAACCAGTACATGCCGTCTTCGCCCGGGGTGATCCAGACCCGGCGCTCCTCGCGGGCTGCCTTCTCCCGCTTCTTCGCGGCGCGTTTGTCGATGCGCCGGGCGAGTTTCCACCCGATGCGGCGGAGTTTGGCCGGAACCAGGTCGGGCGCCTTGGGGAGCAGGCCTTCCTCGTACTGCAGGCACTGCTCGACGGTCAGGGTCCGGGCGGGGCTCAGCATGAGCTGGGCCTTGTAGAGGGTGATGTGTCCGGCACAGAGGGCGGCGAAGGTGCGCGGGAGGCGGGAGCGCAACTCCGCGGCCTCGCGGATGGACCCGGCGGTGAAGTCGGCCGAGGAGGCCACGGCGAGCGCGAGGTCCTCGTACGCGGAGCGCAGGAGTTGTTCGTAGAGTTCGTCGTCTTCGCCCGCGCGGCGGGAGCAGTCGGAGTCGATGCGGGCCATGGCGGTGTAGAGGCGCCCGTCGACGCGGGCCTTCTCCCGCTCGGCGTCGAGGCAGTCCGCGATCAGCGCCCGCTGGACGTCGAGCCCGTCGTCGTTGGCGGCGTCGGTGGCGAAGATTTCGCCTTGGGTGCGGTACATGACCCGATTGTATTCGAACAGATTAGCGAACTAAAGAGTCAACTCCCTGAGGGCAGCGGTGATTTAGCGGGTGACCACCGACCGCGGCGACGAGACCGCGACGTCGACCGCCGAGAGGCCACGGCAACCACGGCGGGAGCCCGCCGAAGCCGGGACGGCCCCGGCGGTGCCCCAACACCAGGCCTACGCGCCCGCGAACCCGCCGCGGTAGTTGGCAACGGCCTGCTCGGCCAGCGGCGTCCAGCGTTCGACGACCTCGGCGAGGTAGGCCTTGTTCTCCGGCTCGGCCTCGACGAACGCCACGAACGCCTGCGTCCACCGTTCGCGTCGTTGCGAGTCGGCGAGTTGGGCCTCGACCAGGAACTGGGTCAACGTGTCGCCCTGTTCGGCCGCCCGCGCACCGAGTTCGCTTAGGGCTTCGTCGATTGCCGGCATGGCCACGCAGTTGAGCGCGAGCAGCGCCTCGCCGTAGTCGTAGGTGGACAGCAGACGCTCCATCAGTTCGCGCAGGCCCTGCCACGCCGGGTCGTTCTCCCAGTGCGCACGCTCCGCGGCACCAAACCCGGCGGACGGCCAGCTCTTGCGCAGCTCCGCCGTGCGGTAGGAGACGCGTGACACCCAGCGGAGCTGATCCGACATCTGGAACACGGCGCAGTTCGCGACGGTGCTCGCCTGCGACATCGTCACCAGGTAGGCGGCCGCCATCTGCGCGGTGTGGAGCAGGTACCGCATCGGTGTGTACAGGGCGCCGAGTTGGGCGACCCACTCCGGCGACAGCTTCGCGTCGTGGCCCATGTCGTTGTACTGGCTCACCAGGCCGTCGACGTAGTCCTCGTCGTTGTCCCGCTGCGTGCAGTAGGTGCGGTACACCACGCCGTCGGGGTCGCGGAAGGCGTCCCAGTCCGGGTGCTGGAGCCTGCTGTCCGTGCGGTAGCGCTTGATCCACCTGTTCATGGGCACGTCGGGCGACAGCTCGAGCGCGGCGTCCGGATCGCCCGTCGTGAACAGCGTCTTGACCGAGACGATCTCGTACTCGCTCGGCTTCTTGCGGTTCTCGGTCAGGTGCGACCAGGTGCGCAGCGGTTTGAGGGTCTCTGCAGCTTGCTCGGTCATGGAGTGCACTCCTCGCGATCTACAGAGTTCTGTTGTAGTAGAAGCGGATCTGATTGTCAGTCATCTCGAAAAGTCCGGCGATCGCCGCGAGTTCCGGTTGCAGCTCCCACATTTTGAAGGGCCGGCCCAGGTAGTCCTCGATGGTCGCGCGGCGCAGGACCAGTTCCTGTTCGACCTTGAGGCGCACGTACGCGCTGTGGTTCTCCACGACGATCTCGCGGCCGGGATTGTCGTCCCGGGCCGCTTCGACGACGGCATCGGCGATGTCCCCGCTGCGCACGCACGGACCGACGAGGTTGCGCGACTCGACCGCCTCGGCCGCGCTCATCGGATCGCCTTGCGCTTCTGCGGGGCGACCGGGGTCTCGTAGCCGACCTGGATGGTCGTCATCGACGGCCATCCGGTGTCGCGCACGAGCAAGTCTCGCGGCAGGTAGTCGGCGTCGCCCTGCGCCCGCACGCGCAGCGGAACGCCATCGCGCGGCGCGAGCATCCGGCCGACGAAGTGTGGTGCCATCGCCGCAGCGACCTGATCCATCGTCAGATCGGTCGGTACCGGCACCAGGGTGAGGATGCAGCCGTCTTCGAAGCTGCAGACCAGCGGAAGAATCTCGTCCATGGCCGGCCCCTACGCCTTGACCGGCAGGCAGGTCTGCGCCCACGAGTAGTTGTCCGGGTCCGAGCCCCGTTCGCCCGGCATGATGCCCATGTACTGGTGCAGTCCTTCGACGGTGCCCGGGTCGATCATGCCGCCGAGCAGTCGGTCGACCAGGCTCTTGTGACCCTCGTACCGCGCGGGGTCGATGTCGAAGATCCACTTGCAGGGCGGGGAGCAGAAGTAGTACCGGCGGCCGTCGGAGTGGTCGGTCCAGTTGCCCTGGTGGAAACCGTTGAGCGGCATGCCGCCACTGGAGGTGCCGCACACGTTGCAGAGCATCGGCAGGGCCTGCGGGGAGAGCATGTCGTCGCGGCCGTCGAGGGCGTTCTGTGCGACGACGTCCCAGAGCTTGCCCCAGACCTCGTTCCAGCCGGGGTATTTCTCCTCGAGCCAGGCGCGCTCCTCGGGAGTGACGCCGGCGCTCGGGTCCCACCACACGGTGCTGCGCAGGAACCAGATCTCCAGGTGCCCGCTGTGGTGGAAGTACTCGACGGTGTCGAGGAAGTAGTCCCAGTACCAGGGCTTGGACAGTCCCAGGTCCTCCAGCGCCCGCATGAACTCCGCGACGATGAACTCCATCACGAACTCCTTGAACGACTGGTGCCGCCGGTGCAACGGCGTCAGGTAGTCGATCGACGGACCGGTCAGGGTCATGAACAGCCGCCACGCACGCCAGAACGCGATCTCGATCGCCTGCTGGGCCTGGTCCTGCTTGCCGTTGGCGACGAGCACCCGCAGCGCCGCCGTCCCGATCTGCGAATGGCGTGCCTCGTCGGTCTGCACGCTGGAGATCAGGTTGGAGAAGCTGTAGTCCCCCATCAGTTCCGCGTCGGCGGCCAACCCCATGAACTGCAGATTGGTGAAGCCCTGCTCCAGGGAGAAGGTGAGCATGATGCTCATCGTCGCCGCGTCGCGTCCCATGCACAGGTCGTCGATGAACGACCGACCGGCGACCGCGGCCCAGTTCTGGGTGTGGAAGGTCTTGATGCCCCAGTCGAACTGCCGGGACTTGTCGATGTTCCCGTGCGCGAAGAAGAGTTGGATCTGCGCGTGCCGCAGTTCGTCCATCGACCCGAACGCGGCCATGTTGCGCATGCCGGGCGCCTTGCCGAAGCGAGCCATTTTGGCCTCGGCCAGCACGGCGTTGTACTCGAGCAGGCACACCGCGCCGTAGTGCATTTTCAGAATGCTCTGCCAGCCGGGGTCGGCGTTCTCGTAGAAGTTGGACCGCGCCAGGGCCGACTTCACCGAGTACGCGCCGATGTCCTTGGTGCTCTGGACCTGGACGTACTCGCGGTAGGTGACCTTGAACGGCTCGTCGTAGACGTTCCACTGATCCAGCGTCAGCCCGAAGGTGTCGCTCATCTCGTCTGGGAAGATCTCCTCCACGGACGCGAACGCCGGTGTCCAGTTGGTGTCCCGGGCGATGTCGTACCACTCGGATCGTTCCAACAACGCCATGGTCTGCTCCTCGAGGATCGCCGCGGGCGCATGCGGTCTGCCAGCCCAACCTGTCAGCGGCGCACCACCCCGGCATCCGCAGAACCCGCACCCCGGCGACATCGCCTACGTACGTAGGCGACGTCAGTTGTCCTCGGCGCGACCACGCCGCTCGCCGACCCAGTTCGCGATCTGAGCCCGGGATTGGAATCCGAGCTTGGTGAGGATGTGCTGCACGTGGGTCTCGGCCGTGCGCTGGGAGACGTGCAGTTCGGTCGCGATGGCGCGGTTCGCCAGCCCGTTCGCGACGAGCACCGCGACCTCCCGCTCGCGCACTGTCAGCGCCGTCGCGGCCGAGTGGCCGAGCGCGAGGGGCCCCGGGGGCGCGAAGGCGTAGCTCAGCGCGTCGTCGATGCTGAGATTGGCGCCGAGTTCGACCGCCGCCTCGTAGGCCGAGCCGAGGGCCGCGCGGGTGCGCTCCTCGCACCGACGACGGTGCGCGAGCCAGTGCGAGGAGCCGAACAGCTCGACGCCGAAGGCGTGCCACAGGTGCGCGGCCGCGCCGAGCAGCGTCGCCGCCGGAGCGTTCGCGCCCTGCTCGGCGCGAATCCAGGCGATGAGGTCCAGCGCCATCGCCAGCCCGAGCGAATCGCCGAAGACGCGTTTGATCTGCAGGCTCTGTGCGATGAAGTCGGCCGCCGCGGTCAGCTCCCCGGCCGCGAACCTGGCCAGGCCTAGGCCATAGAGCGCGTAGGAGAGCAGCCACTCCTCGCCGGCCTCCTGGCACCGGGTGCGGCACTCGTCGAGCAGCGCGGTGGCGGTGGTCAGGTCGCCGAGGAAGATCAGGGACAGGCTCAGCTGGATCTGCGCGACGACTCGCAGGTCCTCGGCGATCGGGAGCCCGTCGTACTCGGCGAGGGCCGCCGTCAGCAGGCGGCCACACTCGGCGGACTCGCCGAAGAACAGTGCGTACACCCCGCGCACGTGCAGCAGATACGCGGCGGTTTCCGGATCGTGGATGAGTTCCAGACTGGCGGCGCCCTCGTCCAGGAGCGTGTCGGCCGCCGCCCGATCGCCCTGCAGGGAGGCGATGTAGGCCGCGGTGGCCAGCGCACGGGAGCGGTGCACGGACGGTGCGGTCGTCGAGTCCAACGCCCGGTCCAGCCAGTGGCGGCCGTCGGCCCGGAACAGGCACACCCAGAGAAACCAGGGCCGCCCGACCAGTTCCAGGCCGCCCTCGGTGTCGCCGCCGTCGGCGAAGCCGACGTCGATGGCGGCACGCAGGTTCGGCTGCTCCAGCCGAAGGCGCTCGCACCACGCACCCTGTTCGGGGCCGAACCATTCGGCACAGGCCGCTGCGACGAGGCGCAGGTACCACGCGCAGTGGCGGCCACGGAACTCCGGTGCCACCCCGGCCTCGCCGAGCCGCGCCAGGCCGTACTCGCGGATGGTCTCCAACATGCGGAACCTGGCGCCGCAGACCTGTTCGGCGATCAGGATCGACTTGTCCACCAGGCTCGCCAGGGTGTCCAGGACGGCGGTGGTCGGCAGGTCGTCGTCCGAGCACACAGCCTCGACGGCGCCCAAGTCGAAGGTTCCGGAGAAGATCGCGCAGCGGGCCCACAGCAGTTGCTCGTCCCGGGTACAGAGTTCGTAGCTCCAGTCCACCGTTGCCCGCAGCGTCCGATGCCGCGCGGGAGCCGTGCGGCCGCCTTCGACGAGCAGCGCGAACCGGTCCTCGAGCCGGGCGGCCAGTTCGTCGATCGGCAGGACTCGTAGGCGAACCGCCGCCAACTCCAACGCGAGAGGCAGGCCCTCGAGGCGTTGGCAGACCCGGGTGACGGCCTCGACGTTCTCCCCGTCGACGACGAAGCCGGGCACGACGGCGGCGGCGCGTTCTGCGAACAGGCGCAGCGCGTTGTACTGCCCGGCCTCCGGCGACAGAGGTTCCCCGCTGGGCGGGACCTCCAGGGGAGCGAGCCGCACGACGATCTCGCCGGTCACGCCGAGACGCTGGCGGCTGGTGGTCACCACGTGCAGCCGATCCGCGGCCCGCAGCAGGCCGTCCACCACCTCGGCCGCCCGGTCGAGCAGGTGCTCGCAGTTGTCCAGGATCAGCAGCACCCGGCGGCGGCGGAGGAACTCGGTCAGCGTCGCCATCGGGTCGCGCGCGGAGCGCTGCGCGATGCCGAGACTGTCGACGATCGTGTGCGGGAGCAGCGCGGGGTCGGCGAGCGAGGCCAGCTCGACCACCCACACGCCGTCGGGGAAGCGCGGAGACAGCTCGGCCGCGGCCTGGAGCGCGAGCCGGGTCTTGCCCACGCCGCCGACGCCGGAGAGCGTGACCAGGCGGCACTGCTCGAGCGCGCGCGAGATCTCCTCGAGCTCGCCAAGGCGGCCGACGAAGCTGGTGATGGGCGCGGGGAGGTTGCCCCGGCCGATCGTCGGCGGGTCCAGCGAGCTCGCGTCGAGCATGAGCCTCACCTGACCGGTGGATACGTACGTAGTGGTGCGGCCCCACTGTGCGCGATCTGCGGATGCCGCGTCCACCCCGCCCTGCGAGATTTGGCCGGCGGGGGCGCCCGTCGCGTTCGACGGCTGCCCGCGCGAAAGCGATTCGTCCGGCCGACGGCGAGGAGTGCCACCCATGACCGATGTGCCAGCCATGCGCGACCTGATCGGCGCGGATTCGCCCAAAAATTGGGGCAAGTGGGGTCCGGACGACGAGCTCGGCTCGCTCAACTACCTCGACGCCGGGGCCGTTCTGCGCGGAGCGCAGCACATCTCCAAGGGTGAGGTCCACACCCTGCAGGTGCAGATGGGGCACGCGCACGGCGACCCGGTGTGGCCCGGTCGCGCCGGGATCGACCGGTGCGCGGTCATGGACGAGAGCAACTGGGACGGCGAGGACGCCCCCGCCTTCCCCGGCGGGCTGCACTACGCCGACGACAAGGCCACGCTGTTCCTGCAGGGCTCGACGCAGTACGACGCCCTCGGCCACGTCTGGTACGACGGGCAGATCTGGAACGGCTACGACTGCCGCACCACGGTCGGGGAGCTGTCCAAGGCCTCCGTGCTGCCGATCGCCGAGAAGGGCGTCGTCGGGCGCGGGGTGCTGATCGACATGGCCCGCTACCGGGGCAAGGACTGGCTGGACAAGGGCGAGACCTTCGACCACAACGACCTCGAAGCCGCCGCCAAGGCCCAGGGCGTGACGATCGAGAAGCGGGACATCCTGCTGATCCGCACGGGGTTCATGAAGGCCTGGTACTCGATGACGACGGAGCAGTTCTACGACGGCTTCAACGAACCCGGCCTGACCTACTCGCGTCAACTCGTCGAGTGGTTCCAGGAACGGGAGATCCCGAACCTGGTCACCGACACCATCGCCAACGAGGTCACCTACGAGCCGGGCAGTGGCGTAGCGCTGCCGCTGCACTGCGCGCTCATGCGCAACCTCGGCATCGCGATGACCGAGATCTGCTGGCTGGAGGAACTCGCCACCGCCTGCGCCGGGGACGGACAGTACGCGTTCTTCTACGCCGCCGCCCCGCTCAAGGTCGTCGGGGGCAGCGGGGCGCCGGTCAACCCCATCGTCATCCGCTGATGGACCAGGTCGAACTGCAGTACCCGAGCCTGCTCGCGGGTTTTGCGGCCTCCGTCTCCCGGCGGCCGGACGGGCCTGCGGTGCTCTACTTCGACGCGATCCTGACCTACCGTCAGCTCGAGGAGCAGTCCGACGCCTTCGCCTGCGCTCTGCTCGACGGCGGACTCGAAGCCGGTGAACGCGTCGCGCTGTACACCCAGAACGTGCCGCAGTACGTCGTCGCGATGCTCGGCGTCTGGAAGGCCGGTGGCGTCTGCGTCGCGATCAACCCGATGAACAAGGCGCGTGAACTCGACCAGATGCTCACCGACTCCGGCGCCGCGGTGCTCGTGGCCCTGGAGGACCTCTACGCCGCCAACGCGGTGGAGGTGATTGGGAGGACCGCGGTCCGGCGAACGATCACCACTTCCGGGCTGGACTACCAGAGCCGAGGCGACGAGCGGATCTTCGGCGCGATCGCACGGCAACGCGCGGCGGGTACCGAGGACTTCTGCGAACTCGTCGCCGCCTACGCCGGCAAGTCGCCGCCGCCGGTCTCTCCGCAGGCCGGCGACACCGGGTTTCTGACCTACACCTCGGGCACCACCGGTGCACCCAAGGGCGCGATGAACACCCACGGGAACATCTCCTGCGGCGGCCAGTGGTACCGGGACTGGAACGGCCTCGGGCCCGGGGACTGCGTGCTCGGCATCGCGCCACTGTTCCACGTCACCGGGCTTTCCGGGCACATGGCGGCCGCTCTGCTGACCGGCATACCCCTCGTGTTGACCTACCGGTTCGACCCCGCGGTCGTGGTCGAGGCGATCCGCGAACACCGGCCCACCTTCACCGTCGCGGCCATCACGGCCTACGTTGCGCTGGCCAACGCCCGGGGCGCGCAGTCGGACGACCTCGCTTCGTTCACCAAGCTGCTCACCGGCGGGGCACCGGTAGCGCCGGCGATCGTGGAGTCGCTGGAGAAGCAGTACGGCACGTACCTGCACAACGTCTACGGCATGACCGAGACGACGTGCCCGACGCACGCGACCCCGATGAACGTTCGAGGTCCGGTCGACCCGCGCTCCGGGGCGCTCTCGGTCGGGGTGGCGGTGCCGGGGCTTCGGATGGCCGTCGTCGACGAGAACGACGCGGACCTGCCGGTCGGCGAGATCGGCGAGCTCACCGTGGCCGGGCCCACGGTCGTCCCCGGGTACTGGAACAAGCCCGAGGAGACCGAACGGTCCTTCCTGCGCGGCATGCTGCGCACCGGCGACGTCGGGTTCGTCGACGAAGCGGGCTGGTTCTACATCGTGGACCGCAAGAAGGACATGATCAGCGCCGCCGGGTACAAGGTGTGGCCCCGCGACGTCGAAGACGTGCTCTACGGGCATCCCGCCGTCCGCGAGGCGGCGGTGGTGGGCGTGCCGGACGAGTACCGCGGCGAGACGGTGAAGGCCTACGTCAGCCTGAAGGCGGGTCAGATGGCCGACCCGGAGGAGCTCACGGCGTTCTGTCGGGAACGCCTCGCGGTCTACAAGGCCCCGCGCGAGGTCGAGATCCTCGACGAGCTCCCCAAAACCGTGACCGGAAAGCTGCTGCGCCGCGAACTCCGCGACCGGGCGGCCCAGGCTGGCACCCACCCCACCCCCAGGAGTTCCCCGTGAAGGCAGCCCTGCTCTCGGCCTACCACGGCGACTTCGTCGTCGCCGACGTTCCCGACCCCGTGGCCGATCGGCCGAACGACGTGATCGTCCGCGTCGGCGCCGCCGGATTCTGCCGGACCGACATCCACATGTGGGAGGGTCAGTTCGCCGACCTGCACAAGAGCGCGGGCATCGACCTGCCGTTCGTCTGCGGCCACGAAACCGCCGGCTGGATCGAGGCCCTCGGCAGCGGGGTCACTCACCTGACGGTCGGTCAGGCCGTGATCCTGCACCCGCTCGCCACCTGCGGGCACTGCCGCGCCTGTCGTGCGGGCGACGACATGCACTGCACCGCGGGAGTGTTCCCCGGCGTGCTCGCGCCCGGCGGGTTCGCGCAGTACGTCAAGACCAACGCGCGCGCGATCGTGCCCATCCCGGAAGGCCTGACCCCGCTGGACGTCGCGCCGCTCGCGGACGCGGGCCTGACCGCCTACCGCGCCGTGAAGAAGGCGCTGCCCCTGGCCTACCCCGGCTCGCACACCGTCGTGCTCGGCGCCGGCGGACTCGGGCACATCGGCATCCAGGCGCTGCGCGCCCTGTCGCAGACCGAGATCACCGTCGTCGACGTCTCCGCCGCCGCGCTCGAGGCCGCACGCGGCTGGGGCGCGGACAACCTGGTGCAGTCCCAGGCCGACCGCTCGCACGTCGAGGCGATCAAGGACCTCACCGGCGGCGGCGCCCAGGTGGTGCTGGACTACGTAGGCGAGGGCGGAGCCGAACGCGACGCCGTCGAGATCCTCGCCGCCAACGGCGTGGACTTCATGGTCGGCTACGGCGGCCGCCTCGACCTCGACATCCTCACCCAGGCGCTGTTCCCCGAGACCAGCTTCGTCGGGAACATCTGCGGCACCTACAACGAACTCGTCGAACTCGTGGCCCTCGCCCGCCGCGGCGCGGTGACGCTCACCTCGACGGCTTTCCCCCTGAGCGGCATCAACGACGCGCTCAACTCCCTGCGGGCGGGCACGATGCTCGGCCGCGGCGTCCTTGTTCCCAACGAGAGCTGAGGAGTTCGGCATGGCCGACCACGTCCCGCCCGGCGTCGCCGTGCTCGACGGCCCCCCGGGGCCGACCGAGCCGCCCATCGACGCCGAAGCCGCCCGGATGAACCGCACCGCGCAGATGCTCGTCGTCGTCTGCGGCCCGCTGCTGCTGGCCATGCTCGTCGGCGGGCTGGTGTTCGGCCGGTATCTGTTCCCGTGGATCGGGCCGGGGGACTCCGCCGAGGAGGTCGCCGCCACCTACGCCGAACACAGGGACCGGATCCGGGTGGCGATCGTCTTCACCCTGTCCGGCTTCGGCCTGATCTCGGTCTGGGGGGCCTCGGTCGCCGCGCAGGTCCGACGCAAGGAAGGCGTGTTCCCGGTCCTGACCTACGTGCAACTGGTCACGATGGCCCTCGGCCCCGCCTGCCTGATGGTCTCGAGCTGCTTCTGGGCCGCCGCCGCGTTCCGTGCCGGGGAGGTCAGTCCGGAGATTACCCAGACGCTCAACGACCTCGGCTACATCACGCTGCTCTCGACGTGGCTGCCGTTCAGCGCCTGGTGCTTCGCCCTCGGTCTGTCGATCCTGCTCGACCGCAGCGCAACGCCCGTCTTCCCGCGCTGGGCGGCCTATCTGAGCATCTGGGCCGGGCTCTGCTACGTCCCCGGCAACACCGTGTGGTTCTTCAAGGACGGCGCCTTCGGGTGGACCGGCGTCATCTGCCTCTACCTGCCGATCGGCTCGTTCGGCATCTGGGTGGCGGTCTTCAGTTGGCTGACCTACCAGAACATCCAACGCGGGCTGGTCCACCAGCAGGAGCTGAGTCCGGCGACGTGATCGACTGGTCCGCGGCCGAGCAGCTCGCCGCGCGTCCGACGCGCCCCGCAAACGGGACCGGGCGCCGGACCTCGAAGGCAGACCTTCCCGGCGAGACGGGGATCTGGGTCTTCGTCGCCGGCGACCTGATCGCGTTCAGCGTGTTCTTCGTCGTGTTCGTGCACGAACGCGGCCGCGACGTCGCCGGCTACGAGCGGGCGCGTCAAACGCTCGTCCTGGGTGTCGGTCTGGTCAACACGATCGTCCTGCTCGTCGGGTCGCTGCTGGTCGTCGCCGCCGTGGCGGCGACCCAACGCCGCGACCGGGACACCGCCCGGCGGATGCTCGTTCTCACCATGGCGTGCGGACTGGCGTTCCTGGTGGGCAAGGTCGTGGAGTACTCCCGCCTCGCGAGCGAGGGCCACAGCCCGGCCGATCACGACTTCTACATGTACTTCGTCGTTCTGACGGGAATTCACCTGATGCACCTGCTCGTCGCGACCGGCGTCGTGGTCGTGATGCACCGGGCCGTCGGCCGAGCCCAGATCACCGATCGGGACGTGCGGACAGTGGAATCCGGGGGCATCTTCTGGCATCTCGTCGACCTGCTCTGGCTCGTCCTGTTCTCGCTGTTCTACCTGCTGCGATGACGGCTTTGGCCCCGGTCCGGGTGTGGGCCGTATGGGCTGCGATGATCGTGGCCACCGTCGCGTCGGCGTGGCTCGGCGACGACCACGGGCCACGTCGGGCCGCGAGCGTCGGCATCCTGATTCTGGCCTTCGGCAAGTGCTGGCTGGTGGCCGAGCACTTCATGGACACCCGCCGGGCCCCGACCGTTCTACGGCTGCTGGTCGCCGGGTGGGCGCTCGCGGTCGCGACCACCCTCGTCGCGATGTACCTCGCCCAGAGCGGGTAGGTCCGAGCTAGCGGGCGAGGACGGCGACGTCGGGGAAGTCGCTGAACACCCCGTCCACGCGGGCGGCGTAGAACAGCCTGTACTCGGCCGCCGCCCTGCCGCGGGCGTTCGGGTCCTTGTTCGAGCGGAGCTTCGGCGGCAGGTAGCGGTTCTCGCTGCGGAACGCGTAGGGATGGACCAGCAGCCCGGCGGCGTGCGCATCGGCGACGAAGGAGGTTGGGCGGCGGCCTGGCGGGATGACGTAGTCCTTGTTCGGCCCGACGCCGTCGGCGTAGCGGGCGATGGCCCGCAGGCCCTTGGCCGTGGCGAGGTCGCGGTAGGTGCGTCGCGCCTTGGCGACGCGAACGTCCCACGGCCGCTCCCCGGGATCGTCGAGCAGCTGCACCAGCCGCACGTTCGTCATGCGGTTGAGTCGCTTGAGGTTGTCCACCTCGAAGGACTGGACGAACACCTTCGCCTCCGCGCGGTCCAACCCGTTCCGGCGCAGGGCCGCGACCAACGGCTCCTCCAGCGGCAGGCCGTAGGCGCGGAAGTACGTCGGGTGCTTGGTCTCCGGATACAGCCCGATCTCCCGGCCGAGCTCGCGGGACAGCCGCCGCGTCAGATCGACGACCTCCTGGAAGGACGGCACCCCGTACCTGCCGTCGTAGGCGGTGTTGCGCGGGCGAATCCCCGGGATGCGTTCCCGTGCGCGAAGGGTTCGCAGCTCGGCGAAGGTGAAGTCCTCGGTGAACCAGCCCTTGACCGCCTTGCCGTCGATGCGCTTCACGGTCTTGCGCGAACGGAACTCTGCGCGCTTGGCCACGTCGGTGGTCTGGGAGATCTCGTTCTCGTGGCGCGCGACCAGAACCCCGTCCCTGGTGATCACCAGGTCGGGCTCGACGTAGTCCGCGCCCATGCGGGCGGCGAGCTCGTAGGAGGCCAGGGTGTGCTCCGGGCGGTACCCGGAGGCACCCCGGTGACCTATGACCAGCGGCTGCCCTCGGTCTGCCGCTGCGCTGTCCGTCGCAGACCCGCCCGTCAGGGCCAGCAGGGCCAACGCTGCGGCGGCTCCGCGGCGCTTGGAGTTCGCCACGCGGGAAGCCAACCATTGCAATGCGGCGCCGACGTGTCCGCCACGCCAATACCGTTGAGACCGTGGACGACGACATGCACGACGAGATGGACGAATACCTCGAGCAGTACTCGCCGGCCTCGGCCCAAGCGTTGACCGAATCGGTCGAACGGCTGGTCGAGGGCCTCCGTGCGTGGGCCGCGCAGGCGGTCGCCATGCGCGGCGGCGACGCGGAACTGGCCGGGCTGTTCGACCGCAACGACCGGCTCGCGGCGATGGTCGAGGAGTTCAACGACGCCGCCGGCAACCACACCGGCACCCTGGTGCTGGCACTGGCCGGACTCGAGGACGATTTCGACCTCGACCTCGAGGACGACGAGGAGGACGACGACGTTCCGCTGCAGTCGCAGCTGTGCGTCGTCAGCCGCTGGGACCTCGAACTCGTCGACCGCGATGCGCTCATCGCCGCCGGCCGAGCGGCCCACCTGCGCGAGAACCCCAGATCGACCGCGGAGGACGCCGAGGTCGCGGTGTGGGACGCCTCCTCCGCCATCGCGGCGATCACCTGCGGGACCGGCGAAGTCTGGTTCGGGATCCCAGGACTGCGGCCCATGGGCGGGGCCCGCGTCGGCATCGCACCGGACGAGAGCCTCGCGCCGCTGCCCGACGACCCCGAACTCATCGACTACCTCGTCCCGCCCTCGGGGGTGTGCATCCTCTCCGAGAGCTGGGTCTGTTAGGCCCGGCGAGCCAGCAGGATCACGTCGGGCACGTCCGGGCCGGTGTACTCGGCGGGCATCGTGCGAGCTCGCACCTCCGAACGCTCCACGACCCAGTCCGGGCCGAGCGCGCGCTCCACGTCGGGCGGCTGCACGTACCGATCCGGGTCGAAGCCGCCGCGGTGGTCGTGGTGGCCCTCGGTGCAGTGTCCGACGACCAGCAGGCGTCCCCCGGGGGCAACCGCGGCGAGCATCGCAGCCACCGCGTTCTCGGCCGCGTCCCGCCGCAGCGCCGAGTAGTGGAAGGACACCAGGTCGTAGGTTCCCGGTGCCTGATTTACCGTCAGGTCGCACTGCTGCAGGTCCACCGAGACCCCGGCGGCCTCGGCGACGGCCCGGGCCCGGTCGAGTGCAACGGTGGAGATGTCGATGCCGGTGACCTTCCAGCCTCGCTCGGCCAACCACACGGCGTCCGCGCCCTCGCCGCACCCGACGTCGAGCGCCGAGCCCGGCGTCAGGTCGGAGACCTCCGCGACGAGCGAGGCGTTGGGCCGTCCGGTCCATCGCCGTTCGGTCTGCGCGTACCGGGCGTCCCAGTCGGCTGCGCCGTCGCCCGGACCCGCGACCGCCCGATCGGCCTGCTCCATCGCCAGATCGGCGTTCACGACGGCACCGATCCGAATGCCGTCGGCGGCGGCGCCGAGAACCTGCTGCGACGCGTCGGCCACGTTGCCGGCCGCGTAGACGCCGGCCGTCGAAGTCAGGCCCCGGCCGTCGGTGGCCAGCGTCCGGCCGTTGCCCATCGGCACGTCGACCTCCTCGAGGCCGAGGCCCGCGACCGCGTCGGTGCGGGCGAAGAAGCGCGGCGCGACCACGACGACGTCGGCCGGCAGGACTCGACCGTCGGCCAGGCGCAGGCCGCTGACCGCCTCGCCGCTCGTGCGCACCTCGACGGCGGCGGAGTCGGCCACCTCCACTCCGCGGGCGAGCAGACGCGCACGGTCTTCGGCGGAGAGCAGGTCCGGTGTTGCGAGCGCGACCGCGACGCGGTCGGAGAGTTGGCGGAACAGCAGCGCCTGATGGGTCGTCAGAGGGCCGGTGCCGACGATCGCGATCCGCCGGTCCCGCACTTCCCAGCCGTGGCAGTACGGGCAGTGGATCACTCCGCGGCCCCACTGTTCGCGCACGCCGGGCACGGCTGGCAGCTCGTCGAGCAGGCCCATGGCGAGGACGAGGCGACGGGCGGTGAACCGCCGACCGTCGGTCAGCTCCACGCAGAAGCCGCGGTCGAGATCGCCGCTTGCCTCGGCCACTCGGCCGTCGTGGATCTCGCCTCCGTAGGAGCGCACCTCGGCGCGGCCGAGGGCCAGCAGCTCGGCGGGCGGCAGTCCGTCGTGGCCGAGGTAGGAGTGCAGGTGAGCCGCGGGGGCGTTGCGGGGCTCGCCCGCGTCGAGCACCAGGACGCGCCGGCGGGCACGGACCAGTTGGAGCGCGGCGCCGAGGCCCGCGGCACCGCCGCCGACGACCACGACGTCCCATGCGGGGTCGTTCGAGTGGGTGTGTGTCATGCCTCGACGGTACGAACGGCAACCGTTTTCAACAAGAGGCCTTGCGGAAATTGCAAGATCCGGCCACGCTCGACGGCATGGCCGAAGACCTCGACGCCCTGGTTCGTGCCCGCCTGCGCAGTTTGCGCCAAGCCCACGGCTGGTCGCTGGACACCCTCGCCGCCCGGGCGAGCCTCAGCCCGTCGACGATCAGCCGGATCGAAACGGGCAAGCGCGCGGTCAGCCTCGACGTCCTGCTGCCGCTGGCGCGGGCCCTGCAGATCGACCTGGAGTCCCTGCTGGAGGGGGACAGCGAAGATCCCGACGTCGTGATCCGGCCGATCCCCAGCCACCGGCCGGGGGTGACGACCTGGCCGCTGTCCCGGCCCACCGGCAGCACGTCCGCGATGAAGATGCGTCTCGAGCCGCGCGGGCGCACGCCGCAACCGCGCGTGCACCCGGGGCACGACTGGTTCTACGTCCTGTCCGGCCGGGTCAGGTTGATCCTCGGCGAGCGGGAGATCGTCGTGGAGGCCGGCGAAGCCGCGGAGTTCTCCACGATGACCCCGCACGTCGTTGACGCCCTCGACGGGCCCGCCGAAGTGCTCATGGTGTTCGACCGCGAAGGCCAGCGTGCCCACCTGCACACCGCGGACTAGCAGCGCAGCCACAGCCCAGGCCATATCTGTGCCAAGGAAGTCTCCAGGCACCCCCTGCAGCCTTAGGTCGTCCGAGTGCGTTCCCGATGGTCGGAGCACACGCTGCCCACATCGGAGGCCGAATGACCTTCTACTACGACCTCGCGAGCCACGCCTGGGCCGTCGAGGAGCAGGAGTCCGCCCCCGCCCGGTCCTGGCTGCCCGCCGCCGCCGGCGTCGTCGTCCTGCTCGGCTCCACCGCCGCCGCGGGCATCCTGTGGTTGCTCGGGGCCTAGCTCCAACTCCGCTGCTCCGCCTCGGTCCGCCAGATGGAACCGCCCGGCCACACGTGCCGGACGACGCCGGGGGGCGGGACCGCGTCCGGGCCGCACAGTTCGGCGAACTCCAACGGAGTGAGCGACGGCCAGCGGTCGAAGGCCTGCTCGGGTGTCGGCAGGGGCCGCGCCGTCGCGGTCGACCCAGGCGCGACGGTCTCCAGCGCGGCCTCCCACTGCGGCCATTCGCGCCAACCGGCGATCGTCGCCGTGCCGCCGGGGCCGGACAGGACCAGGCAGGGCAGGCCGTAGCGCCAGCGTCCGTCCTGCTCCTGCGCGGCGCCGCGCCCCTGCCGCTTGTCCTCGAGGCTGCAGACGTAGTCGTTCGGCCGTCGAGCCTCTTCCCAGTCGGCGAGGTAGCCCGCCCGCTCGGCGGGATCGAGGAGGTCCGCGGCCAGCCGGGCGGAGTCGAAGCCGTCGAGTCCGGCGCCGGTTTCGACGGCCCGCTCGAGGGTGTCCGTCGCGACGCCGTCGACGAAGAGCCGTTCGGCCATCCGCCGGAGGAACCGCTCCGCGAGGTCGGGGCCCTGCCGCCCCGCGGCGCGGGCGATCCGAGACGCCGTGTCGCTGCCGTCCATCACGTGGTGGACCGGCACGGGGCGCGGGGCTCCGGTCAGTTCGCTGACGCCCTCGAGGTAGTCCCGGTAGAGCACTCGCAGTTCGGCTGCGGACACGTTGAAGCGCGCCGCCGGCCAACCCGGGGACAGGATGCCCACGAAGACGCGCCGCCACGCGAAGTGCCCGTCGTACTGCCAGTGCAGCCGCCGGTACCTCGGTTCGGTGCCCCAGGCGTAGGAGCAGAAGGGGTCGGTGTACTCGACCGCCTCGATCAAGTTCAGCCGCCGAGCGCGGGACGCGGGTCCCAGTAGTCCCGCCACGCGGCGATCTTGCCGTCGCGGACCACGAGCGTTCCGCCGAGCGGGATGGACAGCGCGACGCTGCCGTCGCCGGCGAGCAGGTGGTCGACGCGCTCGGTCAGGACGGTGTCCCCGTTCACCGCGCAGGCGACCCAGTCGACGCGCATCCCGGCGAGCCCGCCCGGGGTGAAGAAGCCGTCCCACGTCGCGAGGCAGGCCTGTTTGCCCACGGCCGTCGGGAAGCCGGTGTTCGCCCACTGGCAGTCGTCGGTGATCGACTCTTCGAAGATCGCCCGGTTCTTGGCGCTGTCGGTGCTGTCGAAGGCACCGAGGAAGTCTCGGACGACGGTTTCTGCGTTGCTCACGGCTTCTCCCTTGAAGCGGCGGAGGTGTCGCTCGAACGTATCGCCGCGGGCGGGAGGCTCGTTCCTGCGCCGGGGACCAACGTCGGGCCCGCAGATTGTCCGCAACCCACAGTCGCCGCGTCCCGGGGCGGTGGTGGGCGGCACGGATAGTGTGCTGATCCTCAGGCGAGGCGAACAGGGAGGGCCGATGGCGACCGAAGGCCAGCACGCACTGTCGGACGCGGCCGCGAGGCAGCTTGCCAACGCGACCAAGACCGTCGCGCAGATGGACTCCATCACCCCGCGATGGCTGGTGCACCTGCTCCAGTGGGTCCCCGTCGAGGCCGGCATCTACCGGCTCAACCGGGTCAGCGACGCCGACACCGTGAACGTCGCGTGTCCGGGCCGCGACGAGTCCGAGCTCCCGCAGTCCTACGTCAACTACGACGAGAACCCGCGCGAGTACTTCCTGAACAACGTCTCGACGGTCCTGGACGTGCACACCCGCGTCTCCGACCTGTACTCCAGTCCCTACGACCAGATCGCCGAGCAGCTCCGCCTCACCATCGAGGCCATCAAGGAGCGCCAGGAGGGCGAACTGATCAACAACGCCGAGTACGGGATGATCGCGAACTGCGCACCGTCGCAGCGAATCAAGACCCGCACCGGCGCTCCGACGCCCGACGACCTCGACGAGCTCCTGACCAAGGTGTGGAAGGAGCCGGCCTTCTTCCTCGCCCACCCGCGCGCCATCGCCGCCTTCGGCCGCGAGTGCACCCGCCGCGGCACCCCGCCGCCCACGATTTCCATGTTCGGTTCGCAGTTCCTCACCTGGCGCGGCCTGCCCCTGGTCCCCTCGGACAAGGTTCTGGTCGACGCCAAGGGCAAAACCTCGATCCTGCTGCTGCGCGTCGGCGCCAAGCGCCAGGGCGTCGTCGGGCTCTACCAGCCGGGCCTGACCGGCGAACAGAGCCCCGGCCTCGCGGTCCGCTTCTCCGGCATCAGCCGCAACGCGATCGCGTCCTACCTGATCTCGCTCTACTGCTCGTTGGCCGTGCTCACCGAGAGCGCGCTCGCGATCCTCGACGACGTCGCGGTCGACAAGTACCACGACTACAAGGACACCTACGCCAAGTAGCGGGCGGTCAGCGGTCGTGACGAGTCCAGGCAAGGAGAGGCAGTGACGGGAACCAACGCCGACCTGCCGCCCGGCTTCCCCGACGAGGCGACGCTCGCGCGGCTTGCGGAGTCCTTCTTCGGCGACTTCTCCGTCGTCGAGGGCGGCCTCGCTCCCGCGACCGCGGTCTCCGGCGGGCCGGGGCCATCCGGCATGCCGTCGGCGCCGGCCGGTTCGCCGGGCGTTCCGGGACTGCCGTCCGGCATCGCGCCCACCGACGGCGTCGGGTTGGGCGGGATCGACTCCGACCCGAAGGCCGCCGGATCGCTGCCCACCAAGGAAATGCCCGACCCCGCGACGGCCGCGGGACTGGCTCACGAGCCGTACGGGCCGGGCTCGCCGCTGGTCACCCCGCCCGGCGTCGCCCCGCCGTCGCAGTTCGTTCCCGACGAGTCGCTGCTGACTCGGCTCGCGTCGCAGTTCTTCACCGCGCTGCCCGGGCAGGGCGCTCCCGAGATGGGCGCTCCCTCGGGCTCTCTGCCGCGCGGTGGCGCAGACACCCAGGGCTCCGTGCCCTCCGGCGGCGTCCCGCCGGTCGGCACGCCCGTCGGTGGCGCCGTGCCTTCCGGTACCGTCGCCGAAACCTCCTCGCCGCCCTCGGGCGCGGTGCCGCCCGTCGGCACGGGGGGAGCGGACCCGGCCTCGGCCATGCCGGTCGATCCCGCTCGCGGTGGACCCGGCGTGGAGACGCCGCACGACCCCGCCGGGTTCGGCGGCGCACCGTTCGACCGGCCGGATTTCGACCTCGATCTGAGCCACCTCGCGGCGGCCGCGTTGGACCCGATTTCCCTTATCGGTTCGGGGATTCCGGGCCTCGACTTCGGCTCCGAGCTTCCCGGGTTCGACGTCTCCGCTCCGTCGCTGCCGTCGATTCCGGCCCTGGACCTGCTCTCGCCGCCCGGCTCGCCGCCGGTCTCCGCGCCGTCGACGCCGTACTACTTCCTCGGCGAGACCTCCACGCTTCCGTCGCACGGCGGCATGAACCCGGGCGCCGCGCCCGAGACGAACCGCACCTCGGGCACCGAGGTCACCAGCCGCAGAGAGGCCGAAGGCCGCGGTGACTTCGACGGCCGAGACTCCGCGACTGGCCGCGGTGTTCCGCCCGCGCAGGGGACCCGAAGCGGGACGAACGCGCCGACCCGCACCGACCACACCGCCGACCGCTCCGGCCGAGACCCGGGCACCGCGTCCGGTGCTCCGTCCACCGCGACGCGTCCGGGCGTCGGGGTCGGCACCGGCAACGACCGCAGTGCGCACCCGGCGTTCGACGTCGACGCGATCCGCCGGGACTTCCCGATCCTGTCGGAGATAGTCGACGGCAAGCCGCTCGTGTGGCTCGACAACGCCGCGACGACGCAGAAGCCGCAGGCCGTCATCGACCGGCTCGCGTACTTCTACGCGCACGAGAACTCCAACATCCACCGCGCCGCGCACACCCTCGCGGCGCGCGCGACCGACGCCTACGAGGCCGCCCGCGACAAGGTCGCCCGCTTCCTCGGTGCCGCCTCCAGCGACGAGATCGTGTTCGTCCGCGGCGCGACCGAGGCGATCAACCTGATCACCGCGACGTGGGGCCGGCAGAACCTCCGCGAGGGCGACGAGATCGTCATCTCCCACCTCGAGCACCACGCGAACATCGTTCCCTGGCAGCAGCTCGTCCGGGAGAAGGGCGCCGTCCTCCGGGTCATCCCCGTCGACGACGAGGGTCAGGTGATCCTCGAGGAGTACGGCAAGCTGCTGAACTCTCGCACCAAGATGGTCGCGGTCACCCACGTCTCCAATGCGCTCGGCACCGTCGTCCCCGTCAAGGCGATCATCGAGATGGCCCAGCGGGTCGGCGCGTGCACGATGATCGACGGCGCGCAGTCCGTGCCGCACATGAAGGTCGACGTCCAGGAGTTGGACGCGGACTTCTACGTCTTCTCCGGGCACAAGATCTTCGCGCCCACCGGCATCGGCGTCGTGTACGGCAAACGCGAGGTGCTCACCGCGATGCCGCCGTACCAGACCGGCGGCAACATGATCACCGACGTGACCCTGGAGCGTTCCCGGTTCCAGGATCCGCCGATGCGATTCGAGGCCGGGACCGGGAACATCGCGGACGCCGTCGGCCTCGGCGCGGCCCTGGACTACCTCGACCGCATCGGATTCGAGACCGCCGCGCAGTGGGAGCACGACCTCCACGCCTACGCGACGCACCTGCTGAACGGCGTCCCAGGCCTGAAGATGATCGGCACCGCGCCGGAGAAGGCCAGCGTCCTGTCCTTCGTCCTCGCCGGCCACTCCAACAACGACGTCGGGCAGGCACTGTCGAGCGAGGGCATCGCCGTGCGCACCGGCCACCACTGCGCCCAGCCGATCCTGCGCCGGTTCGGGCTGGAATCGACCGTCCGCCCGAGCCTCGCGTTCTACAACAACCACGAGGACGTCGACCGCATGATCACCGTCCTGCACCGCCTGGTCGCCAACGACCGCTGAGGCGTCGCGGCCACGCTTCAACGGCAGAGTCTGGTCACCGCTGCCGTGGGTTGCGGTGGCCGCTCGCCGCTGCCGTTCGGCTGCTGCGCCGCACGGGGTTTCCCGTCGCGGTCGCCGTCGGAACGGCTACCGATAGCGCGGGTGTCGACGGAGAGGTACAGAGGTAACCGGTGGGGTGCCGCGAGGGCCGAAAGTCGGCTCAGCGCTTGCTTCTCTACCTCTGCGTCGACGCTTCTCCGTAGTTCCGCCGACGGTGACCACGACGGGTACCTCAGGACACCCGCCCGCCGACGGGGGCGGTGAGCGGCCACCGCGACCCCCACCCGCGGCGACCATGTCTGCCGTTCAGGCGTGGAAGTGCGTCGAGGGCTCGAAGGCTCGTCGACGAAAAGGTAGAGAGGCAACTAGTGGGACGCCGCAGCGCCCGAAGGCCGCCTCGGCTGTTTCTTCTCTACCTCTGGATCGACGGTTAGGGTCCGGAGCGTGACTCCGGACGAGGCGCTGGCCGATGCAGTGGACGTCGGCGACGTCGCAGCGGTCCAAGCAGCATTGGACGCGGCCGCCTCGCCCGACCTGCTGTCGGCGAGATGCCGATGGGGATGTCGCGCATCCAGATCGTGGACCTCCACGAGGACTTCGCCCGTCGAGCCTGACGGGAAGCGGGTGTCGACGGAGAGGTCGAGAGGTAACTGGTGGGGCGCCGCGGCGCCCGAACGTCGGCTCAGTTCTTTCCTCTCTACCTCTGCGTCGACGGTGCTCTGTAGTTCCGCGACGGTGACCACGAGGGGTGAGCCGCGCCTGCCCGGGTGCCGACCGCGGCGGTGAGGGGCCAGCGCAACCCCCGCCCGCGTCGACCATCTCTGCCGTTCAGGCGTGGAAGTGCGTTGAGGGAGCGAAGCTCGCCGACGGAGAGGTGGAGAGGTAACCCGTGGGGTGCCGAGAGGGCCGAAAGCCGCCTCAGTTCCTGCTTCTCTACCTGTCCGTCGGCGGTCGCCGGAGTTGGCGGACTCGTTCGATCTCGCGGATCGTTCGCAGCGGATGGAAGCGAACGTCTTCGTAGGTGAAGCGCAGGAGGCTCAGACCGTTGGCGGTGATGCCGTTGCCGCGTTGGCGGTCGTTTCGGTAGGCCCTCCGGTCCGAGTGGAACTCGAACCCATCGCCTTCCGCGACGAGCCATTCGTCGACCAGGAAGTCGACGTCGCCAACTCTCCGGACGTACGCCTGGCTGCGGATGCGAGCGTCTGTCGTACGGAGCAGCAGCCGCAGCGCCGACTCCAGTGCCGACGCCGCGCGCGGATCGATGTGCGCCACCGCCCGGCGGAGCGCGGTTGCTCCTGGACCCCGTGAACGGGCGGCGGCCTCGACGAGCTGACATTCCGTCACGGCGCAGTCGCGGACGGCCTTGTCGAGGATGCACACGGCGTCGACGAGTGGCATGGTCCGAGCACAGTCGAGCGCGGTGCGAAGCGGCGTGGTGCACGCGCGGTGGCGCTCGAGGTCGGACGGGGCCAGGCGGGCCTGATGGACCACGACCCCGGCCAGAGCTCGGGTGGTGCCCGACATGACGCTGACGTGCACTTTCTCGTCGGGAGTCCAGATCGGCCAGCCGTGCAGGGCCGCCGCGGTGGCGTGGGTCGCCACGCCGCCGAGCCGCACCGCCGCCGCCAGGCCGGGGGATGCGTCGAGCAGTGCGTAGCCGCCGCGGCCGAGCCTGCGTACAGCCCCGGACCGCACACCGGCGGCCAGGGCGCGTTCGGGCACGCCCAACTCGCGCAACCGCGCACGCCGCGCGGCGCCGCCGCACAGGGCGAGAGCTTCCAGGAGATCCACGGCGAGAACCCTGGACGCCTGGGCCACCGCGGCGAAGGCCGAATCTGGAATCTGTGGACAACTCGAGGTTTGCGGGGTGTGGACAACTGCGGTCGCGCCGTCGGCGCTGAGCCCTCCGCCGCCCTTCATCGGCAGCGTCTGGTCACCGCGGTCTCGGGTCGCGCTGCCGCCCCAGCCGCTCGGCTGCTGCGCCGCACGGGTTTGCCCGTCGCGGTCACCGTGGTAGGGCTACCGCTGTAGACGGTGAGGTAGAGAGGTGACTGGTGGGGCGGCGCAGCGCCCGAAAACCACCTCAGTTCTTTCTTCTGAACCTCTGGGTCGGCGCCTTGGTACTCCCGGCCCCGGCGAGCTGCCGTGCGTTTTGTCCGTCACGGAACCCCGATAGGGGCGGCCGCTCGACGGGGGCCGCCTGAATCCGGACAAGCGAAAGGGCCGGCTCGAAGGTTCGAGCCAGCCCTTGTCGGCGGTCCCTAGGCCTCTTCGGCGACCGGTGCCTCGGCGGCGGGGGCCTCCGCGGCGGGGGCCGCGACGACGGGCGCTGCCTTGACCATCGGCGGCTGCTTGGGCCAGAGGTCGACGTGGGCGCAGGTGCTCGCGGTGCCGGCGGCGCTGCACGCGGCGCAGCTGGTGAACCCGGTGCCGTGCTTGTGCGGCTTGATGGTGCTCACGTCGAACGGAGGCGTCCGGACGGGCTTGGCCGAGTCCTTGTTCCGAGCGACCTTGGTTGCGCGCTGCTTAACCGACAAAACAGTTTCTCCTCGTTCGACACGGGCTGCCCCGGAAGCAGGGCCACTCCATAGCAGGCATTGTCCCAGGCTTTTTGCCCTTCTGGGGCCATGGAAACCAGGTGCCCCCCTCCGGGCGCGGCGGCTAGGCTCCCGAATTCGTGTCCGGACGCCTGATCGAGACCCTCGCGCCGCGGCGTTTGGGACCGGATTTCCGGCGACTCTTGGCCGCGACGTGGCTCAGCAACCTCGGCGACGGCATCGCTCTCGCGGCCGGGCCGCTGCTCGTCGCCGCGCTCACCGACAACCCGGTGCTGATCGCCGCGGCGGCAGCCGTCCAGTGGCTGCCCCCGCTCCTGTTCGGGATGTGGGCGGGCGTGCTGTCCGATCGGCTGGACCGGCGCCACCTCGTCGTTGCCGTCGACGTGGTCCGCGCCGGGGTGCTGCTCACGCTCACCGTCAACGTCCAGGCGGGTACCGCGTCGATCGCCGCCGTCCTGTTCGCGCTGTTCGCGGTCGCGACCCTGGAGGTCTTCGCCGACAACGCCTCGGCCACGCTCACCCCGATGCTCGTCGCACGCGAGGACCTCCCGGCGGCGAACTCCCGCACCATGGGCGCGTTCATCACCGTCAACCAACTCCTCGGCCCTCCGGTCGGGGCCGTCCTGTTCCTCGTCGAGCCGGCGGCGCCGTTCGCGATTCAGGCCGTGCTGATCGCCGTCGCCGCCTCGATCGTTGCGGGGATCCGGCTGCCGGCCTCCGGCCTCGAGCGCGCGGCCCGCCGCTCCATGCGCCAGGAGATCGGCGAGGGTGTGCGCTGGGTTCGCCACCACGTTGCCGTCCGGACGCTGGTGTCGACGATCTTCGTCTTCAACCTGACCTGGGGCGCGGCCTGGTCGGTGCTCGTCCTGTACTCCGCGCAGCGCCTGGACCTCGGAGGCGTCGGGTTCGGGCTCATCACGACGGTGTCGGCACTCGGCGGGCTGCTCGGCATGGCCTGCTACGGCCGGCTCGTCGAGCGGGTCAGTCTCGGGGACGTCATGCGCTACGGCCTGATCCTGGAGACCCTGACGCACCTGGGGCTGGCGATCACGACCACGCCGTGGATCGCGATGCCGATCTTCTTCCTCTTCGGCGCCCACGCCTTCGTCTGGGGCACCACGTCGATGACGATCCGTCAGCGGGCCGTCCCGACCGGGCTCCAGGGCCGCGTCGGGGCCATCAACTCCATCGGCACCTACGGCGGTCTGGTTCTCGGGTCGGTTCTCGGCGGCGCGCTCGCGCACCGGTGGGGAGTCACCGCACCGTTCTGGTACGCCTTCGTGGGGTCTGCGGTGTTCCTCGTCCTGATCTGGCGTCAGTTGCGGCACATCGCCCACGACGCCTAGGGCGTGTCTCCTTATTCGAGTAGCCAGATGGTGATGGCTCGCAGGACGACGCCACCGCGGTAGGTGAGTGCGAGCTTGTCGTAGCGGGTGGCCAATCCTCGCCACTGCTTGAAAACGTTG
>JBQTIB010000061.1:0-60439 GCA_052389435.1 Sporichthyaceae bacterium | reverse complement strand
CCCACTGTCACACTTCGAGAAGCTCGGCTTCCTTGTGCTTGAGGACCTCGTCGACTTCGGCGACGTGCTTGTGCGTGACCTCGTCGAGGTGCTTCTCGGCGCGCTTGACGTCGTCCTCGCCGGCTTCCTTGTCCTTGATCAGCTTTTCGAGGGTGTCCTTGGCGTGGCGGCGGATGTTGCGAATCGAGACCCGCGCATCCTCGGCCTTGTGCCGGGCCACCTTGATGTACTCCTTGCGCCGTTCCTCGGTGAGGACGGGCAGGGCGACGCGAATGATGGTGCCGTCGTTGCTCGGGTTCACCCCGAGGTCGGAGTCGCGGATCGCCCGTTCGATGGCGCCGAGCGCGCCCTTGTCGTAGGGCGTGACGATCACCATGCGCGGCTCGGGTGTGGCGAAGCCCGCGAGTTGGTTCACCGGCGTCAAGGTGCCGTAGTACTCGACGACGATCTTGGAGAACATCGCCGGGTTGGCACGACCCGTGCGGATCGCGGCGAAGTCGTCCTTCGCGACCGCGAGGGCCTTTTCCATCTTCTCTTCGGCCTCGAGCAGGATGTCGTCGATCATCTGTGAACTCCTAGACCTCGGCGCCGATGACTGTGCCGATCTTCTCGCCGCGCACCGCGCGGCCGATGTTGCCGTCCGTCAGCAGATCGAACACGACAAGCGGCAGATTGTTGTCCCGACACAGGGCGATGGCCGTCGCGTCGGCGACCTTGAGACCCCGGGTCAGGAATTCGGAGTAGCTGAGCGAGTCGAACCGGACCGCGTCCGGGTGGGTCTTCGGGTCGGCGTCGTAGACGCCGTCCACGCCCTGCTTGCCCATGAGGACTGCCTGGCACCCCACCTCCAGCGCTCGCTGGGCGGCTGTGGTGTCCGTGGAGAAGAACGGCGCTCCGAGACCCGCGCCGAAGATGACGACGCGGCCCTTCTCGAGGTGGCGTACCGCCCGCCGCGGGATGTAGGGCTCGGCGACCTGGCCCATCGTGATCGCGGTCTGAACCCGCGTCTCCACGCCCTGCTTCTCGATGAAGTCCTGCATGGCGAGGCAGTTCATCACGGTGCCGAGCATGCCCATGTAGTCGGCTCGGCCACGGTCCATCCCCGCGTGGGAGAGTTCCTGGCCGCGGAAGAAGTTGCCGCCGCCGATAACCACGGCAATCTGCACCCCGGTCTCGCGAGACGCGTCGGCCACCTGACGGGCGATCAGGGCGACCACCGTGGGGTCGAGTCCGATGCCCTTCTCTCCGGCGAGCACCTCGCCGGAGAGCTTGAGCATCACGCGGCGGAACGAACCCGCGGGGGCGTGTAGCGAATCCACGCGGGTCCGTCCCTCCTGTCGTACGGGGTGTTCTGGCAGTGCGAGGGATGTTCAGGCGCCGCCGACGGACAGCCGCGCAAACGCCTTGACGGTGATGCCCGCCTCGTCGAGCACGGCCTTCACGGACTTCTTGCTGTCCTGGACAGAGGACTGCTCGAGCAGCACGACGTCCTTGTAGAAGCCCTGCACGCGACCCTCGGTGATCTTGGCGAGAGCCGCTTCGGGCTTGCCCTCCTCGCGAGCCGTGGCCTCGGCGATCTTGCGCTCGTGCTCGACGATCTCGGCCGGAACCTGATCGCGCGTCACGTAGAGCGGCTTCATCGAGGCGATCTGCAGCGCGGCGCCGCGGGCGGCACCGGGGTCGGTGCCGTCGTAGGAGACCAGCACGCCGCCGGCCGGCGGCAGGTCCTTGCTCTTGCGGTGCAGGTAGATCTCGACCGTGCCGTCGAAGCGGGCGACCTGACCGAGGTCGAGCTTCTCGCCGATGACGGCGCTGGCGGCGTCGATGGCCTCCCGAACGGTCTTGCCGCTCGGGAGGGTCGCGGCCAGCAGCGCCTCGCGGTCGCCGATGCCCGCCGAATCGGCGTGGGCGACGATCTCGTCGGCCAGCGCCTGGAACTGCTCGTTCTTGGCGACGAAGTCGGTCTCGGAGTTGAGTTCGAGCACGGCGTTGCCCGACGCGGCGATGAGGCCCGCGTTGGCGGTGCGCTCGGCGCTGCGCTTGGCGGCCTTGGCCGCGCCCTTGGTGCGCAGGTGGTCGACGGCGGCGTCGAATTCGCCGTTCATCTCCTCGAGCGCCTTCTTGCAGTCCATCATCCCGGCGCCGGTGAGCTCCCGGAGCTTCTTGACGTCCGCCGCGGTGAAGTCGGCCATGGGTCTCGTCCTCGTCTTCGTCGTCTCGTGCAGTGCGTGGGGCGAGCGCGGGTCAGGCGCTGGGGGCCTCGGCGGCGGGAGCCTCGGCGGCCGGAGCCTCCGGCGCGACCTCGGTCGTGGTGAGCAGGTCGCGCTCCCACTCGGCGAGGGGCTCGTCGCCGGCGACCTGACCGGTCGGCTTCTCCTCGGCCCCGGTCCGCACGCCGGAGCGGGCCATGAGGCCTTCGGCGACGGCGTCGGCGAGCACGCGGGTCAGCAGGTTGATCGAGCGGATGGCGTCGTCGTTGCCCGGGATCTTGTAGTCGACCTCGTCCGGGTCGCAGTTGGTGTCGAGGATCGCGACGACCGGGATGCCCAGCTTGCGGGCCTCGCCGACGGCGATGTGCTCCTTCTTGGTGTCCACGACCCAGACCGCGCTCGGGACGCGGGCCATGTCGCGGATGCCGCCGAGGGTCTTCTCGAGCTTCTCCTTCTCGCGCTGCAGGAAGAGGAGTTCCTTCTTCGTCATGCCGGAACCGGCGACGTCGTCGAAGTCGAGGAGCTCGAGCTCCTTGAGGCGCTGCAGGCGCTTGTAGACGGTGGAGAAGTTGGTGAGCATGCCGCCGAGCCAGCGCTGGTTGACGTACGGCATTCCCACGCGGGTGGCCTGCTCGGCGATGGCCTCCTGGGCCTGCTTCTTGGTGCCGATGAACAGAACGGTGCCGCCGTGGGCAACGGTCGCCTTGACGAACTCGAACGCGCGGTCGATGTAGGACAGCGACTGCTGCAGATCGATGATGTAGATGCCGTTGCGCTCGGTGAAGATGTAGCGCTTCATCTTCGGGTTCCAGCGGCGAGTCTGGTGTCCGAAGTGGACACCGCTCTCGAGCAGCTGGCGCATCGTGACGACGGCCATGGGTGTTCTCCTCAGTGTGCCCACGCGTGAGCGGGGCGTCTCGGTTGGTGCGCCGGCCGGGTGGCCGATGCCCTGACGTCCTGGGCGCGCCGAACCGATTTCTGGAAACCGACCGAGGGCGCGCGTACCGACCCCCACTCGAGGAGTGTGTGCCGGAGGACGTGCGAAGTACGACCCGCGAGGCGGATCGCCGTCCCGGAGTCTATGCCATGCGCGGAGCGATCAGCGCAGCCGGGCGCGCAGGGCGAGAACGGCCTTCGTGTGCATCTGGCACACGCGGGATTCGGTGACGCCGAGGACCGATCCGATCTCGGCCAGGGTGAAGCCCTCGAAGTAGTACAGGCGCACCAGGGTCTGCTCCCGCTCCCCCAGCGTCTCGAGCGCCTCCACCAGCAGCCGGCGCACCTCGGCCGACTCCACGACGTGGGCCGGGTCGGGCGCGTCGAGGTCGGCGAGGGTCTCCCCCAGGTTGATGGCGTCGGTTCCCCCCACGGTGCTGCCGAGCAGTTCGTCGAGCGCGAGCACGTTCACCGCGGCCAACTGGCCGAACAGCTTGTGCAGCGCGGTCGCGGACAGGCCGAGCTCCGCCGCCAGTTCGGCCTCCGACGGGTTGCGGCCCAGCCGGTTCTCCAGCTCCGACCAGGCGCGCTGCACGTCCTTGGCCCGGGCCCGCACCGACCGCGGAATCCAGTCCTGCGCTCGGAGCTCGTCGAGGATCGCGCCGCGGACCCGGGAGATCGCGTACGGCTCGAAGGGCACACCGCGCGAGGGATCGAACTTCTCGATGGCGTCGATGAGGCCGAGAACGCCGACGGAGACGCAGTCGGCGATGTCGACGTTGCGCGGCAGGCCTACGCCCACGCGTCCGGCCACGTACTTGACCAGCGGCGCGTAGTGCAGGATCAGCCGCTCCCGCAGGCGCTCGTCGCCCTCGGACTTGTAGCGACGCCACAGTTCGGCGAGGCCGGGGGCGTCGTCGCTCGAGGAGGCGACCGACTCGACGTCGGGCACATCGCGTTCGGCGAGCGCTACGGCACGGTGCTGTTCAGGCACGAGGATGAGCTTGTTCATAGGTCGCCCGCAGTCTTTCGACGGATACATGGGTGTACAGCTGCGTGGAGGTCAATGCGGCGTGGCCGAGCAGTTCCTGCACGCTGCGCAGGTCCGCTCCGCCTTCCACCAGGTGCGTCGCGGCACTGTGCCGCAGGCCGTGGGGCCCCATCTGCGGGGCGTCCCCGAGCGCCGCGAGCGCCCGATGCACCGACTCCCGGACCGCCCGCTGCCCCAGCCTGGCGCCGCGAGCGCCCAGGAACAGCGCGGCGCCGCTTCGCTCGGCGACCAGCGCCGGGCGGCCCCGAGCCATCCAGTCGACGAGCGCGGCGGCCGCGGGCTCGCCGAACGGAACCGTGCGCTGCTTCGCGCCCTTCCCCATGGCGCGAAGCAGGCGCCGGTCGCAGTCGAGGTCCCCCAGATCGAGCGCGACGAGTTCCCCGACGCGCAGCCCCGAGGCGTAGAGCAGTTCCAACACCGCCCGCTCGCGCAGCGCCGCCGGATCCACCTCCCCGTCCTCGAGGCCTACCGAGGCGAGCAGACGCCCGGCCTGGTCCTGGGTGAGCACGGCCGGGAGCCGTCTCCGCACCCGCGGACTGACCAGCCCGGCGCCGACGTCGCGCTGGGCGCGGCCGGTACGCGCCGCGTAGCCGGTGAAGGTGCGCGTCGCCGCGGCGCGCCGGGCGACGGTGGTGTCCGCGTGGCGGGTCACCCGTTCGGCGGCGAGCCACCGGCGCAACACCGGGAGGGTGAGCCCGTCGAGGTCGACCACACCCCCTCGGGCCGCGTGGCCCAGGAGGCGATCGATGTCCCCGACGTAGGCCCGGACGGTGTGTGCGGACAGGCCCCGCTCGCTCGCCAGGTGCACCTCGAAGTCGTGCAATGCGGTGGCCAGCGCAGGCGGCAAGGCCTTCGCCTCCGCGCACGCGGACTCCGTCAATGCGTCCCCCCGGATCACTCGCCAAAGGTCTCGGGAGCCGGATTCGGATGCAAGACGCCACGCGGCGCAACCGAATGGACACTCTCCGGTGTCGATTGCGGTTCGGACACGGGCCGCTCAACGGCGCCTGGCCGCCGTCGTGAGCCGCCACCCGCCGTCGACGCGCTCGGCCATGCCGAGCACGGCGAGTTCGCCGAGCAGCGCTCGCACGACGTCGGTCGATGCCCCGCACTCCGCTGCGACGAGCTCGACCTCCCCGACCCCGCGGCTGGGCAACGCCTCGAGCACCTCCCGCAGCTCCGGGGCGAGCAGGTCGCGCGGGCGGCTGGGCCGGGGATGGGCGGGCGCGAGGTCGTCGCCGAGCCGCCCGAGCGCCTCCACGATCTCGGCGGGCCGCGTCACGGCGATCGCATGGCGGGATCGAAGCAGGTCGTTGCTGCCGATCGAGGTGGCGGAGGTGATCGGTCCGGGTACGACCATCAGGACGCGGCCGAGGTCGTCTGCCCAGCGCGCGGTGGTCGCGGCCCCGCTCCGGGCAGCCGCCTCCACGACCACGGTGCCCCGGGTCAGCGCGGCGATGACCCGGTTGCGGGTCAGAAAGCGCCGACTCGCGGGTGCCGACCCCAAGGCGGCTTCGCTGAGCACCGCGCCGTTCTCGGCGATCTGCTCGAAAAGCGCCGCGTGGGCGCGCGGGTAGGGAATGTCCACCCCGCCCGCGAGAACCGCGATCGTCGAGCCGCCCGCCGCCAGCGCGCCCCGGTGCGCCGCCACGTCCACGCCGAAGGCCCCACCGGAGACCACCGTCCAGTTCTGTTCGGTCAACTGCGCGGCCAGGTCGGTGGCCACGTGCGTGCCGTAGGACGACGCCGCACGCGAGCCGACCATCGCGACGGAGTCGAGCAGCGCAGGACGAAGATCCAGGGCGCCCCGGCACCACAACCCGAACGGGCGCGCGTCGCCGAGGTCGTCCAACTGGGTCGGCCAGCGCGACTCGCCCGGGCAGATCAAGCACGCCCCGACGGCGGCGCCCGCCTCGAGTTCGGCCAGGGGGTCGAGGCCGGCCAGGCGAGTGCGCATGGCCGCGAGGTCGGGCACGTTCAGCCGACCGTCGCGAATGCGCTCGAGGACGGCGATCGCGCCGTGCCGGGCGAGCGCCGCACCCAACCGGGGCTGGGCCGGTTCGGCGATGCGCATCAGCGTCGCCCGCGCCGCTCGTTCCTCGAGCCGCTCGAGGTCGCCGCGGTCCGGCTCGGCGAACTCCAGTGCGAGAACGTCGTGGGTCATGCCGCCCACCCCCCGGCGATGCCGGAGCGCAACGCGAGGGCCTCGCCGACCTCGGCACGGCCGGGGCGGTCGATCCCCGCGAGGTCGGCCATCGACCAGGCGACCCGCAGAATGCGGTCCATGCCGCGCGGCGACAGCGTTCCCCGGTCCAGCGCCGTCTCGACCGTCCGGAGGGCCGCGGCGTCGATTCGCCACGCGGTCCGCAGCCAGGGCGACGGGACCTGGGCATTGCGCGTCCACGGCGTTCCCGCCAGCCGACGGGCGCTGCGATCGCGTGCCTGCGCAACCCGGGCAGCCACCGTGGCGGTGTCCTCGCCGTCCTGAGCCGCCATCAGATGGTGCCGACTGGGCCGATCGACCATCACCTGCAGGTCGACCCGGTCGAGCAGCGGCCGGGACAGCCGGGCGAGATAGCGCCGCCGGGTGTCGGACTTGCAGGTGCACTGCCTCGGGTCGGAACTGCTGCACGGGCAGGGATTCGCCGCCATTACGAGGAGGAACTCCGCGGGAAAGCGAACCGTCAGACCGGACCGCGCGATGACGACCTCGCCGAACTCCATCGGCTGGCGCAATCCGTCGAGCACACCGCCCCGGTACTCGGTGGCCTCGTCGATGAACAGCGTTCCCCTGTGGGCAAGGGAAACCGCTCCCGGGCGGATTTCCTTGGCGCCCCCGCCGCCGATGATCGCCGCCGCGGTCGCCGAATGGTGCGGGCGGAAGAACGGGGCGTGCGTCACCAGCGGAACTCCGTGCCGCAGGTAGCCGGCGACGGAGTGGATCTCGGTGACCTCCAGCGCCTCCTGCTGGCTGAGGGCGGGCAGTAGGCCGGGCAGTCGTTCGGCCAGCATCGTCTTGCCGACGCCGGGTCCACCGTGCATGAACACGTGGTGGCCCCCGACCGCGGCGACCTCCAACGCGCGCCGGGCCTCGTGTTGGCCGCGCACGTCGGCGAGATCGGGACGCCACTGCGGGGCCGCGGCCGGCGCGTACTCGGCCTGCCTGCCGGCGCTCTCCTCCGGCTCGTCGGGAATCGGTTCGCCGCGCAGCCAGGCGCACGCGTGCCGCAGCGATCGGATGCCGACGATCTCGACGCCGTCGACGAGTTGGGCCTCCTCGACGTTGGCCTCCGGCACGAGGATGCGGCCGAAGCCCTCCCGTGCGGCCGCCGCGACGGCGGGCAGCACGCCGCGCAGCGAGCGCACGCGGCCGTCGAGACCGAGCTCGCCGATCATCACGAGCCGGGCCACGTCCTCGGCCGGCACCTGCTTCGTCGCGGCGAGCACGACGAGGGCCAGCGCCAGGTCGAACCCACTGCCTCGCTTGTGCAGGTCCGCCGGCGACAGGGAAACGGTGACCTTCACCTCCGGCCACTGCCGGCCGCTGTTGGACACGGCGGCCTTCACCCGTTCCCGTGCCTCGGACAGCGCCGTGTCCGGCAGCCCGATGAGCGCGAACTTGGGCAGCCCCGAGCCAATGTCGGCCTCGACCGACACCACGCGCCCCTGCACGCCCGTCAGCGCGACGCCCCACCCCCTACCGGTCACGACACACCGCGCACGTGCTCGATGCGCACGGGCTTGTCCCGCTCCGCCCAGATGGCGACGACGTCGATTCGAATCGGCCCCCGCCACTGCCGCTCTCGCGCCAGCGTGGCGGCGAGTCGGCGCAGCCGGGCGACCTTCTCCGGGGTCACCGCCAGGAGCGGACCGCCGAACCTGTCGTCGCGACGCGTCTTCACCTCGCACACGACCAACGCGTCGCCGTCCGCGGCCACGAGGTCCACCTCGCCCTCCGCGCACCGCCAGTTCCGATCGAGGATCCGCAGACCCCTGCCGGTCAGGAACCGAGCGGCCTCGTCCTCGCCGTATTTCCCCAGAGCGTCTTTCGCCCGCATGTCGACCACCTCCGGCACGCACACTGCGGACGCGGACGCGGCTGGACGAGGGTCAGTTTCGAATCTGTGGACAACTCGGGGTTGTGCCGGGTGTGGACAACCGAGCGAAGCGAGGCTCGCAGATACGCGAGGACTAGCCCTCCGGGGGCGTGAGCTCGGGTTTCGCGAGTTCCTCCACGTTGACGTCCTTGAACGTCACGACCTTCACGTTCTTCACGAAGCGCGCCGGGCGGTACATGTCCCAGACCCAGGCGTCGGTCATCGTGACCTCGAAGTAGGTCTCCCCCGCGTCGCTGCGCACCTGCAGGTCGACGTTGTTGGTGAGGTAGAACCGGCGCTCGGTCTCCACGACGTAGGCGAACAGGCCGACGACGTCGCGGTACTCCTTGTAGAGAGACAGCTCCATCTCGGTCTCGTATTTTTCGAGATCCTCGGCGCTCACGTTGCTACGTCCACCTCTTCGCTGATTCGACGGCGCCCATTCTTGCCGAGATCGGACGCCTCGATCGCCGCCGCCACGTTGACGTAGGAGTACCGGTGCTCCGAACAGGGCCCGTGGGTGTGCAGCGCGGCCGTGTGCTCAGGCGTGATGTAGCCCTTGTGTCCGTCGAAGCCGTACTGCGGAAAGACCGCGGCGAGCTCGCACATGATGCGATCTCGGGTCACCTTCGCCACGACCGAGGCGGCTGCGATGCAGCCTGCCACCCGATCGCCCTTCCACACCGCGAGCCCCGGAACCCCGAGCCCGGCCACCGCGAACCCGTCGGTCAGCACGTACCCGGCCTGCACGTCCAGCCGCGCCAGCGCCCGACGCAGCGCGGCGACGTTCGCGCGGTGCAGGCCGATGCGATCAACCTCGGGCGCCGGGACGATCACCGTCGCTATGGCCGCGGCGCGGCGGTGCACCTGCGCGAACACGGCCTCCCGCGCCGCCGCGGTCAGCAGTTTCGAGTCGGCCAGGCCGGGGATCTCGCCGCGCTTTCCGGGCGCGAGAATCACCGCGGCCGCGACGAGCGGGCCCGCGCACGCGCCGCGGCCGGCCTCGTCGGCGCCGGCAACGGGACCGAGGCCGGAGCGAATCAGCGCGCGTTCGTACCCGTAGAGACCCGCATCGGGCCGGACGGGGAAGCGACGCGGACGCATCGGCGAAACGACGCCGTCAGGAGCGCTCGAGGCGCACGGTCCCGGCGAAGCGATTCGCCCGGCGACGCTGCCACGCGGCCAGCGGCACCAGGGTCGCCAGCGCGGCGGCCGACCCCGTGAGCGGCGCCTCGTCGAGCTCGTTGGTCTTGAAGGTGCTCGGCACCTTGAGGGTGCTCCACCGCGAGAGCGGCCAGACGAGCACGAAGGCCCGGCCGACGACCTGGTCCTGGGAGATCGTGCCGTTGCCCGGTTCGTTCATGTGCAGCCGCGAGTCGGCGGAGACCTCGCGGTGGTCGCCCATGACCCACAGGCGATTCGGCGGCACGGTCACGTCGAAGGAGCGCGTCGACGGCTTGTCGCGCTCGCCGGTGACCGGGTCGGAGTAGAGGTAGGGCTCCTCGAGGGGGACGCCGTTCACGGTGATCTTGCCGTTCGCATCGCAGCACTTCACCTTGTCGCCGGGAACCCCGACAACGCGCTTGATGAGGTCCTTCTCGTTCGAGGACGGAAGCAGTCCGACGAAGACGAAAACGTCCTTCAGACCCTTCAGAACCGGATTCCCCTCGGGACGCGGACGGTCCCCGCCCAGCCACGAGCCGGGATCCTTGAAGACGATGACCTCACCGCGCTTGGGGTCCCCGAACTTCGCGGAGAACTTGTTGACGAGCACGCGGTCGCCCTCGAGCAGCGTGTTCTGCATCGAGTCCGAGGGGATGAAAAAGGCCTGCACGAGGAAGGTCTTGATGAGCAGCGCGAGAGCGAGGGCGACGAAGACCAGAATCGGGAGTTCGCGGAGCAGGCTCGAGGACTTGCCGACCTCGTTGCGCTGTCCCGGCGGAAGTTCTTCGGGCAGCTCTTCCTCCCGACGCGGACCCCGACGCTGCGACGGACGCGGCGGCAGCGGGTCCTCGGACGGCGTGGGGTCCCAGCTCTGCTTGCCCGGGTCCGAGCGGTCCTTGCCGTCGTCGAACGGGTCGACGGACTCAGCCGGATCGCTCACCGCGTGGAACTCCCATTCTTCGTGAGCACTGCGAAACTGGGCGGGATGCGCAGCCAACCGGCATGGCCCATCGGCCAGACGATTGCGATTGCCCGCCCCACCACCTTGTCGATGGGCACAGTACCGCCGCCTGGGGCGCCAAGGTGTGCACGCGAGTCCGCCGATCTAGATCTGTGATCACCCATGACCCACAACCGTCCCGGCGGCACCTTGATGTCGAACTTTTCCCGCGAGGGCTGATCCAACGGGAAGAGGTACGGCTCGTCCAGGGAAATGCCGTTGATCTGCAATCGCCCCTGGGCATCACAGCACTTCACCCGGTCTCCGGGGATTCCGATCACCCGTTTGATGTAGTCGTCGGAGTCGCCGGACAGCCCGAGCAGTCCCAGCGCCGAATCCACAAATCCGCCGTGCGAGGCCGCGTTCGTCGCGAATCCCTCCACGCCGTTGAACACGACGATCTGTCCGCGTTGGGGGGTGCCGCCGCGGTAGGAGGCCTTGTTGACCAGGACTCGATCCCCTGTTTCGAGCGTGTGCTCCATCGACGGCGAGGGGATGAAGTAGGCCTGGAAGAGCCAGGCGCGCACGGAGACCATCAGCGCGACCGTGAGGACCAGGCCGATGACCTGCAGGCGCCGAGTACGACGGCGCCGTTCCCGGCGCAGTTCGGCCCGCCCGCGGCGCCTAGCCGCACGCCCGGACGACTCGACGGCGTCCGCGGAGGGCTGCGCCACGGCCGCAGCGACGGCGGAACCGTCCGCCTCGTGCAAGGCGACGTCGTCGCGGTCGCCGTCCATTCCAGTCACCCTAGCTACAGCAGTCGACCAGACGATCCGCCACGCTGCGAGCGCGGCCGCCGCGGAGGCGGAGCGGCGCACGAAGCGAGCGTTCGCGCGCGGAGCGCGCAATGTACCCAGCGTTCGCGCGCGGAGCGCGCAAGCTACTGGGCGCGAACGGGAGCCTGGTCCCGCTTCTCCTTGATCTTCGCCTTCTTGCCGCGGAGATCGCGCAGGTAGTAGAGCTTCGCGCGGCGCACGTCGCCGCGGACGGCGACCTCGATGCGGTCGATCGACGGAGTGTTCACGGGGAAGGAGCGCTCGACGCCGACACCGAAGCTGACCTTGCGGACCGTGAAGGTCTCGCGCAGGCCACTGCCCTGACGGCGGATGACCACGCCCTGGAAGATCTGGATACGGGAGCGGTTGCCTTCGACGACGCGAACGTGGACCTTCAGCGTGTCGCCGGGACGGAAGTCCGGGACGTCGGAACGCAGATACGCGGCATCGACGTCGTCCAGGATGTGCATGTCCGTCCAACTTCCATTCGTCCGCACGGGGGCGCGGTTCGGGCAAGGGCGTACCCCGGCGTAGACGCAGGGGGATCGACGGGTCAGTCTGCCACAGGCTCCGGCGCCGGCCCAATCGGACCGTCGTCCGACACGCTCCAGCCCAGTTCGGCCAGCGTCGCCCGATCGCGCCGGTCCAGGTTCGCGGAAGGATAGATCTGCAACAGGTCCGGGCGTGTCGCCGCCGTGCGGCGCAGCGCGGCGTCGCGGCGCCAGCGAGCGATGGCTCCGTGGTCGCCGCTGCGCAGCACGTCGGGCACGGCGTGGCCGCGCCACTCCGGCGGCTTGGTGTAGCTCGGCGCCTCCAGCAGGCCCGCGGCGTGCGACTCCTCGACGATCGACTCGGCGTTGCCGAGCACGCCCGGCAACAGTCGCGCGACGGCCTCCACGATCACCAGGACCGCCGCCTCTCCCCCGGCGAGCACGTAGTCGCCGATCGAGATCTCCTCGACCGCCTCGACCTCCGGGCGCTCCGCGGACTGCGCCACGACGCGCGCGTCGATGCCCTCGTAGCGCGCCGGGGCGAAGACCAGCCACGGCGCGGCGGCGAGTTCGGCCGCTCGGGACTGGGTGAACGGACGCCCGGCCGGGGTCGGCACGATCAGCCGTGCCCGGTCGCCCGTCGGGCGGGCCAGGACCGCGTCGAGCGCCTCCCCCCACGGCTGTGGGCTCATGAGCATGCCCGCGCCCCCGCCGTAGGGAGTGTCGTCGACGCTGCGGTGCACGTCGGTGGTCCAGTCCCGCAGGTCGTGCAGCGCGAGGTCCAGCAGCCCGTCGCGAACGGCCCGCCCGACCAGGGAGAGTTCCAGCGGAGCCAGATACGCGGGAAAGATGGAGACGACGTCGATGCGCACGAAGGGTCAGCCTTCGAGTGCGGCGTCTGGTCGGCTCGCAGGCTCGCCGACCTCGAGCAGGCCGGGCGGGGGGTCGATCCGGACGACGCCGGCGTCGAGGTCGATCTCGGGGACGATCTGCGTCACGAACGGCACGAGCACCTCGCCGTCGTCGGGGGTGCGAACGGCGAGCAGTTCCTGGCTGGGCAGGTGCAGGACCTCGGCGACGGTGCCGACGACCCCTCCGGACACGGTGTGGACGGCCAGCCCGACGAGCTGGTGGTCGTAGAACTCCTCGTCGTCGTCCGGGCGGTCGTCCGCGGACACTTCGATGACCAGCTTGACGTTCCGCAGCGCCTCGGCGCCGTTGCGGTCGGTGACGCCGGCGAACGCGCGCAGAAGGCGCCCACTGGGCCAGTGGGCGCCTTCGACGACGAGCGGACCGGCTGCCGACGGGTCGGTGCGCAGCTTCGCTCCCGGAGCGAACCGGATCTCCGGGGAATCGGTGCGGACCTCGACGGTCACCTCGCCGCGGATGCCGTGCGGGCGACCGATGCGCCCGACGACGAGTTCCACCTACCGACCGTGTTGGTCGACGAGGTCGACTCTGACGTTGCGACCGCCGAGGGCGCTCACGACGGTGCGCAGGGCGGTGGCGGTGCGACCCGCGCGGCCGATCACCTTGCCGAGGTCGTCGGGGTGCACGCGCACCTCGAGGACCTTGCCGTTGCGCTGCGAGCGCTCGCGGACGTGTACCTCGTCCGGGTGTTCGACGATGCCCCGCACCAGGTGCTCGAGGGCGTCGGCGAGCACGGGCTCAGGCCTCAGCGGGGAGCGCGGCGGGCTCGGCCGCCGACGACTCCGCTGCAGCCTCGGCAGCCGGAGCCTCGGCGACCGGAGCCTCTTCGACCTTGGCCTCCTCGGCCTTGGGCTCCTCGGCCTTGGGCTCCTCGGCCTTGGGCTCGGAGACCTTGGCGGCCTTGGACTCCGCGGCTTTGGCCTTGGCGCCGGCGTTGTTGTCCAGGCCGGTGGCGACGAATGCGACCCCACCCTGCTTGACCTTGGGCTCCGCGACGCGGAGGGTGCCCTCGGTGCCCGGCAGGCCCTTGAACTTCTGCCAGTCCCCGGTGATCTTGAGCAGCGCGGTGACGGCCTCGGTGGGCTGGGCGCCGACCTTGAGCCAGTGCTGGGCGCGCTCGGTGTCGATCTGGATGACCGACGGGTCCTGCGTCGGGTGGTAGAGGCCGATCTCTTCGATGGCCCGGCCGTCCCGCTTGGTGCGGGAGTCGGCGACTACGACGCGGTAGTACGGAGCGCGGATCTTGCCCATGCGCTTCAGCTTGATCTTGACTGCCACCGGTGCGTTCACTCCTGGATATGTCTGACGTGATGAACCGAGGCGCCCGGGTGGGGTACCTGAAGCCGACGGTCCGATTGCCGCGCATGGCAGGGTAGAGGGCCCACCGGCGCAGACGCGGGGTCGAGGCTATCAGGCTCAGCCGACGACCCGGCCGCGCAGCACGACGCAGGTTGGCGCCGCGAGGACGCGGGGGTTCCTGCGCGGGTCTTCCGCGACGACGATCAGGTCCGCGGGGTCGCCCTCGGCCAGTCCGGGGCGCCCGAGGAACTCTCGCGCGCGCCAGGATGCGCCGCCGACCGCGTACTCGACGGGCAGGCCCGCCTCGACGAGGGCGAGGATCTCGTCGACGATCCGGCCGTGGGCGACCACTCCCCCGGCGTCGGTGCCGGCGAAGATCGGCACTCCCGCCTCGTACGCGGCGGCGATCCGAGCCGGCGCCGAGTCGCACAGGCGGCGCATGTGGGCGGCGTAGCCGGGGAACTTCGCCTCGGCCGCGTCCGCGATGCCGCCGAAGTTCTCCGCGACGTTGATCAGCGTGGGGACCAGGGCCGTGCCCGCCGCCGCCATGAGCGCGGTGAGGTCGTCGTCGAGGCCGGTGCCGTGTTCGATGCAGTCGAAGCCGACGGCGAGGGCCTCGGCTAGCGCCGTTCGCCCGAACACGTGGGTGGTGACACGTGCTCCCGCGGCGTGGGCGGCGGCAACGCCCGCTCGCAGGGCCGCGACGGGCCACAGGGGCGCGAGGTCTCCGGCGTCCCGATCGATCCAGTCGCCGACGATCTTCACCCAGCCGTCTCCGCGCGCCGCCTGCACGGCAACCTCCGCGGCGAGGTCCTGCGGTTCGACCTCGGCGCCGAAGTTGCGGATGTACCGCCGAGGGCGCGCGATGTGCCGCCCGGCGCGGACGATGCGCGGGAGGTCGTCGCGGTCGTCGATCCACCGGGTGTCGGCAGCCGAACCGGCGTCCCGCAGCAGGAGAACGCCCGCCGCGCGCTCCTCGAGGGCCTGACGCTGCGTCACGTCCGGATCCGCCGCGCCCTGCGGTGTCAGCCCGACGTGGCAGTGCAGGTCCACGAGGCCGGGCAGCATCCATCCCGACGCGACGGTCTGCGCACCGGCAACCGGCTCGTAGGTGACGACCCCGTCGCGCACCCAGAGATCGACGTGCTCACCGTCGGGCAGCCGCACTCCGCGCAGGTGCAGGGAGTCCACGGTCAGCGGCCGCCGGGTCCCATGAAGTCCTTGAAGTCGGACGGAAGTTCGAAGTTCGCCGGCAGGCTCGGCGCCTCCTTGGCGGCCGCCGCGTCCACCGCCTCCTGCGCGCGCTTCGCGGGGTTGCCACTGCTGCGCTTGCCCTTGCCCTTCGCCTTCGGCGGCGGCGCCATTTTGCCGCGCGACTTCT
Organism: Sporichthyaceae bacterium; assembly: GCA_052389435.1. GTDB lineage: Bacteria > Actinomycetota > Actinomycetes > Sporichthyales > Sporichthyaceae > JBQTKD01. Next base: position 45,104 of record JBQTIB010000061.1, on the reverse strand, counting down.
TGCCGCCGCCCTGGAACGGGTTGCCGCCCATTCCCGGCATCATGCCGCCGGCCATGCCGCCCGCCATCTGCTGCATCATCTTGCGGGCCTCGAAGAACCGCTCGACCAGACCGTTGATCTCGGAGACCTCGACGCCGGAGCCCTTGGCGATGCGGGCACGCCGCGAGCCGTTGATGATCTTCGGGTCCGCCCGCTCGGCGGGCGTCATGCCGTTGATGATCGCGACGACGCGATCGAGGTCCTTGTCGTCGACCTGGTCGATCTGGTCCTTGAACTGGCCCATCCCGGGCAGCATCCCGAACAGCTTCGAGAGCGAGCCCATCTTGCGGACCTGCAGCATCTGCTGCTTGAAGTCTTCGAGGGTGAACTCGTTGCCCTTGCCGCCCTTGAGCAGCTTCTCGGCCATCTTCTCGGCCTGATCGGCCTCGAAGTGCTTCTCCGCCTGCTCGATCAGCGTGAGCATGTCGCCCATGCCCAGGATCCGAGAGGCCATCCGCTCGGGGTGGAAGGCGTCGAAGTCGTCGAGCTTCTCGCCGTTGGACGCGAACATGATCTGACGGCCCGTCACCGAAGCGACGGACAGGGCCGCGCCGCCGCGGGCGTCGCCGTCGAGCTTGGTGAGGACGACGCCGTCGAAGCCCACGCCGTCGAGGAAGGCCTGCGCGGTGACGATCGCGTCCTGGCCGATCATCGCGTCGACGACGAACAGGATCTCGTCGGGCTTGACCGCGTCGCGGATGTTCGCGGCCTGGGCCATCATCTCCGCGTCGACGCCGAGGCGACCCGCCGTGTCGACGATGACGATGTCGTGCTGACGCCGCCTTGCCTCGTCGATGGAGTCCTTGGCGACCTGCACCGGGTCCCCGACGCCGCTGCCCGGCTGCGGCGCGTACACCGCGACCCCGGCGCGTTCGCCGACGACCTGCAACTGCTGGACGGCGTTGGGGCGCTGCAGGTCGGCCGCGACGAGCATCGGCTGGTGCCCCTGATCGGAGAGCCACTTGGCGAGCTTGCCCGCGAGCGTGGTCTTGCCGGCACCCTGCAGGCCGGCCAGCATGATCACCGTCGGCGAGGTCTTCGCGAAGCGCAGCCGGCGGGTCTCGCCGCCGAGGATGCGCTTGAGCTCCTCGTCGACGATCTTGACGACCTGCTGCGCCGGGTTGAGCGCCTGGGAGACCTCCGCCCCCCGCGCCCGCTCCTTGACCGCCTCGACGAACTCCCGCACGACCGGCAGCGCGACGTCGGCCTCGAGCAGCGCCCGGCGGATCTCCCGCGCGGTGGCGTCGATGTCGGCTTCGGAGAGCTTGCCCTTGCCGCGAAGGTTCTTGAACGTCGCGGACAGGCGGTCGGAGAGGGTGTCGAACACGACTGCGAACATCCCTTGGCAGCGGAGCGGTGGACCGGCTCAGCCTAGTCGCCGAGCGGTCGACGCCCCGTCCCAGCGGGACACGACCTAAATCTCGAACCTCACGCCGGTGAGCTCCTCCGACACCGCCCACAGGCGCCGCTGCAGTCCCAGGTCGTGCGACTGGGCGCTGGAGGCCACGACCTTCGGACCGCCGCGCAGCTCGCCGAGCCCGTCGGGACCGAAGTACTGACCGCCGAGCGCGGCCGGATCGACGGCGGCCCGCAGCGTCGGCAGCGCGCCGCGCGCCGCGTCCTGGGCGAGGAGCGGACCGAGCGGGACCGCGAGTGCCCGGAGGATCGCGGGCGAGTTGCGCAGGAGTTCGGTCTGCGAAAAGCCCGGGTGCGCGGCGAGCGCCACGGTGTTCCCGCGCGGAGCCAGCCGACGCTGCAGTTCGTAGGTGAAGAGCAGGTTGGCCAGCTTGGACTGCCCGTAGGCACCCACCCGGTCGAAGGACCGCTCGAGCTGTAGGTCGTCGAAGTGGATGGTTGCCCGGACCCTGTGGGCGAGGCTCGCCACGGTGACGACGCGGGATCCGGGCACCGGGAGCATCGCGTCGAGCAGCAGGCCGGTGAGCGCGAAGTGCCCGAGGTGATTGGTGCCGAGAGCGAGCTCGAAGCCGTCGGGCGTGGTCTGGCGCGGCGGGTACATGACGCCGGCGTTGTTGATCAGCAGGTCGACGGCCGGATACGCGGCCTTCAGCTCGGCGGCCGCCTCGCGGACCGAGGCCAGCGATCCGAGGTCGAGGCGCTGCACGCAGACCGTGGCCCCGGGCGCAGTCTGCGCCATCCGCGCGGCCGCCTGCTTGCCCTTCTCGAGGTCGCGCACCGCGAGCACCACGGTCGCGCCCTTCTCGGCGAGCATGCGCGCGGTGTCGAAGCCGAGTCCGGTGTTGGCGCCGGTGACGACGGCGACGCGGCCGCGCTGGCTCGGCATGTCGGCTGCGCTCCACTTGGTGCCCATGGCGTCCTCCAGATAAGAGACCGTCGGTCTGTTGAAACGGGAACGTAGTAGACCGGCGGTCTGGTGTCAACAGACCGTCAGTCTGTAATCTGGGGCGGTGCCGACCTTTCAGCGTGCCCGCAGCGAGGAACAGCGCGAACTGCGGCGAGCGGCGATCCTCTCCACCGCGGCCGCGATGCTCGACGAGCTACCCGTCTCCGAGGTCAGCCTGAACGAGTTGAGCCGTCGGGCCGGGTTGGCCAAGTCGAACGTGCTCCGGTACTTCGACTCGCGCGAGGCAATCCTGCTCGAACTGCTCGAGGGCCTGCTCCACGAGTGGCTCGTGGGCCTGGGCCCGAGGCTGGAGGCGGCCGTCGACGCCGACTCCCCCGCTCGGCGGGCCGAGCAGGTCGCCGCGACCATCGCCGAGAGCATCGCCGACCGCCCCGTCCTGTGCGATCTGTTCAGCTCCCAGGCCGCCGTCCTGGAGCACAACGTGTCGGTCGAGGTGGCCGCCCGCCACAAGCGCGCCGCGATCGACGACCTCTCCCTGTTGGCGGACCTGATGCGCCGTCACCTGCCCGAGCTCGGCGTCGAGGGGGCGCTGCGGGCGTGCCTACTCGGCGGAGTCGTGATCGGATCCCTGTGGAGCCACGCCCGACCCTCGGCGAGCATGTGCGCCGCCTACGAGGCGGATCCGTCCCTCGCCGTTCTGCGCCTGAACTTCGAGCCCGCGCTCGCCGATGCGATGACGACGATCCTGCTCGGCGTGCTCGCCCGCGCCACTGGGGACCCGGCCTAGGCGTCGAGAGCCTTCAGCAGCGCCGCCTTGACCTCGCTTGCACGCGCCGGCTCGAGCGCGGCTCCGGTGTCGGGGTCGAGAACGTAGAACACGTCGACAGCCTCGGCGCCCCAGGTGCTGACCTTTGCCGAACGGATGTCGACCCCAGTCGCCGCGAGGGCGGAGGCGACCTTGTGGAGCAGCCCGGGCCGGTCGTGCGCGCGCACCTCCAACACGGTCGCCGTGTCCGAGGCGCCGGGCAGCAGGGCAACCCCGGGCGGCGCTACGAGGACGCCCGCGGGCGCCTTGACCGAAGCCTCGCGACGGGCCAACTTCTCCCGCACGTCGAGGGTGCCGTCCAGGGCGCGAAGCACGTCGCCGCGCAGCACCGCGGGGTCTGGCGGCGTACCGAACTCGGGGTGCACGGTCCAGACGGACACCGCGCAGGTACCGATGGTTTCGGTGGCGGCCGCGCGCACCACGAGGCGATGGATGCTGAACACGCCGGCGACGGTGCCGAGCAGCCCCACGCGGTCCGGCGCGATCACGGTGACCTCGGTGCCGAGGGCCCCCACCTCGCCGACGATCAGGGCGGTCGCACCCTCGTCGGCCAGCGCGCGCTGCTCCGGGGTGAGGGTGGAGGAGGCGGGCACCGGCTTGCCCTGCAGGACCGCGCGGGTGCGCTCGACCAGGTCGGCGATCAGGGCCGATCGCCACGGCGTCCACGCCGCGGGACCGGTGGCGAGGGCGTCGGCCTCGGTCATCGCGGCCAGCAGTTCGAGGTTCTCCACCGTGCCGACGGCCTCGGCCACGGCGGCCGTGGTCGCGGGGTCGTCGAGGTCGCGGCGGGTGGCGACGTCGGGCAGCAGCAGATGGTGACGGACCATCAGGGCCAGGACCTCGACGTCGGCGGCGTCGAAGCCCAGCCGGGGCGCTAGGTCGCGCACAACCGTCTCCCCGCTGGCGCTGTGGTCTCCGGGCCAGCCCTTGCCGATGTCGTGCAGCAGGGCGCCGAGCAGCAGCAGGTCCGGGCGGGCGACGCGGCGGGTGAACGCCGCGGCGTTGGCCGCCGCCTCCACGAGGTGGCGGTCCACGGTGAAGCGGTGGACGGCGTTGCGCTGCGGGCGGCAGGAGACCCGTTCCCAGTCCGGGATGAGCGTGGAGATGACCCCGGCGAGGTCGAGCGCCTCCCAGACCTGCACGGCCGGGCGGCCCGCGCCGAGCAGACGCACGAGTTCCTCGCGCGCCGCGGGAGACCACGGCTCGGGCAGGCGCCTGGCCGTAGCCGCGAAGCGGTCTACGGTTCCCGGGGAGAGCGGAATGCCGGCCTGCGCGGCGGCCGCGGCGGCGCGCAGCACCAGAACGGGGTCCTTGGCCGGGTCGGCGTCGCGGGCCAGCACGGCCTCGCCGTCGGAGGCGACGACGCCGTTCGCGAGCGGGGTGCGGCCATTGGCGTTCTGCGAGCCGCGGCCGGGCAGGCGCAGCCGGCGGGTGCGCGACTCGAGCAGTTGGTCGACCCGCCGCCAGGTGATGTCCGAGGCGTAGGCGACGGTGCGGCCGACCTCGGCGATGGAGCGCATGAGGGCGGTGGCGTCGAGCAGGCCGAGGGCTGCGGCGACGTTGTCCTGCTCCTGGAGCACGAGCCGGTCCGTGCTGCGGCCGGTGACGGTGTGCAGGGCGTCGCGCACGTCGAGCAGCCGCGCGTGGGCCGCGGCGACCCGTGCGTGTGGAACGTCGGTCACCCAGGACGCGGCGACGGCGCGCAGGATGACCAGGTCCCGCAGCCCGCCGCGGTTTTCCTTCAGATCGGGCTCGAGCAGGAACGCGAGTTCTTCGTCCGCGCGGCCGCGGCTCGCCTCGGCCAGTTCGGGCAGCCGCTTGGGGGCGGCACTGCGCCAGTCCGCCAGCACGGCCGAGCGCAGGGACTCGGTCAGTCCGACGTCTCCGGCGACGTGCCGCAGGTCGAGCATCCCGAGCATCGCCTTCATGTCCTCGGCGGCAACCTTGCGGGCCTGCTCGGGAGTGCGCACCGAGTGGTCGAGTTTCACGCCGGCGTCCCACACGGGGTACCAGACGGCGTCGGCGACCTGCTGTACGTCCTTGCGCTTGTCGTAGAGCATCAGGACGTCGAGGTCGGAGCCGGCGACCATTTCGGATCGCCCGTATCCGCCGACGGCCACGAGCGCGACGTTGTCGGGCCGTCCACCGCAGGCCTTGGCCAACAGATCGACGAGCCAGGCATCTGCGGCGGCGGTCAGCGCAGACCGCCGCTCCGGGCCGTAGGGCTCGTTGCGCTCGAGCAGGGCGGCCCGTGCCTCGGCGTAGGTCCTCATCGTCCGGTCAGCCTACGAGGGCAATGCGTCGCCGCCGTTACGGCGACGCGGCCCACTAGAGCGCCTCGCCGTCCCGCTCGCCGGTCCGGACGCGGACCACGCTCTCGACCGGGACGACCCACACCTTGCCGTCGCCGATCTTGCCGGTGCGCGCGGCCTCGATGAGGGCGGCCACGACGGCGTCCACGTCGGCGGAGTCCACGAGCACCTCGATGCGCACCTTCGGCACCAGGTCCACCACGTACTCCGCGCCGCGGTAGACCTCGGTGTGCCCGCGCTGGCGGCCGAAGCCGCTGGCCTCGGTGACGGTCATGCCGTGCACGCCCTGCGCCTCCAGCGCGGTGCGCACGTCGTCGAGCTTGAACGGTTTGATGACCGCGGTGACCAGCTTCACGAATCCTCCTGAGGGTCCATCAAATCCTGCACCGATCGCGCTACCTCGGGGGGCGACTCGCCGAATTCTTCGACCGAGCTCAGGCGCCGCCGCCGCTGCCGACCATCCTGCCGGTCGAGCTCGCAACGCCGAACTCGTACGCCGTCTCGGCGTGGGCCGCCTGGTCGAGGCCGGTGATCTCGTCGTCCTGGCTGGCGCGGAAGCCGATGGTCTTGTGGATCGCGAACCCGATCGCGTACGTCGCCACGAAGGCGTACGCCAAGGCTGCGCCCGTGGCCACCAACTGCTTGCCCAGCTGGTCGGCTCCGCCACCGTAGAACAGACCGTCTGGCCCGTCGCCGTCGGCGAGGATGCCGGTCGCCTGCGAGCTGGCGACGAGGCCGATCATGACCATGCCGACGATTCCACCGACACCGTGGACCCCGACGACGTCGAGGGAGTCGTCGTAGCCCAGCTTGTACTTCCAGCCGATGGCGATCGCGCAGACCGCACCGGCGACAGTGCCGACAATCGCCGCGCCGATCGGCGTCACCGAGCCGCAGGACGGGGTGATCGCGACCAGGCCCGAGACCACACCGGAGGCGGCGCCGAACGAGGTGAACGTGTCGTCGCGCAGGCGCTCGACGATCATCCAGCCGATGATGCCGGTGGAACCCGCGATGATCGTGTTGGTGAGCACGAGTGCGGACTGGGCGTTGGGCGAGAGTGCGGAGCCGGCGTTGAAGCCCAGCCAGCCGAACCAGAGCAGGCCCGCACCGAGCATGACCATCGTCAGGTTGTGCGGACGCATCGGGTCGCGCTTCCAGCCGGTACGGCGTCCGACGATCAGCGCGAGCGCGAGGGCGGAGGCGCCGGAGCAGATTTCCACGACCGTTCCGCCGGCGAAGTCCAACGCCCCCAACTCGACGATCCAGCCCGGGTTCTGCAGTTCGCCGTCGGCGTCGGGGGTGCCGAAGAAGAACGCCCAGTGCGCCATCGGCGCGTAGACGACCGTCAGCCACACGACGACGAAGACGCACCAGGCGCTGAACTTCGCGCGGTCGACGATCGCGCCCGCGACCAGGCCGCAGGTGATGAGCGCGAAGGTCAACTGGAACGCGGCGAACAGCGGCTCCGGGATGGTGCCGTACGCCTCGGTCATCGTGTCGGTCATGCCGACGTCGCCGAGCCCGCCGAACAGGCCCGCGGCCTCGTCCGGAGTGAAGGCGATGCTGTAGGCCCATCCGAACCACACGACGGTGCCGATGGCGATCGTCGCGACGATCATCATCATCGTGTTGAGCACGTTCTTCGCGCGGACCATGCCGCCGTAGAAGATGGCCAGACCGAAGGTCATGATCAGCACCATCGAGGTGCACACCAAAATCCACGCGGTGTCCGCGCCGTTGATCTCCGCCATTCCGTGCGCCTCCCGGGCCGATGTTGCGCCGAGATTACCGAGGGCTCACCCAGATTTCCTAGTGACGCGCGCCGCATTTCTGGCGGATCGTCAGAACTCGATTCTGGACGCGGACACGCCACTGACCCGACCGTCGAAACGGCCGGGTCAGTGCGATCTGACGGTTACTTAGAGAGCGTCGGTGTCCCGCTCCCCCGTGCGCACGCGCACCACGGTGTCCACCGGGACGACCCACACCTTGCCGTCGCCGATCTTTCCGGTCTGGGCCGCCTTGGTGACGACCTCGAGAACGTCGGCAATGTCCGGGTCGTCGACCAGAACTTCGAGGCGGACCTTGGGCACGAGGTCCACGGTGTACTCGGCACCGCGGTAGACCTCGGTGTGGCCGCGCTGACGGCCGTATCCGCTGGCCTCGCTGACGGTCATGCCGTGGACGCCGAACTTCTCCAGCGCGGTACGGACGTCGTCGAGTTTGAACGGCTTGATCACCGCTACGAGGAGCTTCATGCATCCACCTTCGAGGGAGCGACCGACGAGGACGAAGCGGCGTGACGAGCCAGCGGGGAACCCACCGAGGTCATCTCGTAGGCGCTCTCGGCGTGGACCGAGACGTCGATGCCGGCGAGCTCTTCCTCTTCGGAGATCCGGAAGCCGATCGTCTTGTGCAGGACGAACCCGATGATCAGGGTGACCACGAAGCTGTAGCCCATGACCGCGAAGGCGCCGAGGGCCTGCTTGCCCAACTGCTCGGCACCGCCGCCGTAGAAGATGCCGTCGACGCCGGCAGGCGCGTCGGCGGTGGCGAAGAAGCCGATGAGCAGGGTGCCGGCGAGACCGCCGACGAGGTGGACCGCAACGACGTCGAGCGAGTCGTCGAAGCCGAGCTTGAACTTCAGGCCGATCGCCGCGGAGCACAGGGCACCCGCGATGACGCCGACGGCGAGGGCGCCGACCGGGCTGACCGTGTTGCAGGCCGGGGTGATGGCGACCAGACCGGCGACCATGCCCGACGCGGCGCCGAGCATCGTGAAGTGCCCGTCGCGGATCTTTTCGACGGCGAGCCACCCGATGACCGCGGCAGCGGTGGCGACCTGGCTGTTGAGGAAGGTGACGCCGGCGGTGTTGTTCGCGGCGACGGCGGAGCCGGCGTTGAAGCCGAACCAACCGAACCACAGCAGCGCGGCGCCGAGCATCACGAACGGCACGTTGTGCGGACGCATGGGGTCCTTGCGCCAGCCCTTGCGCTTGCCGATCACGAGCACGAGCGCGAGCGCCGCGACACCGGAGTTGATGTGGACGGCCGTGCCGCCGGCGAAGTCCAGCACGCCTTCACCGACGATCCAGCCCGGGTCGACCAGACCCTCGACGCCCTCTTCGGAGTGGCCGAAGTAGAACACCCAGTGCGCGACCGGGAAGTACACGACAGATGCCCAGATCACGACGAAGACGCACCAGGTCGAGAACTTGGCGCGGTCGGCGATCGCACCGGAGATGAGCGCGACGGTGATGATCGCGAACATCAACTGGAAAGCCACGAACACCGACGCCGGGATGGTCCCGGCGAGCGCGTCGGCCTTGATCTCGTCGCTGAGACCGGCGGAGTCGAGGCCGCCGATCAGGCCCGCCCCACCCTGGTCCTTGGTCAGGGCCAGGCTGTAGCCGTAGAGAACCCACAGCACGGTGACGATGGCGATGGCCGCAGCGGACATCATCATCATGTTGAGCACGCTCTTCTCGCGGACCATGCCGCCGTAGAAGAACGCCAAGCCCGGTGTCATGAGCAGCACCAGCGCGCAGCTCATAAGCATCCAGGCGGTATCCCCGGAGTTGATCTCGGGCATCCCGTCGCCTCTCGCTTTCGACCGCGGCCCGGCGCTCGCGGTGTTAGGCCACGAATTTGCCGAGGACGGATTTCGCGAAGCTGCGGTACGTGTTTCCGCAAGATCACCGATGGTGCACCGGTGTTACATCTGGGTTACCGCGATCTACGACAGGGCAGACCAAGATCGCTCGACGGTGAGACTGCGAGCGTGGGAACCCCTGGACGGGGATCTTCGTTTAACGGCGTCTTCGCGCCGGTGGGGCGCTAGGCGTCGCCGAGCAGGGCGTCCACGAACTGCTCGGTGTCGAAGGGCGCGAGGTCGTCCGGACCCTCTCCCAGGCCGACCAGCTTGACCGGGACCCCGAGTTCGCGCTGCACGGCGATGACGATGCCGCCCTTCGCGGTGCCGTCGAGTTTGGTCAACACGACGCCGGTCACGGCGACGACCTCGGCGAACACCTTGGCCTGGACCAGGCCGTTCTGGCCGGTCGTGGCGTCGAGGACGAGCAGCACCTCGTGCACCGGGCTCTGCTTTTCGATGACGCGCTTGACCTTGCCGAGTTCGTCCATGAGGCCCGCCTTGGTGTGCAGGCGCCCGGCGGTGTCGACGATGACGGCGTCGACGTCCTCGCCGGCGCCCTGCTTCACTGCGTCGAAGGCGACGCTGGCCGGATCCCCACCCTCGGGCCCGCGCACGGTGCGGGCCCCGACGCGCTCGCCCCAGGTCTGCAGTTGGTCGGCCGCGGCGGCGCGGAAGGTGTCCGCGGCGCCGAGCAGCACCGTGCGTCCGTCCGCGACGAGCACCCGGGCGAGCTTGCCCGTGGTGGTGGTCTTTCCGGTGCCGTTGACGCCGACGACCAGAGTCACCGAGGGACGCTCGCCGCCGCCGCGAACGGCGTGCAGCGACCGATCGGTGTCCGCGCCGATGACGGCGATCAACTCGGCACGGAGCAGCGCGCGCACGGCCTCGGGAGTCCGTGACCCGTCGACGCGGACCGCTGTGCGCAGACGTTCGACGATCTCCCCCGTCGGGCCGATGCCGACGTCGGCCAACAGCAGCGTCTCCTCGATCTCCTCCCAGGTGTCCTCGTCGAGGTTGTCCCGGGAGAGCAGGGCGAGCAGACCCTTGCCCAGCGAGCCCTGCGAGCGCGCCAGCCGGGAACGGAGGCGGAGGAGCCGGCCGGCCGTCGCCTCCGGAACGTCGAGGGTCGGGGCCTCGAGGTCGGGGACGAGCAGGTCCTCGACTGTTTCGGCGTCGTCGGCGGGCGGAGCCTCGACGGGCGCCTTCGTCTCGACGCGGGGCGCGGGCTTCGGTGTCGGCGGCGCCTCCGGCTCGCGCTGCGCCGGCGGTCGCGGGCGCAGGCCCGAGCCGACCAGGCCGGCCACCACGGCCGTGACGAGCAGCACGACCACGACCGTGACGATCAGGTATTCCACGTCGGGCCCCGGGCTCTCTCAATCGACGTCCGGCCTGACTCAGCCGGCGGGCAACCGGCCAATCATCTCGCGCAGGCCCTCGACCCCGCCGTAGAGGTGCCCCACCATGCCGATCCGCTCTGCGCCGGCGACGTGTTCGGCGCGTGCGCCCACGTACAGACACGCCTCGGGTTCGACCTCGAGAACCTCGGCGGCGCGCAGAAAGATCGCCGCGTCGGGCTTGGCCACACCTTCGTGCGCGGAGTCCACGACGGCGTCGACCTGCTGCTTGACGCCCATGCGGGTCAACTCTTCCTGCAGGCGGTCGGTCGAGTTCGCGATGAGTCCCACCTGTGCACCCGCCCGGCGCAGTTCTGCGATCACCTCGGCGACCTCGTGGTCGATGCGTCCGAAACGCGCACTCCAGTCGATGACGCACTTGATCGCGACCTTGACGTCTCCGCAGATCGGCACCATCGCCGCGGTGACCGCCGCCCGCCAGTCCTGGTCGGTGATCTCGCCGAGCAGGGCGGGGCCGAAGCGCTCGAGGTCGTAGGCGACCGCGTTGAGCGTTCCGGGAATCAGGCCGTAGCGCTCCTCGATCTCCGCGACCTCGCCCGCCTCCCACACCCGCAGGACGCCGTCCACGTCGAACAGGAAAGCGGCCGGTCGGCGGCGGTTCGGCAGCCCCTCGAGTTCCGCCTCCTCGCTTCGTTCCACGACGTCGTCGGTGCCCTCGTTGCGTTCGGTCATGCCGGCTGCTCCTCGCGCAGGGTCTCCGCGCGCTCCGGCTCCTCACCCGTCCCTGCGACGTTGGCGTCCCCGTCGCCGTCGCGCAACTTCTGCGAGATGACCGTGGTGACGCCGTCCCCGCGCATGGATACCCCGTAGAGCGCGTCGGCGACCTCCATGGTGCGCTTCTGGTGGGTGATCACGATGAGCTGGGAGGACTCGCGCAGCTCCTCCATGATGGTGATCAGCCGGCCGAGGTTGGTGTCGTCGAGCGCGGCCTCGACCTCGTCGAGCACGTAGAAGGGGCTGGGACGGGCCCGGAAGATCGACACGAGCAGCGCGACGGCCACCAGGGAGCGTTCGCCGCCGGAGAGCAGCGAGAGCCGCTTGACCTTCTTGCCGGGCGGGCGGGCCTCGACCTCGATGCCGGTGGTCAGCATGTCGGTGGGGTCGGTGAGCAGCAGCCGACCCTCCCCGCCGGGGAACAGCCGCGAGAACACCCCGACGAACTCGCGCTCGGTGTCCTCCCACGCGGAGGTGAAGACCTCTTGGACGCGGGCGTCGACTTCGGCGACGACCGTGAGCAGATCGCGGCGGGAGTTCTTGAGGTCTTCGAGCTGGCTGGTGAGGAACTGGTTGCGCTCCTCCAGCGCAGCGAACTCCTCCAGGGCGAGCGGGTTGACCTTGCCGAGCTGCCCGAGAGCCTTCTCCGCGGCCTTGAGCCGCTTCTCCTGCTCGGCGCGGACGAACGGGACGTGCGCGCTGGCCGTCGGTTCGGCGAGGTTGATCGTCGGGGCGTCCTCGCCCTCGACGGGCTCGGGGACGTCGAGGACGGGGACGAGCTGGTCGGGCCCGTACTCGGCGAGCAGCACGTCGGGGGCAATGCCCAATTCGTCGACGGCGCGCTGCTCGAGGGTCTCGATCCGCAGACGGTGCTCGGCGCGGGCGACCTCCTCGCGGTGCACGGAGTCGGTGAGCCGCTCCAGCTCGCTGCTGTGGGCGCGTTCGGCGGCGCGCAGTTCGGCGAGTTCGGCTTCGCCGGCCTTGCGGGTCTCGTCGGCGGCGGCCCGTTGGGCCGAGGCGGCGCGCAGCGACACCTCCAGGAGCTCCAGGGTCGCCGAGGCCGCGGTGGCCACGGCCGCGGCCGCGCGCGCGGTGCGGTCTCGTTCCACCCGCCGGGCCGCTGCCTGCTCGCGGGCGACGCGTTCGGCCTGGGCGGCGCGGACGAGCCCGTCGGCGCGCCCGGCGTAGCTCTTGACCCGTTCCTCACCGGTGCGCAGGGCGAGACGGGACTCCATTTCGCTCGCGCGGGCGTTGGTGGCGGCGGCGGCGAGTACGACCCGTTCGTCGGGGGCGTCGTCGACCTCGGTGGGCTCCTGCTCCGCCGCGGCGAGGCGTTCCTCGAGTTCGGCCAGACCGGCCCGGCCCGCGTCCCGGGCCTCTTCCGCCTTGGCGACGCCGGCGGCGAGGCGCTCTGCCTCCCCCCGGGCGGCGCGGGCGGCTCCGCCGAGGCGGGCGAGTTGCTCGGCCAGCGCGGCGTGTCCGGCGTCCGATTCGTGCAGGGCCGCCAGCGCGTCGTCGGCGAGGATCTGCGCGGCGGCGCGCGCCTCGTCGGCTCCGGCGATCTCGACGCGGAGACGATCGGCCGTGGCGTCGGCGGCGGCGAGCGCGGCGGTGGCCTCGTCGACGGCCGCCTGCAGCTCCAGGAGGCTGGGCGGGCTGGCGGAGCCACCGCTGGCGCGGTGCGCGGAGACGAGGTCGCCCTCCGGGGTGACGGCGCACAGGTCCGGCCGCTGCTCGACCAGGGCCGCGGCGGCGTCGAGGTCCGGCACGAGCACCCAGTCCGCGAGCAGGCTCTCGAGCGAGGCGCGAAGCCGATCGGGGGCGGTGACGAGCGAGAGCAGCGGGGTGCCCGTGCCCGGATCGGCGGAGCCGCGGCGGCCGGCGGCGGCGGAGTCGACGAACAGGTGGGCCTGACCGGCGTCGCGGTCCTTGAGGTGGCGCAGCGCGGCGACGGCCGACGGGACCGAGTCGACGACGATCGCGTCCGCCGCACCGGCGAGGGCTGCGGCAACGGCCGTTTCGTGGCCGGGGGCGACCGTGAGCATCTTGGAGACGGTCCCGAGCACGCCGGGGGCGTCCAGCAGGGTGGCGGCGCCGTCGCGGCGGGTCAAGGCGAGTTCGAGGGTCTCCTTGCGCGCACGCAGTCCGGTGCGCTCGCTCTCCGTGGACCGCTGCTCGTCCCGCAGGCCGGAAACGCGCTCCTCGATTGCCTCGAGTGCCTCCGCGGCGTCCTCGTAGGCCTCGTCGAGCCCTGCTTCGCCCTCTTCGAGCCCGGCGGCCTCGGCCTCGAGCGCGGCGAACTCCTGCTCGCTCTTCTCGGCGCGCGCGGCGGCCTCGGTGAGCGAGTTGACGATCCGGCCGATCTCGGCCTCGGCGGCCTGGGCCCGGGCGCGGGCCTCGTTGACCTTGCCCTGGAGGCGGGCCAGGCCTTCGCGGCGGTCGGCGGCGGCGCGCTGCGCGACGGCCACCCGCTTCTCTTCGACCGCCAGCGCGGCCTCGGCGGCCTCGCGGACGGCGACGGCCGCGGCGAGCTTGGCGCGGTGTTCCTCGACCTCGGCGACGAGGTCCGCCTCCTGCGCGCGGACCTCGTCCGCCTGGCGCAGCAGTTCCTCGGGGTCCCGGCCCGGGCGGAAGTCTTCGCCGGCGTTGGCGAGCAGCCGAGCCCGCTCGGACGCGAGGCCCGCGGTGCCGGTCAGCCGTTCGCGCAGTTGCGACAGGCGGTACCAGGTCTCCTGGGCGGCGGCGAGGGCCGGCGCCGACTCGGCCAGTTCCGCCTCGCGGCGCGCCTGCCGCTCGCGGGCCTCGAGGAGAGCGGCTTCGACCTGCTCGGCGCGCTCGCGCAGCGCGGCCTCGTCGGCGACGTCGTTGCTGAAGGTCGCCCGCAGGGTCCCGAGGTCGTCGGCGAGCAGGCGCAGGCGGGCGTCGCGCAGGTCGGCCTGGATGACCGAGGCGCGGCGGGCGACCTGGGCCTGCCTGCCGAGCGGCTTGAGCTGACGGCGCAGTTCGGTCACGAGGTCGGAGACCCGCGTGAGGTTGGCCTGCATCGCGTCGAGCTTGCGAAGGGCCTTCTCCTTGCGCTTGCGGTGCTTCAGGACGCCGGCGGCCTCCTCGATGAACCCGCGGCGCTCTTCGGGGGTGGCCGACAGCACGGCGTCGAGCTGCCCCTGGCCGACGATGACGTGCATCTCGCGGCCGATGCCGGAGTCCGAGAGGAGTTCCTGCACGTCGAGGAGACGGCAGTTGTCGCCGTTGATGGCGTACTCGGACCCGCCGTTGCGGAACATGGTCCGCTTGATGGTGACCTCGGCGTAGTCGATCGGCAGCGCACCGTCGGAGTTGTCGATGGTCAGCTCGACCTCGGCCCGGCCCAGCGGCGGGCGACCGGAGGTGCCGGCGAAGATGACGTCTTCCATCTTCCCGCCGCGCAGCGACTTGGCCCCCTGCTCGCCCATGACCCAGGCGAGCGCGTCGACGACGTTCGACTTGCCGGAGCCGTTGGGCCCGACCACGCAGGTGATGCCCGGCTCCAGCCGCATCGTCGTAGCCGAGGCGAAGGACTTGAAGCCCCGCAGGGTGAGGCTTTTCAGGTACACGTGGGCGTCTCCAGGTCGGTCTGCGCCGACCCTAACGGCCCGCCCCGCGACTCTCCCAACGCGCCGCCGGGGTGGTGTGAATGGGGCGCCTGGGGTGAACGTCCCAGGCTTCTCGCGCGTCTCAGGTCCATGAGAGCTCCGCTGCGGGCCGGCGCGTGGGTCTGCGCGACGCTGGTCCTTGCCGCCTGCGGAACTGCCGGTCCGGCCGGCCGCGCGGTTGACACGGTGGCGGTCGAGCCGTCCGCGGTCGCCAACAGGCCGTCGGACGTTCCGCACGGAGCGTGGGAACCGGTCGCACGCTCGCCGCTGTCGGCGCGCAGTGGGTCGAGCATGGTGTGGACCGGCACGGAGGTGCTGGTTCTCGGGGGCGGGACCGACTACCCGTGCAAGACGGCGGGTCCATCCTGCGTCCTGACCGAAGCCGGGGCGGCACCTCGCCGCCAGGGCGCCGCCTACGACCCGGCGGTGGATCGCTGGCGTGCCACTGCGGACGCCCCCTCGCCGATCTCCGTGGTCGCCGGGCCGATCGACGGCATCGTCTACGCGCTGGCTATCGACGGCAACGGCGAGACTCTGCTGGCCTACGACGTCGATCGTGATCGCTGGACCGAACTGCCCGGACCGGGTCCGACGGGCGAGTACTTGATCGCCGTGGGTCGGCATCTGGTCGTGTACCGCGCCGAACTGCACCACGTCCCAGGTGGCCGGGATCGGATCTGGGACGCGGACGAACAGGTCTGGGAGGACCTTCCCCCTGCGCCGGCCGAACCTTCGGCCGCTCGCCGGATGGTCACAGCGAACGGGCGCGCGTTCCTGGTCGGATCGACCGACCCGAATCGCTCATACCTGAGCGAACGAGTCGCGGTCGCCGAACTGGATCCGGGGTCACGCCGGTGGAGTCCCCTGGACTTTGGGCCGGGCAATGACGGCCGAGAGTTGGCGATCATGGTGCCCCACTACGTTCACTCGGCCGCGGGAAAGGTGGTCACGGCCTCGCCGGCCGGCGACAGGGTGGACGACCACTTGGTGGGCGGCATCCTCGACCCGGACACCGGATGGTCCAGGCTTCCGGAACGTCCCGACGCACCCCGCTCGGTCCCGTTGAAGGGCCACGTCCCGACGCTGCACTGGCTCAACGTGGGTGGGGACGAGTTCGTCGTCGCCGGCCGCTGGGCGTACGACGCCGCCGCGGGCACCTGGCAGCACGTCCCCATCGACAAGGGTCCGCTGCGCCAGAACCAATCCTCCGCGGTCTGGGCCGGCGACCGCGTCTTCGTCTGGGGCGGCTCCAAGCGAGGCGACAGCACCGAGCACCTCGCCACCGGCTGGACCTGGAAGCCGCTGCGCTCCACGACGGGCTCCAACGGCAGCGCAAGTTCGGGCGGAGAAGGCGCCTCGGGCTGAGCCGTGTCAGCCGAAACGGCTCCACAAACCAGGACAAACCGGGCGCGCGAGCAACCATTGAGGATGACGTGCGCAGATGGTCCCTTGACACCGAAGCCCTGGCGCAGTCGCATCTCGGCCCGGTCCCGGGGGCAGGCGAGCGAAGCGAGCTCGGGGGTTGCGGGGGCGGAGCCCCCGCCGCGGCGCGGAGCGCCGCCGAAGACAGCAGCGCTGAGCGTGGGAGCGCTCCCCTGCGCGAACAGGCTGAGCCGAAGCGCTGGGGTGCTCGCGCCCGCCTGCGCGCACCCCAGCGCGTCTTGGGGGCGATCAGGCCCGCCGACCGATCGCCCGGCCGAGAGTCGCTCCTGGTGGAGCTCCCTCGGACGAGGGTTTCGGCGCAGCTTCCGCGGTGCTCTTCGCGCCCGCCAGCGCTTGGAGCGGTACGGAATTCGAGACTAACTCGATGCCGCGCAGTGTCGACCAGGAGGTTCGGTCGACTCCCTCTGCGGACCTCAACGAGCTAGCTCGACGTAGGTCACGGGAGGTGGCGGATACGCTAGCGAATCTTCAGATCGATTCGCCGAAATGTGTTCTGCGCCACGCCGGGGCCCGCGAAATGGTCCGGACGCAACGAAAAGGGACGCCCGATGGGCGTCCCTTCGCAGTTGCGAGCCGGCCTAGGTGAGGGCGGGCTCGTGCAGCTCCACCGAGAGGAGCTCAACGCGGTGCAGCTCGGTGCTGAGCGACTCGTTCTCCGCGCGCACGCGGGTCAGCTCGCTCTCGAGCTCGGCCACACGCCGCTGAAGACGTCGCATTTCAGCGAGCATGCGGGGGTCCGGACCGCCTACGTGTCCGAGAATTGCCTTTGCCATGTGAAAGGTCCTCCACGCTGAGAGACCAGCTCTTAGCCGACTTGTCTGCGTCCGGTTCCAGGACACGGTGGTGTGCCGGAACTGGGGAGCGCGGGATGCTTCAAGGGTCGCACCAGATCACGGCGCGGTCAAGCGCCGGCGTGCGACATCACAGGAAGCTTCTGCAGGTCAGCGCTATGACACGCACAACCTGAGAGCTTCTCAGCCCGAGCATGAACGTGCTGTACGGGCGCTGCAAGCCGATTGGCTCTCCCGGGGGCGCCGTGAGCATACCGATACGGTCACGGCCGCTTCCCAGCCCGGGCTCGGCCTACGCTCGCGTGGGGCGCTGACATCTCGGGCAGAAGAACGAGGATCGGTTCATGAACGGTTCGCGTCGGATGGCGCTCCCGCACCGGCCACACGGCAGATCGACTCGCCCATAGGCCTCGAGGGAGCGGGAGAAGTAGCCGCTGGAACCGTTGACGTTGACGTAGAGGCTGTCGAAGGACGTGCCGCCGGCGGCGAGGGCCGCAGTCATCACCTCGACGGCGCCGGCGAGCAGGCGGCGGGCGTCGACGGGTCGCAGCGTCTCGGTGGCCCGCGCATAGTGGACCTTGGCCAACCAGAGGGCCTCGTCGGCGTAGATGTTCCCGATGCCGCTGACCAGGGTTTGGTCGAGCAGGGCCCGTTTGACCTGGGTGCGCTTGCGGCGCAGGCCCGCCACGAACGCATCCGGGTCGAAGGCCGGGTCCAGGGGGTCTCGGGCGATGTGCGCGACGGGAGCGGGCACCGACGTCCCACCGGAGTCCACGAGCGCCTCGACGGAGACGCCGCCGAAGGTGCGCTGGTCGACGAAGCGCAGTTCGTGGCCGCCGTCGGCGAAGGAGAAGCGCACGTGCAGGTGCTTCTCGGCCGGAGCGGCGACGGGTTGCACGAGGAACTGACCGCTCATGCCGAGGTGGGCGAGCAGGGCCTCTCCCGTGCTGAGGTCGAGCCACAGATACTTGCCGCGCCGGCGGGCGCCTTCGATCCGTGCGCCGCTCAGGCGCGCGACGAGGTCGAGCGCCCCGGCCGGGTGCCGCCGGATGGCGCGCGGGTGCGTGACGGCGACGTCGGCGATACGTCGACCCACGACCAGGCGTTCGAGGCCGGCGCGGACCACCTCGACCTCGGGAAGTTCGGGCACGGTGGGTGCGAGCTCAGCCGGAGGACTTGGCCGAGTCGCCGGGGTACTCGATCCGCAGCGCAGTCCACGCGGATTCGGCCGCCTGCTGCTCGGCTTCCTTCTTGCTGCGCCCGGAGCCGTCGCCGTAGTCCCTGCCGGCGACTCGAACCGTCGCCCGGAAAGTCTTCTCGTGGTCCGGACCGCTTTCGGTGACCACGTACTCCGGGACGCCGATGCCGATCGTGGCGGTCAACTCCTGGAGGCTGGTCTTCCAGTCCAGACCGGCGCCGAGGCTCGCCGAGGACTCGATCAGCGGATCGAAGAGCCGGTGGACGAGTTCGGAGGCGACGCCGAGGCCGGTGTCGAGATAGACGGCGCCGATCAGCGCCTCGAGGGTGTCGGCCAGGATCGAGGACTTGTCCCGCCCGCCGGTGCCCTCTTCGCCGCGGCCCAACCGCAGGTACTCGCCGAGATTCAGCCCGCGGCTGACGTCGGCCAGCGCGCGCATGTTGACCACGGCGGCCCGCAGCTTCGCCAGCTGGCCCTCGGGGAGGTCCGGATGGCGACGAAACAGCGTGTCGGTGACCACCAGGCCGAGTACGGAGTCCCCGAGGAACTCCAGCCGCTCGTTGGTGGGCAGCCCGCCGTTCTCGTAGGCGAACGATCGATGGGTCAGGGCACGCTCGAGTAGACCGGCCTCGATTCCGACGCCGAGCGCGTCGGTCAGACCAGTCAGGGGCGGTGCCTCGCCGTCCGCCGGAGCGCTCAACGGCTAGGCGCCGAGCACCTGGCGGCGGTTGTAGGTGCCGCAGGTCGGGCACACGATGTGCGGGAGCTTGGGCTCACGGCAGCGCTCGCAGCTCACCAGGGTCGGCGCGGAGGCCTTCCAGTTCGCGCGACGGGCGCGGGTGTTGCTGCGAGACATCTTGCGCTTCGGGACTGCCATGGGTCCTCACTTCTGATCTTTGAGCAGGCCCTCGAGGGCAGCCCAGCGTGCGTCGGTTCGGTCGTGCCCGTGATCGGGGTCCTCCGCCAGGCGCGCTCCACACTCGGAGCACAGTCCTGGGCAGTCTTCCTCGCACACCGGCTGCAGCGGCAGTGACAGCACCACCGCGTCGCGCAGCACCGGCTCCAGGTCGAGCATGTCGTCCTGAAGCCAGAGAGTCTCGTCGTCGCCGTCGCGACCGGGATGGACGAACAGTTCCGCGAAGTCCACCTCGAGGTCGTCCTCGAGGCCTTCCAGACACCGTACGCACTCCCCGACCAGCGTTGCCCGCGCCGTTCCCGACACGACCACTCCCTCGAGCACCGATTCGAGCCGCAACTTCAGCTCGACCTCGGCCCCCGCAGGAACGCCGATGACCTCGAGACCGAGATCCGCCGGTGCCGGAACAGACTTGGAAACTTCCAGCATGGAACCGGGCCGACGCCCCAACCGCCGCACGTCGATGACGAGGGGGACGGTGGGGTCGAGCCGCTGGGGCTTCTGAGTCTCTTCGGGCATGGCGCATCGTCGGTCGCTAAGACCGAGGAGGAGATTACCGGACGCCGCGGCCTGCCCCCAACCCGAGGCGTGTCCGGCGCGTTAGGGCGCGCCGGGAAGGTCGCTGTCGTCGAGGTCCTCGGCTAGGCGTTCGCCCAGTTCGGCGCTGCGATCGGTGCCGTGGACCCGCTCCCGTCCGCGCCGGACGCCCACGAGCATCGAGTCGACGACCTCGGCCAGCTCACCGAGCCGGTCGCGGGCGGCACCGAGCGAGTCGCCGGGGTCGGTTGCCTCCGCGCGAGCCAGGCGCAGCGTGCGCTCCAGCGCTACCTCGACCTCCGCGAGGCGGGCGTCGAGTTCGTCCTCGGCCTCCACCAGCCGTGCGGCGATCTCCGCTTCGGTGCGGGCGCGCAGTTCCTCGGCCCATGCCTGCACGACGTTCGCCGACGCGGTGCGAGCGAGTTCGGCCTGCGCCTGCGCCTTGGCCTGCGCGCGGAGCGCCTCCGCGTCGGCCTCGGCGTCCGCGAGGAACGCCGATCGGTCGGCAAGGAGGCGATCGGCCTCGGCGAGGCGGTCCGGAAGCGCGGCGGAGATGGCGTCGATCCGGTCGAGGACGGCGGCGCGATTGAGTACGCAGGACGCCGACATCGGCATGGCTCGGGCGCCCGCTACCTCGGCGCGCAACTGGGCCAGCAGCTCGGCTACGTCCATGGGAGGGCCCCGCCGCCGGTCAGCGTTCCCCGGTCTCGGCGAGCCGGGCCAGCAGCCGTTTGAGCACGAGTTCCGGAACCATGCCCGGAATGCTGCCGCGGTGCTTGGCGACCTCCTTGACCAGGCTGGAGGACAGGAAGCTGTACGTCGGGTTGGTCGGCACGAAAATCGTCTCGACTCCGGTCAGCGCGTGGTTCATCTGCGCCATCTGCAGTTCGTAGTCGAAGTCGCCGACCACGCGCAGACCCTTCACGATGGCGGGGATGTCGTTGGCGACGCAGTAGTCGACCAGCAGGCCCTCGAAGGAGTCCACGCGCACGTTGGGACAGTCGGCGAGAGTCTCCTGGAGCATCTCGATCCGCTCCGTCAACGAGAACAGACTTTTCTTGTTCCGGTTGATGAGGACGGCGACGATGACCTCGTCGGACAACTTGGCCGCTCGAGCGATGACGTCGAGATGCCCGTTGGTGACCGGGTCGAAGGAGCCGGGGCAGACACAACTGCGCACACCCTCAGTCTGGCCCCTTACGCCGGCGCTCGGTCACTTGGGGTGCCTACGCGAGGTGTCGGGAGTACCACAGCGTGCCCTCGCCGTACTTCCTGGAGAAAAGCGGCTCATAGCCGGCGGGCCAGCTCCAAGCCGGATCGCGGGTCGAGCGTTCGAGCACGACGACGGCGTCGGGCGCCAGCCACGCTCGGGCGAGGTCCAGGATCGAACCCAGCGTCGCCGCTTCCAGGGCGTACGGCGGGTCGGCGAACAGCAGGTCGTAGGGCTCGGCGTCCTCGGGTGCAACCGCGAGCTCCGCTCGGCTCGCCAGAACGCGCTCCACGCGCCCCGCGTGCAGCCCCGCGCCGGGCAGGTCGAGGGCCGCCATGTTGGAGCGCAGCACGGCCAGCGCCTTGCGGTCGTGCTCGACGAACAGCACCTCGACGGCCCCGCGCGACAGCGCCTCGAAGCCGACCGCGCCGCTGCCGGCGTAGAGGTCCAGCATGCGCGCCCCGGCCACGGCGTCCAGCGAGGTCAGGGTCGAGAACATCGCCTCCCGCATGCGATCGGCCGTCGGCCGAGTGCCCGCCGGCGGCACAGCGATCCGCCTGCCCTTGGCCATTCCTCCGACGATGCGCAGCACGATCTAGGCCTTCTCGATGTAGCCGGCACGGGCCGGGTCGAAGAGGTCTGCCATGGCTGCGGCCAGGTCCGGGTGCTCGCCGAGGCTGGGGTCCTGGGCGAGCAGTGCCTCGGCGTCGTCGCGGGCCTGGGCGATGAGCTCGGCGTCGCGCAGGACGGACAGGACGCGGAGGCTGGAGCGCGTGCCGGACTGCGCGGAGCCGAGCACGTCGCCTTCGCGGCGGGACTCCAGGTCGAGCCGGGACAGCTCGAAGCCGTCGTTGGTGGAGGCGACGGCGGCGAGCCGTTGGCCCGCCGGCGAGTCGGGCGGAGCGCCGGTGACGAGCAGACAGAGCCCCTTGGCGGTGCCCCGGCCGACACGACCGCGCAACTGGTGCAACTGGGAGATGCCGAAGCGGTCGGCGTCGACGATCGCCATCACGGTGGCGTTGGGAACGTCGACGCCCACCTCGATCACGGTCGTCGCGACGAGCACGTCGATCTCGCCCGCGGTGAAGGCGCGCATGACTGCGTCCTTCTCGTCGGCGGGCAGCCGCCCGTGCACCATCTCGACGCGCAGTCCGTTGAGTTTGTCTGCACGCAGTTCCTCGACCACGTCGAGCACTGCGGCCGCCGGGCGCCTGTCCTGCCCGTCGTCGGCGCCGGCCTCGAGGGCGGCCAGTTCCTCCTCCTCGGTGAGCCCGATCCGGGGGCACACCACGTAGGCCTGGTGGCCCGCGGCAACCTCCTCGCGGACGCGCGCCCACGTCCGGTCGACGAACTTCTCGTTGTCGGCGGGCACGACGTAGGTCTCGATCGGCGAGCGGCCCGCGGGAAGCTCCTCGAGCGTGGAGATGTCGAGGTCGCCGAACACGGTGATGGCGACGGTGCGCGGGATGGGCGTGGCGGTCATGACCAACACGTGCGGCGGGCGTTCGCCCTTGGCACGGAGTTTGTCACGCTGCTCGACGCCGAACCGGTGCTGTTCGTCGACGACCACCAGACCGAGGTCGAAGAACGCGACGCGGTCCTCGAGCAGAGCGTGCGTGCCGACGACTATTCCCGCCTCCCCACTCGCCGCGTCCAGCAGTGCCTGCTTGCGTGCCGCGGCTCCCGAGGAGCCCGTGAGCAGGGCGATGCGGGTCGCGTTCTCGCCACCCCCGAGCATCCCGCCCTGCGCGAGCGGGCCGAGCAGTGCGGTGAGCGAGCGATGGTGCTGCACGGCGAGGACCTCGGTCGGAGCGAGGAGGGCCGCCTGTCCCCCAGCGTCGACGACGGCGAGCATCGCCCGCAGCGCGACCAGCGTTTTGCCCGACCCGACCTCGCCCTGGAGCAGACGGTGCATGGGATGCGCGGCGGCCAGTTCGCGGGCGATCTCCGCGCCGATCTCGCGCTGACCCTTGGTCAGTTCGAACGGTAGACGAGCGTCGAAGGCGGCGAGCAGACCGTCGGGCGTGGCCTTCCGCGGCGTGCCCGGGCGGGCGCGGGCGGCGGTACGGCGTTCCGCCAGAACGCACTGGAGGACGAACGCCTCCTCCCAGCGGAGGCGCTTTCGGGCGACGCCGGCCTGCTGGTAGTCCGCCGGACGGTGGACGGCCTTCAGGGAGGGCACGAGCGGCTGCAGGCGCTCTCGCGCGCACAGCTCGGCGGGCAGCGGGTCCGGCAGCTCGCCGATCGAGTCCAGCCACTCCAACGTCTTGCCCACGTAGTCCTTGATGTCCCAGCTCGGCACCTTGGCCGTAGCCGAATAGATCGGGATCAGCTCGTTGGCCTTGTCGGCGACCTCGGACTCGTCGCCCTCGGACGTCAACGCCGTGAAGGCGGGTTGGGCCAGTTGGCGTTCGTCGTTGTAGACGCTGACCTTCCCCGCGAAGAGGCCGTGGTCGCCTTCCTTCAACTTGGTCGAGGGAGCCCACTTGCCGAAGAAGACCAGGCGGAGCTTCGACGTGCCGTCGGTGACGACGATGTTGGAGACCCAGCCCTTGCGCTTGGCCATCTCACGGTGCTTCACCTCGAGGACCTTCGCGACGACCGTGACGTCGGCACCCAGTTCGAGGGCCGCCAGCGGCGTCAGCTCCCCCCGCTTCTCGTACCGCCGTGGGTAGTGCCGGAGCAGATCGCCGACCGTGGTCATCCCCAAGTGCTTTTCGAGCTTCTTCGCGTCGGCGGCGTCGATCACCAGGTGCAGCGCCGTGCCCAGCGGGTGGTGGCCGGACGGCTTCACTCGACGCCCAGCAACAGCGGATAGTCGGGCTGTCCACCGTCGAAGACGATGCACTCGACCTCGGGCCGGTTGCGGTGCAGCGTCTCGGCCAGCCGATGGGTCGCCTCGGGCTCGAGGCCCTGCCCGGCGATCAGGGTGAGCAGTTCCCCGCCGCCGCCGAGCAGGCGCTCGAGCAGCTCCGCCCCGACGGCCTCGGGGTCGGCGCCGATGAGGACGACGTCGCCGTCGATGAGCCCGAGGGCGTCCCCCGCCGAGCAGAGGCCCGCGCTGGTGACTGCGTCGGTGGGGGCGATGAACACGGCTCCGTGGCGGGTCGCGCCGGCCGCGGCGGTCATCGCGACGACGTCCTCGGCGAAGCGGCGGCCGGGATCGTGCACGGCGAGCGCGGCGAGGGCCTGCACGGACGCGGCCGTCGGCAGAACGGAGACGGTGATGCCCGCATGGCGGGCCTGCGCGGCGGCCGCCTCGCACGCCGCGTGGCTGTCCCGATCGTTCGGCAGCAGCACGACCTCGGCCGCGTCCGGGCGGCGCAGTGCCTCGAGCAGGGCGGAGGTCGCCGGAACGGCACCGGGCGCGACTTCGAGCACCGCGGCGCCGGCCTCTTCGAGCAGCTTGGCCAGGCCCGGGCCGGCGGCGAGCGCGAGCACTACCCGCCCGCGCGGCGCCTCCCCCGGCGGCGGGGCGGGCGCGGTGAGCGTGGTCATGCGGATGTTGTGCGGGCGACCGAAGCGGACGGCAACTTCGACGGCTGCGCCGCAGTCGTCGGTGTGCAGGTGCACGTTCCAGAGCTCCTCGTCGCCGACGACGACCAGGGAGTCTCCGAGGTTGGCCAGGTCCGCCCGCAGCCGCGCGGCGGCCGCCGTGTCCCCGTCGAAGAGGAACATCAGCTCGAATCCGGCGCTCGAGGTCTCGCAGCCGACGGCGCGCAGGTCCGGTACGGGAAGGCGGGTGCGCGGCGGCGGGGTCATCCGCGTCACGCCGCTGAGCTGGGCGGCAAGCACGTCCAGCAGGACGGTGAGTCCGCGCCCGCCGGCGTCGACGACGCCCGCGCGGGCGAGCACCTCGAGCTGGAGCGGAGTTAGCTCCAGGGCCTGGGCGGCGGCCGCCGCGGCCCTGGTGCCCGCGGTTCCCAGGTCCGGCGCGACGGCGGCGTCCGCCGCGGCCCGCAGCACGGTAAGCATGGTGCCCTCGGTGGGCCGGTCCACGGCCGCGTAGGCCAGTTCGGTGCCCCGCCGCAGCGCGTCTGCGAACAGGCGCGCGCCGGGGACACCCGCGTCCGCCTCGAGCAGCGCGGCGACGGCGCCGCGAATCATCTGGGCGAGGATCACCCCGGAGTTGCCCCACGCGCCGGTCAGCGAGCCACGGGCGAGGGCGGCGAGGCACGCCGACGCCTCCGCGTCCGCATCGAGCGCCTCGGCGGCCTGAACCGCCGCCTCCATGGTCAGGTAGAGGTTGGTGCCGGTGTCCGAGTCCGCGACGGGGAACACGTTGAGCGCGTCGATCTCCTCCCGCGCGCGGCCGAGCGCGACGAGGGCCTCGCGAGCGCAGCGCCGGACATCGACCCCGCGCAGGCGTGCGCCCACGGTTGCGTCGAATTCGCGGTCCCCGGCCACGGACGACACCGTATCTGCGGACGCCGACAACGCCGAGAGCGTCGTCGTTCCCCCCGTCGATCTGCGGTGCCGCGACCCGCGGGCGGTCCCCGGTTTGATCGGAGGGTGGGTGGATCGGCTATTCTCTGCGTCGGCCCGGACTCCTCCGGGTGGTCTCTGGCTGTCCGCCGAGATCGGCCGCTCCGCTCGGAGCGGCGTCCATCCGTTCGATCTGCGTGCTGGAGTGTGCTTCCGTGGCTGCCAACTGTGACGTCTGTGGCAAGGGCCCGGGCTTCGGCAACAACATCTCTCACTCCCACCGCCGCACCCGCCGTCGGTGGAACCCGAACATCCAGACCGTGCGCGCCATGGTGAACGGCACCCGCAAGCGGGTCCACGCGTGCACCTCCTGCATCAAGGGCGGCAAGGTCACCCGCTAGGTCCACCTCGAAGCCGCCTCGCCGGTGCGAGGCGGCTTTGTCGTGTCCGGACTGCGTCAGCGCCACCGCCAGGCGTGGTCCACCGGGCCGGGGCCGTCGCCGATGCCGTAGCCGCCCGCGATGGCGCCGTGCAGCCAGGTCTTGGCGTCGCGCACCGCCTCGACGACGTCCTTGCCGCCGGCCAGGCCCGTGGCGATGGCCGCGGCCAGACTGCACCCGGTGCCGTGGGTGTGCTCGGTGTCCAGACGCGGCGCGGTCAACTCGTGGCGTTCCGTTGCGTCGGCGAGAAGGTCCACCGCCTCGCCGGGCAGGTGACCGCCCTTCACCAGCACCCAGCGCGGCCCGAGGGCCAGCAGGGCGTCCACGGCCGCGCCCTGCTCCTCCCCCACCGCGGCGCCGACCAACGCCCTCACCTCCCCCAGATTGGGCGTCAGCACGGTCGCCAGGGGCACTACGCGCTCGCGCAGCACCACCAGGGCGTCGTCGGTGAGCAGGGCGTCTGCGTGGGTCGAGGCGAGCACGGGATCGACGACGATCGGGATCCCCGCCGCCGCGAGCGGGCTCAGCAGGTCCGCCACGGTGTTCGCCAGTTCGGCCGAGCCGAGCATCCCCGTCTTCACCGCATCGACGCCGAGGTCGGAGACCACGGCCTCGACCTGGGCGCGCACCGCCTCGAGCGGGACCGGCCACCACCCCTTCACCCCGGTGCTGTTCTGGGCCGTGATGGCGGTGATCGCACTCGCGCCGTACCCGCCCAGCGCCATGATCGTCTTGAGATCGGCCTGAATCCCGGCGCCGCCGCCCGAATCGGATCCGGCGATCGTCAGCACCCGCGGCGGAACCCCGGGCCGGCGCGGCCTCACGACCGGCCTGCGGCGTAGTGGTCCCAGCCGCCGGGACCGCCCCACGGCCCGCCGTCCACGGTCACCCGCGGGCTGCCCGCTCCGACCCTGCCGATCCGCCGCCAGGAGGCGGGCAGGTCGGTCCCCGGCGGGAACGTCGCGACCAACGCGTGGTCCTCGCCCCCGGTCAACACCCACGTCGCGGGATCGGCGCCCAGCGCCGGGGCGGCCGCCAGCAGGTCGGCGCTCGGCGCGAGCGACCCCAGGAACACGTCGACGGCGACACCGGAGGCCCGGGCCACGTGGCCGAGATCGGCGAGCAGGCCGTCGCTCACGTCGATCATCGACGTCGCGCCGAGATCGGCCGCCTGCGGCCCCGCCGCATAGGGCGGGCTCGGGCGATGGTGGGCGGCCAGGAGCCGCGGGTAGGCGGTGCCGAGGTTCTGCTCCTGGGCGTCGAGACCTGCCGCGGACCACCCGAGCCGCCCACACAGCGCCACGAGGTCGCCGGGCCGCGCTCCCGCCCGGGTGACCGGAGATCGTCCCTCGAGGTCGCCCAGGGCCGTGACGGCCAGGGTGACGGTCGGGGCGGAGACGACGTCGCCGCCGACGAGGGCGGCGCCGGCGGCCGCGCACTCCTCGTCGAGGCCGTCGACGAACTCCAGGGCCCAGGCGACCTCGAGGTCGCCTGGGACGGCCAGCCCGAGCAGCAGCGCCGTGGGGGTCGCACCCATCGCCGCGACGTCGGCGAGGTTGGCCGCCGCGGCCTTTCGTCCGATGTCGCGCGCGCTCGCGGAACTCAGCCTGAAGTGCCGGTCGGCGACCAGTAGGTCCATGGTCGCGACGACTCGGCGATCGGGAGCGGCCACGACGGCGGCGTCGTCGCCGGGGCCGACGATCACTCCCTCGGTGCTGCGCAGCCGGGCGACAAGCGCCGCGATCAGCCCGAACTCCCCCAGGGCCCCCACCGAACCCGGTTCTCGCACGTCCTCCTCGGGCACCGGCGTCTCCCCTTGTCGCGATCGCGGCTCGTCGCCTGCGAAACTACCGACCGACAGGCGAGGCATCTCGGGGAGCACCTGCTCCCCGGCCGCGATGACGTCCCCCTCGCCGCCGACATCCGGAGGCAGCTCATGACGGTCCAGGCCTACATCCTCATCCAGACCGAGGTGGGCAAGGCGGCCGTGGTGGCCCGGGAGATCCAGAACATCGTCGGCGTCACCCTCGCCGAAGACGTGACGGGTCCCTACGACGTGATCGTGCGCGCGGAGGCCAGCTCCGTGGACGAACTCGGCAAGCTCGTGGTGGCGCGCATCCAGTCGGTGGACGGGATCACCCGCACGCTCACCTGCCCGGTGGTGCACCTCTGAGAGCGCGGCTGCTGGTGGCGGCCGGCTCGGTCGCCGCGATCGCCGGGTGCGGTGGCCCCGGGACCCTGGCGGTGTCCGCGGTGCCCTCGCCCGCGCCGGCCGTCGCCGCCGTGTGCGCCCGCCTCGTGGCCGCGCTGCCGGAGAAGGTCGACGATCTGAACCGCCGCAGCGTCTCCCCGCCCGCGAACGTGGCCGCCTGGGGAACCGACGTCGTCGTCGTGCTCCGCTGCGGCGTCGGCCAACCGAAGGCGCTCACGCAGACCTCGCAGCTGACCTCGGTCAACGAGGTGGACTGGTTCCCCGAGGAACGGCCCGACGCGTTGGTGTTCACGACGGTCGGGCGCGGGGCGAACGTCGAGCTCACGATTCCGCGGGCGCACGACCCGCAGATCGGCCCGGTGGTGGACGTGGCCGCCGCGATGCAGCGCGCCAACCCCTCGCTTCCGACGGGCTGAGGAGCCGTCGGCTTTAGCGCAGGCCGCGGCTGCGGGTGAGCGCCGTTTTCAGCAGGCGGTTCACCAGCTCCGGGTACTCGACGCCGGTGGCTGCCCACATGGTCGGGAACATCGAGACCGGCGTGAAGCCGGGCATCGTGTTCACCTCGTTCAGGACGATCGTTCCGTCGGCGGCGACGAAGAAGTCCACCCGGGCCAGGCCCTCGCAGGACAGCGCCTCGAAGGCCAGTACGGACAGCCGGCGGACTTCGTCCGCGACGGCCGGGTCGAGCTTGGCCGGCACGGTCAGTTCGGTCGAGCTCTCCAGGTACTTGGCCTCGAAGTCGTAGAACTCGTGATCTCCCACGACGCGGATCTCCGCGGTCACGCTGGCTTCCGGGGCGGTCGGCGAACCGTCCGCGGCCCGGACCCCCTCGAGCACGCCGCATTCGATCTCGCGGCCGTCGAGCATCGCCTCGACGACGACCTTCGGGTCCCACTCGCGCGCCAGGGCCATGGCCGCGTCGAAGTCGGCCATGGCCTTCACCTTGCTGATGCCGACGCTGGAGCCGCCCCGGGCCGGCTTCACGAACACCGGCAGGCCGAGCCGCTCGACCGATGTGCGAGCCGCGGCGGGGTCGCTGCGCCACTGGTGGTCGGAGATCACGACGTACGGCCCGACGGGCAGACCCGCGCCCAGGAGCGCGATCTTCATGTAGTGCTTGTCCATCGACACGGCGCTGGAGAGCACACCGGAGCCGACGTAGGGCAGGTCGGCCAACTCCAGGAGCCCCTGGATGGTGCCGTCCTCGCCGTAGGGGCCGTGCAGGACCGGGAAGATCACGTCGATGCCGCCGAAGGCGAGGCGCAGGCCGTCGTCGTCCTCGATCGCGAGAGCCGGACCCGTGGGGTCGCCGGCGAGGATGGCGGCGGGGTGGGTCGAGGCGACGCGAGGGAGCTTGCCGTCGACGATCTGCATCGAGTCCGGGTCGTCGGGCGCGAGCACCCAACGCCCCTGCTCGGTGATGCCCACGGGGATCACGTCGTAGAGGTCGCGGTCGATGGCGCGCAGCACGCTGGCCGCGGACACGCAGGAGATCGAGTGCTCCGACGACCGTCCGCCGAAGAGCACCGCGACTCGTTGCTTGCGCTTCGAAGTGATCATCGGCGACGACACTACCGAGCCGACGTTGCGCGGCGCGCGCGTTCGTCCGAGTGTGTGGATTTGGGCGATTCGCGCGGTGCGGTCCCTACCCGAACGCGGCGACGAGCGCGGCGTGCGCGTCGAGAATCGGCAGCACCTTCGCCGCCGGCGCCGGCGGCAGGAAGAACAGGCAGCGCTCGACGCCGAGCTCGGCGTAGCGCTCGAGGGCAACGGCGTCCGGGGTGGCGCCGAAGACGGTCACCGGAACCGGGCCGCGACCCCGGTCGGCGGCGAGCTGCTGGAGCTCGGCGAACCTGGCGGCGAATCGGTTCGGGTCCCCGCCCGGACGGTTGATCGGCATCCAGGCGTCGCCGTAGTCCAGGACGCGGTCGAAGGTGCGCGGACCGTCGCCGCCGACGAGCACCGGCGGAATCCGCACCGGCTTGGGCCAGGACCAGATCGGGTCGAAGTCCACGTGCTCGCCGTGGAACTCGGCCTCGTCCTTCGTCCAGATCTCCTTGCAGGCGAGTACGCGCTCGCGCAGCAGCGGCCACCGGGTCGTCGGGTCCGTGCCGTGGTTCTCCATCTCCTCGCGGTTCCAGCCGCCACCGACGCCGAAGAGCACCCGGCCGCCGGAGAGGTGGTCGAGGGAGGCGACCTCCTTGGCGAGGTGGATCGGGTCGCGCTGGATCGCCAGGGCGACGCCGGTGCCGAGCTGCAGCCGCGTGGTGACGGCTGCGGCGGCGCCGAGGGCGACGAAGGGATCGAGGGTGCGGGTGTACTCCCGCGGGAGGTCGGGGCCGCCCGGCCACGGGCTGCGCCGGGAGACGGGGATGTGCGAGTGCTCGGGAACGAACAGCGATTCGAAGCCGCGCTCCTCGGCCGCCGGAGCCAGGTCGACGAGGGAGATCGCCTCGTCGGTGGCGAACATCGTCAGGCCGAACTTCATCCGAGCTCCCAGGGTTTTCTCGAACGGTGCGGCGTCACCGCGGCTGTCCGTACCGTTCCGGTTTAGCCGACCGCGACATCAGGGCGCGGAGCACCTGTGCGGGCGGGACGCCGTCGCACACCGCCGAGGCCACGTGGGTGACGATGGGCATGTCGACGCCGTGTCGCGCGGCCAGGTCGCACAGCGCCTGACAGGTCGCGACGCCCTCGACGACGGAGCGGCCCTCCGCAGCCACCTGCGCCAACGGTTCGCCCGCGCCGAGCCGCTCCCCGAAGCGCCGGTTGCGCGAGAGCGGCGATTGGCAGGTGGCCATGAGATCGCCGACGCCCGCGAGCCCGGCGAACGTGTACGGGTCGGCGCCGAGCGCGGCACCGAGACGCGCGGTCTCGGCGATGCCGCGCGTCATGAGGGCGGCCTTCGCGTTGTCGCCGAGCCCCATCCCGTGGGCCATCCCGACCGCGAGGGCGATGACGTTCTTGATGGCCCCGCCGAGTTCGGCCCCGACGACGTCGTCGTGGGTGTAGGTCCGAAACCACTCGGTGTGACAGGCCTCCTGGATGCGTTCGGCCACCTCCATGGACGCGCACGCGACCACCGTGGCGGCGGGCTGGCGCGCCGCGACCTCGACCGCGAGATTCGGACCGGTCAACACCGCGATGCGCTCCGGCCCGAAACCCGTGGCCTGAGCGATGACTTCGCTCATCCGGGCCGTGGTCGCGCGCTCGACTCCCTTGGCCAGGCTCACGAGAACGGCTCCCGGCGCAAACAGCGGAAGCCAGGCGGCGACGTGCTCGCGCATGCTCTGCGCCGGAACGCAGAGGAACACCAGGTCCGCGTCCGCCAGTGCGACCGCCGGATCGTTGGTGGGAAAGACGTTCGCGGGCAGTTCGCTGCCTGGCAGATGGTCGACGTTGCAGCGCTTCGCGAGCATCGCCTCGACCAGTTCGGCCCGTCGCGCCCACAGCGCGACCTCGTTGCCGGCGTCGGCCAGGACGAGGGCGAAGGCCGTGCCCCAGGACCCCGCGCCCATCACCGCCGCCTTCATGCGATGCCCTCCGTCTCGTCCGATCGCCTGGTGGGGTCGCCGTACTCCGCAACCCCCGCGGCTCGGGGATCGAACCGCCGCGCCGGCGCCCGCTCGCCGCGCACGACTTCGAGTTCGGCGGTGATGGCGTCCATGATGCGCGAGGTCGCGGCCGCGAGGACGTCCGCGTCCGGCGCGCGGCCGAGCAGGTCCTCGAGGTCGACGGGGCTGCCGGCCCGCGCGTAGAGGGTTTCCCGTCGACGGAGATTCGGCTTCTTCGCGTACGGCGCCAGGACGCGCTGCGCACCCCACTGGGCCACGGGGACCACCGGTGCCCCGGTGGCCAGGGCGATGCGTGCCGCCCCGGTCTTGCCCACCATCGGCCACAACCCTGGATCGCGCGTGATGGTCGCCTCGGGATAGACCACGATGCAGGCCCCGGCGCGGACGGCCGCGACGGCGGCGTCGATCGACGTTGCCGCCCCGTCTCCGCCGCGCTGCACCGCAATCATGTCGGTGCCGACGAAGACGCGCCCGAGCCATCGATGTTCGAAGAGCTCCGCCTTGGCCAAATATCGAGGCACGCGACCCGCGGACCGGACGAAGTAGCCGAAGGTCACCGGATCGATTTTGGAGATGTGGTTGGCGACCACGATCACCCCGCCGGAACGGGGCAGATTCTCCTGGCCACGCCATCTGTGTCGGAACAGGGTGCGCAGCACCGGAATCAACAGCACCTCGGCGGCCCGGAACCACGGCCGCTTCGGATCGCTGCGCACGCCGGCACCCCTCGTTCCGATTGCTGCGACCCGTCGGTGCCGGGCCCGGAGCGCTCAGCCTCCCACGACGGCTGGGCCGCGCAGGTGGGCGGCACGCGAGGTGCGCGCACGACGGTGCGAGGATGCTCGGCAATGACCGCGCCGCTCGAGAACTTCTCCGCCGCCGACTGGTGTCTGGTCGTACCGGTGAAACGTTTGGAGAGCGCGAAGTCCCGGCTCGCGGGTTCCGCCGCCGCCCACCGCGAGCGCCTGGCGTTGGCATTCGCCGGCGACACGGTGGCCGCTGCAATCGCCTGCCCGATCGTCGCAACGGTTCTCGTGGTGACCGACGACCCGAGGGCACGGGAGATGGCTTTGGCACTCGGCGCGGAGGTCGTTCCCGACAGTCCCGACGCCGGATTGAATCCCGCCCTTCGCTGGGGAGCGGAAATCGCGCGCGATCGCCGGCCGAGTTTTTCGATCGGCGCCCTTTCCGCGGATCTGCCGGCGCTGCGTCCGGCCGAGTTGGAATGTGCGCTGAGATTCGCGGCGACCGCCGGACGCGCGGGCCACCCCGCCGTCGTGGCGGACAGCCACGGCCGCGGCACGACGGCCTACCTGACCGCCAACGGGGTCGCGTTCGATCCCGCGTTCGGTGCCGATTCCCTCGCGGTGCACCTCGGCGCTGGGGCGCGGGCGGTTCCCGGCGACGACATCGCAACCCTGCGCCTCGACGTGGACACCGTCGAAGACCTCGCCGTCGCGGCGGGTCTGGGCGTGGGAGAACGGACCGCGGCGGTCTTGGCCGACGTGCTGTTGCCGTAGCAACTGCGCCCCGCGCGCACAAAAATGCCCGAAGGCCACGACGGTGCGAGCCGTCGTGGCCTTCGGAAACGTGCCGGTGGTGCTAGGCCCGCTTGGCCGGAGCGCGCTTGGCCGGAGCGGCCTTCTTCGCGGCCGGAGCGGCCTTCTTGGCAGCCGGCGCAGCCTTCTTCGCCGGAGCAGCGACCTTCTTCGCGGGAGCGGCCTTCTTCGCCGCCGGCGCAGCCTTCTTCGCCGGAGCAGCAGCCTTCTTCGCGGGAGCGGCCTTCTTGGCAGCCGGAGCGGCCTTCTTGGCCGGGGCCGCCTTCTTCGCGGTGGCACGGGCCGGGGTGGCGGCCTTGACTGCGGCTGCGGCGACCTTGCGGGCGGTGCCCGTGGTCCCCGCAGTGGCGGTGGCGGCGACGGCGGTCAACTTCTTCGCGCCGCTGACAACCTCCTTGAACGCCGTGCCGGCCTTGAATCGCGGAACCGAGGTCTTGGCGACCTTCACGCGTTCTCCCGTGGCTGGGTTACGGGCCAGACGAGCGGGACGCTCGACCTTTTCGAAAACTCCGAAGCCGGTGATGCCCACCTTTTCGCCGGCAGCGACGGTCCGGGTGATGGTGTCGACCACGGCGTCGAGAGCCTGGGCGGCGGCCTTCTTGTTGCCCTCGAACCTGTTGGCCAGCTCATCGATCAGCTGTGTCTTGTTCATCGCGTCCCTCCGACGCCGATTACGGGCACTGCGAGGCCCGGTTCGTTGCAGAAGTTAGGCCCCTGCAAGCACGATGACAATCACCTGAGGCCGAAAGTTTCCTTGTGTCGCAAGGAAAGTCGGCGCCGAAGGGAAGCGGCGAACTGCCGATCGGTACGAATTGGCTAGATCTGTGCAGGTAGAACGCGACGCCGAATTCCCTTACGGAGATGAGAAAACGGCGTTCGCGTAGCTACCGGACCATTGTCGATTCGACTCGTCAGAGAGCGGGAAGCGAAGCGGGCAGCCAGGGCGCGCGGCGGGCCTCAAATGAATCGATGTCTTCGGTGTGGCGCAGCGTCAGTCCGACGTCGTCGAGGCCCTCGAGCATCCGCCAACGGGAGTAGTCGTCGATCTCGAAGCCCTCGACGTGGTCCGCGAAACGCACTTCGCGGGCCTCGAGGTCGACCGTCACCTCGGTGGCCGGATTGGCTTCGACGAGGGTCCAGATGGCGTCGACGGTCGACTGCGGCAACTGAACCGTCAGCAGTCCGCCCTTCAAGGAGTTGCCGCGGAAGATGTCCGCGAACCGAGAGGCGATGACGACCTTGAAGCCGTAGTCGGTCAGGGCCCAGACCGCGTGCTCGCGAGAGGACCCGGTTCCGAAGTCGGGACCGGCGACGAGAACCGTTGCGCCGGCGTACTGCGGCACGTTCAGAACGAACTCGGGGTCCTTGCGCCAACTGGCGAACAGGCCGTCCTCGAAGCCGTGGCGAGTGATGCGCTTCAGATAGACGGCGGGGATGATCTGGTCGGTGTCGACGTTGCTGCGGCGCAACGGAACGACCCGGCCGGTGTGGGTGCGGAAGGCTTCCATTCCGGGTCCTTTCAGTTCGCCGCTGCGGCGACGACGTCGGTCAGATCTGCGGGACTCGCGAGCCGTCCGGTGACGGCGGTGGCGGCGGCCACCTGCGGCGAGACGAGGTGGGTGCGCCCGCCGTTGCCCTGACGTCCCTCGAAGTTGCGATTGGACGTGGAGGCGCTGCGCTCCCCCGGGGCGAGCTTGTCCGGGTTCATCGCCAGGCACATGGAGCAGCCCGCGAAGCGCCATTCCGCGCCGGCGGCGAGGAACACCTCGTGCAGGCCCTCGGCCTCGGCCTCGATGCGCACCCGTGCCGAACCCGGCACGACGAGCATGCGCACGTTTTCGGCGACGCTGCGGCCGCGGATGACGTCGGCGGCGGCGCGCAGGTCCTCGATGCGACCGTTCGTGCAGGAGCCGAGGAACACCGTGTCCACCGCGACCTCCTTGAGCGGCTGACCGGCCGTCAGACCCATGTACTCCAGAGCCCGTTCGGCGGCACTGCGCTCGGACGGGTCGTCCATCTCGGCGGGGTTGGGCACGTTGGTGTTGAGCGGAGCGCCCTGGCCGGGGTTGGTGCCCCAGGTGACGAACGGGCTCAGCGCGGCCGCGTCGAGGAACACCTCCTTGTCGAAGACGGCGTCGTTGTCGGTGTACAGATCCCGCCAGGCGGCGACCGCGGCGTCCCAGGCCGCGCCCCGCGGGGCGTGCGGCCGGCCCTTGACGTAGGCGAAGGTCTCCTCGTCCGGCGCGATGAGCCCGGCGCGGGCGCCCGCCTCGATCGACATGTTGCAGATCGTCAGACGACCCGGCATCCCGAGGTTGCGGATGGCTTCGCCGCGGTACTCGATGACGTAGCCCTGACCGCCGCCGGTGCCGATCTGCGCGATGACCGCGAGGATGACGTCCTTGGCGGTGACGCCCTCGGGCAGTTCCCCGTCGACGTTGACCGCCATGGTCTTGAACGGCTTGAGCGGCAGCGTCTGGGTGGCGAGGACGTGCTCCACCTCGCTGGTGCCGATGCCGAACGCGAGCGCGCCGAAGGCTCCGTGGGTGGAGGTGTGGCTGTCCCCGCAGACGATCGTCATGCCGGGCTGGGTGAGACCGAGTTGCGGACCGACGATGTGCACGATGCCCTGGTCGATGTCGCCGAGGGAGTGGCAGCGCACGCCGAACTCCGCGCAGTTGCGACGAAGCGCCTCGACCTGGGTCGCGGAGACCGGGTCGGCGATGGGCTTGTCGATGTCGAGGGTCGGAACGTTGTGGTCCTCGGTGGCCAGGGTCAGGTCGGGGCGACGAACCTGACGGCCGGCGGCCCGCAGGCCGTCGAAGGCCTGCGGACTGGTGACCTCGTGGATGAGGTGGAGGTCGATGTAGAGCAGATCCGGTTCGTTCTCGACGCGGCGCACAAGGTGCGCCTCCCAGATCTTTTCGGCCAGGGTGCGACCCATGCCTACTCCTTGAACGTCTTCGACGGGGTGGCCGCCGGTCCCACTTGCATCTCAATATGTGAGACGGCAGTATCAGTACATGGACAAGGATACCCCACCGGGCGAGTCGACCGGCCAGGCGAGCGAGACCGCGAGCGGCGTTGGCGTACTGGACAAGGCAACGCTCGTGCTGAGTGCGCTCGAGGCCGGACCGGCGGGGCTGGCCGCTCTCGTGACCGCCACCGGACTGGCACGTCCGACGGCCCACCGCCTCGCCGTGGCCCTCGAGCACCATCGCCTGGTCTCCCGCGATCTCCAGGGCAGATTCGTCCTCGGCCCTCGGCTGGCCGAGCTCGCGGCCGCAGCGGGGGAAGA
The DNA here is from genome assembly GCA_052389435.1 of Sporichthyaceae bacterium. GTDB lineage: Bacteria > Actinomycetota > Actinomycetes > Sporichthyales > Sporichthyaceae > JBQTKD01. Next base: position 8,581 of record JBQTIB010000061.1, on the reverse strand, counting down.
CCGTTTGCTCGCCGCCGCCGGCCCGGCGCTGGTCCACCTGCGCGACGTGACCGGCGAGAGTGCTCAGCTCTACCGGCGCCAAGGCGAGTACCGCGTGTGCGTGGCGGCGGCGGAACGGGTCTCCGGCCTGCGGGACACCGTCCCGGTGGGCATGGCCCTGCCGATGAACGCCGGATCGGCGGCGCAGGTGCTGCTGGCGTGGGAGGAGCCCGAGAGGCTGCATCGCGGTCTGCAGGGCGCGCGCTTCGAGGCGGCGACCCTGGCGGCCGTACGCCGTCGCGGCTGGGCGCAGAGCGTCGGCGAGCGCGAGCCCGGCATTGCGTCGGTGTCGGCGCCGGTACGCGGTCCCGCCCATCGCGTCGTCGCCGCGGTGTCGGTGTCGGGCCCGCTGGATCGGCTGACCCGCCAGCCGGGTCGGCTGCACGCAGCGGCCGTGCTGGCCACCGCCGAACGTCTCACCGAGGCACTGCGCCGCAATCTCGCCACCGGCGAGGACCCTCCGCGCACCGCCCACCCGGTGCGGCGCGAGACAGCGAGGAGAACACGATGAATTCCGCAGAGAACGCCGCGAATCCCGCTCTGCGGGCCGACACCGTCGCCGTCGTCGCCGGACGTCCGGCGCACGTGCCCGACGCGCCGTTGAACGAGCCGTTGACGCTGGCTTCCACCTACGTCGCGGGCGGCGAACTCGAGTACGGCAGGTACGGCAACCCGACGTGGCAGGCGTTCGAAGCCGCGATCGGCGCGCTGGAGGGCGGACGGGGACTCGCCTATCCGTCCGGCCTCGCGGCGTGGGGTGCGGTGCTCGAACTGGTGCGCCCGGACGCGACCGTCGTGGCGCCGCGGCACGCGTATCTCGGATCGCTCGGCCGGCTCGCCCAGGACCGCGAGCGCCACGGAGTGACGACCCGCTTGGTCGACGTCGCCGACACCGCCGCGGTTCTCGCTGCGATCGACGGCGCAGACCTCGTGCTGTTGGAGTCGCCCACGAATCCCGCGCTGGAGGTGGCCGACCTTCCGGTGCTCTGCGCCGCCGCCCGCGAGGCGGGCGCGTTGGTGGTCGTCGACAACACCTTCTCCACACCCTTCGGGCAGCGGCCCCTCGCCGTGGGCGCGCACGTGGTGCTGCATTCGGCCACCAAGTTCATCGCCGGGCACAGCGACGCAATGCTCGGGGTTCTGGTGTGCGAGCGCGACGCCGACTGGAGTCGACTGGAGGCGCGACGCCGCACCACCGGGGTGATTCCCGGCCCGCTCGAGTGCTGGCTGGCCCTGCGTGGCCTACGCACCCTGCACCTGCGAGTGGAACGCGCCGCGCACAACGCCGCCATCCTGGCCGCCCGGTTGGCCGAGCACGGCGCGTGCCGACGCGTGCGCTATCCAGGTCTGGCCGACGATCCCGGGCACGCCCGCGCGGGCGCCGCCATGCGCACGTTCGGCGCGATGATCTCGATCGAGTTCTCGGGCGCAGCGCAGGCGGACGCGTTCTGCACCGCCCTTCGGCTGTGGGTCGTCGCCACCAGCCTCGGAGGCGTCGAGTCCACCCTCGAACGGCGCCGACGCTGGCCCGGGGAGTCGCCGACGATCTCCGAGGGCCTGGTGCGCCTGGCCGTCGGCGTCGAGGACGTCGAGGACCTGTGGGCCGACCTCGAGCAGGCGCTGAACTCGGTCTAGCTGCAGCCGTTGTTCTTCGGCAGCAGCGCGAGTTGGGAGATCAGCGTGTAGGTGCCGGGCTCGGGGACCTCGACTGCGGTCCACGGCCCGCGCTCGGTGACGCACCCCGCCGCGCGACCGTCCGCCGCGCGCGAGGCGAGGAGCGGAGAGAACCGGATCTGCAGCTGCACCGTGCCCGCCGCGGGGGCGGAGAAGGTGATCTCGCCCGGCTTGAGGTCGACCACGGAGGCACCGCGAACCAGTGGCCCTGCATCGTCGACCGAGTACAGCTTCCAGTTCGCGTCGCTCCAGATCTGCGTCAGGTACGGCAGCCCGGACCGGACGAGTTCGGCCTCCCGACGCGCGGCGTAGTCCACCGACATGCGGGTGGGCATCGCCACCCACCGCACGGCCAGGTCCGAAAGCCACGCGCGGTAGGTGTGCGCAGTCAAGGAGCGGTCGTAGAACATCGGGTTCGCGGCCCGATCGGCCTGCCGGTCCCAGCCGCGGGCGATGGGCACCGTCGGGGCCACGTAGGCAGTCGACCAGTGCGACGCGGGATCGACGATCTCCACGCGCTGCCCCAGGGCCGCCGGACCCGCGGCCGCGGCGGCCCGTTGCAGAGCGCCGACGAGCGGGGCGTAGTACTCCTGCTGCGACTGCGAGCTTTCGGCCGCGGCCAGCTGTACCGACAGGTCGGTGACCGGCCACGCCAACGCAGAGGCGGCGAGGATCGCGAGTCCGGTGCGCCGCACCACGGGAGCGGCGCAGGCGACCGCGACGGGCGCGGCGGTGAGCCAAATCAGCCGCATCATGTTCGTGCCGACGGCGCTGGGAACCAGCGCGAACGCAACGAGAGCGACGCCGAAGACCGCTGCGCCGACACGTACCGGGCGCATCGGGCAGACGACGACCACCCCGGCGATCGCCACTGCGCCCAGCACGACGTGCCACCAGGGGAACGACATCGTTCCGGAGGGAAAACTGACGGCCAGTACGCCGGCGACCGCGGCCAAGGCTGCGGCCACCGCGACCGAAGCGCGTCGCAGACTGCCGTCGACGATGGCAACGGTGAGCACGATCAGGCCGAGCCACAGTCCGGCCAACGGACTGAGCAGGCAGGCCGCGATCGCCGCCGCCACCGCCCGAGCGGCCTGTTTCTTGCGCAGGAACGCGGCGGCCACCACGGCGGCCGCGAAGCCGAGTGCGAAGGTCGCCCGCCCGGTGGCGACGTTGAGGAAAACGCCGACGCCGAAGACGGCGGACGCGGCGCGGGGTCGGAGCGTCCCGGCGAAGAGCGTCGGAGCCACGGTGCAGGCGATGAGCCCGGCGATTCCGGCCGAAAGCGCAACGCCGAGGGTCGCCATGACGACCGGGGCGATGACCGAGTAGCTCGGCAGCGTCAGCCCGCCGAACCACCCCGTCCACCACAGGTACGCGCCGTCGCGAGCGGCCTGGGCGCGCGCCGTCTGGGCGGCGAGATCCGGCACGAGCGGCGGGGCCACCACGTAGAGCGCGAACAGACCGGTGCAGAACACGAAGAACGCGCGATGCCACCGAGGGTCCTCGATGCCGTCGCGGACCGAGGACGTCCACCCCGTTTCGGGCGTGGGAGAGCCGCTCGGCCGGGCGGGGGTGCGCATTCTGCCCATCATGCGGGGCGGCGGCGGTAGGTCCACCCGCCGCCGTAGGTGTCCTGCGTCACGGCCTCACGTCCGATCGTCGCCCGACGATACGTCGGGCCGAAGGCGTGGTGCCTACCCGGATCTGAGCGAACGACTCCCGGGCGACGGGAGTGGTCGAGGGACATCCGGGCAGAATCGCCGCGGCGCCCCACGGGACCCCTTCGGGCGCGGGACGAGCGGCGGAGCTTCGGGTGAACATCGGCAGCGATCCGGTTCGCGCAGCCGCCGCGCGGCTCCTCGAGGACCATTGGGACGAAACTCGCGGCCACACCTATCCCAACCGACGTACCTATCCCCACCAGTGGCTGTGGGACTCCTGCTTCGCATCCATCGCGTGGGCCGTCGTCGGCCGCCCCGATCGCGGCCTGCGCGAGGTGGGGCTCGCGCTGTCCGCGCAGTTCGCCGACGGGTTCGTGCCGCACATGCGCTACGCGAAGGCGAATCTCGAGCGCGGACCGCGCTCGGACGTGTCCTCGTTCACGCAGCCGCCGGTGTACGCGCACGCCCTTCGAGTGTTGGCCGAGGCCGGCGGCGAGTGCCCGCCCGACCTGCTCGACCGCGTCGGGCGGGCCGTCGATTGGCTCTGGACCCGCCGGCTCCACGAGGGGCTGGTCTACGTCGTGCACCCCTGGGAGACGGGTGCCGACGACTCGCCGCGCTGGGACAGTTGGGTGGCCGAGTTCGTCGGCGGGGGTCGGGTGCCGCTGCGCTGGCGGCGCCGGCTCTGGTCGCGCCACGACCGGCATCTGGTGACGGTCGCGGAGTACGACGGCGAGGGCGAGGCGCGCTGGTCCCGCGAGTTCGTCTGCGCTCCCGCCGCGTTCAACGCGCTCTCTGCGCACGCCGCCTTCGAGTACGCGGAGCTGAGCGGCGACGCGTCGTGGACCGAGCGGGGGCGTGAACTGGCGGCGCTGGTGGACTCCCGCATGTGGTCGGTCGACACCGGACTCTGGTCCGACGTCCCCGTCGTGGGAGGCGGGTCGAGTGCGAGCCTTCCGACGCTGGACGGAGTGCTGCCCGCGCTCGTCACCGACGATGCGGAGAAGGCCAACCGCGCGCTCGACCAGGTGCTCGACCCGCGGCGCTTCGCGGCACCGTACGGGTTGGCCTACGTGGCGCAGGACTCCCCCGCCTTCGACCCCGACGGCTACTGGCGGGGCACCGCCTGGATGCAGTTGAACTACCTGGTGCGCCTGACGGCTCTGCGCTGGGGTCGGGTCGACGTCGCCGACGCCGTCCGGACCGCCTCGCGAGCCGGCGCACAGCAGGCGAAGTTCGCCGAGCACTGGAATCCGCGCAGCGGCAAGGGCCGGGGCGCGATTCCGCTGACGTGGTCCGCCCTCGTCGCTGCGATGTGACGGCACCTCACCCGTCGCGCCGCCCCGCCGGGCAAATGCCGCGCACGGCTACCGCCGACGGCGAACGGCCCTTTTCGCCCCCCGGCGGGATCGGCTTCGAGGCGTGGGAACGCGCCAATGAGGAGCGCGCCGCACCGGAGGCCCACGTCTTCTCCTAAGGTCGGGGGGTGACGCAAGACGATTCCCACAAGCCAGCGACCTTCCGAGTCTCCGACGGCACCCACGTGTGGTTTGCCGACGCGATGACCGCCTGGGTCCCTCTCGCCTACGACGAGCTCTTGAACGTCGCCGGCACCTACCGCGCGACGATCACGCAGGAGGACCTCGCCGAGGCCGTCCAGGAGACCTCCGGGATCCGTACGGGCGTGCCGTTTACTACGTGGATCGCCAAAATGCTCGAGGCGGTGGCGATCGTGGCGAAGGCGCAGGGCGAGCCGCCCCTGACGGCCCTGTGCGTACGACCCGACGGCACCGTCCCAGCGGACTACAAGAAGGCCGAGACGACCGCGGGCGACAGTCCCGGCACCGACCTGCAGGGCTACGCGTCGAGGCACCGTTTGCTGTGCTATCAGAAGTACGCGCAGGACCTCCCGGCCGACGGCGGGACCCCCGCGCCGACCAAGGCGCCGCGTGCCCCGCGCGCGACCGCCGCCAAGGAGCCGAAGGCCCCGGCCGCACCGCGCGCGAAGAAGGTCGCCGCGCCGAAGCCGCTCCCGGTGGGAGAGCCGGTCGGAGCGCTGTGCCCGAAGCACTACACGCTGCTGCCGGTCAACGGCCGCTGCGACGAGTGCGAGTCGTACTAGCGCCCGATTCGAGGGGCCTGTCCCGGTTGACGATGAGTCGAACGGGCCAGGCGGCATGGCCCGAACCGTCGATTCGATCTCCAGACCGAAACCGAACGCGCCGCGGACCCGTCACAGCCCCATGCGACGGACCCGCCCCACCCTGATTGCGCTGCTCGGCGCCCTGTTGGTCGCCGGGTGCGGCTCCGGCGGCGGCACGGACTCTCCGTTCGACCTCGTCACCGCGAACGTCGGCGGTCGAGTCGACCCGAAGCTGTCCGACCGCAAGGACATCGACGTCGCCGCCGACGCGAGCACCGCGTTCGCGATGGACCTCTACCGCCGCGTCGCGGCGGAGTCCAAGGGCGCCAACCTCGTGCTCGGCCCGTACAGCACCTGGCTGGCGCTCTCGATGCTCGCCGTCGGCGCGAAGGGCAAGACCGCCGAGGAACTCGCCACGGTGCTGCACCACCCGTTCTCCGGCGAGCGCCTGCTGCAGGCCCTCAACGCCCTGCAGGGGACGATCGTCCACCGCACGGACGACGACGACACCGTGCTGCGCATGGACGCCCAGATCTTCGGCCGGCGAGGGCTCGAGTTCGTTCCCGCCTACCTCGACGCCATGGCCGGTCACTTCGGCGCACCGTTGGCGAGCATCGACTTCGCCGACTCCGAGCGTGCCCGCATGCGCATCAACGACTGGGTGAAGGACCGGACCGAGGGCAAGATCCCAGAGCTGCTGAAGCCGGGCCTGATCGACCCGTCGATCGTCGTCGTGCTGGTGAACGCCATGTACCTGGACGCGCCGTGGGAGTTCGCGATCGACCCGAAGCAGACCTCCCCGAGCGAGTTCACCAAGGCCGACGGCTCGACGGTCGAGGTCCCGTTCATGTACTACGACGACCACCTGCCCTCGTTTCGAGGCGATGGCTGGTCGGCCGTGGACCTGCCCTACGAGGGCGGCGGGCTGTCCATGACGGTCGTGGTCCCGGATCGGGCCTACGAGTTCCCCGCCGGCGGCGGCGAAGGGCGCGAGGTCCCGGCCAAGTCCGTGGACCGGATCGCGGAGGACCTCGACGCGGCGGCGCTGGAGAAGCTCTTCTCGGGGTTGAAGGGCGGCGGCATCCACTTGCGCCTGCCGCGTTTCACCTTCTCCACCCACCGCGCAATGAAGGCGGACCTGAAGGCGATGGGCGCCCCCACCGCGGTCGACCGCGGCGACTACACCGGGATCACGCCGGGCGGATTCGACCTGCGCTTCGTCGAGCACGAGGCGTTCGTGCAGGTCGACGAGTACGGCACCAAGGCCGCCGCCGCCACAGCGGTCGGTGGCGGCGAGTCGCACGGCCCGACGATCGAAGCCAACCGCCCGTTCCTGTTCCTGATCCGCGAGAAGGCGACGAACACGGTCCTGTTCGTGGGCCGAGTCATGGACCCTTCGGCCAACTGAGGCGGGGCTCAGCTCACGAGGTTCGCGTGCTCCGCGTCGACCAGGTCGACGTACTCGGGGTGCTTCTTGATCCACCCGGCGACGAACGGGCAGAACGGCGTCACCTGCAGTCCGCGCGCCCGGACGGCGTCGAGCGCCGCGCGCGCGAGCTTCCCCCCGAGGCCCTGCCCCTCAAACGCGGAGGCGATCTCTGTGTGCACGAACTCGATCCGGTCCCCCACGAGGCGGTAGTCCGCCAGCCCCGCGAGCTGCCCGTCGACGGTGATCTCGAACCGCGAACGCTCCGGCACGTCGACAACTTCGATCTTCGTCTCGCTCACAACCACTCCCTCGCGTAGGACCTGCCAGGCCAACCAAACAGCCCGCCGGCCTGTTCCCAGAGCCCGGCAGCCCACGCTCGGAGTCGGGGGTGCGGGTGGGCGGAGCCCCCCGCCCGCGCCGACGAAGGAGGCGCATTAACGCGAAGGTTCCCCCTGCGAGGTCGCGCAGCGACCGAGCAGGGGGAACCAGGAACCGTAGCCCCGACGGGATTCGAACCCGCGCTACCGCCTTGAGAGGGCGATACAAAGGCACATTGGGCCTGCCAGTTTCGTTATGCCTAGGACTCGGACCTGCGGAAACGTTGACCGGAGCTTACCGTCGATCTCCACCTGTTTCCGCTCGCATGTGTACCCAATGTGTACCGAGACTCCGGCGGCGCCACGTCTCGGCACGATCTACGAGGACGACAGCCTGGCGGCAGGAAGCCGCGCCGCAATGGCATGCCGCCCCGTCAGAACCCGATCCCGGGGCTGTCGTCGCGGCGCCGCCCGTAGCCCTGGCCATAGGAGTGACGGCGGCGAAGTTCGGCTGCGCGCATCTGGTCCAGCGCCTCCTGGCTGGCGGAGGCAGACGACGCCGGAGCGGTCCGCATCGTCGGTCTGCCTGCACGTGCGGGCGCGAGGTGTGCCTCGTCGCTCGACGGCCGGGCGGGGCGAGCCAGCCGTGCGCGTTGCTCGGTTTCCCGCGCCTCTGCGTCCGCGGCGACCTGGCGTGAAAGCACTGCGATGTCTCGGCCGAGCCTCTCGGCGCGTGGCGAGGCCGTCTGGACCGCCCGGTCGTGGCCTGCGATGGCCTCGACGAGCTCGGCCCGCCGCCGGGGCCGCAGACGCGAGGTCCCGGCCAGCTCGCGGCGAGTGTCGGCGGCGTCCTGCGTGTGCCGCTGTAGCTCTCCGGCCAATCGGTTGCGCTCGTCCTGACGCTGCCTCAGTTCGGCTGCGCGGGCGATGTGTTCGGCGGGAACGACAACTTCGGCGGCCTCTCTATCCACCAGCTCGGCCGCGCGCCGCGCGGTCTCGACAGTGCGAGTGCGAGCAGAGTCGCGAGCGGTGTGGGCGGCCTTTTGGGCACCGCTGCGGGCCAAAGCGGCCGCCAGCACCTCGATCGCCTCGGTTCCCGTTTGTCCGGTGCCCGTAGGCCCGTGCCGGTCGGTCTCGAGGCCATCGGTGGCGACGAAGGCGTGGTTGGCCTCCTTGCCGCGGGTCATCGCGACGTAGACATCCCACGCTTCTAGTCGTCAAGCGGCTGCTGCGGTTGCGTCTGCGTTCGGGGTGGGGAACGCGGTGTGCTCGTCGTAGGCAACCTGCTGGTGGAGGCAGTGGTAGAGAATGCCGA
>JBQTIB010000060.1:0-73124 GCA_052389435.1 Sporichthyaceae bacterium | reverse complement strand
AGTGGCGGTGCTCGATTTCGACTACGCGACCGCCCATGCGTATGTGACGGACATCTGGGGCTCGGATCGGATTCTGCGTGAGCAGAACTTCCAGCAGAGCGGCCGCGCGGACGCCTCACGGGCCGCTTCGGCGGGCTCGAGCCTCGCCGGCGGGTGGTTCGGCACGCGCCGGGGAGCCGTCCCGCCACCCGTTGCCGGCGGGGGCCGGCGATGTTGCGACGATGACGGCATGCAGATCGTCGCGTTGGCCGGGGGCATCGGTGCCGCGCGCTTCCTGCGCGGCCTGCTCGCCCATCTGAAGCAGGCGCATCCGGCGGCGGCGGTGACGGTCGTGGGAAACACCGCCGACGACATCGCCCTGCACGGCCTGCACGTCTGCCCCGACCTCGACACGGTCATGTACACCCTCGGCGGCGGCATCCACCCGGGTCAGGGATGGGGCCGCGAGGGCGAGACGCACGCGGTCCAAACCGAACTCGCGGCCTACGGCGCAGGGCCGGACTGGTTCGGGCTCGGGGACCGGGACATCGCCACCCACCTCGTGCGCACCCGGCTGCTCGGCGAGGGCGCGACGCTCTCGGAGGTCACCGCCGTGCTCTGCGAGCGCTGGCAGCCCGGTGTGCGACTGCTGCCGATGAGCGACGACCCGGTGACCACGCACGTGACGATCGCCGACCCCGGCTCCGCCGACGGGACGCGCACGCTGCACTTCCAGGAGTACTGGGTGCGCCTGCACGCGCCGGAGGCGCTCGCGGTGAGCGCCGTCGGTGCCGAGAAGGCCGCCCCGGCGCCGGGAGTGATCGAGGCGATCCGATCGGCCGACCTGGTGCTCTTCCCGCCGTCGAACCCGGTGGTCAGCATCGGCACCATCCTGGCGGTGCCCGGCATCCGCGAGGCCGTCGTCCAGACCCGCGCGCCGGTCGTCGGCGTCTCGCCGATCGTCGGCGGCGCGCCCGTCCGCGGCATGGCGGACCGGATGCTCGCCGCGCTCGGCATCCCCACGACCGCCGCGGCCGTCGCGCTGCACTACGGAGCCCGAAGCTCCGGCGGGGTGCTCGACGGCTGGCTCGTGGACGACGCCGACGCCGCCTCCGCGACCTCGCTGACCGCGGCCGGCATCGCGACGCGCGCCCTTCCCCTGCTGATGAAGGACGTCCCGACCACCGCCGCCATGGCCGCCGCCGCCCTGGACCTGGCCGCCGACCTCCGCACCCCATGACCATGACCACCCCCACCCCCACCCCCACCCCCACCACCACCACCCTCTCCGGCCCCCGCCCCGCGCTCATGGATGACCCCAGACCCACCCCCGCGCCCGAAATGTCCGGTCCGCGCGGCCCCGCGCTCATGGATGAGCTCCGGCCCACCCCCACGCCCGAAATGTCCGGTCCGTGTGGCCCCGCGCTCATGGATGAGCTCCGGGACGGGACGGCCGCGCGATGACGGAGGACCCGCAAGGCCTGCAGGTGCTGCCCGTCGAGGGGATCGGCGAGGTCGTCCCCGGGACGGACCTCGCCGAGCTGACGGTGCGTCACGCGCCGTTCCTGCGCGACGGGGACGTGGTCGTAGTCTCCAGCAAGATCGTGAGCAAGGCCGAGGGTCGCACGATGCAGGCCCCGGACCGCGAGGCCGCGATCGACGCCGAAACGGTGCGCGTGGTCGCCTACCGCCGGGGTACGCGGATCGTCGAGACCCGCCACGGCCTGGTCATGGCCGCGGCGGGCGTCGACGCGAGCAACGTCGCTCCCGGCACCGTGCTGCTGCTTCCGGTGGACCCCGACGCCTCGGCGCGCGCGATCCGATCGGGCATCGCGGAGCGGACCGGCGCCAACGTCGCGGTCCTGGTCACCGACTCCTTCGGCCGGCCCTGGCGGCAGGGCATCGTCGACGTGACCATCGGAGCCGCGGGCCTGAACCCGATCGAGGATCTGCGCGGCGGCGTCGACGACTACGGCAACCCCCTCGAGGTCACCGTCGTCGCCGTCGCCGACGAGATCGCCTCGGCCGCCGAACTGGTGAAGACCAAGCTCGGCGGGGTGCCGATCGCGGTGGTGCGCGGCCTGAACGTCCTCACCGCCGACGACGGTCCCGGCGCCCGCGCACTGTTGCGCCCGTCGGCCGACGACATGTTCTCCCTCGGTACCGCCGAGGCCCGGCGCACGGCCGTCGCCAACCGGCGCACCGTCCGGTTCTGGAGCGCCGAACCGGTGGACCGCGGCGCCGTCGACCGCGCGATCGCCGCCGCCCTCACCGCCCCCGCCCCGCACCACACGCACCCGTTCCGTTTCGTGGTGCTCGCCGATCCGCACACCCGCACGACCTTCCTGGACGCCCTGCTCGACGCGTGGAAGGTCGACCTCGTCGCCGACGCGTTCACCCCCGAGCAGATCGCGAAGCGCACCGCCCGCGGCGACGTTCTGCGCCGCGCGCCCCTGGTCGTCGTGCCCTGCGTGACCCGCGACGGCTGGCACACCTACTCCGACGACCGCCGCAACGCCTGCGAGCGGGACATGTTCGTCGCCGCCGCCGGCGGAGCGGTCCAGAGCCTGCTGATCGCCCTGGCCGCCGAGGGCCTCGGCGCGTGCTGGATCTCCTCGACGATCTTCGCCGCGGACGTCACCCGCGCCGCCCTCGACCTCCCGCCGGACTGGGAGCCCATGGGCGCCGTCGGCATCGGCAACCCGATGGAGAAGCCCACCGACCGCCCCCCGCTCGACCCAACCCCGTTCGTCCTCGATCGCTGAACGTCGTCGCTGTGGGCGGTTGACATCCCCCACGGCGATCCCAATCTCCTGCGGACCGCAAATTTTGTCGTGAAGCCCGAGGAGTCTGCGCGGAGGAGGATGACGTCCCTGTTGGCGATCGCCGTGCGTCAGTGGGCGCGATGATCTTGGATGGTCAGACGGGGGCCGTAGCGGGGGAATGCGATGCCGGACAGGCCGACGAACAGGCAGGCCCGGTGGCGGTGGCCGGCGTAGGGGGCGAGGAGTTCGAGCATCTGCGCGTCGTCCACGCGGCGCCCGGTCAACGCGTACCCGACCTGGTTGGACAGGTGGTAGTCCCCGACCGACACCGCGTCGGCGTCGCCGTGCGAGCGCTGCCGGACCTCGGCCGAGGTCCAGACGCCGATCCCCGGTAGTGCGCGCAGTCTGGCGTCGGCCGCCTCGGTGCCGAGCGCAACGGTCTCCTCGAGACGCCCCGCGTAGCGCATCGCGGCGACGACGGTCCGCGACTGCGGGGGCTCCACCCCCGCCCTGTGCCACTCCCACGACGGGATCCGCGCCCACTCCGAGGCCGTCGGCGGAACGCGCAGCCCCGCCGGCGCCGGGCCCGGGGCCGGGCTGCCGTAGGCCAGCACGAGGTACCGCCAGGAGCCGCGCGCCTGCTTGCCGGTGGTCTTCTGCTCCAGGATCGACGGGACGAGCAGGTCGACGACCTGATCGGCCGAGGTCATCCGCATCCCGGGGTGCCGGGCGAACGCCTCGCGCAGCACCGGGTGGCGCGGCACGAAGCCCGACGGGTCGTCGTCGGCGCCGCACAGGCGGGGGACCCGTTCCAGCAGCCAGTCCGCACCGGGACCCCACGCGCTCGCCGCCACTTCGCCGCTGCCGCGCAGGGCCGCGAGCCGGAGCGTGCCGGGGCCGTCGGGGGTGCGGACGCCGCGCCAGATGGCCCCGGCGGCGTCGACGACGTAGCACGGGTCCCCCGCCCCGCGGCGCAGCACGGCGACCGTCCGGTGCAGGTCCAGCGCACGGCCCGGGGACCAGATCCGCTCCCGAGAGGTTGCGCTGTCGGAGGCGGACACGCCGCGAGTCTGCCGGCCGGATCGCGCCCGGGGGCCGGCCGAATCGGACACAAAGGGAGCCTCCGTAGACTCCGCGGTGCGCCGTGCCCGTCCCCCACGGCGATGTTCAGCGGGAAGGCACGAGGAAACCGTGGCGAAGAAGTCCAAGACCGGCGAGAGCCGGCAGGACCGCAAGTTCCGCGTCGAGGAGATGAAGCGCGCCCAGAAGGCCGCCGAGCGCCGCAAGAACCTGATCGTGGTCGGCGTCTGCATCGTCGTCGCCGGCGGCCTCATCGCGATTCCCGTCGTGGGTCTGGCGACGGACTCCGGCTCCGACGACGTCGCCCAGTTGGGCGCCTCGACCGCGGACGCGGCCTGCGACCCGACCATCGTCGATCCGACCGAGGGAGCCAGCGACCACGTGAAGGCCGGGACCCGGGTCGAGTACGACCTGGTTCCGCCGAGCTCCGGCCGGCACAACGAGTCGCCGATCACGGTGTCCCGTCGCGGCTGGTACACGACCAAGGACGTCCCGGCCGTCGAGCAGTTGGTGCACAACCTCGAGCACGGCTACACCATCGCCTGGTACGACCCTGGCATGGCCGACGAGGAGAAGGACACCCTCGAGGAGATCTCCTCCCAGCTTCGGTCGGAGAACGTGACCCGCAAGTTCATCGCCACCCCGTGGGACACCTCCCGCGGCGCGTTCCCGGCGGGCAAGCCGCTGGCGCTGGTGCACTGGGGCGCGGGGCAGAAGGCGGCCGACGCCTCCGACGACAGGGGCTACCGGCAGTTCTGCGGCAGGGTGTCGGGCGCCGCGATCGCCGCCTTCATGAACCAGTACCCGGCCGCGGACTCCCCCGAGCCGAACACCCCCTGACCCGGCGACGCCGACCTACTGCGAGGACTGCCGACGTGGCGAAGAAGCCCCAGGATCCGACCGAGCCCTCCCGCAGGGAGACCAGCGAGCGCATCGCGGCCGCGGTCAAGCAGGAAGACCGCAAGGCCCTGCGCGACAAACTGATCTTCGTCGGACTGCCGGTGGTCCTGGTGATCGTCGCGGGCGCGATTTTCTTCGCCAAGCGCGAGGGCGACCCCAAGCTCCCGGGCCAGGGCGACAAGACCTACGAGGCGCTGTCGAAGGTCGGCCCGAACCCGCAGATCGCCGGGTGCGGCAAGCCCACCGACGACGCGGTGCCGCCGAACATCCCGCCCGCCACGCCCGGCCGGAAGGTCGACTACGTGACCGTCCCGCCGAGCTTCGGTCCGTCGCTGCCCGAGCCCGTCGCGGTGAACGAGACCGGCTACTACACCGCCGCGGACCGCCCGCCGGTCGAGGGGCTCGTCGCCAATCTGAAGGCCGGCTGGAGCGTGCTCTGGTACGACGGCACCGCGCTGGGCCCGAACCAGAAGCGGCTGATCCAGGAGGCGGCGGCGATCCTGCGCAAGGACCCCCGCTACAGCAAGTTCGTCGCCGTCGAGTGGGACGTCAAGTACGGCCGCCTGCCCGAGAACGGCCCGATCGCCCTCACCCGCTGGGTGACCGGGGAGAACGAACTCGCCCACCGCGTCTACTGCAACGAGGCCTCCGGCGAACTGTTCCGCGCCTGGATGGCGATCTGGGGCGACGGCGTGATCCCCGGCATCGACGACGTCTCCGCGTAGCGCCTCCCCGTAGCGCCTCCACCGCTTTCCTGAACCGAGGGCCTACGGTTGCCCCAACGTGTTACAGGAGGGGCTGCAGTGACGCAACCGGACGATCGTCGTGCCCGTATCGAGGGACTGCGCGCGCAGCAGCGCCGCAGCGAGCGCCGCCGCTCCGCGGTCTTCTTCGGCGCGCTGCTCGTGGGCTCGCTCGTCGCCTTCGGCAAGCCCGCCTTCGGTTGGGTCGAGAAGAAGATCGACGACCCGTTGGGCCGGCCGATCTCCGAGTTCGGCACCACGCTGGCGGGCGCCGACTGCGGCAAGATCACCAAGGACCCGGCGGGCCCGGCGCAGATGCACGTGAAGGTCGGCACCCGGGTGGACTACGCCGTCGCGCCCCCCAGCCACGGCGCCCACTACGAAAACCCGGTCCCGTTCTCGGCCCGCCCGTTCTTCACCACCCGGGACATGCCGCCGGTGGAGAACCTGGTGCACAACCTCGAGCACGGCTACACGGTCCTCTGGTACGACCCGGCCGTCTCGGGCAACACCCAGGACGAGATCGAAGACCTCGCCGCTCGACTGCGCCACGAGGCCCGCTACCAGCAGTTCATCGCCACCCCGTGGGATGCGACCTACGGCGCCTTCCCCGCGGGCAAGTCCATCGCCCTGTCGCACTGGAGCGGTCCGGACAAGAAGAACAAGTCCTACGGCCACCGCCTGTTCTGCACCGCCCTGTCCGGCGCCGCAGTGCAGGAGTTCATGGACAGGTACCCTGCGACCGACGCTCCGGAACGCAACCTTCGCTAAGGACGAGCACTGGTGACCGACTCCGGTCCGCAGGACACGCTGTCGGCCGCCAAGGTCCGCAAGGATCGCGGCCGATCCCACGCCGCCGCCCGCAAAATCGTGCTGACCGTCGTCGGCGGCGCGGTCACGCTCGTCGGCATCGCGATGATGGTGCTCCCCGGCCCGGGCCTGATCGTGATCGTCCTGGGTCTGTGGATCCTGGCCCAGGAGTTCGACTGGGCCGAGCGGCGCCTGGACAAGATCCAGGGCAAGGCCATGGAGGCCGTGCAGGCCTCGGGCGCCAGCATGCTCAAGACCGGGGTGGCCGTCCTGGGCGCTACCTCGATGATCGTCGGCGGCATCCTCTACGGCCTCAACGAGGACTGGCCCTACAGCACGTGGAGCACGGCGGGCACGATCGTCGGCAGCGGCGTCATCGCCGCCGGCACCGCCATCTGGGCCCGCTGGGACTACAACAAGCGCCAGCGCAACGCCGGTTGATCCGGGGCACCACGCTGACCTCGGACCACGTTCCACCGCTCGAGAGCGCGTGGATCCGGGAGGACAACCTCCGGCCGCTGCTCGATGGCTCGGCCGCCGGGCTGCGCTGACTCGGACACGCCAACCCTGTGCAGGCACGCTTCCGGGAGCAGTGTTGGCCACCGTTGCCATCAACGTCCCGCGGGAACGTCACGACGCGTCAGGTTCCGGCGCGCGGCGCGTTCAGCAGCGCCGGGAGGTCGATCGCGGCCGCGAACGGTTCGCTCAGCCGCAGCACCGACCCGATCTCGTCCACCACATAGCGGCCGTCGACCAACTGGCCCACCGCGGCGGTCGGTCCGGCCAGATTCACCCGCACGTAGACGGAAATACCTGCGTCGGCGTAGAGCCGCGGCTTGACGGCGCGGTCCATGCCCACGCTTCCGGGGCTGCCGATCTCGAGTGCGAGCAACACGTCTTCCGGGTCCCAGACCTGCACGCTCCCCTGGCGTGCACGCACCACCACGACGTCCGGCACGAGGATGCGGTCCACGCCGACTCGCACATCGACCGAGAGCAGGGCCTCGAGGTCGATCGGCCGGAGGCGCTCGAACTCGACGGCCAGGCGCAGCGCCATCCGCTGGTGCAGGCTCACCGGCGAGGCGTTCACGAGCAGCGCCCCGTCGAGCAACTCGATGCGCCGGCCCATCGGCGGAAGGGCGAGATAGTCCTGCTCGGTCCACGGCCCGACGTGGTCGTCGAGCGCGGCCAATCCCCATTCCACCGACATGCGCGTCGCACCTCCCCGGCCATGGTCGCATCGTGCGCGATGGGTCCGACAGTTCCCGATCGGCGTTAGGCGTCCGCGGAGAAACGGACGGTCTTGTCCGCGAGCACGGCGTCGGTCCAGACGCGGGCGCCCTCGAGCAGTTCGTTGTCCGCGCCGAGGTGCGCGCCGTCGCCGACCACGACACCGGACAGCCGGGTCCGCTCCCCCACGTGCGCGCCGGCACCGACGACGCTGTCGCGAACGACCGCGCTCGCCTCGACGACGCAGCCCTCGAGGAGCACGCTGCCCGACACGATCGCCCCGGCGCCGACCCGCACGTTCGGGCCGACCGCGGTGCCGCGCTCCAGCACCGCCGAGGTTCCGATCTCTGCCGTCGAGTCCACCAGGGCGGGGCCCGGCGCGGACACCGCGACCGACGGCAGGACGCCGAGCACCAGGTCCGCGCTGCCGCGCACGTATGCGGCAGGGGTGCCGAGATCGAGCCAATACGCCGACTCGAGGTGGCCGTGCACCTTGGCCCCCGAGGTCAGCAACCCCGGGAAGGTGTCTCGCTCCACCGAGACCACGACGCCGGCCGGAATCGAGTCGATCGTGGAGCGACGGAAGACGTAGCAGCCGGCGTTGATCTGGTCGCTCACCGGCTCCGGAGTTTTCTCCAGGAAGGCGAGCACCCGCCCGTCGGGGTCGGTCGGGACGCAGCCGAACGCGCGCGGGTCGGGGACGGTGAGCAGGTGCAGCGTGACCTCGGCGTCGGCGGCCTCGTGCGCTGTGAGCTGCGCACCGAGGTCGTGCCCGGACAGCACGTCGCCGTTGAAGATCAGCACCGGGGAGTCCGGCGCGCCGCGCAGCCGCGAGGCCGCGTTGCGGATGCCGCCGCCGGTCCCGAGCGGAACGTCCTCGACGACGTACTCGAGTTCGATGCCGAGCGCGGAGCCGTCGCCGAAGTACTCGGTGAAGGTTTCGGCGCGGTAGGAGGTCGCGAGCACCACGTGGGAGACTCCGGCCTCGCGCAGCCGCACCAACTGGTGGGTCAGCAGCGGCACGCCCGCGGTGGGGAGCATCGGCTTGGGCGTGCGCGAGGTGAGCGGACGCAGCCGCGTCCCCTGCCCACCGACGAGCAGAATCGCCTCAGCGGCAGACATGTGAGGCTCCGTCAGGTCTAGCGCTTGGCGACCGCTGCGGCGGCCTTCGCGTAGGTCTCGAGGTGGATCTCCGCCGAACTGGTCCAGGTGAACAGCTGCGAGCGGGCGTGCGCCGCCTCGGACAGCGACCGCCGGCGGTCGTGGTCGGCGAGCAGGCGCCGCAGGTTGCGCGCGATGCTGTCGGCCTCGGGCTCGGTGTAGGCCGCTGCCTCGCCGCCGATTTCGGGCAGCGAGAGCCGCCGCGCGATCAGCACCGCCGCACCGCAGGCCATCGCCTCCAGCGTCGGGAAGCCGAAGCCCTCCGAGCGACTGGTGTAGGCCATGACCACCGCGCCGCCCATGAACCCGGGCAGGTCGGCCGGGCGCAGGAAGCCGGGACGGACCAGCCGCAGGTGCTCGGGCACGTCGTTGACGGCGTCGCGCACGGCCGGATCTCCCGTGGCGGGGCCGGCGAGGACGAGCGCGGGCGGGTCGGGCAGGTCGGCGACGCCCTGCACCCAGCCGCGGATCAGTTCGGGAACGTTCTTGCGCCGGGACAGTTCCCCGAGGGAGCCGACGTAGCTGCGTCCGGCCAGGCCGAGGCGGCGGACGACCCGGTCTCGCTCGGTGTCGTCCGGCGGCCGGAAAACCGCGGTGTCGATGCCGTGGTAGGCGACGTCGACCTGGGCCGCGTCGGCTTCGAACATGCGGATCAGTTCGTCGCGCGTCGCGCGGGAGGGCACGATGAACCGGGTGGCCCGAGCCAGGGCGGTGCGGGTGGCGGTCCGGAAGAAGTCGCCGCGCTCGTCCTCGTAGGAGTCCGGGTCGCTGAACATCGTGGCGTCGTGGATGGTGACCACGACGGGGATGTCGGTGTCGAACGGCATCGAGTACTGCGGACAGTGCAGGACGTCGGCGCCGATCTCCTCGGCGAGCTGCGGCAGCCCGGTCTGCTCCCACGCGAGGCGGTTCTGCCGCTGCGCGATGGTGCTCGGCGCGGGCAGGATCCGAGCCGTGGGCGCGAGCCGGGAGAGCCGGTCGGCGTCGGCCCGCTGGCAGGCGACGGCGATGTCACCGCCGGCCGCGGCCAATGCGGGTACCAGGCCGTCGATGTATCGGCCCACCCCACCGCGGTCGGCAGGTACGGCCGTCGCGTCGACGAGTACCCGCGGACCCACGCACCACCCCTGCTTTTCGAACGACCCGACAAGACACACCGGTCCGGCAAGCCTATGTCATCAACCTCTAGCCTGCGGCGTGTGTCGACACCCGTAGCCTGCCCGTTGATGACAACTCCCGCCGAGCTGTTCCGCGTCAACGCGAGCCCGGATCCCGGGCGCCCGTTCCTGACCTACTACGACGACGCCGACGGCGCCCGCGTCGAGCTGTCGTGGACCACCACCGCCAACGCGGTCGCCAAGACCGCGAACCTCGTGCTGGACGAGCTCGGCGCGGAACCGGGCGAGCGGGTCGCGCTCTGGCTGCCGACGCACTGGCAGACCGTCGTGTGGTACCTGGCGTGCTGGAGCGCGGGCGTCGTCGCCGCTCCCGGCCTGGACCCGGCCCAGGCGGACTACGCCGTGGCCGGCCCCGACGCCATCGAGGCGACGGCCGGGTGCTCCGGGCCGCGGGTGCTGGTGGGCCTGCACCCGATGGGCCTGCCCGGCCCGCCTCCGCCGCCCGGGGTGTTCGACCACGCGCGCCTGGGTCCGGGCCAACCCGACCAGTTCGTCGGCGGGCCGGTGGACGCCGACGGTCCCGCGCTGGCGCGGTCCGACGTCGAGCGCAGCGGCCGAGAGCTGTGCGTTCAGGCGGCGGCAGCCGCGGCGGGCTGGGGCCTGGACCGCTCCTCCCGGGTGCTGCTGACCGGCGGGCTGGACACCGAGGCGGGCCTGATGGCCGGGCTGCTCGCTCCGCTGGCGGCCGGCGCGGCCGTGGTGCTGGTGAGCAACCCCGACCCGGCGCGCGAGGCCGAGCGCGTCGCGGCGGAGCGCATCACCCATCGCCTTCCGGCGGGGTGAACGGCGGAGGGTCCGGGCGCGCCCAGGGATCGGACTGCTTGCGGACCTCGCCCCACGGCGCGGGCGGCGCGACGGGATCCAGCGGCGGGTCGAGGAGTCCGCGGAAGCCGCGCGGCTGCCCGAACTCCGCGCTCCCCCGTTCGAGGTCGGCCCGACGCTGGAGGGCGGCGACCCGGCGGCGGACCTCCGGCAGCGCGTCGTAGAGGTGGCGGCCGGGACACAGCGTGTGGCTGGCGTCCCGATGGCCGGAGATGCGCCGGAAGGAGGCTTCCTCGCCCTTGTCGTAGCGGGAGTTCTCCGAGCCGGTCGAGGTGAGCCTGCTGCGGCCGAGCGGGGTCAGGGCGGAGTCGGCGCGATCGAACTTCCAGGTGATCAGCCGGGCGAGGGACTCCAGGACCTCGCGCCGCGGCCGGCGGTGGGTGAACTCCCCCATCACGGCGATGCCGACGCTGTCGACGTTGAACCCGCCCGTGTGCGCGCCCCGCACGGAGCGTTCCACCCCGCCCGCTCGGCCCTCCCAGACCCGGCCCCAGCGGTCCACGACGAAGTTGTAGCCGAGGTCGGCCCATCCGCGGCCCTTGACGTGGAAGGCGTAGATCGCCCGAATCATGCGCGGCACGTCGCTGCGCGCGTAGGAGTTGCCGTCGTCGGTGTGGTGCACGAAAGCGGCTCGGACCTCGCCGGTGTAGCGCGCCTGCTCCCGCAGTCCTTCGTCCGCCTTCCACTGCGCCCGCGAGGCGATGGGCGGCGGCCCGGAGGCGCCCGAGGAGGCCTCGGCGAACTCGGCGGCGTCGCTCGGGGCCTCGCCGGGATCGACCAGCACGAGGCGCAGATCCGCGGGCAGGGCCAGGACGGGGGCTTCGACGCGGAGCTGGACGCCGTCGGAGCCTTCGGCCCAGAGCGGGGCGGTGCCCGCGGTCGCACCCTCGACTGGGTCGGCGACGTCGGGACCGTCGGCGTCGACGTGCAGGTGCCGCCAGGCGCGCCACGCTCCGTCGGATCGGGTGCGGACGCTCATCTGCGGCAGGCGGGCCTCGCCGGACCAGACCAGCCCGAGCAGGTCGAAGGAGACGGCCTCCCACACGGGCCCGACGAGCCCGCCGACGCTGCCGCGCAGGTGGGCCGGGTCCAGGTCCAGCGTGGCGATGCGCGGCGCGACGCCGGTCGGCGCGGCGTCGGCGCTTCCCGGCAGCGCCGGGCCCACGAAGGCCGCCCCCGCGATCGTCGCGAGGGCGGACAGGGTTGCCGTCGATCGCATGCCGTCCGTTCCCTCCCGCGTCGCTCGCCGTTGGCCGTGGTGCCAAAGTGACGGATGGGACGGTTGGGGACAAGTCGGACGCGCCGAACGACGCCCCCGAATGCGTCGACCGGGCGATTCTCGGCGTCGGACGGCAGGCGGTGGCCGGCGGGACGGTGGCCGGCGGCACGGTGGACGGGCAGAACGGCGGACGGGCAGGGCGGCGGACGGGCGGGGCGGCGCACGGGTGGTGTCGGCCGCGGGCCGCGGGCGGGGCGTTAGGCCGAACGGGTGAACGGGTCCCGCAGCCAGCGTCGCCACCCCGCCGCGCTCTCGGCCACGAACAGCGCGCCGAGCGCGATCGCGGCCACGAACAGGGGCCAGCGGAGGTCGTCGGTCGCGAGGAGGAGCATCGCCAGCAGGACGAGGCGCCCGTCCCAGCCGAGGCCGATGCGGAACACCGACTCCTGCGGCCCGGTCTTCTGGTAGCGCCAGCGGTAGACGGTGTCGTAGTGGTGGTAGGCGATCGCGCAGAGCAGGGCGAACGCCGCGGGCATCGCGTCCGGGGCCACCACCGCCACGATGCGCACGACGAGGCCGTACTCGATGGCCCGGACCACGCTCGGAACGAGCCACCCGAACCGGCCGCCCACCGGCGTGCGCCAGGCCGGAATCGCCACCGCGACGGTCAGCAGCAGGAACAGCGCGGTCGTCGCCCGCCGCTCCGGGGAGGCGACCAGTCCGGTGGCGATCGCGGCGAAGGCGGCCACCACGAGCGGCAGCCACGGCGCGACCACGGGGATGGAGGCGGCGGCGACGCGGCTGAGCGGGCCGACGTCGGCGATCTGGTCCAACTCTCCGCCGCGCGCGGGCATCGCGAGTTTCACGCCGCGACCTCGGTTCGCGGAGCCGGCGCGGCCAGGGCGCGCAGGACTCGGCCGGCGGTCGCGTAGACCGCGGAGACCGCGCCGAGGGCCAGCAGGACCACGAACACCGCCCGGGGCCCGCTCACCGCGGCGGCGACGGAGATGATCAGCCAGCGTTCGCCGATCGGCAGGAACACCATGCGCTTGGCCCACTTCAGGGCCGCGGTCTTCGAGGTCCGGTTCGACAGCGCGATCGCGCCCTGGCCCATGACCGCGACGCCTCGCCCGGCGAGCGCGTCCTCGCCCGCGGGCCCGCCGCTCGGCTCGGTCTCGCGCAGGGACACCCGAGGCGGCGGTGGCGGGGTCCGCGACGGGATCGTGGCGACGAAGCCGAAGTCGACGAAGTTGCGGAAGACCTGCAGGGCCAGCGTCGCCGCCGCCAGCGTCCACACCGGATCCCCGGTCCGGGCCGCACCGAGCGCGAGCCCGGCGTAGACGGCGTACTCCTTGACCCGGTCCGTGGTCGCGTCCAGCCACGCGCCGAGCGGGGTGAAGCGGCGGGTGTAGCGGGCGGTCTCCCCGTCGACGCAGTCGATGCACAGCGAGACCTGCAGCAGCAGCGCTCCGACGATCAGCCAGAGCGTCGTTCCGCGCCAGAAGCACTCGGCCGCGGCGAGGGCGACGACCAGCGCGATCATCGTGATGGCGTTCGGGCTCCACATGCGCCGGACCGCGAAGTCGGTCAGCTTCGGGGAGATCCGGCGGACGACGAACGTGGAGTAGAAGCCGTCGTCCGGCCGGGCGACGCGGGCCAGGCGGATGCGGTGCTCGCTGATCTGCGCCAGCCGCGTCGCCAGCGCGATCGCGTCGGCGTCGTTGCGCGGGCGGGCGCACACGTAGCCGCCCGCCTCGATCGCGGCGACCGGACCCCCGACGCGGACCAGGGCGAGCGACAGCAGTTCGGACAGGTCGCTCGTCCACCCGAGGACGGTGACCATGCCGGACATCTCCCAGCAGGCGCCTACGAGTGGCTCGAGGTCTTCGTGCGCGATGCGCAGCAGGCCTCCCGCGGAGGCGTTGGCGCCGTGGATGGCGTGCGAGGCGGAGCCGGCGGCGAGGACCCGGCCCTCGTGCACGCGGATCCGCGGCGGGTCGGCCGGAACGGAGATCAGGGCGTTGGCCAGGCGCGGATCCGCGACCAGGTCCCCGAGCAGGCCGTCGTGCAGGACGACGTCGGCGTGCACCACGACCACCGGCCCCGGCGAGGACGCGAACTGGGAGGCCAGCGAGGCCAGCGCACCGCCGGTGTCCAGGTACCCCATGATCGGTGTCGAGGAGGGCAGGTGCGGCGAGATCAGGGAGTGCCAGTCCGAGCGTGCGACGACCGCCGCCGGGCTGAGCCCGTACCGCGCCAACTGCGCGAGCAGGCGGCCGAGCACCGTGCCGGGAGAGCCGCTGATCGCCGCCGGGGCGGGCAGCAGCGCCGCGGGACCGCCGTCGTCGGCGGCCGCGTCCACCACCAGGATCAGCGAGGTCATCCGTCGTCCCACCGGGCGCCGGCCTCGGGCTCGGATGCGGTGTCCAGCGACAGTTGCTCGGCCGGCGGGCCGGCGTGCCGGCCGGCCGGGCGAGGTCCGACGTCCTCGCCGGGGCCCTGTGCCACCGGGGTCGCCTTCTCGGCCGGCGCCGCGTTCTCGGCGGGTGCGACCTTCTTGGCGGGCGCGGCCTTCCTGGCGGGCGCGGCCTTCTTGGCCGGTGCCGCCTTCTTCGGCGCAGGGGTCGGCTCGAAGGGCTCGAGGTCCTCGAGACCCTCGGCGTCCTCGGCGTCCTCGGCCTCTCGCATCAGGCGCGCCGCCCGGCTGCGCGCCCGCAGCGCGGAGCGGTCGTCCTCGCCCTTGTCCATCGCGTCCTTGCCGTACTGGGTCAGGATCTCCGCGACCGGACCGTCGTTGATCAGGCGCCCCTCGCGCAGGTAGAGCCCGCGGGTGCAGAACCGCTCGACCTGGGCGGCGTTGTGCGAGACCAGCAGGACCGTCTTGCCCTGGCCGAGCATCTGCTGCATGCGCACGAAGCACTTCTGCCGGAAGGCCCGGTCCCCGACGGCGAGGACTTCGTCGACGAGCACGACGGGCCGGTCGACGGTGGTGATGACCGAGAAGCCGACCTTGGCCTTCATGCCCGAGGACAGGTGACGGAACGGGGTGTCGAGGCGGTGGCCGATCTCGGCCCACTCGACGATCTCCTCGAACCGTTCGGAGATCTGCTTCTTGGACAGGCCCTTCAGACCCGCCGCCAGCCAGATGTTGTCCCGCACGGTCAGGTCGCCGACGAAGCCACCGGTGACCTCGATCATCGGCGCGACCTTGCCGCGGAGCAGGACCGACCCCTCGTCGGGAATCATGACGCCCGCGATCAGGCGCAGCAGCGTGCTCTTGCCGTGGCCGTTGCCGCCGACGACGCCGACGGCCTCGCCGCGCTCGATCGAGAAGGACACCTCGCGCAGGGCCCAGAACTCCTTCTTGGCGGGAGCGGCGGACCGACCCTTGGTGAGCGTTTCGCGCAGGCGCATCTTGCGCCGCCGATTCTCGTAGAACTTGATCCCGAGATTTTCGGCGACGATCACCGGCCCGTCGGCCTTCCGCGGCATGCCTCAGATCTCCTTCAGCACGGCCGGCTCGAGCTTGCGGAAGGTCCAGATGCCGATGCCGAGGAGCAGGAACGCGACGACCGTGCCCTGGGCGGCGGTGGCGAAGGTCGGCATCTCGTCGTGGAAGACCGCGCCCCGGTACATGCTCAGGATCGAGGTGAGCGGGTTCAGTTCGTAGAAGACCTTCACGATCTCCGGGACCTTCTCGTTCTCCAGCACCGAATTCGCGCTGTAGAGCACCGGGCACAGGTAGAAGCCCATCCGCACGATGATCCGGATCAGCCGCTCGACGTCGGTCATCATCACCGTCACCGGCGCGAGGATCAGCGCGATCCCGACCATCGTGACCCACTGCAGGCCCATCGCGACCGGGACGAGCAGGACGTACCAGTTCGCGCCGTGCTGCAGGATCGCCATGAAGAGCACGACCACCGGGATCGCGAAGAGGAACTCGAAGAACTTCGATCCGACGGTGCGCAGCACCCAGATCTCGCGGGGGACGTCGACCGATCGCACGAGGCGCGCTTCGCCGGCGATGGACCGCGGCGCCGCGTTGATGACGGCCGAGGCCCACATCCACGGCAGCAGCGCGGTGAGCAGGAAAATGACGTACGGGTCCTGGGCGATGTCTCCGCGCGGGAAGACCCGCGTGAAGACGAACCAGTAGACCGTGGCCATGAGCAGGGGCTCGAGCACGGTCCAGAGGTACCCGAGAGTGGAGTCGGAGTACTTGACCTTCAGGTCGCGGGTGATCAGCAGGGCCAGAATGCGGCGCCGCGCGACGAGCGTGCGCAACCGCCCCACCTGTGCGCCCCCTTCGGCCGACCACGACGACGCCCGCGCCGACGGATCCGGCGGCACGCACCGCCAAGCGTAGGGCGGCGAAGATCGCAACGAGGCGCACACGCGGTGCAACGGAGCCGATAGTGCTGATGAACACCACCGAACGGCCGTCGTTGCGCTGACGCCCGTCACGCACGCAACGGTGCGGTTCTCACCCGACAGCGCAGTAGAGCCGCGTTCCGCGGCCCACCGGCCGTGTTCCAGTGCGCTGTCGGCCGAGGTCGAGCACGTTCCTCAGCGTGCGGTGGCTACGTCGAGACCGGCATAGACGTCGAGCATGAGACCGGCGTTGCTCTCCCACGTGTAGGCCGCCACCGCGTGCTCGCGCGCCGCGACGCCGAGGCGGGCGCGCAGCGCCGGGTCCACCGCGAGGTCGCGGAGCCGAGCGGCGAGGGCGTCGGGGTCTCGGCGGGGCACGACGAAGCCGGTGCGGCCGTCGAGGACGACCTCCGGCAGCCCGCCGCAGTCGGAGACGACGACGGGCAGCCCGCAGGCCTGCGCCTCGACCGCGGCCACCCCGAAGCTTTCGCTGTCCAGCACCGAGGGGACGACGAACACGTCCAGGGCCGCGAGCGTGCCGGGCACGTCGGCGTGCGGGATCTTGCCGGTGAAGCGCACGGCGTCGCCGAGCTTCAGCGACGCCGCGAGTTCCCGGTAGGCGTCGAGCTTCGGGCCGCCGCCGACGATGACGAGGTCGCTGCGCTCGGCGAGTTCGGCCGGGGCGGTGTCGAGGTAGCGGCGGAAGCCGTGCAGCAGGACGTCGATGCCGTACTTGTCGTCCATCGTCTTGACGATGCCGAACGCGACCCGGTCGTCGGCCGGGCGCGG
This sequence comes from Sporichthyaceae bacterium, assembly GCA_052389435.1. Classification (GTDB taxonomy): domain Bacteria; phylum Actinomycetota; class Actinomycetes; order Sporichthyales; family Sporichthyaceae; genus JBQTKD01. Next base: position 56,074 of record JBQTIB010000060.1, on the reverse strand, counting down.
GTTCGGCACGAAGCGGTCCGTGTCGACGCCGAACGGCGTGACCGCGACGGGCTTGTCGCTGTACTTGCCGGTCTCCTGGCGCATGACCTGGCTGGTCGAGCAGATGGCGTCGGCCCGGCCGAGCGCGAACTCGACCATCCGTCGCTGCATCGCCCCGGCCTGCGGGAAGTCGTAGATGTCGCTGCCCCAGACCGAGACCACGTACGGGTGGCGGTCGGCCATCGCGCCGAGCAGGCCGTAGCTGGAGACGTAGTGGGCGTGGACGAGGTCCGGGTCGGCCTGGGCGAGGAGCGCCTTGAGCCGGCGGACGGTCAGCAGGTAGGCGGCCTTGTGACCGAAGGCCATCGGCAGGTACGCGGTCTTCACCCGGGGCCAGCGGTGGCCCTCGAGGTCGCGGTGCGGCTCGAGGCTGATCGCGTAGACGTCGATCCCGCGCCGGTCGTAGAAGTCGAGCCACTTGTGCGTGTGGACGTTGTTCGCGGGCGCGAGCAGCGCGATGCGCATGCGGCGCTCGGAACGCTCGTCGTGGCTCGAGGCGCTCGGGCGGCGGGCCGGGCTCACGGCTGCTGCACCGGCTGCTCCGCCGGGGGGCGCAGCCGGTTCGACAGCAGGATCGCGAGCAGGTGACCGCCGGCGACGAACATCGCGATGGGCAGCATCGCGGCGCAGAGCACCTTGATGCCGTTGTCGCTGTCGGCGAGCGCGTCGCCGATCGCGACGAGCATGCAGACGACCGAGAACTCCAGCGCCAGCAGCGCGCGGTGGATCGGGAAGAAGCCGAAGATCGCGCGGGCGCCGCGCAGGCCCCTGGTGCGGATGGTCTGCTCGCCGTTGGCGGTGGGCGGCAGCTTCGCCAGCGCACGCGCGGTGTGGACGAGGTCGGTCTCGGCCTTGACCAGCAGCGTCACCGTCGCGGTGGCGAAACCGATCGTCGCCCAGCCGTCGAGGGAGTCCCAGCCGCCGCCGGCCCGGATGCCGAGCGCCGCGGTGAGCCCGGCCTCGGTGACGTAGTGCCCGATGCGGTCCAGGTACACCCCGCTCGCGCCGGTCTTGTTGCGCCAACGGGCCAGTTCGCCGTCGGAGCAGTCCAGGATCAGCTGCAGTTGGATCAGCAGCATCGCGAGGACCGCGGTCCACCATCCCGGGAACGACAGGGCGATCGCCGCGCCCGCCCCGGCGAGGATCATCCCCCAGGTGATGGCGTCCGGGGTGATCCGCGTGTTGACCAGCGCGCGCGTGATGTGGATCGAGATCTTGCGCCCGTAGGCGATGCCGGCCCAGTGCTCGGCGTTGTGCCGCGACAGGACCGCGGGGGGCTGTGCCACCGCCCGCAGTTCGGCCAGGGAAGGGCGGGGCGCGGCAGGCATCCTGCGTTTATACCAATGCGCACGGAAGCGGCCCGACTCCGCAGAGATACCAACCACCTGTGTCGGGCCGCTGGAGTGCGCGGTTGGTCGACGACGGAGCATCGGCGCACGACGACGCTCGGCCGACGACAACCGCCGGGGCGTCCTGCACGGCTGCGGCGGTTGCTCCCTCGGGCGCTCCAGGAGGATGGTCGGCATCTCGGCGAGGTGCTGCATGCCGGCCGCCGGGGCGTCGAAACCCGCCCGCATCTCGGCGAACCCGCGGTCGTGCGCGTCCAGCCGCCGATTCACCCCGTCGAACCGACCGGCGGTCTGCACTGGGAGACCCACCCTCGCCGTCCGTCGGCGCAATCGGCCGCGTCGACGTCGCCGCGCGCTTTACGATCTTCGGGTGTCCAGTGCAACCAGCGCGCCCGTCCAGGCCGTCGTCCTCGCCGCCGGGTTCGGCTCGCGCCTCGGCAAGCCGTTCCCGAAGCCGCTGACGCCGCTGGCCAGCGGCCGCACGATCATGGGCCGGCAGGTCTCGAGCATCCGGGAGACCTTCGGCGCCGACGCCTCGATCCTGGTCGTCGTCGGGTTCAAGATGGACCTGATCATCGAGGCGCACCCGGACGTCCTGTACTGCTACAACGAGCGCTTCGACCAGACGAACACCTCCAAGAGCCTGCTGCGCGCGGTCACCCTCGCGGCACCGGGCGGAGTGCTCTGGTTCAACGGCGACGTCGTGTTCGACCCGGCGCTGCTGCGCTCCCTCGTGCCGTACATCGCCGCGGGCGAGTCGTTCGTGTGCGTGAACACCGCGAGCGTCGCCGAGGAGGAGATCAAGTACACCGTCGACGACGCCGGGATGATCCGCGAGCTCTCCAAGACCGTGCGCGGCGGCCTCGGCGAGGCGATCGGCATCAACTTCGTCGCGGCGCAGGACCGCGACCTGTTCCGCAAGCACCTCGAGTCCTGCGCAGACCAGGACTACTTCGAACGCGGCCTCGAGACCGCGATCGAGGCTGGGCTGCGGGTCCGCCCGGTCGACATCTCGCAGTTCTACGCCGTCGAGGTCGACTTCGAGGCGGACCTCGATCGCGCCAACGAGGTCACCGGCCGGGACTAGGGCGCGGCCTCGGCGCAAGGGCGGAAGCCGTCGTCCGACCGCCGGCACACCGCGGCGCCCCGCGGGTCTGCGACGCCTCGGCGGACCACGCGGCGCCCGGCCGCCGAGCGACCGGCGGCGCCGCCGGTGGCAGCCGGAGTTGCGTGCGCGGCGAGCGTTCGCGGACGGAGCCCGCCGTTCAGGAGTACTGGCAGGTGTCCTTCAACTCGACGGACTCCCCCGGTGCCGCCGCCTTGGGCTTGGGCGACGCAGTCGGCTTCGGCTTCTTCGTCGTCGGCTTCTTCGTCGCCTTCGCCGTAGCCGTCGGCTTCGGAGTCGGGGCCTGGATCGCCTCGGACTTGGCGATCGCCGCCTGCACCCTGTCCCGGATGAGCTGAACGTTCGGCAGGGCCGGGTCGATGACCCGGTTGTTGAAGGTGACGCTCGCCATGCTGGCGCCGCCCTTGGCCTTCGGTGCGACGGCGACGAGGTCCTTCAGCGCGCCCTGGGTGAGGTCGGTGGCGATGACGCCGGGGAAGGACTTCACGAGCCTGCGGTAGTTCAGCAGCACGTTGAGCGGGTCGGCCTCGCGCAGGATGCCGCCGAGCACGCACCGCTGGCGGTCCATCCGGTCGTAGTCGCCGTTGGCGTTGCCGGCCCGCGAGCGGGCGTACCAGAGCGCGCGGTAGCCGTTGAGCTTCTGCAGGCCCGGTTCGATGTAGCCCAGGATCGGATTCTGTTTCCCGGTGACCTGGTTCTCGCCGCCGCCGATCGGCAGCCGCCGGTCGACGTTGAGGGTGATGCCGCCGAGGGCGTCGATCACCTTCTGGAAGCCGGACAGGTTGACCAGCGCGTAGTAGTGGACGGGGATGCCGAGCGTCTGCGCGACGGCCTGCTCCACGGCGAGGGCCCCCGGGTCGTTGATCTTCCCGAAGAGCTGCCGGTTCTCCTGCGCCCAGGTGTAGATGCCGAAGAAGAACTCCGGGAACCCGTTCGGGAACCGCTTGGCCATCAGCGTGCCGGGCGGGAACGGCGCGTACTGCAGGTTGCGGGGCAGGGAGAACATCACGGTCTTGCCGGTGGCCATGTCGATGCTGGCCAGCGAGATCGAGTCGGTCCGGATGCCGCGCCGGTTCAGGCCGCCGTCGCCGCCGAGCAGCAGGATGTTGAGGCGGCCCTTGTAGAGCTCCCCGGTCGAGCCCGCGACGAACTCGTCCTGGATCAGCCTGCGCTGCAGGTCCACCAGGTACGCGCCGTATCCGAGGGGAACGGCGACCCCCGCCATGAGCGCCAGCGACAGTGCGGCCGGAAGCGCCCGGTGCTGGCGCCGAAGGCTCGGGGGCCTGCCCAACCGCCAGGCGTCGACGAACAGCGCCAGCCAGCACGCTGCCAGCACGGCGATGGCGACCTCGATGAACGTGAGCCAGAACGGATCGAGGCCGACGGCGACCAGACCGTCGCCGCCCAGGTAGATCAGGCCACCGACGCCGACGACGACCACGAGCGCGAGGACGCGTAGCGCGGCACGGCCGACGGCCTTGTTGCCGCAGACCAACTGGGCCGAACCCGGCAGGACGAGCGTCGCCCCGAGCAGGGCGAGCGCGCGCCGCAGCCGAACGCGTTCGGCGCCGCGGCTGCACTCCTTCGGGTCGGTGTCCAGCATCCGACCAGTATCCGCAGGAAATCCGGCGGAGCACTCCAAGGGGTGTGCAAAGCCCCGAAATGGAGGGCCTGCCCTGTGAGCTCCTACTTGTAGCGGCAGGTGTCCGCGAGTTCGACGGGCTGACCGGGGGCGGGGGCCTTCTTCTTCGGTGCCGAAGCCTTCTTCTTCGCCGCGGGGGTGGCGCTCGCAGTCGGCTTCGGCGCGGCCGCCGCGGCCTCGGACTTCGCGATCGCGGACGCGACCTTCGCGCGGATGAACGCCAGGTCCGGGTTCGCGGCGTCGATGAGCGCGTTGGTGAACGCGATGCTGGCGACGCCGGCCTTCTTGGCCTTCGGCGCGACCTTGATGAGGTCCTCGACGGCGCCGGAGGTCAGGTCGGTCGCGACGACGTTGTCGACGGCTCCGGCCAGCTTCTGGTAGTTGAACAGGATGTTGAGGGGATCGGCCTGGCCCAGCAGCGCGCCGAACACGCACCGCTGGCGGCCCATCCGGTCGTAGTCGCCGTTGGCCGCACCCGAGCGGGACCGGGCGTACCAGAGCGCCTTGTAGCCGTTGAGCCTCTGCAGGCCCGGTTCGATGTAGCCGAGAATCGGGTTCTTCTGCCCGGTGAGCTGGTTGTCTCCGCCGCCGATCGGCAGCCGCTCCTCGACCCGGATGGTGATCCCGCCGAGGGCGTCGATCACCTTCTGGAACCCGGACAGGTTCACCAGCGCGTAGTAGTGCACCGGGATGCCGAGGGTCTGCGCGACGGCCTGCTGCACGGCGAGCGCTCCCGGGTCGCGCACGCTCTTGGGGAACAGCGCCCGGTTCTCCTGGGCCCAGGTGTAGATCCCGAAGAAGAAGTCAGGGAATCCACCCGGGAACTGCTTGGCCATGACGGTTCCCGGCGGGAACTGCGCGTACTGCAGGTTGCGCGGCAGCGAGAACATGTCCGTTTTGCCGCTGGAGACGTCGATGCTCGCCAGGGAGATCGAGTCGGTGCGGATGCCGCGCCGGTTCAGGCCGCCGTCGCCGCCGAGCAGCACGACGTTGAGCCGGCCCCGATACAGCTCCCCCGTCGGGCCGGGCACGATCAACTGGGTGACGACCTCGCGCTGCAGGTCGATCAGGTACGCGCCGTAGGCCATGGGCGTGGCCACGCCGGCCATGAGGGTCAGCGACGCCGTCGTGGCGACCACCCGGTGGTGCGGGCGCAGGGACGGCGGCCGACCGAGGCGCCAGGCGTCGACGAACAGGGCGACCCAGCCCAGGGCCAGCACGCCGAGGGCGGCCTCGAAGTAGGTCAGCTTGTCCGTGTCCAGGCCGAGCGCGACGATGCCGTCGCGGCCCAGGCTGAACCATCCGACGACCAGAGTCGCCAGCACCAGGCCCGCGATGCGCATCGCGGCGCGGCCGACGGCCCGGTTTCCGCAGGTGAACTGCGCCGAACCCGGCACGACCAGGGTCATTCCCGCCAACATCAACGCGCGACGCAGCCGGACTCGGTCCGACCTGCGTCGAAGGTCCTTCGCGTCTCTGCCGAACACCCGCGTGCCTCCGCGCCGACGCCGGTCGCTGCTCGACCGGGGCATCAGTATTCGCGGATCGCGCCGTTTCGGACTGGCAATCGGAGAGTTTCTAGACCGGCTACAGACCTGGAACGGACGGTTCGTCGATGAGGTCGCGCGGGCTGACGAGGAAGCCAAGCCCCCATCCGAGGTGCATCGTCGCGTAGACGGCGGGCAGCCGCAGGGCCGCTTCGCGGGGCAGGCCCTTGGCGTTGGCCGCCGATCCGGCGAGCAGCGCAGCGGCGTAGCCGGCCGGGGCGAGCCAGCCGACCTTCTTCCCCAGAACGCCGAGGGCCGTACCCGCCACGATGGCGACGACGGCCGCCGGCGGGGCGAGGTAGCGGTAGTTCGCCGTCTGCGGCATGCGACGGATGACGCCGCGCCGCCACTGACCGGTCCGGTAGAACTGCGTCGCCAGGGCCCGCAGGTCCGGCCGCGGCCGATAGGTCACCTGCATCCGCGGGGTGAACCAGACGATGCCGCCAGATTCGCGGATGCGGTGGTTGAGCTCCCAGTCCTGCGCGCGGCGCAGGGTCTCGTCGAACCCACCGACGCGTTCGAGCGCGCGGCGCCGAAACGAGCCCAGGTACACCGTCTCGGCCGGACCGGCCTGTCCTCCGACGTGGAACCGCGAGCCGCCCATGCCGAGTTTGCTGGTCATGGCCACGGCCACGGCCTGCTCGAACGGGGTGACGCCCTCGGCGGCCATGATGCCGCCGACGTTGTCCGCTCCGGTCTCGAGCAGCACCTCCACGGCGACCCGCACGTAGTCCGGGGGAAGGATGGCGTGCCCGTCGACGCGGACCACGATGTCGTGGCTGCTCGCGCCGATCGCGGCGTTGAGCCCGCACGGGGTCGCACCGGTCGGGTTCGCGACCAACCGGATCCGCGGGTCCGCCGCGGCGAGCTCCGCGGCGATCCTGTCGGTGTCGTCCTTCGACGGACCGAGGGCGAGCACGATCTCCAACGGCCCGGCGTAGTCCTGCTCCACGATCGCCGTGACCGCGGAGCGCAGGTGCCGGGACTCGTTGAGCACGGGCATGATCACCGACACCGGCGGCGCCACGGCGCTCTCCCGGGGAGAGCGCGGGGCCGGCAGGCCGTCGGTGGACACCGAAGCCGTCATCAGCTGTAGCTGCAGGTGTCGGCGAGCTCGACCGACTGCCCGGGAGCGGTGGTCGGCTTCTTGGTCGTGGCCGGCTTCTTCGTGCTCGCCTTCGCAGTTGCCTTGGGCGAGGCCGACTCGGTGGGCGTCGCCTTGATCGCGTTGGACTTGGCGATCGCCTCCTGCACCTTCGCGCGGATCAGGGCGATGTCGGGGTTGGCCGAGTCGATCAGCTGGTTGTTGAACGTGACGCTGGTGATGCTGGCCTTCTTCGACTTGCCGGAGACGTCGATGAGTCGCTTGAGCTCGTCGGTGGTGAGGTCGGTCGCGATGACCTTCTTGGTCGCGCCCGCGAGTTCGCGGTAGTTCCTCAGCAGGACCAGCGGGTCGGCCTGGTTCAGGATGGCGCCGAACACGCAGCGCTGCCGGTCCATGCGGTCGTAGTCGCCGTGCGCGGCTTCGGCGCGCGATCGGGCGTACCAGAGGGCGTGGTAGCCGTCGAGCTTCTGCAGTCCGGGCTCGATGTGACCGGTGATCGGGTACTTGCGCCCGGTGGCGAGGTTGGTGCCGCCGCCGATCGGCAGGCGCTCGTTGACGCGAAGCGTGATGCCGCCGAGGGCGTCGACGACGTTTTTGAACCCTGCGAGGTTGACCATGGCGTAGTAGTGGACCGGGATGCCCATCGTCTGCGCGACGGCCTGCTCGACGGCGAGCGCCCCGGGGTCGAGGATCTTCTTGTCGAAAAGGTGCCGGTTCTCCTGCGCCCAGGTGTAGATCCCGAAGAAGAAGTCCGGGAACCCGTTCGGGAACTGCTTGGCCATCGTGGTTCCGGGCGGGAACGGCGCGTACTGCAAATTGCGCGGAAGCGAGAGCAGCACGGTCTTGCCGGTGCCGACGTCGATGCTCGCCAGCGAGATCGAGTCGGTGCGAATACCCGTGCGGTTCAACCCGCCGTCGCCGCCGAGCAGCAGGACGTTCAAGCGACCGTTGTACAAATCGGCTTTGCCGCCGGCCTGGAACACGTCCTTGATGAGGTCGCGCTGCACGTCGATCAGGTAGGCGCCGTAGGCCATGGGGGCGGCGACGCCCGCCATCAGGGTGAGGGACAGGGTGGCGGCGGCGAGACGGTGGGGGCGGCGCAGCGTGGGCGGACGGCCGAGCCGCCAGGCGTCGACGAACAGCCCGAGCCAGCAGATCGCCAGCACGGCGAGGGCGACCTCGACGAAGGTGAGCTTGCCGGTGTCGAGGAACAGGTCGACGAGCCCGTCTCGGCCGAGGATCAGCACGGCCCCGACGAGCAGGGAGAAGGCCAGGGCGACGACGCGCAGCGCGGCGCGGCCGACGGCCTTGTTGCCGCACATGACCTGCGCCGAGCCCGGCAGGACCAGCGTCATGGCGAGCAGCGTCAGAGCCCGCCGGAAGCGGACGGTCTCGGACTTGCGGCGGAAGTCCGCCTTGCCTCTTTCGAGCAACTCCGGCCTCCTCTGCCTGTTCCTAGGGGGTCCGCGTCTGCGTCGCGGACGGGTCCGTGCACGAGAGCGCATGTGGATCCCGCGCCAATGCGGGGGGATGACCAGTATCGACAGCAGGCGCCGCAAGACCTCGCACATCGGGGCGAGTCGCGCACGGTGAGCGCACGAATACACCCGATCTTTGGCACCGCACATTAATCTTCGCTGTGGGCGACCTCGTTTCGCCCTGTGCACTCCCGAGAGGGGACGGATGTCACGCCGCATCGCCGTATTGGGCACGGGCTACCTAGGGGTAACCCACGCCGCCTGCATGGCCGAACTGGGCTTCGAGGTCCTCGGCATGGACGTCGACGCCGCGAAGGTGAAGGCGCTGTCCGCCGGCGAGGTGCCGTTCTTCGAACCGGACCTGGCCCCGCTGGTCGCCAAGCACACCGGCACGGGGAGGCTGCGGTTCACCACCTCCTACGCGGAGGTCGCGGAGTTCGCGGACGTGCTGTTCACCTGCGTAGGCACTCCGCAGCGGCGCGGCGAACTCGCGGCGGACATGGCACAGGTCGACGGCGTGATCGCGGGCCTGGCCCCGCACCTGACCCGACCCTGCCTGGTCGTCGGCAAGTCGACCGTCCCGGTCGGCACCGCGGCGCGGCTGTCGGCCTACCTGGCCGAGCACGCTCCCGCCGGAGCCGCGGCCGAGTTGGCCTGGAACCCGGAGTTCCTCCGCGAGGGCTTCGCCGTCGCCGACACCCTTCGCCCGGACCGGCTCGTGGTCGGCACCGCCGGCGACCGGGCCGTCGAAGTGCTCCGCGAGGTGTACGCCGAACTGCTGGAGGCCGGCGTCCCGCTGCTGGTCACCGACTTCGCCACCGCCGAACTCGTCAAGGTCGCCGCGAACGCGTTCCTCGCCACCAAGATCTCCTTCATCAACGCCATGGCCGAGGTCTGCGAGGCGGCCGGGGCGGACGTGACCGCGCTCGCCGACGCCCTCGGCCACGATCCCCGGATCGGCCGGCGCTTCCTGAACGCGGGTCTGGGCTTCGGCGGCGGCTGCCTGCCCAAGGACATCCGGGCGTTCATGGCCCGGGCCGGCGAACTCGGCGCCTCCGAGGCGCTGACCTTCCTGCGCGAGGTCGACGCGATCAACCTGCGCCGGCGCATCCGTACCGTCGAGGTGGCCCGCGAACTCTGCGGCGGTTCGCTCGTCGGCAAGCGGATCGCGGTCCTCGGCGCGGCGTTCAAGCCCGACTCCGACGACGTCCGGGACTCCCCGGCCCTGCACGTGGCCGGCGAGATCCACCTGCAGGGCGGCCTGGTGAGCGTGTACGACCCCAAGGCGATGGAGAACGCCCGCGAGCGCTTCCCGACGCTGACCTACGCACCCACGGCCCTGGCCGCGTGCGCGGGCGCGGACCTGGTGCTGCACCTGACCGAGTGGGCCGAGTTCCGAGCGCTGGACCCCGCGATGCTTGCCGGCGTGGTCGGGCGCCCGTGGGTGCTGGACGCCCGCAACTGCCTCGACGCCGACGCCTACCGCTCTGCGGGCTGGACCTACCGCGGCTTCGGCCGCCGCTGACCGCGCGGACTCGAGCGATCGCGACCTGCGATCACCGTGGGGGTTGTCATCCTCCACGGCGATCGCGCCGACCGTCGCGAACGCAGACGAAACGGCTCTCGCGCTTTCCGCGGCGGCAGGCGACGGGCGGCAGTAGCCGACGGGTCGAAGAGATCCGACAGGACGCTCACTCGGCGGAGCGTCGACCGAACCGTCGAGGCGTGGCCTGCCCCGTGGGCGGCGTCGGGACCTGGCCGAGCAGGGGGTTGCCGACGAAGGCGCCGCGGAACTTCTCGGTGCCCTTGGCCAGGCGCAGGCCCTCGATGCCGGAGTGCTTCTTGGCGTACTCGAGCGCACGGTTGATGTCGGTGATGACGTTCGCGCCGGGCGCCGGTCCCAGGACCATCTTGGACAGGCTGCCCAGGGCCCGGCCCTGCGCGTCGAGGTAGGGGCCGCCGGAGTCGCCGGGGATACCGGGGGTCGCGGAGTAGATCAGGTGCGCCCAGCCGTCCTGAACGGTGCCGACGGACACCGACTGCTTCGGCTTGACGTCGGACAGGCCCTGGCGGGTCGGGGAGTTGCCGAAACCGACGACGGTGTCGCCCATCGTCGTGCCGCCGGTGTTCAGCCCCGACGGGCCGTAGAACAGCGGCATCGTCGGGTTGACCTGGTTGTGTGCGAACCGCGGGACCTTGACCAGGGCGAAGTCGTTGTCGACGCAGGCGTTCATGTCCTTCTCCCGGACCTTCTGCATCGTCAGCCACGACGAGTACGCCAGTTCGCCGGTGACGTTGGAGTCCGGGAACTTCACCGGGGTGCCGAGCGGTTTGGAGCCGAAGGTGCAGCCGGTCGGCTGGGCGACCTCCTTCTGTTCCTTGCGGGCGCAGTGCGCGGACTGGCCGAAGTACAGGTTGGCGGCGGCGTCGACGAAGACGAAGTTCGCGGTGCAGAACGCGCCGTCGGTGTTGGTCTGCATGCCGACGTACAGACCCGAGGCCAGCGGCCCGAAGCGCGGCTTGGGCGGTGCCTTCGCGGCGGCGGCGGAGGCCGGAGCGGCCAGCACCAGGGCAGCCATCAGCGGAAGACCCATCAGAACTCGACGCAGTTGCATCGGCGCAGTCACCGCCCTCGGCTTTCGGATCCGGTCATGTTGGGACATTCGCGGCCACCCCCGCAGCCGGATGGGAGAAGCCTGACCCCACGAATGCCGCTCCACTCCCCCGGGTGCCACTCCACTCGCCAGACGCCGCGACCCGCGACGAGTACGGCAGCACCACCACGAGTGAAGCCGCACCCCGCAGCCCGGAGCCCGTATGGGAGAAGCCTGACCCCACGAATGCCGCTCCACTCGCCCGGGTGCCACTCCACTCGCCAGACGCCGCGACCCGCGACGAGTACGGCAGCACCACCACGAGTGAAGCCGCAGCCCGCAGCCCGGAGTGGGTGGGAGGTGGAGTGGCGGCCAGGTGGGGTCAGCCTCGGCGGCGGAGGGTGGCGCCCTTGGCTCGGGCGGTGGCCTCGAGGTCCTTCTGGAAGTCCTCCATGCGGGCGCGCAGGTCCGGGTCGGAGGCGGCGAGGATGCGCACCGCGAGCAGGCCGGCGTTGCGGGCGTTGCCGATGGCGACGGTGGCCACCGGCACCCCGGCCGGCATCTGGACGATGGACAGCAGCGAGTCCATGCCGTCCAGCGCCTTGAGGGGGACGGGCACGCCGATCACCGGCAGCGGCGTCATCGAGGCGAGCATCCCCGGCAGGTGGGCGGCTCCCCCGGCGCCGGCGATGATCGTGCGCAGCCCGCGGCCCGCGGCGTTGGCGCCGTAGTCGAGCATCGCCCGCGGCATGCGGTGGGCGGACACGACGTCGATCTCGTGCGGGACGTCGAACTCGGCGAGCGCCTCGGCGGCCGCCTCCATCACGGGCCAGTCGGAGTCCGAGCCCATGACGATGCCCACCAGCGGGGACGGTCCCCGGGTGGAGTCGTGCTGCGGGCTGTCGGGTTCGGCCACAACTGCTCCTAGTCGTCGGCGGCGTCGCGGATCGCGCCGGAGTCGCCGGCCATGAACTCGGCGGCGTGCCGGGCTCGTTTCAGCAGGTCGGCGGGGTCGTCCCCCGACACTGTCACGTGTCCGACCTTGCGGCCGGGAACGACGGTCTTGCCGTAGTTGTGGATGCGCAGACCGGGGTCGCGGGCCATGCAGTGCAGGTAGGCCGCTCCCAGGTCCGGGTAGTCCCCGCCGAGCACGTTGGCCATGACGGCGTGCGGGTCGCGCATTGCGGTCGAGCCGAGCGGCAGGTCCAGCACGGCCCGTAGGTGCTGTTCGAACTGGCTGGTCACGGCCCCGTCGATGCTCCAGTGGCCGCTGTTGTGCGGGCGCATCGCGAGCTCGTTGACCAGGACGCCGCCCGCGGTGTCGAACAGTTCGACGGCGAAGACGCCGACGACGCCGAGGGTGGAGGCGATCTGCAGGGCGATGCGCTGCGCGTCCACGGCGTGCTCTTCGTCGATCGGTGCGGGGGCGATCACCTCGCGGCAGATGCCGGCGCGCTGCACGGTCTGCACGACCGGGTAGACGGCCGCCTGCCCGTGCGGGCTGCGGGCCAGCATCACGGCCAGTTCGCGGGTGAACGCGACCTTCTCCTCGGCCAGCAGCGGTCCGCGGGCCAGCCAGTCGGCGGCCTCCTCGGCACTGTCCACCAGCCGCACGCCCCGGCCGTCGTACCCGCCGCGCGGGGTCTTGACCACCAGCGGCCACCCGGCCCAGTGCCCGAACTCCGCCAACTCCGCGACGTCGGAGACCACCTCCCAGGCGGGCGACGGAATGCCGACGGAGGTGAGCCGGCGCCGCATCGCGACCTTGTCCTGAGCGTGTTCCAGCGCCGCCGAGCCCGGCCGCACGGCCACGCCTTCGGCCTCGAGCACGCGCAGGTGCTCGGTGGGAACGTGCTCGTGGTCGAAGGTCAGCGCGTCGCAGCCGGCCGCGAACGCGCGCAGGGTGTCGAGGTCGTCGTGGTCCCCGATCACGACCTCGGCGGCCACCTGGGCGGCGGATTCCTCGGGCGTGGCGGCGAGCACGCGCAGCCGCACGTCCAGGGCGATCGCGGCCTGCGCGGTCATCCGCGCGAGCTGCCCGCCGCCGACCATCCCGACAACCCCAACAGTCACGGCCGACACGCTAATGCCCGGCCCGCCGGCGCACTGCCGAGGGTTGCCCTTTGGTTACGGCCGGTGGGGGCCTTCGAGGTGACGCTGAACACGGCGCTAGATTCGCCCGAACGGGGAAGTAATGCTGCACTGTTCATACGCGGGCTCGGGCTCGTGTGCGCCCGGGCGAGGCCCGGACCGACGAAAGGGCCTCTGCCGGTGAGTCTGGCGCGATCGGTGGACGGCGCACGCGGCGGTCCCAGCCGCACGGAACCCGCTCTGTCCGGCAACTTCCTCGTGAAGGCCGTGCGCGAGCGCTTCGGTCACCTGTTCCACGAACTCGCGAAGTTCGGCGTGGTCGGCGCCGTTGCCTACCTCGTCGACATCGTCACCTTCAACGTGCTGAGCCAGACGGTGCTCGACGGCCGTCCGCTGACCGCAAAGATCTTCTCCACCGTGCTCGCCACCACGGTCGCCTTCGTCGGCAACCGCCAGTGGACCTTCCGGCACCGGGCCCGCCAGGACCTGCGTCGCGAATACGTACTGTTCTTCGCGCTGAACGCGGTTGCCCTGGCCATCGCGCTGGCCTGCCTCGGCATCTCCCACTACGTCCTGAACTTCACCTCCCCGCTCGCGGACAACATCTCCGCGAACGTGATCGGGATGCTCCTCGGCACGGTGTTCCGTTTCTGGACCTACCGCAGGTTCGTGTTCACCGAGATCGCGCCCGTCGCGGAGGATCCCCGTCCGGCTCCCGCGGCGGCCTAGCCCCGTGCTCCGCCGCCGTTGGCCGCTTGCGGCGTCGGCGGCCGCCCTGACGCTGGCCGCGCTCGCCCCCGCAACGACCGCGCAGGCCGAGCCGATCGTCACCCCGGAGTTGATCGACCAGGAACAGTTCTGCCTCGAACTGATCCCGCGGGTGCTGTCCACCGAGCGCGCCGCCCCCGTGCGCCTCGACCTGCGCATCCTGCTCGACGGTCCGTCCAGGGCCACCGCCGCCGCCGCGGTGCAGGCGATGCGTACCGCCTACGACCCCCTCGGCGTCGAGATCCGGCCGAGCTACCGGAAGGTGAGCTTCGAGGGCACGCAGGCCCGAGGGCTCATCGAGCAGGCGAAGAAAAGCGTCGGCGGGAAACCGCCGGCGGGCATCGACGCCGTGTACGTCCTGACCGACAAGGACATCGTCGGTCCGCCGCCCGCCGGCACCGACGTCGCCGGTCTCGCGGACTGCGTCGGCGGCGTCCTGTATCCCGCCCACGCGTTCGCCGTGGGGGAGGTCTTTCCCGAGAAGGCTCCGCAGAAGTTCCTGCCGGGGACGATCGACGACGCCACGGGCAAGACGATGGCCCACGAGATCGGCCATCTGCTCGGAGCGCACCACCACTACGCCAGCCCGGAGGGCCTGAGCGCGGTGGGTCAGCAGGCGCTCACGCTCATGGGTCCCTCGATCAGCCTGATCAACCTGCGGTTCTCCTCGCTGAACGCCTCCATCGCCCGCGGCCACCTCGAGCTTCGCGCGAGGCGTTAGAGCTCGGCCTCGAGCGCCTCTTCGACGGCCGCCTCGGCCGTCGTCGTGGGGGCCTCCAACGCCTCGAACGCCGCGGAGACCGTCGTGGTCCACACGAGCACGTCGACGGCCTCCGGGCGCACGAACCCCTGCTCGACGAGCAGGTCGATCTGGGCGCGCAGCGGCGCGTAGACACCCGTCGGGTCCAGGACGACGACCGGCCGGTCGTGCATGCGCAGGGACCGGGCCACCCAGATTTCGAACAGCTCCTCCAGCGTTCCGATCCCGCCGGGAAGCACGAGGAACGCGTCCGCGCGGGAGTCCATCTCGCCCTTGCGCGAGCGCATGTCCGGGGTCACGAGCAGCTCGTCGGCGTCGTGGTCGGCCACCTCGTGGGAGACCAGGGCCTGCGGAATCACGCCGATCGTGTGCCCGCCGCCGGCCCGCGCGGCCCGCGCCAGCGCGCCCATCGAGGACACCGAGCCGCCGCCGGACACCAGCACGTGCCCGCGGGCGGCGAGCTCGGCGCCGACCGCGGCGGCGAGGTCCCGGTGCTCCTGCGCGATGGCTTCCGCCGAGGCGCAGAAGACGGCGATGGAGGCCATCTAGAGGTAGGTGTCGCGCGGAAGCGCGCGCATCTCTCCGGTCTGCGCGGCCATGTCCTCGGCCAGGCTCTCGCCGGCCGCCCGCTCCCGGCGGCGCTGCTCGTCGGCGTCGACCATGATCCGCACGACCTCGTCGACGTCGTCGGTGATGTGGATCAGGTCCATGTCGCTGGGGGAGATCTTTCCCGCCCGGATCATCGTGGTGCCGAGCCATTCGACGAGCCCGGGCCAGTAGTCGGTGCCCATCAGCACGCACGGGAACCGGGTGACCTTCTGGGTCTGCACGAGCACGAGCGCCTCGAACAGTTCGTCGAGGGTGCCGAAACCACCCGGCATGAACACGAAGCCCTGCGCGTACTTCACGAACATCGTCTTGCGGACGAAGAAGTACCGGAAGTCGATGCCCATGTCGACGTAGTCGTTCAGGCCCTGCTCGAAGGGCAGTTCGATGCCCAGGCCGATCGACACGCCCTCGGCCTCGACGGCGCCCCTGTTGGCCGCCTCCATGACGCCGGGACCGCCACCGGTGATGACCGCGTACCCGGCCTTGGCGAGGGCGTAGCCGAGCTGGCGGCTCAGCTCGTACTCCGGGTGGTCGCGCGGGGTGCGCGCCGAGCCGAACACGGTGATGGCCTTGCCGATCTCCGCGAGCAGGCCGAAACCCTCGACGAACTCCGCCTGGATGCGCAGGACCCGCCACGGGTCGGTGTGGACCCAGTCGCCGGGGCCCAGCCCGTCGAGCAGGCGCTGGTCGGTGGTGGAGCCCTGCGCGCTCTGGCGTCGGCGCAGGACGACGGGGCCTCGGTTGCGCTCGGGGGTGTGCCCGGGCGTGGTGTCTGCCATGGCGGCGACCCTATTGGTCCGCCCGTCCCCTCGGCTCGAGGCTCGCGAGTCGGGCAGGATGGCGACTGTGAGCGTTCCCCTGTCCGTCCTGGACCTTGCGCCCGTGTCCACCGGAACCTCCGCCGCGGAGTGCGTCCGGCGGGTCGTGGACCTGGCGCGGTTGGCCGAGCGCACCGGGTACCTGCGCGTGTGGTTCGCCGAGCACCACAGCCTGCCCGCGGTGTCGAGCAGTTCGCCGGAGGTGCTCATCGCGCACGTCGCGGCGCACACCGAGCGCATCCGCGTCGGCTCCGGCGGGATCATGCTGCCCAACCACTCGCCGCTGCGGGTCGCCGAGGCCTTCCACACCCTCGCCGCGCTGCACCCCGGTCGGATCGACCTGGGCATCGGCAGGGCGCACGGCGCGGAGCCGAGCACGTCGAAGGCGCTGCGCTCGTTCGACCCGAGTGCGTTCTCCTCGCTGATGTCGGAACTGATTGCGCTGAGCAACGCGATGCTGCCCCCCGAGCACCTGTTCGGGAAGATCCAGGTGATGCCGCAGGACGTCACCCCGCCCATGTGGATCCTCGGTTCGAGCGGAGCGAGTGCGACCTCGGCGGGGCGGGCGGGCATGGGCTACGCCTTCGCCACGCACTTCACCCCCGACGATCCGGCGCCGGCGCTGGCGATGTACCGGGAGTCGTTCACCCCCAGCGAGGCCTTCCCGACCCCGCGGACGATCGTCGCCGTCGCGGTGGTGTGCGCCGAGACCTCCGAGGAGGCCGAACGGCTCGCCACGACGATGGACCTGGGCTGGCTGCGCATCGAGCGGGGCGACTTCCTGCCGTTGGAGAGCCCGGAGGAGGTCGAGCGGTACCCGTTCACCGACACCGAGCGCCGGCAGGTCGACAGACGGCGCAGGCTTGCGGTGGTCGGGGACCCCGGCGAGGTGTGCAAGGAGATCCGCGAACGCGTCGAGGCCTGCGGTGCCGACGAGGTCATGGTCGTCACCAACGTCTGGAGCCACGACGCCCGGCTGCGGTCCTACGAACTGCTCGCGCAGGCCTGGACCGGCTAGCCGGTCAGCCAGGTCCGCAGGACGTCGGCGCAGCGGCGGATCTCGGCGAGTTCGACGAACTCCCCGACGGTGTGGGAGTTGTTCGGGTCGCCCGGGCCGAAGTTGACCGCCGGCACCCCGAGGCCGCTGAACAGCGCCACGTCGGTCCAGCCGAACTTCGGGGTCGCGCCGCCGCCGGTCGCCTCGACGAACGCCGCCGCCGCGGGCTTGGACAGGCCCGGCAGGGCGCCGGGGCACAGGTCGACGCAGTCGACCCGGTAGCCGGCGAAGAACTCCCGGACGAAGTCCAGCGCCTCCTCGGCGGAGCGGTCCGGGGCGAAGCGGTGGTTGACGGTGATCGTGCACTCGTCGGGGATGACGTTGCCGGCGACGCCGCCGTGGATCCGGACGGCCGAGAGGCCCTCGTGGTACTCCAGACCGTCGATCGTGGGCTTGCGCGGCGCGTAGCCGTTCAGGCGGTTCAGCACCTCGGCGGCGCCGTGGATGGCGTTGGTTCCGCGCCAGGCGCGGGCGCTGTGCGCGCGGACGCCGGCCGTGCGGACCTCGACGCGCAGCGTGCCCTGGCAGCCCGCCTCCACGCTCGCGTTCGACGGCTCCATCAGCACTGCGAAGTCGGCCTCGAGCAGTTCGGGCCGATTGCCCAGCAGGCGCTTGAGGCCGTTGAACTCGGCGGCTACCTCTTCGTTGTCGTAGAAGAGGTAGGTGACGTCGCGATTCGGGGCCGCGACGGTGGCGGCGAGGTGCAAACCGACGGCGACCCCGCCCTTCATGTCGCAGGACCCGAGGCCGTAGAGCCGGTCCCCCTCGATCCGCGCCGCGAGGTTGTCCGCCGCCGGGACGGTGTCGAGGTGCCCGCCGATCACGACGCGCTCGGAGTGCCCGAACTCGGTGCGCGCCACGACGGTGTCCCCGTCGCGGTGCACGTGCAGGTGCCCGACCCCCTTGAGCGCGCGCTCCACCGCGTCGGCGAGCGGGCCTTCGGTTCCGCTGACGGAGGGCCGCTCCACCAGGTCCGCCGTGAGGGCGCAGGGGTCGAGGGTCAGGTCGAGGTCGTCACCGGGGTCGCGAGGCATGCCGGCAAAACTATCCAGTGCCCGCCGCGCCCGACGGTCACATCGGCCGCACAGGTGCGATCGATAAAGTGCGGGGTGTGAGTACGGGTGCCTGGGGCCACGGGTTGGCCACGATCGTCGAGTCCACGTCCCAGGTGCTGGACACCTGGTTCCCCTCCCCCGCGCTCGGGGCGCCGGAGGACTCGCCACCGCCGGCGGAGTTGACCGCGCTGGTCGCCAAGGACGAACTCCGCGGCGTCCGCGTCGACGTGGTCACGGTCGCGATCGCCGACCTCGCCGCGCCGCCCGCGGACACCTCGGATGTCTACCTGCGCCTGCACCTGCTCTCCCACCGCCTCCTCGCGCCGCACGGCCAGAATCTCGACGGAATCTTCGGTCTGCTGCCGAACGTCGTGTGGACCAACCACGGCCCCTGCGCGGTCGACGGCTTCGAGAGCGTGCGCACCCGGCTGCGCGCCCGCGGCCCCGTGCAGGTCTTCGGCGTGGACAAGTTCCCGCGGATGACCGACAACGTCGTTCCCGCCGGCGTGCGCATCGCCGACGCGGACCGGGTCCGGCTCGGCGCGCACCTCGCGTCCGGGACGACGGTGATGCACGAGGGCTTCTGCAACTTCAACGCCGGCACGCTCGGCGCGTCCATGGTCGAGGGCCGCATCTCCGCCGGCGTCGTGGTGGCCGACGGCTCCGACGTCGGCGGCGGCGCGTCGATCATGGGCACCCTGTCCGGCGGCGGCAAGGAGGTCGTGCGGATCGGCGCGAAGTGCCTCATCGGCGCGAACGCGGGCGTCGGCATCTCCCTCGGCGACGAGTGCGTCGTCGAGGCCGGCTGCTACGTCACGGCGGGCACGAAGGTGCTCCTGCCCGACGGCGGCGTGGTGAAGGCGCGCGAGCTCTCCGGCAGGTCCGGCCTGCTGTTCCGCCGCAACAGCCTCAGCGGCGCGATCGAGGCCGTGCTGCGCGACGGGCACGACTGGGGCGGGCTGAACGCGGCCCTGCACGCCAATTAGGCACGCGCGGCCGCGGAGCGTTCGGCTCGGTCCCGCCGCTCGACGGGAACGCGACGCCCTAGCTCCTGCTGGCCTCGAACTCGGCGAGCAGTGCGTCGATGTCCTGCTCGACCTTGGTGCGGGCGTCCACCGCGACCGGCTCCGGTTCGGGAACCGCACAGTGCCCGTCGGTTCGCTCGGCAGGCCTCGCGAACTCGGCGAGCACGTCGTCGATGGGCGCGGCAACCGGCGTCCGACGCTCGATCTCGGCCATCAGCGCGCCGCGGTGGCACCGCTCGGGATCGGCGAACATCGTCATGACGCCGACCCGCCGCACTCGGGCGACGGCGATCAGGTCGCGGACGACGCGCTGCGCCGCCGCGGTGCCGAGCCGTGCCCGATACCGCGCCGTCGCCGCGGCGACCGACGCGCGGTCGCCCCGAAAGCCGACCTGGTCGAACTCGGGCACGCCGAGAATCTCGTAGTGCACGTAGGAGATGCCGAGCGGCTCGAGGATCTCGGCGAGCGCGTGCCGGCTGAACCCGCGACGGCTGCACCGAGGGATGAGCCGGGCGTCGACGAGAACCTGCACGCCCTCCCGTTGGAGCAGCGCGACGAACTCGTCGACCGAACGACCTTCGTACCCGACACCCACGACACCGTTGTCCATGGCGCGATTCTGTCCCGTGGCGCGCCCGCCGCAACCCTGCCGCCAGGTGTGAGAAGAAACGTCACACGGGTCGGATCGACGTGCCGCTGACCCGTCGGGCCCGTCGGGTGACCGTGGCGGCGAGCGCGTTCTCGCTGCTCCTGCTCGTCGGCGCGGTGACGGTCAAGCTCGCCTCGGAGCACGTGGTGTTCACCCAGGCCTGCACCGCAACGGCCGCCGGGACGACAGTGCGGGTGAGCCTGGAGCAGGCCGGTCACGCCGCGACGATCGCCGCGGTGGCCACCCGGCGGGACCTGCCGGCGCGGGCCACGACCATCGCCTTGGCCACCACCCTGCAGGAGTCGGGCCTGCGCAATCTCGACTACGGCGACCGGGACTCCCTCGGCCTGTTCCAACAGCGACCGTCGCAGGGGTGGGGCAGCGAGTCGCAGGTCCAGGACCCGGTGTACGCGGCGGGCAAGTTCTTCGACGCCCTGGTCAAGCTCGAGGACTACCGCACGATGAACATCGGCGACGCGGCCCAGGCGGTGCAGCGCAGCGGCTTTCCCGACGCCTACGACAAGCACGAACCGCGGGCCCGGGTACTGGCCTCGGCGCTCATGGGCTACTCCCCGGGGTCGTTCTCCTGCGCGCTGCGCAGGGCCGACGTCGAGACGGAGGAGGCGGGCCCGAACGGACGCACGCCGCGCGCGGAGCAGGCACTGCGGGAACTGCAGGCGGCGTTCGGACCGCAGGAGGTGGCCCTCGTCGCCGCTCCCACCCCCAAGACGGTCCGCGTGCGCTTCACCGGCGAGGCGGCCGGAGCGGATCGCGTCGGCTGGGCCGGCGCCTCGTGGCTGGTCGCGAAGGCCCATTCGCTGGACGTCGACCGGGTGCGTTTCGGTGGGCGGGAATGGCGGCTTGGGCGTTCGCAGAAGGGCTGGCAACCCGAAGCCCGGAGCGATGTTGCCCAAAGTGAGTTGATCATGGCCGCGAGTTACGTGGATTTCGAAGTCCGATGATCTAGTGCGGGTTTGGGCTTGAACCTGCGGTAACGCACGAAATGAGAGCATTATCCGGCTTGGCACCGGTGAAAAAGTGCCCAGGCGCAACCTAAAGTGAACCCTGTTCACTTCTCTGCTTGTTCGTCTGGAGTAGACATGGCCCACGACCCGGAAGCCGCGCCCGACGGCGCGCCGAGCGGTGATCAGCCCAACAACACCGCCTGGGTGGTGGGCGCCGTGGTTGCGATCGCGGTGCTCGCCACTGTCTTGACCTTGATCGGCATCAAGGCCGGGAACGACACGACGACGCCGACGGCGAATCCGCCGGCCGTCGCGCCGCCGGTCGTGGTTCCGCCGGCGTCCAGTACGCCCTCGGTCACCGCATCGGCCACGGCTTCGTCCTCGGCCAGGCCCGCGACCGCCTCCGCACGGCCCTCGGCCAGTGCAGCCGCTTCGGTCAGGCCGTCCACCGCCTCCCCGGCGGCGTCGGTCAAGCCGTCGACCCCGGCGGCGGGCACCTCGGTCAAGCCGTCCGCCGCCGCCACCGCGGCGGCGACGACCAGTTCCAAGCCCAGCTCCGCAGCCGTCGTCGGCACGCCGTCCTCGGCGGCGACCGCGGCCGGAAGCGGCGCGGCGTCCGGCTCCACGTCCGGGAGCGCCTCCGGCAGCGGCTCGGCCTCCGGCAGCGCGTCCGGCAGCGGCTCCGGCAGCGGTTCGGCGTCCGGCAGCGGCAGCACCGACGTCGGTGTCGCGGGCAAGCCCGCGGTCCTGCCCACCGCCTCTGCCAGCCCGAGCGGCAAGCCGGCGACGGCGTCCGCCGTGGCTCCGACCAGCGCCGCGAGCGCGTCGGCCAAGCCGTCGGTCGGCAGCCAGGGCATGCCTGGCGGCGTCGTCGCGCCGGGCCAGAGCACGACCCCGAGCGCGTCGGCGACCGGCAGGCCCTCCGCCGCCGCCACGTCGGATCCGTCGATGCCGGCCGAGGTGCCCAGCGGCGCCCCGGCCACCGGCGCCGGCGGAACCGCGGACTCCGGCAACACCGCGATCCTTCTCGGCGGTCTCGCTGCGCTCCTCGCAGCCGCCGCCGTCGGCGGATCGACGATGCGCCGCCGTCGTCCGCAGAACTGATCCAGATGGACCCGGCGCCGCCCGGACCGTCCTCCGCGGACGGTTCCTCCGGGCGGCGTCGGCTCGTTCGGCTGATCCTTGCGGGCGGGCTGGGGGCCCTCGGGCTGACGGCCGTCGCCGTGGGACTCGGCATCGGCGAGGAGGATCCGCCTGCTCCCGCCGCGCTCTCGGCGGCCGAGGCCGCCGCGATCGACGAGGCGGCGCTCCGTTTGCAGGCTGATCTCGGCGGGGACCCCACCCTGGCTCGGCTGCCGCTGGAGTCCATGGACCGCTCGGCGCCGACCCGGCTGACGATTTCCCGGGTGGGGATCGACACCTCGCTGATGGAACTCGGCCTCGCTCCGGACGGCACCCTCGAGGTTCCACCGGACGACCGCGACGCGCCCGCCGGCTGGTACCGCGGGCTGTCGAGCCCCGGGGAGGTCGGCCCGTCGGTGATCGTCGGCCACCTCGACGCCCCCGACGCCCCCGCCGTGTTCTACAACCTCGGTGCGCTGCACGCCGGCGACGTCGCCCGGATCGTTCGCTCCGACGGCAGCGTGGTCGCCTATCGCGTCACCGAGGTCGCCACGTATCCGCGCGACGCCTTCCCCACCAACGCGGTCTACGGGCCGAGCGCCACCTCCGTCCTGCGCCTGGTCACCTGCGGCGGGGCGTATTCGCAGGACGCCGGGTACACGCACAACGTCGTGGTGTTCGCCGACCTCATCGGCACCTCGTCCCCGCCCGAGGACCCGCCGCCCCCGTCGCCGCGGAACCCCGACCCGGCCCCGGTGGCCGATTCGATCCGGACGCTGCCCGGTCCCGAGCCCGATCCCGCGCCCACACCGGCGCCTCGCGTGGAGCGGCCCGCGCCGGCTGCGCCGGCCCGGCAGTACCGCCCCGCTCCGCAGCCGCGTCGCGAGGAGAAGCCGCGGACGGTCTACGTCGAGGAACCGGCCTACGACCCGCGCGCCTACGACTAGCCGCGCCCGCCGCCGTTCCCAACGGCGCAGCGCTTTGCCGAGTTGTGTCGTACGCCTGCCGCGTCCGGCATCGGGGTCTATCGTCGCGCTATGGCCGAGATCGACAGTGACAACAGAGGCGGCGAGCCGCACGGCGGCGACACCGCCATGTTCCGGGCGTTCGTCAACAGCGCCGAGCACTACGAGGAGAAGGCCGGCTCCAAGGGCCCGATCGTCGTCGCCCTGGTCGCGCTGGCGATCGCGGTGATCGCCTTCGTGGTCATCGTCGCGGCGGGCTAGCCGCCGAGGCGCGCCACGCCCGCTGCGATCCGCTCGTCCGTGGCGGTGAGCGCCACGCGAACGTGCCGTCGGCCCGCCGCGCCGTAGAACTCTCCCGGCGCCACCAGGATGCCGCGTGCCGCGAGCCAGTCGACGCTGGTCCAGCAGTCCTCCTCGCGCGTGGCCCACAGGTAGAGCCCGGCGTTGGAGTACTCGATGCGAAAGCCCGCCGCCTCCAGCGCGGGCCGCAGCACGGCGCGACGCTCGGCGTACCGCTCCCGCTGCTCCGAGACGTGCTCGGTGTCCGCGAGGGCCGCGATCGTCGCCGCCTGCACCGGGGCGGGCACCATCATTCCGGCGTGTTTGCGGATCTCGAGCAGGTCGGCGATCAGGGCGGCGTCGCCGGCGACGAACGCCGCGCGGTACCCGGCCAGGTTCGAGCGCTTGGACAGCGAGTGCACGGCCAGCAGGCCGTCGAGCCGACCGCCGGACAGGTCCGGGTGCAGGACCGAGACCGGGTCGGCGTCCCAGCCGAACTCGGCGTAGCACTCGTCGGAGACCAGGACCGCGTCGTGCTCGCGTGCCCAGGCGATCAGCGCCCGCAACTGCGCGGGCGTCTGGACGCGACCGGACGGGTTCGCGGGCGAGTTGGCCCAGACCAGCCGAACCCTTCCCCGCCTCGCGGCCGCGTCGAGCCCGGCCGGGTCGTCCGCGGGCACGGGGGTGGCCCCGCACAGCCGCGCGCCGACGTCGTAGGTCGGGTAGGCCAGCGGCGGGTGTGCCACGACGTCCCCCGGCCCGAGCCCGAGCAGGCCGGGCAGGGTCGCGACGAGTTCCTTCGACCCGATCGTCGGCAGCACGTTCCCGGCACCGACCCCGCGGGCGCCGAAACGCCCGGTCAGGAACGCGGCGATGGCCTCTCGAAGCGCCGGGGTGCCCGCGGTGAGCGGGTACCCCGGGGCGTTCGCGGCGGCCGCCAGCGCGTCCTGCACCACCTTCGGGGCAGGGTCGACCGGCGTACCGACCGAGAGGTCGACGAGGCCGCCCTCGACTGCGCTCGCGCGTTCCTTGGCCGGAATCAGGCGGTCCCAGGGAAAGTCGGGAAGCCTCACCGGGTGGGACTCACTCGTCGTGCTCCTGCTTGGGCAGGGCGCTCACCACGGCGTGGTCCCGGTTGATCAGGCCCATCTTGGCGGCGCCGCCGGGCGAGCCGAGGTCGTCGAAGAACTCGACGTTGGCCTTGTAGAAGTCCTTCCACTGGTCGGGGACGTCGTCCTCGTAGTAGATGGCCTCGACCGGGCACACCGGCTCGCAGGCGCCGCAGTCGACGCACTCGTCGGGGTGGATGTAGAGCATCCGCTCGCCCTCGTAGATGCAGTCGACCGGACACTCTTCGATGCAGGCCTTGTCCTTCAGGTCAACGCAGGGCTGAGCGATCACGTACGTCACGGGTGGGTTCCTCCTTGCAGGCACGGGCCCCGAGCAGCGCCCCTTCGACGGTGCGACGTCGATCGGCAACTCGCACCTAGTATCGCCGGCAGGAGCGAGTCCGGAGACAAACGGGGGGGCAAAGTGCTGTGGCGTCTTGCTCACTCCATCACTCCGGAGGACGTCGGCGCTCGGGTTTCGGTGCGCCGGCTGCTTCCGGAGGGCGGCATGTCGGACGCCGTCGGGGTGCTCGTGCGCTGGTCGGACGGGACCCTCGCGGTACAGCGCCGGGACGGAAGCGTCGTCGAGATCGCCGAGGACACCCTGATCGCGGGCAAGCGGGTACCTCCGCGGCCGGCGATCGCCCGCACCCACTCCCAGGTCTCCCCGCGCGACCTGCAGGAGGTCGCGGCGCTCGGCTGGCCCGCTCCCCAGACCCATCCGCTGGGAGACTGGCTGCTCCGGTCCGGGTCGGGGTGGACGATGCGCGCCAACTCGGTGCTGGCCCTCGGCGACCCCGGGCTCCCGCTCGAGCAGGCCCTCGGCTTCGTGCGGGACTGGTACGCCGAACGCGGCCTGCCCGCCCGGTTCAGCCTCGCGCTGCCCGTCGTGCCGGCGCTGGAGGCCGCCCTGTGCGAGCGCGGTTGGACCGGCCCGCCGGACAACCACGAGGTGCTGATGCTGACCGCGGACGTCGCGGCGCTCGACGGGCCGTCGCGCGAACTTCCGCCCGTCCGGCTCACCGCGGCGCCCAGCGCCGAGTGGCTCGACGCGTGCGGGGCCGACGGCGCCGTCCCGGAAGTCGGCGTACGCGTGCTGACGGCTCCGGAGTCGGCCGTGTTCGCCGAGGTGCGCCTCGAGCGCGAGGTGGTGGCCATCGGTCGGGCGACCGTCGAACGCGGGTGGGTCGGCGTCACCACCGTGGAGACCCGCCCCGCGGCCCGCCGCCGGGGACTGGCGCGCCAGATCGTGCAGTCCCTCGTTGCGCACGGCGCCGCGCAGGGCGCCCGGCACGCCTACCTGCAGGTCTCCAGCGCCAACGAGCCCGCACGGGCCCTGTACGACCGTCTGGGCCTGTCCGTGCACCACGTGTACCGGTATCGGGTGGCCCCGTCGTGAGCCTGGAACGCCGGGCCGAGTTCGTCGCGGCCGCCAGCGATCCCACGGGGCCGTTGGACCTGCCGTGCCTGCTGATGGGCGCGGAGGTCCAGGGCGATCTCGACGTCGCCGCGTTCCGCGCCCGGCTCGATCAACTGGCGCAGATCGTCGAGGCCGGGCTGTCGGGGGACGCCGGTCCGGCGGCGATCGGCCGTCACCTGCGCGCGACGCTCGGCGGAGACGTCGGCTTCGCGGGATCGCCCACGGACTACGAGGATCTGCGCTCCTCGCTGCTGCACGAGGTGCTCGGGCGTCGTCGCGGCCTGCCGATCCTGTTGTCGGTGGTCTGGTTGGAGGTCGCGCGCCGGCTGAACGTGCCGGCCCACGGCATCGGTCTGCCCGGCCACTTCGTCGTCGGCATCGGCGACCACGAGGCCGCGGGGTCGCTGGTCGAACCGGTCGCGGCCGAGCGGGCGCCGTTCGTGCTGGTCGACCCGTTCGCCGGCGGCACGCCCTTCCCCGTGGCCGCGGTCTACCGGGCGGTGGGCCATCAGCCGACCGCCCGGGACCTGCGCCCGTGGGACACCTCGCGGACGATGTTTCGGATCCTGGCGAACGTCCGCAACTGGGCGGCCCGCTCCGATCGGGTGAAGACCCGGCTGTGGGCGCTGGAACTGTCGCTGCTGATGCCCAACTGCCCCGAGGAGGTGCGCCGCGAGCACGGGGAGACCCTCGCGCGCACCGGGGACTTCGCCGGCGCGGCGTCGGCGTTGGAGACCTTCGCCGAGCGCGTCGAGGAAGAACAGCCGCTGGTCGCCAAGAGCGCCCGGCAGGACGCCCGCACGGCGCGCTCCCGGCTCAACTGACGGCGACGGCGGGCGGGCCCGACCCGAGATCCTCGCAACGTCCGACGGATCGTGGCCCATGGGACGCCGTTCGTCGGACGATGCGATGGCCGTCGGTTCAGGACGCGCGCAACGCCTCCTCGAGGGCGTCCATCGCCCAGTCGATCTCGGCCTCGACGATGGTCAGCGGCGGCGCGAAGCGAATCGTGGCGCCGTGGGTGTCCTTGGCCAGCACGCCGCGGTCCATCAGGCGTTCGCAGATCTGCCGGCCCGTCGCGCCCGCCGGGTCGACGTCCACCCCGCCCCACAGGCCGCGGCCGCGGACGGCGGTGACGCCGAGCGGGCCGAGCGCGTTGCACCGCGCGTGGAGGTGCTCGCCCATCGCCCGCGCCCGGGCCTGGAACTCCCCGGTCGAGAGCAGCCGCACGACGGCACGGCCGACGGCGCACGCCAACGGGTTGCCGCCGAAGGTCGAGCCGTGCTGACCCGGCTTCAGGACGCCGAGAACGTCCGCGTCCGCGCAGACCGCGGAGACGGGCACGATGCCGCCGCCGAGCGCCTTGCCGAGCAGGTACAGGTCCGGAACGACGTCCTCGTGCTCGCAGGCGAACGTCGCTCCCGTGCGGCCGAGGCCGGACTGGATCTCGTCGGCGGCGAACAGGACCCGGTGACGGGTGCAGATCTCGCGAACCGCCCGCAGGTAGCCCGGCGGCGGCACGAGCACGCCCGCCTCGCCCTGGATGGGTTCGAGCAGAACCGCGACGGTGGTGTCGTCGATGGCGGCCTCGAGGGCCGCGGCGTCGCCGTAGGGAACGACGCGGAAGCCGGGGGTGAACGGACCGAAGTCGCCGCGGGCGTCGGAGTCGGTGGAGAAGGACACGATGGTGGTGGTGCGGCCGTGGAAGTTGCCGTCGGCGACGACGATCGTGGCCTGCCCGGCAGGCACGCCCTTGACCGTGTAGCCCCACTTGCGGGCGACCTTGATCGCGGTTTCGACGGCCTCGGCGCCGGTGTTCATCGGCAGCGTCATCTGCTTGCCCGCGAGATCCCCGAGTTCGGCGCAGAACTCGTAGAGGCCGTCGTGGTCGAAGGCCCGGCTGGTCAGCGTCAGGCGATCGAGTTGGTCCCGCGCGGCCGCGAGCAGGTCCGGGTGGCCGTGACCGAAGTTCAGCGCCGAGTAGGCGGCGAGGCAGTCCAGGAACCGACGCCCCGTCACATCCGTTACCCAGCAGCCCTCCGCGCTGGTCACCACCACCGGCAGCGGGTGGTAGTTGTGCGCGCAGCGGTCGAGGAGCGAGGAGCGAGGGACGCTCGGGGAGCCCGAGCGAACTACGGCACTGCGGGCGAGTGGCATCGTCATGGGCGCAGCTCCAGAGTGCAGCACTTGGGTCCGCCGCCGGACTTGCGGAACTCGGACACGTCGATCGGGACCGGGGTGTAGCCGCGCTCGCCGAGGGCCGCGATCAGGTCGACGGCCTGGACCGGGACGACGACGTTGCGTCCGTCGCTGACGCTGTTCAGACCGAAGGCCCGGGCGTCGGCGTCGCTGGCGAGGATCGCGTCGGGGAACAGCCGTCGCAGCACCGCCCGACTGCCGGCCGAGAACGCGGGCGGGTAGTAGGCGATGTGGTGGTCGTCGAGCACCGTGAGCGCGGTGTCGAGGTGGTAGAAGCTCGGGTCCACCAGGGTCAGCGAGATCACCGGCTTGCCGAGGAACTCCTGCACCTCGGCGTGCGCCGCCCGGTCGGTTCGACGGTGCCAGTCGATATCGGCCGTACCGGCCAGGATCACCTCCCCGAGGTCGAGGAAGTCGCCCTCGCCCTCGTTGTTCGCGGCGGTGAACGCGAACTCGGTGCACAGGTCGTTGCCGCGCAGCCAGTCGCCGTAGGCGGGGCCCTCGGCCCGGCGCTGCTCCTTCGCGAACTTCGCGCCGAGCGCCTTGCCGTCCACGACCAGGCCGCCGTTGGCGGCGAAGACCATGTCGGGCAGGCCCGGGATCGGTTCGATGAAGCTGACGGTGTGGCCGAGGTCGCGGTAGACGTCGCGCAGGCTCTCCCACTGGCGCATCGCCAGGGCCGTGTCGACCGGGATCGTGGGGTCCATCCACGGATTGATCGTGTAGGTCACCGTGAAGTACGTGGGGCGGCACATGAGGTAGTGCCGCGGACGCGCGATCCGCGCCGTCGGCAGCGTCGTGACGGTGGCCGCGGAGCGTCGCGGCGGGAGGGCGCGCCGGCCCTCGGGTGCACTGATCGTCATGCCTCCACGCTAGGAACTCCGCCGGGCCCCCGCTTCGAGAAACGTTGCGTCCAGTCGGCTGTTCGTTGCGTGTTCGTCGGTTCGACGACGAGAGGCTGCGGGCAGGATTCTCCTATGACCCGCATCGTGCTTTTCCACTCCGTCCTCGGCATCCGCCCCGGCATCTTCGACGCCGCCCGCCGGTTCACCGCCGCCGGCCACGAGGTGCTCGTCGTCGACCTGTTCGACGGCGAGGTCTTCGACGACTACGAGCAGGCGATGGCCTTCGCCGAGGGCGAAATCGGGCATCCCGAGCTGATCGCGCGCGCCGCCCGGGCGACCGAGTCGGTGCCCGACGGATTCCTCGTCGGGGCCTGGTCGATGGGGACCGCCATGGCGACCCACGTCGCGCTGACCCGGAAGGTGGCGGGAGCTCTGTTCTACGGGGGTGCGGTCGACCCCGCGCACTTCGACGCCGGCCCGTGGCCCGCCGGCGTACCCGCGCAGATTCACTGCACGACCGACGATCCGTGGCGCGAGCAGGAGGAGATCGACGCCTGCGCGGCGGCCGTCCGCGCGGCGGGCGGGCGGACGGAGGTGTTCGACTACCCCGGCACCGGCCACCTGTTCACCGACGCGTCCCTGTCCCGGGAGTACGACGAGACCGCCGCGGAGCTGTGCTGGGAACGGTCGCTGGAGTTCTGCGCCCGCTTCACCGAGTAGGCGTCTGGCGACGCAGGAGCGGCGAGAGGACGATGAGCGATTTGGTGCGGGCGACGAAACGCTCCGCCCCGATCTGCTCCACGACCCGCTCGAGGTGCGCGACGTCGGCGGCGAGCACGTGCAGGACCGCGTCGGGCTCGCCGCTGACCGTCGAGGCCGAGACGACCTCCGGATAGGCGGCCAGGGCCGCGCGCATGGTCGAGGGCGTGGTGCGGTCCACGCAGTAGAGCTCGACGTAGGCCTCCGTGCCCCAGCCCAACGCGGCCGGGTCGACGACGGCGGTGAAGCCGCGGATCGCGCCCGAGGCCAGCAGCCTGTCCACGCGCCGCTTCACCGCCGGTGCGGACAGCGACACCTGTTCGCCGATCTCGGCGTAGCTGGCGCGGGCGTCGGCGCGCAGGCGGGCCACGATGGCGGCGTCCAGCGCGTCGAGGCTCACGTGCGGCGGGACGCCCGCCGGCCGGCGGCCGGGGTGGCCCGGCTGCGCGGAGGGGTCGACGCCGCTCGCTCGGGCGTCGGTGCGGGGGACGGCGTTTCGCGGACGCCGGCGGAGGACACCGAGTCCGACGAGCCGCCGCCGCCGGCACCCTCGCCCTCGCCGGAAGGCTCGGCGGGGGTGGCGGGATCGAGGCCGGGGTCGACGATGGTCGGCATGTCCTCGTTCGGCTTGGCGGTGGGGAACGGCGACGGCGATTCGGTCGAGGTGGGGTCGCCGGTCGGCAGCGGGCTCGGGCTCGCCTTCGGGTCGTCCTTCGTGCAGACGATCTTGTCGGTGGCGGCGTAGGAGGTGTTGAAGTTCTCGCGCTTCACCTCTTTGCCGTCCCGGACGAACACGCGGGTGACGGTGATGTCGAAGCCTTCGGCGGGCAGCTGCGCCAGGCACTTCTCGTCGTCCAACTCGATGGTCTTCCACGGCCGGATGTTGCGCTTGGGAGAGGAGATCGACTTGATCTCGTCCCAGACCTTGGTGCCCCAGAAGCTGACCTCGATCTGCCCGACCCGGTGCTCGGCCTGGATCAGCACGCCGTGCCCGGAGTCGTTCTTGAACCGCAGGTCCTTGGCGGGCCAGGCGACCGTGGCCTCGCGCCCGGCCGGGTAGCGGCCGATGTAGAGGCTGTGCGGGTGGTGCTCGACGTCCTGGACGCCGGCGAAGAACGCGGCGTTGAACGTCGTCGTCGCGGACTGGGACACGCCGCCGCCGAGGTCCTCGACGAACCGGGAGCCCTTGATGATGAAGCCGCGGACGAAGCCGTTGGCCGCGGTGCGCTGACCGACCCGCTTGTTCAGGCTCCACGTGTCCCCCGGCTTGACCAGCGAGCCGTTGATGAGCTTGGCGGCCCGGCCGATGTTCGTGACGCGGTAGGGCGCGAACGGGTACTGCGTCTTGAAGCTGGAGATCTTCTCCTTGATTCCAAGGGCCTCGGCGTCGGCGGTGGTGAACTTCGGCTCCCGTTGGGTGACCTCCGCGATCACCTCGCGGGGTCCGTCGACCGTGAGGACCGCGAGCACCGCGTCGCCGAGCTTGGCCGGGTCGATGGTGGTACCGGCGCGGCTCGGCTGAATCTTCGGTTTGCCGCCGGAGAACACGAACTTCGCGTCCCGCGCGGTGGTTCCGAGGTCCGGGGAGGACTCCATGAGTTCCTCGGAGAGCTTCTCCCCGTCCAGGAGGGGCTTGAGCGCGCCGTTCTCCACGACGGTGGTCAGGTGCTTGCCGAGCTGACCCGCGGTCACCTCCACCTCGGTCGTGCCGACCTTGACGGTCACCGGCGCCGCCATCGCCTGGGCGCCGAAGCCGGCCAGCGCCGCCTCGACCGCCTCCTTGGAGACGCCGGGTGCATCGACGGCGATGACGCCGGTCACCTGCGCGCGCCGGGAGGTCCAGGCCTCGGAGACCGCGGGGACGGTGGCGGCGATGTCGAGGTTGCGGCCCGGGACCGGGTCGACGGCGTTGGCGACACCGTCGAGGAAGACCAGCCCGCCCTCCACCTTCTCCTGGCGGATCAGGGCGCCGATCTCGTCGAGCACCGTGGTGAGTCGGGCGACGTCGGTGGCGACGATCGGTTCGACGTTGCGGGTCTGCCCGAACAGGGCGCGCAGCGCAACACCCGGCGAACGACCGTTCTGCCGGGCCTTCGCGGCCGTGGCGGCTGCGTCGACGGAAAGACCGGATTGGGCCGGAACGACCTCGAAGGTCCGGTCTGCGGCCACGAGCGAGAGCCTGCCCGGCAGCGCGGCCGGTACGGCGGAGGCGATCTTGGCCTGCGCGGCCGTTGTGGACATGCCACCGACCTCGACGCCGGCGACTCGGGTGCCGCGGGGCACGTCGGACCCGACGAGCACGATGGCAAGCACGTACAGACCGACGACTACGGTCAGGGCGCCGCCGACGACGAGGGCGGCAAGGCGGGCGGGGTGGCGCAGGCCATTCACACGCCCAGTCAAACAGAGAGATTGCGAACCGGCGGGGAGATTCGGCCTCGACCCGCCGCCGTGGC
The DNA here is from genome assembly GCA_052389435.1 of Sporichthyaceae bacterium. GTDB lineage: Bacteria > Actinomycetota > Actinomycetes > Sporichthyales > Sporichthyaceae > JBQTKD01. The sequence continues at coordinate 24,243 of JBQTIB010000060.1, read as the reverse complement.
CTCACACCCCCGGGGTGTCCCCCACCCGGTGGTACGGGAGCAGCGACGTGCCGCCGATCGTCACCAGACCCGCGATCAGGTAGGCCACTCCGGGCCCGTCGCCGGCGACGACCAGGTCGCCTTCGCCACGCGGTTGGGCGAAGACCAGCACGCTGATCAGCCAACCCAGCGCGGGCAGCCCGGCTGCGTAGCGGCTGCGGACCGCCATCCCCGCCGCAAAGGTCAGCGCGATCAGGGCTGCCAGGGTCACGGGCAGCCCGATCGGCGCGCTTCCCGCACGTTGGGCGTGGGCGAACGCTCCGAGCGAGCCGACGACCAGACCCAGCGCGACCAGACCCAGCGCGAGCGCGGCCGCCTGCAGGACGGGACGGCCGGCAGGCCAGGCGGGCGGGCTCGCATCCCGTGCGGGTACGGCCGGCCGCTTCGAGGCCGCCGCCTTTCCCGCAGCCCCCGACTTCTTGGCCGTCGCGGCCTTCTTGGCGCTCACAGCCCGGCGAACAGATCGGACTCGGGGACCTCGGGGCCCGGGGTGCCGCGGACGAGTTGGAAGCACTCGACGCCCCAGATCTGCTGCCCCAGGTGGTTGGACAGCGCGAAGAAGATTCCGTCGACGGCGATCTGGGTGGCGTGGGCGCGCATCGCCGCCATCTTCGCCTCGACGAAGTCGTCGGCGTTGACGATCGAGGTGACGAGTTCGTCCGGTACCCCGAGCCCGAGGTCCTCCGCGCGCTCGGCGCCGCCGAAGAACTCGGTGGTGCCGGCGGCCTTCAGACCGTCGATCCCCGCCTGCAGGAGGGAGAACGGGACGACGCAGTAGTAGAGCTTCGCGATCGCCCACGGCTCCCCGAGGTCCGGGCGGAAGCACGGGTCGGCGGCCAGGTCCGCGGCGCGCACCGTCACCCGGTGGGCCTGGATGTGGTCCGGGTGGCCGTAGCCGCCGTTCTCGTCGTAGGTGACGAGGACCTGCGGACGAATCTCGCGCAGGACCTCGACCAGATCGGCTGCGGCGGTGTCGAGGTCTGCTCGCCAGAAGCAGTCCGGGCGCTCGTTGGGCGGGGTGCCGATCATCCCGGAGTCCCGATACCGGCCGGGCCCGCCGAGGAAACGGTGATCTGCCACGCCGAGGGCTCGCATGGCGTCGGCGAGTTCGCCGACGCGGTGCTGGCCCAGGCCGTCGTCTCGGTCCGCGGCGAGGTGGGCGAGTTCGGGGACCAGAATCTCCCCCTCCTCCCCGAGCGTGCAGGTGACCAGCGTGACGTGCGCTCCGGCGGCGGCGTAGGAGGCCATCGTCGCGCCGGTGTTGATGACTTCGTCGTCCGGGTGGGCGTGGACCAGCACCATGCGACGGGCGGCTGCGGGAGCGGGTGCGGGCACCCCGGAAATCTAGTCGAGAGCCTCGTTCGGCTCGGGCGGGGCGGGCCGCTGGATTTGTGCGGGAGGATGTGACGGCACGTCAACGACGCCGGGGCCGACCGGCGAGGAGTCAACTGTGGTGGTGCGTTCGCCCTGGGCCCGGCTGGGCCTGTTCGCCGGGCTGCTCGCGCTCGCCGCGGTCGTGGTGGCGTTTGCGGGTCTGCCGACCCCGAACGAGGTCCAGGACCGCGCCGACGAGGCGGGTGCGGCCGCGCCCGTCGTCTTCGCGGTGACCTTCGCCCTGCTCGGCCTGCTGCCGGTGCCGTTGGCACCGCTGTCCATCGCCGCGGGTGCCCTGTTCGGCTTCTGGGTGGGCCTGGGGACGGTGCTCGTCGCCGGGATCGTGTCCGCGGCGCTCACCTTCGCGATCTCCAAGGCACTCGGCCGCCCCGCCGTCGCCTCGGTCAGCAACGCCCGCGTGGCGAAACTCGACGCCCGGCTGCAGGAGCGGGGCCTGGTGACGGTCGTCGCACTGCGGCTCGTGCCGATCATGCCGTTCACGGTGTGCAACTACGCGTGCGGGTTGACCGCAATCCCGTTTCGGACCTACCTGATCGGCACCGCCGTCGGGATCGTGCCGGGCTCGGGGGCGTACGTGGGGGTTGGGGCGTTCGGCGGGGAGCCCGGCTCGCTGGAGTTTCTGGTGGCCATCGGGGGCCTCGCGCTGCTCACGGTCGTGGGCATCACCATGTCCCGTCGTCACGTCCCCGCGCGTCGCGAACCCTGAGCCTGGGCTGGGGGTCGCCTGCGGGTACGCGGATCGGTGCCACCTCGCCCCGGCCGACCTGCCAAAATCCGGTACACCCGAGGATCTGCGAGGTCTCGTGAGCGACACCCTGAGCTACCCCCGTCTGGCCGCGCGCACCCAGCGCTTCACCCTCGGCGCTCCGCGGAACTTCACGGTCGCCGGGGACGGCACGCGCGTGGTGTTCCTGCGCTCGGCTTCGGGCACGGACCGCACCACCCTGCTCTGGGTCGCCGACCTCTCACCCGCCGGACTGCACGAACGGGTCGTGGCCGATCCCGCCGCCTTCGTCGATCGGGACGGGGGCGGCGCCGCTTCCGAGGAACTGTCCGCGACCGAGCGGGCACGTCGCGAGCGGACCCGCGAGGGCGCCGCCGGCGTCGTCGGCTACAGCACCGACGGCGAAACCAAGACCGCGGCGTTCGCCTGGTCCGGGCGACTGTTCGCGGTGGACCTCGTCGACCCGGCCGCGGCCGTGCGCGAACTGCCCGCCGTCGGGCCGGTCGTCGATCCCCGGCTGGATCCGACGGGACGTCATATCGCCTACGTCTCCGCGGGAACGCTGCGCCTGATCGGGGTCGACGGCACCGGCGACCGCGCCGTCGCCGCACCGGACGGGGCGGAGGTGACCTGGGGCCTGGCGGAGTTCGTCGCCGCCGAGGAGATGGGTCGCCACCGCGGGTACTGGTGGGCGCCGGACGGGTCGGCGCTGCTGGCCGCGCGAGTGGACAACTCCCCCGTGGCCCGCTGGCACATCGCCGACCCGGCGCATCCCTCGCGCAGGCCCGTCGACATCCGCTACCCGGCCGCGGGCACGGACAACGCGGACGTTTCGCTGCACCTGTTCCGCCTCGGCGGCGGCGGTTGCGAGGTCCACTGGGACCGAACCGCGTTCGAGTACCTCGCCGCCGTGCACTGGTCCAAGCACGGCCTGCCCCTGCTGCACGCGATGTCCCGGGACCAGCGCCGCAGCGAGATCCGCGGGATCGACGTCGCCACCGGCGCGACGACGCTGCTGCGCTCGTTCGCCGAGGAGATCTGGATCGACCTGGTCGACGGCGTGCCGTGCTGGCGCGAACCGGACCGCATGCTGACGGTGCAGATCGTCGACGGCCAGCGCAGCCTGGTGCAGGACGAGAACGAGGTGCTGTCCGGATCGCTGTACTTCCGATCGCTGGTGGGCATCGGCTGCAACGGCCGAGTGGTGTTCACCGCGTCGGACCCGGCCGCGCCGGAGCAGGTGCACGTATGGCGTACGGGTCCGGGAGGCCTGGCGCGCCTGACCGATTCCCCCGGCGTCCACACGGCGACCGGCTCGGGCAAGCTCGTCGTGACGATGTCGGCCGGGCTGGAGTTTGCCGGGCGGCGGACCGTCGTGACCTACGACGGGGAGTTCCGCGGCGAGATCCCCTCGCTGGCCGCGACGCCGCCGGTTTCCCCCGCGCCGCAGCTGGTCTCGGCCGGACCGCGCAAGGTTCGCGCCGCGCTGCTGCTGCCGTCCGACCACGTCCCAGGACGGCCGCTGCCGGTACTGATGGACCCCTACGGCGGACCGCACGCGCAGCGGGTGCTGTCCGCGCGCAACGCCTTCGGCGAGGCGCAGTGGTGGGCGGACCAGGGCTTCGCCGTCGTCGTCGCCGACGGCCGCGGCACCCCGGGCCGGGACCAGCGGTGGGAGTGGGCGATCTCCGGCGACCTCGCGGGTCCGGTCCTCGAGGACCAGATCGACGCCCTGCACGCCGCCGCCGAGCAGTGTCCGGATCTGGACCTGACCCGCGTCGGCATCCGCGGCTGGTCCTTCGGCGGGTACCTCGCCGCGCTCGCGGTGCTGCTGCGCCCCGACGTCTTCCACGCCGCGATCGCGGGTGCCCCGGTCACGGACTGGGCGCTCTACGACACCCACTACACCGAGCGGTATCTCGGCACCCCGGCCGGCAACCCGGACGCCTACGCCCGCTCGTCCCTCGTGACGGGCGGGGATCTGACCCCGACGATCGCGAAGGCCGTCGCCGATGCGGCCTCCGGTCCGACGCGCCCGCTGCTGCTGGTGCACGGCCTGGCCGACGACAACGTCGTGGCCGCCCACACCCTGCAGCTGTCCGCGGCGCTGCTGGCGGCGGGCCGTCCGCACCAGGTCCTGCCCCTCTCGGGCGTCACCCACATGACGCCCCAGGAGGTCGTGGCGGAAAACCTCCTGCTCCTGCAGCGCGAGTTCCTCCACACCGCCCTGGCCCAGCCGCTACGGGCCGACCTCCCGTAGCCAAGGGCCCCGAGAACCGAGCGCGCGCTAGGACTGCGGGTACTGCTGGGCCTTGTTCGCGCGGCCTCTCGTGCGCTCGCGGACCTTGGCGTCCAGCTCGACCTTGCGCATGCGGACGGCGCCGGGGGTGACCTCGATGCACTCGTCCTCGCGGCAGAACTCCAGGGCCTGCTCCAGCGAGAGGATGCGAGCCGGCACCAGGCGCTCGAGCTCGTCGCTGGTGGACTTGCGCATGTTGGTGAGCTGCTTTTCCTTGCAGATGTTCACGTCCATGTCCTCCGAGCGCGCGTTCTCTCCGACGATCATGCCCTCGTAGACGTCGGTGCCGGGCGCGACGAACATCGAGCCGCGCTCCTGCAGGTTGAACATCGAGAACGAGGTCGCGACGCCCTTGCGGTCGGCGACCAGCGAGCCCGACGGGCGGGTGCGCAGCTCGCCGTGCCACGGCTCGTACCGGTCGAACACGTGGTGGAGCAGGCCGGTGCCGCGGGTCTCGGTCAGGAACTCGGTACGGAAGCCGATGAGCCCACGCGCGGGCACGCGGTACTCCATGCGGACCCACCCGGTGCCGTGGTTGACCATCTGCTCCAGGCGGCCCTTGCGCAGGCCGAGCAGCTGGGTGACGACGCCGACGTAGTCCTCGGGGACGTCGATGGTCATGTGCTCCATCGGCTCGTGCAGCTTGCCGTCGACGAGCTTGGTGACGACCTGCGGCTTGCCGACGGTCAGCTCGTAGCCTTCGCGGCGCATGAGCTCGACGAGGATCGCGAGCTGCAGTTCGCCGCGGCCCTGCACCTCCCAGGTGTCCGGGCGCTCGGTGTTGATGACGCGGATGGAGACGTTGCCGACGAGCTCCGCGTCGAGCCGGTTCTTCACCAGACGGGCCGTCAGCTTCTTGCCGGACTGGCCGGCCAGCGGCGAGGTGTTAATGCCGATCGTCATGGAGATCGACGGTTCGTCGACGGTGATCAGCGGCAACGGCTTGGGGTTGTCCAGATCCGCGAGGGTCTCGCCGATGGTGATGTCCGGGATGCCGGCGATCGCGATGATGTCCCCGGCCCAGGCCCGCTCGGCCGGCACCCGCTCGAGGGCGTCGGTCAGGAACAGCTCGGTGATCTTGACGCGCTCGACGGAGCCGTCGGTGCGGCACCAGGAAACCTGCTGGCCCTTGCGGATCTCGCCCTCGTACACCCGGCACAGCGCGAGGCGGCCGAGGTAGGGCGAGGAGTCCAGGTTGGTGACGTGCGCCTGCAGCGGTGCGCCCTCGGTGTACTCCGGGGCCGGAATCGTGTTCATGATGGTGTTCATCAGCGGGCGCAGGTCCGTGGAGTCCGGCATGGTGCCGTCCTCGGGCCGGTTCAGCGACGCGAGCCCGGCCTTGGCCGAGGCGTAGACGATCGGGAACTCGATCTGGTGCTCGTCGGCGTCGAGGTCGAGGAAGAGTTCGTAGACCTCGTCGACGACCTCCGCGATGCGCGCGTCGGGACGGTCCACCTTGTTGATGCACAGCACCACGGGCAGCTTCTTCTCCAGCGCCTTGCGGAGCACGAAGCGGGTACCGGGCAGCGCGCCTTCGGAGGCGTCGACGAGCAGCACGACGCCGTGGATCATCTCCAGGCCGCGCTCGACCTCGCCGCCGAAGTCGGCGTGGCCGGGGGTGTCGATGATGTTGATCGTGATCGGCGCGCCGTCGTCGGTGAGCCACTGCACGGCCGTGTTCTTGGCCAGGATCGTGATGCCCTTTTCCCGCTCGAGGTCCATGGAGTCCATGACGCGGTTGTTCACGTCCTGGCCCTCGCGGAAGGCGCCGGCCTGCCAGAGCATCTTGTCGACGAGCGTGGTCTTGCCGTGGTCGACGTGGGCGACGATTGCGACGTTGCGCAGATCGGAACGTACGGGCACGGCAAATCTCCTGAGCAACGGCGGGCAAGACTTCCATTGTCTCGCAGTTGTGGACCGGTCCCGGACATGCGGCGTGGCCCACGTCCCCCTGTGACGCAGCTAACGCCCGAGAATCGGCCCGCGCCAGGAACGGGTCCGAGCGTCGCGAGATCGACACAGCGTCGATGGATCGCGGCGCGATACACAGGAATGGCGAGGTTCGTGCGGACCCGGAAACGAAACCGCCACGTGCGGGCCCGCGGCGCAACCGTGTTGCCCGGTTCTCAGCGTGGCCAATGCGCACCGTGAATCCGGGTTCAACTCCCGGCAACACAACCCGAACCGACCGGCAACACGGCCTCCCCACTGTGAACCCGCTATTCCACCGAGTTCCCAGGAGTCCCGTTGAGTCTCGCGACGCCCCCGCTGGACGCCCAGAAGTCCGGGCCGCGGCTGCACCGAAAGCCGATCACCCACTGGGATCCCGAGGACGAGTACTTCTGGGACAACGGCGGCTCGAAGATCGCCAAGCGGAACATGGTCTGCTCGGTCGTCACCGAACACTTCGGTTTCGCGGTCTGGACCATGTGGTCCTCGATCATCCTGTTCCTCGGCCCGGAGTACGGCCTGACCCCAGATCAGAAGTTCCTGCTCGTCTCGGTACCGGCCGCGGTCGGTGGCGCCCTGCGCATCCCGTACTCCATGGCCGTCGCCAAGTTCGGCGGACGCGACTGGACGATCGTCTCGGCCGCGCTCCTGCTGCTGCCGACCGTCACGGCCGCGTTCCTGCTCAAGCCCGGCGTCGAGTTCAACGTGCTGCTCATGCTGGTGGCGCTCGCGGGCTTCGGCGGCGGCAACTTCGCCTCGTCGATGTCGAACATCAACGCGTTCTACCCCGAGCGCGCCAAGGGCTTCGCCCTCGGCCTGAACGCCGCCGCCGGCAACCTCGGCGTCGCAGTCGCGCAACTGCTCGGCCTGTTCGTCCTGGCGACCTTCGGCGCCGCGCACCCCCGCATCCTGGTGGGCATCTACCTGCCCGTGGTGATCGTGTGCGCGCTGGTCGCCGCCCTCTACATGGACAACCTGGTCCACCAGGTCAACGACAAGGGCGCGGTGCGCGAGGCCTGCCGCGAGCCGCACACCTGGATCATCTCGCTGCTGTACATCGGCACCTTCGGTTCGTTCATCGGCTTCAGCTTCGCGTTCGGCCAGGTCCTGCTCGTGCAATTCCCCGAGCAGTTCAGCAAGGTCGTCACGGTCGCCGGCGTCGCGAAAACCGTGCCGGACCCCGTCCAGGCCGCGTACCTGACCTTCCTCGGTCCCCTGATCGGCTCGATCGCCCGTCCGTACGGCGGCTGGCTCGCCGACCGCAAGGGCGGCGCCGTCGTCACCTTCTGGTCCTTCATCGCGATGACCGGCGCGGCGCTGCTGGTCTTCTTCGCCTCGGTCCAGAACTCGCTGCCGCTGTTCATCGCGGGCTTCGTCCTGCTCTTCGTCATCGCCGGCCTGGCCAACGGCTCCTGCTACAAGATGATCCCGGTCCTGTTCCGCGGGCGCGCGGCGGCGGCCATCGACTCCGGCGCCGACCCGAAGATCGCCCTGGCCCACGCCCGCCGCCGCACCGGTGCGGTCATCGGCATCGCCGGCGCGATCGGCGCCTTCGGCGGCCTGGCGGTCAACATCGCCTTCCGCCAGTCGTTCCTGCACAACAAGAACGGCAACGCCGCCTACCTCATCTTCATCGGCTTCTACGTGCTGTGCGCCCTGATCACCTGGGCCGTCTACCTGCGGGCCCGGCGCACCGCCGACGCCCAGGCCCCCACCGTCGAGTCGATCGCCGCGGCTCGCCCCGCACCCTCGCCGAGCCGTCCCGGTCTGCACGGAGCGGTTGTCACGGCCGCCGGCCCGCTCGTCGGAGCCCCGGTCACGCTGCTCGACGACCGAGGAGGACAGGTCGCCCGTACCCGCGCGAACAGCGCCGGCAGCTTTCACCTCACCGGCATGGCCTCCGGTCGATACCTGCTGGTCTGCAGCGGCTTGGGCCTGTACCGGCCGACGAGCACGGTCGTCGACCTCGACGCCCACCGGGGTCTGACCCTCGAACCCTTCGTGCTCGTCGAGACCCCCGTCGACCCCTCGGCCGCGGACGCCGAGGTGGTCGGTACGGCGAGCGACGCCATCGGTCCCGTCGGCGACGCCCTGGTGACCCTGCTCGACGGCAACGGCGCCGTCTGCGCAGCGACGCACACCGACCGCGCCGGACGCTTCCGGGTCGGCCCGGCGCCCACCGGTCCCTGCACTCTCACCGTCGTCGCCGCGGGCTTCGAACCGACGTCCGCGGCGTTGATCTCCTCTCCGGGAATCGTGCGCCACGACCCGGCGATGCGGTTGTGTTCGGCCCCCGGCGGAGCCGCCGTGGCACGGACGGTGGAGGTCCCGACCCTCGTCGACTGACCCACCGTCACTCGCCTCCTGCGATCGATCAGCGGCCGGTATCGCCCAACCACCGGGCGAGCCGGCCGCTGCGGTGTACCGCACGAATGCGTTGCTCGACCGCGAGCCGATGCTCCGGGTCGGCGAAGAACAGCAGTGCGTCGCCCGTGAGCAGTTGCGTCGAGGACTCCACCGGAACCGTCTGGCCGTCCCGGACCAACGCGCCGAGCACCGAGCCCGGCGGCAGCCGCAGTTCCGCGACGTGAACCCCGTGCAGCCTCGATCCGGGCACCACCCGAATCTGCAGCAGGTCGGTCCCGAGTTCGAACAGCGACGGCGACCCAACGACCAGATCCATCCCGGGCGTTGCGACGTAGCTCGACGGCCAGGGCAGCAGGCGGACCGGCAGCAGTCGCGAGAGCCGCACCGACCCCGCCACCGCAAGCGGCCCGATCAGGGCCAACACCAGCACGTAGCCCGCGGCAAACGGCCCGAGCCGCGGATCCAGGCCCGCCGCGAGGGCGAGCGCCGCCAGCACCAACGAGAACTCGCCGCGGGTGAGCACCGTCAAACCGATGTTCGCCGCCTCGACCCGCCCGAAGCGGTGCACCCGTGCTGCCACCACGCCCGCCGACACCGCGAGCACGACGGTCGCGAGCACCGCAACGGTCACCTCGAATCCGACCTGCCGGATGGCACCGGGCTCGATGGTCAACCCGAAGTGGAAGAAGAACAGCGCGCCGAACGCGTCCCGCAGAGGGTGCGTCAGAACCCTGAGCCGGTCGGCCTTGGCCGAGGCTCCGAGGATCAGCCCGATCATGAACGCGCCGATCGCGTCGGAGACTCCGAGCTTCTCCGAGAGCCCGGCGGTGAGGATCGCCAACCCGACGAAGGTGACCACGACGATCTCCTCGTCCTTCGCCCCCGTGAACGCATCGACGACCCGTGCCCCGAAGCGCGCGACGATTCCCAGCACGAGCAGGAATCCGAAGGCCGTGCCGATCCCGACGGCGGCGTCGAGAATCCCCGAGGCCCCACCGAGCACGGGCTGCAGCAGCGCCAGGTACAGCGCGAGGAACACGTCCTCGATCACGATGATGCCGAGGATCACCCGGGTCTCCGGGTTCCCGAGCCTTCGGGTCTCGATCAGCAGTTTGGTGACGATGGCCGAGGAGGAGATGCCGACCACGCCGGCGATCACCAGCGTTTCGGCTCCGCCCCAACCCATCCACGCGCCGAGGGCGAGCCCGCCGCCGATGTTGAGCGCCAGATAGACCCCGGCCGCCTTCGCCAGCGGCCGGCCGCCGGAGGTCAGGGAGTCGAGGGAGAACTCCAGTCCCAGGTAGAACAGCAGGAAGATCAACCCGAGCCGCGCGACGAGTTCGAGATCCGCCGGGTCGGAGATCAGGTCCAGTCCGGGAGTGTGCGGCCCGAGGACGATGCCCGCGAGCATGAACAACGGGATGGTCGGCACCCCGAGCCGCACCCCGGCGCGGGCGATCAGACCGCACGCCAGGAAGGCGCCACCGAGCGCCACGACAACGTCCGCCACGTGGGCGGAGGCCCCACCCGCCGCCAGGATCATTGCTCCATCGTGGCCACCGCAGGCGCCGCCGCCCATCGGGTCTACCACCCATCTGTGGCTGTCAACCGATCGCGGCCCTCGTGCGTCTTCTCTGGCAACCGGACGCTTTGACCGGCCACCACCAGGAGGGGACCCCCCATGAGCCGCACTCGCCTTCGCTCCACCGTTGCCGCCGGCGCCGGCCTCGCCCTGACCGCCGGCGTGCTCGCCGTCGCGATGCCGCAGGCGCACGCCACCGACATTCCGGTCGTCACCAACCTGCGGGTGGGTCAGCACGCCACCTTCGACCGCGCGGTCGTCGACCTGACCGGCTACGCGCCCGCGGTCCGCACGCGGTGGGTGACCAAGGCGCAGAACTGCGCCACCGGCGACACCCTCTACGTGCCCGGCAAGAAGTTCCTCGAGGTCGTCGTCGAGCCCTCGCAGGCGCACACCAACTCCGGCAAGAACGCCTACGTCGGCCCCGGCCGCACCAAGTCGGCGTTCTTCGGCCTGAAGAACCTCAAGGGCGTGCGCATGACGTGCGACTTCGAGGGCCAGGTCAGCTGGGTCCTCGGCTTCGACCACAAGGCGACGGTCACCACCGGCAAGCTGAGCAACCCGCGCCGCCTCTACGTCGACGTCAAGCACTAGTCCGTAGCGAAACGATCGACGTTGCAACCGCTGGGATCGAGGCCGAGCGCGGAGCCGCCGCCACGGCGTCACTCCAGTTGCAACGTCGATCGAAACGCACCATCGGGACCGTCGTACCCCACGATGGGGGCATGACCGCGACTCAGCATCCGGGCGAGGCGCACTCGCCGAAGCTCGCCTCGCGCCTGAACCAGTTGCGGGCGGCGGTGCTCGGCGCCAACGACGGGATCGTCTCTGAGGCCGGGTTGGTAATCGGCGTCGCCGGCGCCACGACCGAGCGCGCGGCCTTGATCACGGCCGGCGTCGCAGGGCTAGCGGCGGGCGCGATCTCGATGGCGCTCGGCGAGTACGTCTCGGTCAGCAGCCAGCGAGACGCCGAACGGGCGGCACTGGCCCTGGAACGCCGCGAACTCGCCGACGATCCGGTCGGCGAACTGAACGAGCTGATCGAGCTCTACCGCGAGAAGGGCCTGTCCCCGACGACGGCCCGTCAGGTCGCCGAGGAGCTCACCGCCCGGGACGCCCTGGGGGCCCACGCGGAAACCGAACTCCACATCGACCCCACCGACCTGGTGGACCCCATCCGGGCCGGGCTCGCCTCGGCCATCGCCTTCGTCTGCGGCGCCCTGCTGCCACTGCTGGCCATCGTCCTGCCCCCGCAGGGCTGGCGCGTGCCCATCACCGTGGCGGTCGTGCTGGCGGCCCTGTCGGTCACCGGCTGGTGGAGCGCCCACACCGGCGGCGCCAACCCACGCCGAGCCGTCCTGCGCGTTCTGGTCGGCGGCTCGATCGGCCTCACGGTCGTCTACGGCATCGGCCGCCTCACCGGGACGGCCGTCGGCTAGAAGAGCTCGGCGGCGCGGACGGCGATGTCCACGCGCATCCTGGCGTGATGGTCCGTCAGGTCCAGGCCGGTGAGCTTCTCGATCTGCACGAGCCGGTACTTGATCGTCTTGGCGTGCAGGAACATGCGCTCCGCGGTGTCCCGCTGCGAGCAGCCGGAGTCGACGAAGGCCCGCAGCGTCTCCAGCAGCGAGGTGCCGTTCTTGCGGTCGTAGGCGATGACGGGTCCGACGGTCTCCTCGACGAAGCGCGCGAGGTCGGTGCTGCGCGGGTCCGCCAGCATGAGCCGCAGGATGCCGAGTTCCTCGTAGCAGGACACCGTCCGCTGGCCCGAGTGCCGCAGTGCCCGGGCGGCCGTCTGCGCCTGCTCCAGGGCCAGCGCCAGGTCGGCGGCTCCGACGTGGACGGCGCTGACCCCCCACGCCGGACGCAGGCCGGGCAGCTGTCCGAGGAGGTCCCCGGTCAGCGCGCCGAGCGTCTCCCGCGTCGCGGCGACGGAGGCGGCCCGCGTCAGCGCCAGGACCGTGTCCCCGCGCAGCGCAATCAGCACCGCGCGGGCGCCCAGCGTGGTGCGCGCGGCGGCGAGCAGTCGCCGGTGCGCCTCGGCGACGCGGACGGCGTCCCAGCCCTCCGCGGCCGCCACCTCGGCCAGGCCGCCGAGTTCGCCGACCAGGACGCGCAGTTCGCCGCGTAGGTCCACCTGCAGGTGCCGGGCGCGCGAGGCCGCGGCGCGCCGGTCCTCGACGCTGCCTTCCAGCACACCGAACAGCAGTTCCTCGCGGGCGCTGGCCCGAGCCCGTGCCGCGGCCTGCTCTTCCAGGTTGTTCAACGACGCCGCCAGGCTGGCCTGGGTGACGGCGAGTTCGCTCTCCTCGTCGCCGGCGATCGCCTCGCACACCAGCGCGAACCAGCCGAGATGCTCGGTGCCCGCGGACACCGCACGCACGACGATCGACCGCTCCTCGACACCGGCCCACAGCGGACCCGTCGCCCGGTTGCGCCCGCCCAGCCGCGCGGCGACGGCGTCCGCCACGGCGCGCGCGTCGGTATCGACCGGGTAGGCGGCGACGGGTTCGAGGTCCACGTCGAGGAACACCGCGGCGCCCTCGACCCGGCGCGCGGCGATGCGCAGGGTGCCAGCCAGTCCCCCGCCGCCGAGGATCTCCGCGACGAGGTCCTGTTGGGTGCGCAGCGCGAGTTCGACGCGCCGCAGTTGCGCCTCCATCTGACGGTGCGCCAGTTCGACCTGCCGCACGCTCTCGGCCATGGCGTCGCGCAGGCGCGCATTGTTCAGGGCGATCGCGCCCAACTCCCCCAACGCCACCAGGCGCTCGGTCTCGGCGGGCGTGAACACCGACTCCCGACGGCGCCACACCTCAAGGACTCCGATGACCTCGCCGTCGAGGGCCAGCGGGGCTCCGAGCGCCGAGCGCACGTCCTCCGCTCGGGCCAGGTCGTGGAAGTGGGTCGAGATCTCCTCGCTCTGCACGTAGGAGTCCACCCGAGCCGCCGCCCCGGAAGCGAACACCAACCCCGCCAGACCTTCGTTGCGCGCCATCCGCAGGCGGGCGGTGTCCCGGTGCCGGTTGCCGACGCAGCCCTGCATGGCGATGCGGTCGCCCTCGCGCAGGAAGACTCCGGCGATGTCGGCCTCGAGCGTCGCGAGGGCCTCGTGGGTGACGGAGGTCAGCGCCGCCTCGAGGTCGGTCGCGGCCATGATCCGGCCCGCGACGGCCCGCAGGGAGGCCACCTCGGCGACAGCGGCGTCGGCACGCGCGTTCGCTTCGACGACGGCGTTCTCCACCGGCTCCCCCTCTCCGAGGGTCAAACGCAGGGGTGTCCGAGCCCATCGAACCCCACCCGCGAGGCGTCGAGCCTATCTCCGAGAGATAAACGAGGCCCTCGATTGCCCGGACCGTCGATATGCGCAGGCACCCCGGCCCGCGCCCACCATGAGGGCACCGCAGGACGCCGTACCCGAGAGGACCGCAGAGATGATCACGCCGCAGGACGCCGAGTTCCACACCCCCGACTCCGACACCTACACCTGGGCCGAGACGAACTACTTCGGCTTCTTCGACCCCGAGACCGGGCTCACCGGCGGCATCTACCTGCTGTTCCGCCCGAACCTCGGCGTGGTGACCTCGCTGATCGTGCTCAACACCAAGCGCGCCGTCACCCCGTGGGGCGCGGACTTCGTCGACCTGCGCAACCACCTCGAGATCCCCGAGCCGCGCAGCCTGCACACCTACGAACTCGACAACGGCCTGCGCGTCGAGACGATCGTTCCCAACCACACCTGGCACGTCACCTACGACGACGGCGAGGGCACCACGATCGACATCGTCCACGCCGGCCTGATGGAGCCCTACGACATCAACGACCCCGACCAGGACCCCATCACCGCCGCCGCGCGGGACAGGGCGCAGTCCGAAGGCTTCCAGTGGGGCACGGCGTACAAGGGCCACTTCGACGCCACCGGCAAGGTGACCGGTCGCGTGAGCATCCGCGGCACCGAGTACGTCATCGACTGCGTCGCCACCATGGACCACTCGTGGGGCCCGCGCCCGGAGCGCGGCGTCCCGGAGATGAGCTGGATGCACGCGCACTTCAGCGAGAACTACGCCATCCACGCGATCTACAGCTTCGACGCCACCACCGGCGGCGGGGAGTACCAGCTCGCCCACGGCTACGTGCTCGAGGACGGAGTCGTCTACGGCCTGGCGTCCGGCACGGGCACCACCAAGCGCGACGAGAACAAGTTCCCCGACGCGATCGCCACCGAACTCGTCGACACCCGCGGGAAGGTGCACCGTCTCGACGGCACCGCGGTCAACGGGTATCCGTGGCTGTTCTGGATGAACATGGTCGGCTTCACCTCGTTCGTGAAGTTCACCGACGCCAACGGCAACGTCGGCTGGGGCGAGGCCATGGACCTGTGCGAGCTGCCCACCCTCACCGCGCCCCGCGAGCAGCGCAAGTCCACCCAGAAGTAGCCGACGGGAAGTCAGGTCATCATGGACACGACGTACGTGCACGATCTGGCCGACCTCGATCCGGCCGCGGTCGATCTGCTCGGCGGCAAGGGCGCAGGCCTCGGCCGGATGCACCGCCTCGGACTTCCGGTTCCGGCGGCGTTCGTGATCGACACGAACGCCTGCCGGAGCTACCGGGAGGCCAAGAACATTCCCGACGGCCTGGTCGACCAGGCCCGCGACGCCCTCGCCAGGCTGGAAACCCAGACCGGAAAGACGTTCTGCGGCGACGGCGGGCGCCCACTGCTCGTCTCGGTGCGCTCCGGCGCCAAGGTCTCCATGCCCGGAATGATGGACACCGTCCTGAACCTCGGGCTGGACCGCCACTCCGTGCTGCGCCTCGCACAGACCATGAACGACGCCGCGTTCGCGGTCGACACCTGGGTCCGGTTCTGGGCGATGTTCGCCGACATCGTGCTCGACGTCGACGCCGAGTGGCTCAAGCAGTCCGTCGCGACCCAGCGGCAGGCAGCCATCGACAACCTCGACGAACACACCGCCGGAGCGCTCGAGGACGCCATCCTCGCCGCGCTCGACGACGAGGGCGTCAGCGCCCCGACCGACCCCCACGAGCAGGTCGTCGCCGCGATGCGGGCGGTGTTCTCCTCCTGGGACTCCCGCCGCGCCAAGGCCTACCGGGCCCACCACGGCATCCCCGACGACCTCGGCACCGCCGTCGTCGTACAGGCCATGGTCTTCGGCAACGCCGGTGGCCTGTCCGGCAGCGGCGTCGCGTTCACCCGCGACCCGAAGACCGGCGAGAACGTCCTGTTCGGCGAGTTCCTCGCGGGCGGTCAAGGCGAAGAAGTCGTCGCGGGCACCGCCACACCGGTGAATCTGACGAGCCCTCAGCCCGAATGGGTCGCGACCATCGCCGCGCTCGAGGCCCACGGTCGCGACCTGGAACGCGAGTACCGCGACGCCCTCGACATCGAGTTCACCGTCGAGGAGGGCACCCTCTACCTGCTGCAGGTGCGCGCCGCGAAGCGCACGGCCGCCGCGGCGGTGCGCACCGCCATCGACCTCGTCGACGAAGGTCTGATCGACACCGCAACGGCCCTGCGCCGGGTGAGCGCCGAGCAGGTTCGCACCCTGGTAGCGCCCGCCTTCGTGGAGGCCGAACTCGCCGCCGCCGAACTGCTGTTCTCCGGCATCGGCGCCTCCCCCGGTCACGCGGGCGGATTCGCCGTCCTGGACGGGGATCGGGCGGCCCTGCGCGTCGCCGCCGGCGAGGACGTCATCCTGCTGCGCCCGACCACCAGCCCGCAGGACCTGCCCGGCATGCTCGCGGCCCAGGCGGTCGTGACGGCCAAAGGCGGAGCCACCTCGCACGCGGCCGTCGTCTCCCGCGCCCTGGACAAGCCGTGCGTCACCGGGTGCGAGCGGCTGGAGGTAAGACCCGACGAGGGCGTCTTCCTCATCGACGGCACGAGCCACCCCGAGGGCACCTACCTGTCCGTCGACGGCGCCACCGGCAACGTCTACGCCGGGCACATCGGCCGCGGCGTACCGGAGGGCAACCTCACCGGCATGGCCGCCCTGCTGCGCTGGGCAGACGACGCCTCCGCCGCCACGGTGTGGACGACCGACGGCGCCCACGCCGGCCCGATCGCCCTGACCGACGTGCTACTCGGCGCCGGCTCGCTCGACGTCCTGCTCGCCGCGCTCGACACGTTGAGCACCGACCAGACCGCGAAGGTCCCCGCTCTCGCCGACGCGATCGCCACCGCGGTCGAGCCCCTGCTGGCCGCCCTCCCCGATCGTCCGGTGGACCTCCGCCTACCGGTGCTCATCTCGGCCCGGGCCCGGCGCACCGTCGGCGAATGGGCCTCGCTCGCCCCGGAACTGCTCGCCCCGCTGGGCGCGCCGCGCCTGCTCGACGCCTATGTCGACGGCATCGCCGCGGCCGCCGAACGGGTCGGGCACAAGCAGGTGACCGTCCACCTCGGCGGTGTCACCAACCCCGCCGAGGTCGCCCGATTCGTCGAACGGGTAGGGGAATCCAGCCTCGCCGCCGGCGCGGTGCTGTCCAACGCCGCGATCCTCGCCCGACCCGCGCTGCTCGTGGAAACCGGTGCGGCGCTGTGGATCGACCTGCCCGAACTGATCCGCACCGCGTGCGGACGCCCGGCGGAACTGCTCTTCTCGGTCGACGAGGACCTGCCGCCGTTGGTGGAGGACCTGCTGGTGTTCCTGGCGGCTGCCACCGCCGGGACCCGGATCGGCGTCGACCTGTCCGGCGGGTCGGTCGCGCACCTGGCGCCGGCACTGCACCGCTGGGGCTACCGCCACTTCGCGGCCGGCCCCGGCCAGGCGGAGGCGCTGCGCCTCGTGCTCGGCCAGACCGCCGTCCCGGACGCCGGCTTCGCCCATTGACCGACACATCGCCGTGGGGGTTGTCATCCCCCACGGCGATCGTCGTTGCCAGGTGATCGGGCCGCGTACCGGGACGGCGCGGCCCGATCACCCACCTCGGCGGTAGGTTCCGGCTAGTCCCAACCGCCGGAGGCCGGTATGAGCGCCGAAGAGTTCGACTTCGTGATCGTGGGTGCCGGTTCTGCCGGCGCGGTGATCGCCGCCCGCCTCACCGAGGACCCCGACTGCCGCGTGCTCCTGCTCGAAGCGGGCGGCGTTCCGCCGGCGGTCGAGGCGGTTCCCGCCGCGGCGCCCGCGATGTGGTGCAACCCCGCCACCGACTGGTCCTTCACCGGCGACCCCGGCAAGGCCGGGCTGGGGCTCATCGGGCGCCGGGTCATGGCCAATCGCGGCAGGATGCTCGGCGGCACGTCGGGCATCAACTTCATGGCCTACGTCCGCGGCAACCCGGCCGACTACGACTCGTGGGCGGCGGGCGGCGCCACCGGTTGGTCCTACGCCGACGTCCTCCCCTACTTCCGCAAGAGCGAAGGTCTCGTCCCCAGCCCGGACATCGACCTCGACCCCGAGGCACACCGCCACGACGGTCCGCTCGGAGTCTGCGTCCGCGCACCCGTGCTCGAGCCCGCCCGGCAGTTCGTCGAAGCCGCCGTCGCCGCGGGGATCCCGCGCGGGGACTACAACGGCCGCGACCGCGGCGGACCCTCCGGCGTCAGTTCGCTGCTGCAGACTTCCACCCGCGACGGCCGCCGCTCGAGCACGTACCACGCCTTCCTCGAGCCCACCGTGGATCGCGCGAATCTGACGGTCCGTACGGACGTGGAGGTCACGCGCATCCTGCTGACCGACGGCGCCGCGACGGGCGTGGAATACGCGACCGCCGACGGCACGCTCGCCACCGTCGCGGCCGAGCGCGAGATCGTGCTCAGCGCCGGCGCGTTCGGCACTCCCCACCTCCTGCTGCGCTCGGGCGTCGGTCCGGCCGCGGAACTGCTGGCCGCCGGCGTCGAGTGCCTGGTCGACTCCCCGCACGTCGGCAAGCACCTCAAGGACCACACCCAGGTCCTGCTGTTCTTCCCCGCCCCGGGCGTCGGCATCTCCGCCTTGGAGGTCGGGCTCGCGTTGGGCCCGGACGCGTTGCGCGCTCCGGCCGGTCCCCTGCCCGCGGACCCGGCCGACGACGCCGGGCTACCGCCGGAGCTGGAAGGCCTGCGGGCCGAAGCCGAGCGGCGCATCGTGGAATGGGCCACCACCGGCACCGGGCTCGCGTCGTCTTCCCTCTACGACGCCGCCGCCTGGTTCTCCACCGGCCTGTCGATGCCGCACACGCACGACGGTCAGATCGGCTTTCTCGTCTGCGGTTTCACCCCGGACCTGTGGCGCCTGCTCAACATCGACCCGACCGAGTACTTCGACGACCCGGACACGGCGCTCTCGCCGCTGGCCGAGAACGTCGTCATCTCCGCCAACCCGGTGCAGCCGCGCAGCGAGGGCGAGGTCCGCCTGGACCTCGACCCGATGGGTGCGCCCGACATCAGGTTCAACTTCTTCGACGAGCAGTCCGACCTCCAGGTCGCGGTGGCCGTCATCCGACGCACGCTGCAGGTCGCGGCCAACTGGCCGGGCCCCGGCCTCGGTCCCCTGCACGTCCCGCCGGCGCTGGCCCGGGCGCACGGCCACTCCCCGGGCGAGGAGCCCAGCGACGAACTGCTCGCCGACCTCGTCCTGCACTACTCGGTGACGATCTACCACCCGACGAGCACCTGCCGCATGGGCGACGTCGTCGACCCGCGGCTGAAGGTCTTCGGGGTGTCCGGCCTACGGATTGCCGACGCCTCGGTCATGCCGGACATCGTCAGCGGCAACACCAACGCCGCCTGCATCATGATCGGCGAGAAGGCGGCCGAACTCATCGCCGCCGAACACGGGGTCAAACTGGCCGAGTTCGTCGGCTGCTGAGCTGGGCCTGCGATCGGGGCGAAACGTCGACCGCGCATCGCGCGCACACCCTCGGGCAGGTCGAGGGCCTGCGCGACGACGCACGCCAGAACCCGAAGATCCGGCGCCGCCTCGACCTCGGGGCGGAGGCGAACCGGCGCGATCGGGAGGACGACCGGGACGTTGTCGGCCGTCCGATAGATCCCGAACGCCTCACCGATCCGCCGAAGCACAGTGCAGACCACGGGGCGTCGCTCTACGCTGGATTCTCACGGTCGCCTGTCGACCGGTTACCTAGTGTCACCGCCGGGGGGCTCGCGATGGAGGGCAGCGTCACGATGGCGCCCGCGCGCGCCCATCGCCGCGACGCGGTCGATCCCGCCCAAGCCGAGGACTTCCTCCGCGAGGCCTACGCCGAGAACCCGAACTGGGGCGAGGTCGAGTCTCGCGTCCAGTCGGTCCGCATCGAGATCGCCGGCACCGGCACCTACCGCCACACCGCCGAGGAACTCGAGTACGGCGCCCGCGTCGCGTGGCGCAACGCCGCCCGCTGCATCGGCCGCCTCTACTGGCGCAGCCTCGTGGTGCGCGACCGGCGCCACGTCCTCGACCCGGCCGGCATCGCCGCCGAGTGCGTCGAGCACCTGCGCCTCGCGACCAACGGCGGACGCGTTCGTCCCGTCATCACGATCTTCGCTCCCGACGCCCCGAACCACCGCGCCGCCCGCATCCGCAACGACCAACTCGTCCGCTACGCCGGGTACCGCGCACCGGACGGCCGGGTGGTCGGCGACCCGGCCCTGGTCGAAACGACCGACCTGGCCCGCAAGCTCGAGTGGCGCGGCACCGGCGGCAGATTCGACGTGCTGCCCCTGATCGTCGAGGCTCCCGACCACGCCCTGTCGGTCCACGAAGTCCCCGCCGACGCCGTCATGCACGTGCCGATCACGCACCCGAGCACGCAGTTCTACTGGTTCTCCTCCCTGCGCCTGCAGTGGTACGCGGTCCCGGCGATCGCGAACATGGACATGCACATCGGCGGCGTCGTCTACGGCTGCGCGCCGTTCAACGGCTGGTACATGGGCACCGAGATCGGGGCCCGCAACTTCGCCGACGCCGATCGCTACGACCTGCTGCCGACCATCGCGCAGAAGATGCGCCTGGACACCTCCTCCGAGCGCACCCTCTGGCGGGACCGGGCGCTGATCGAACTCAACGTCGCCGTCCTGCACTCCTACGCCCAGGCCGGCGTCACCATGACCGACCACCACACCGAGTCCGCCCGCTTTCTCACCCATCTGGAAAAAGAAGAACGAGCCGGGCGCGACGTCCCCGGGGACTGGTCCTGGCTGGTCCCGCCCATCTCGGGCGCCGCGACGGGGGTGTTCCATCGCTACTACGACACGACCGAACGCTGCCCGGCCTACGTTCCCCGCGACGCCGGTTGCCCTGCGCATCGCGCGGAGTAGAACGACGCTCTAGCTAGGATCCGCATGTGGATCCGGCCGTGTTCGCAGGTCCCGGCACCGCAGCGACGCGGTCGCTGGCGGCTCGCTGCGACGCCGACGCCATGGCCGAGGTCGTCACCGCGCAGATCGCGGTCCGGGTGTGGCCCGAGCAGACCAAGGATCCAGACTTCCTCGAGGCCCTGAGCCTGTCCGTGCGGGACAACATCGTGGCGATCCTCGCCCTGTTCGCCGGCGAACTCGTGCTCGACGAGGCCAATCCCGAGGGCGCCTTCGGGTTCGCCGACCTCACCGCCGAACTCGGCATCCCCGTCAGCGAACTCGAGAACGCCTACTGGGTCGGCGTTCAGCAGTTCTGGCGGCTGTGGTTCATGCGCTCGCACGAGGAGGCGAACCGCCGGGGCAGGCTCGACGAGCTCATCGGCCCCCCGACCCATCAGCTCCTGGAATACATCATCCACATCCTCGGCGCCGTCGTCGGCCGCTACGACGCGGTCCGCGGCGAGATCCTCCGCAACCGCGAGGACCGGCGTCGCGCCGCCCTGAACTCGATCCTCGACGGAACGCACACCGTCATCACCCACGAACTCGAGGCGTTGCTCGGGTACCGGTTGCGCGGCGCCCACCTCGGCCTGGCCTTCGAGGTGGACGAGCGCGCCCGCGCCGAACGCACCCTGGCCGACCTCGTCGCCCGCGGCCGCGCGCAGGGCTCGCTGCTGCTTCTGCACGGCCCCGGCACGTGGGCGGCGTGGCTGGGCTTCGCCGGACCTCCCGGGCAGGCCCAGCTGGCCCTGGTGCGCGAGGTCGCCGACGGCGCCGGCTTCCCCGTCGGCGTCGGGCTCGTCGGCACCGGGCTCGACGGTCTGCGACGCACCTGCAACCAGGCCATCGAGACCTCCCGGCTGCGGCGCCGCTTCGCCGCCCGGTTCAACGGCGACGGACCCGACGTGCTCGAGTTCGCCGACGTCCGCCTGGAACTGCTCATGCTCGGCGACGAGCCGACGGCCCGTCAGTTCGTCGCCGACGAACTCGAGGACCTCGCGGCCGACGACGAACGCGCCGCCCGGACCCGCGAGACCCTGCTCGCCTGGCTCTCCACGGGATCGCAGGCCGCCGCGGCGGTACGCCTGGGGGTCCACGAAAACACGGTGCGACTGCGCATCCGGCACGCCGAGGACGTGCTGGAGGACGCCCTCACGCACCGCCGGGGCGAGATCCTCGCCGCCCTGCGCCTCCGGCAACTGCTGGGCCCCTAGATCACACCCGAGGCGGTTTTCCACTGCAGAGACCGCCGCCAGCCACCCGCCGACCTGCCAGTCAGGCCGCAACAGTGGCAATCCGACAGTGCCTTCATGTGGATTGCGGACATATCCCCATGGAACGTGCTCTAGGTCACGCCTACTGTCGGGCCTACCGATACGGGATGGCGGACCGCGTCGGTGTTGGCGACCCCGGTGGAGGACGAGGCGCGATGATCGACTGCACCATTGGCAGCCTCCTCGAGCGGGCCGCCCTGGCCTACGGCCCGCGGACGGCGATCGTCGCCGGCGACCGCCGCATCTCCTACGCCGAGACCATCGCCGAGGTCCGCAGGGCCGGACGCGCCCTGCTCGGCGAGGGCCTGACGCCCGGAGACCGCGTCGCGATCCTCATGCCCGACCGCCCCGAGGTGCTCTTCGCCTACTACGGCGCGCTGTGGGCGGGCCTCGCGGTCGTTCCCATCAACGCCCGCCTCGGCGCCGAGGACCAGCAGTACATCCTCGCCGACTCGGGAGCCAAGGTCGTCGTCCACGACAAGGCCTACGCCGAACGGCTTTCCACGATCCTCCCCCAGCTCGCCGAGCCGGTTCGGCCGCTGTCGGTCGACGAGACCGCGGTGCTCGAGGGGGGCACCTCGTTCGCGAAGCTCTGCCAGGCCCAGTCCGGCGACCGCGGCCTCCTCACCGTCGCCCCCGACGACCTGTTCGGCATCTACTACACCGGCGGCACCACCGGTCGCCCCAAGGGCGTGGTGCACACCCACCGAACCTTCTCCTCCGCGCTGTTCAGCGAACTGCTCGAACTCGGGCTCGGCGAAGCCGACGTCTTCGCGCACTGCGCGCCGCTGACCCACGCCAGCGGCGGCTTCGTCCTCCCCGTGTGGATGCGCGGCGGCACCAACGTCGTGCTCGGCGGCTTCGACCCCGACAGGCTGCTCGAGGCGATCGCCAAGGAGCGCGTCACCGCCACGCTGCTCGTCCCGACGATGATCTACGTCCTGCTCGACCACCCGGCGACGGCCACCGCCGACACCTCGAGCCTGCAGACGATCGTCTACGGCGCCGCTCCGATGGGCACCGAGCGCCTCGTCGAGGGTCTCAATCGCTTCGGGCCGGTCTTCGCCCAGCTGTACGGGCAGACCGAGGCCCCCAACCAGCTCACCGTTCTCCGCAAGGACGACCACGCCGAGGCCCTGCGCACCGGGGACCTCGCTCCACTGTCCTCCTGCGGGCGTCCGGTCGCCATCGCCGACGTACGCCTCCTCGACGACGACCTGAACGAGGTGCCCGCGGGTGCCGAGGGCGAGATCTGCGTCAAGGGCCCGCACGTGATGACCGGGTACTGGAACCGTCCCGAGGAGACGGCCGAGGCGCTGCGCGAGGGCTGGCTCTGCACCGGGGACGTGGCCCGGGCGGACGAGCGCGGCTACCTGTACATCGTGGACCGCAAGAAGGACATGATCATCTCCGGCGGCTACAACGTGTACCCGAAAGAGGTCGAGGCCGCCCTCTTCACCCATCCCGCGGTGCGCGACGCGTGCGTCATCGGCGTCCCGGACGACAAGTGGGGCGAGGCGGTGAAGGCCGTCGTCGTCCTCGACCCGGGTGCCGGGGTCGAAGCCGCCGAACTCATCGAATGGGTGAAGGCCGCCAAGGGTTCGGTGAACACCCCCAAGACCGTCGACTTCGTCGAGGCGATCCCCCTGACCGCCGTCGGGAAACACGACAAGCCGACGTTGCGCAAGCAGTACTGGGGCGGCCGAGATCGAGCCGTCAACTGAGCGACAGACCGGGGGGCTCCGGCCCTCACCATCCCCCCGGAACTCCAATTAAGTCCCTGATCCGAAACGCTCGAAGAGGAGCCCCCCAATGAACTACAAGCGCAGATCGCTTCACGCGATCCCCCTCGCGTTGAGCGCGGCGCTGGTGCTCACCGCCTGCGGCAGCGACGGTGCCGGGCCGTCCGAGGTCGCCCAGGAGCCGGTGCAGACGGCGGCCGACGCCACGACGACGACCGAGGACACCGGCGTCGCCGCCGACGCCCCGGCCGACGCCGCCGCCGCTCCGACGAAGGCGAAGGCCGAAGCCGCCGCCCCCAAGGCCAAGGCCGCCACCTCGGGCACGACCACCGCCGCAGCTCCGACCAAGGCCACCGCCGCGAAGAGCGAGAAGGCCAAGGCCGCACCGGCCGGCGCGGCCAAGGCGGGCACGAAGAAGGCCGTCGCCGAGAAGAACGCCACCGGCACCGCCGTCAAGGATCTGGAGTCGGCCGAGCAGAAGGCCGAGAACCAGCGGATCTACGACGCCAAGGGCGGCGCGACGGACGTGGGCGTGAGCAAGGACGCGATCAAGCTCGGGTCGATCAACATGCACGGC
>JBQTIB010000059.1:0-71668 GCA_052389435.1 Sporichthyaceae bacterium | reverse complement strand
GACCGCCCCCACCGTCGGGGGCTCCGCCCCCGCCAGCCCCCGAAAGACACCCCGATAGGCGAAGTGCGACAAGAGAACTGCACGTGCGGTCCGGATGAAGAATGCGGCCCTGGGGGGCCGGATTCTTCAACCGGTGGGGCTCCGCCCCAGATCACCGGATCAACCGATGAGAGAGTCGAAGACTGTGAGTCGGAACAAGCAGGCGCAGGCCAAGGCGGCCGTGTTGGTGCAGGCGCTGCCTTGGCTCACCCGGTTCAACGGGCGCACCGTCGTGGTCAAGTTCGGTGGCAACGCCATGACCGACGACTCGCTCATGGCGGCCTTCGCCGAGGACCTGGTGTTCCTGCGCCTCGCGGGCATCAACCCGGTGATCGTGCACGGTGGGGGGCCGCAGATCTCGGCCGCGTTGGACAGGCTCGGTATCGAGTCCACGTTCACCGGCGGGCTGCGGGTCACCACCGCGGAGACCATGGACGTCGTGCGCATGGTGCTCGTCGGACAGGTGCAGCGGGAGATCGTCGGGGCGTTGAATGCCCACGGCCCGTTCGCCGTCGGGCTCTCCGGCGAGGACGGGCGCCTGTTCACCGCAGTACGGCGCGGGGCGATGGTGGACGGGGAAGAGGTCGACATCGGCCTCGTCGGCGAAGTCAGCCTCGTACAGCCCGGCGTCGTGCGGGGCCTGCTCAACGACGGCCGCATTCCCGTGGTGTCCTCGGTGGCCCGCGGCACCGACGGCCAGATCTACAACGTCAACGCCGACACCGCCGCCGCCGCGCTCGCCGTCGCGCTCGGGGCAGAGAAGATGATCATGCTCACCGACGTCGAAGGCCTGTACGCGAACTGGCCCGACGACGACGAAGTCATCGACCAGCTCACCGCCGACCAGCTCGCCGAGATGCTGCCCGCCCTCAGCTCCGGAATGATCCCGAAGATGGAGGCCTGCCTAGCGGCGGTGCGCGGCGGAGTCCCCGCGGCGCACGTCCTCGACGGGCGCGTTCCGCACGCAGTGCTCCTGGAACTGGTGACGGACGAAGGCATCGGCACGATGGTCGTCCCCGGAGGGGAAGCACTGTGACGCACACTCAGTCTCTGCAGGCGCGGTGGGACGACGCGCTCATGCCGAACTACGGCACCCCGCCGGTGGCCCTGTCCCGCGGCGAGGGCTGCTGGGTCTGGGACGTCGACGGCGTCAAGTACCTCGACCTGCTCGCCGGCATCGCCGTCACCTCGCTCGGCCACGCCCACCCGGCGCTCGTCGCCGCGGTGACCGAACAGGTCGCCACGCTCGCGCACACCTCGAACCTGTACCTGCACGAACCCGGCGTGCGCCTCGCCGAGAAACTCCTCGACCTGCTCGGCGCCACCGACGACGGCTCGCGGGTGTTCCTCTGCAACAGCGGCACCGAAGCCAACGAGGCCGCGCTCAAGGTCGTGCGCCGCCACCACGGCGAGGGCACGCTGCGGATCGTCGCGGCCGAGAACGGCTTCCACGGCCGCTCCTTCGGCGCGCTGTCCATCACCGGCAAGCAGGCCATCCGCGAACCCTTCGCGCCGTTCGGCATCGAGGCCGTGTTCGTTCCCTACGGCGACACCGACGCACTGCGCGCGGCCGTCACGCCGGGGACCGCCGCGGTGTTCCTCGAACCGACCCTCGGCGAGGGCGGGGTCGTTCCGCCGCCGGCCGGGTACCTCGCGCTCGCGCGGGAACTCTGCGACTCCACCGGCGCGGTGTTCGTCCTCGACGAGATCCAGGGCGCCATCGGCCGCACCGGCACCTGGTTCGCCCACGACGAGTCCGCCCAGGGCAACGAATGGGGTCGCCCGGACGTACTGACCCTGGCCAAGGGCCTCGGCGGCGGGCTGCCGGTCGGGGCCTGCATCGGCCTCGGCGCGTTCGGTTCCGCGTTGCACCGGGGCGACCACGGGTCGACCTTCGGCGGCAACCCCGTGGCGGCTGCGGCCGCCCTCGCCGTGCTCGACACCGTCGAGCGCGACGGCCTGCTGGACAACGTGGGCAAGGTGGGCGAACACCTCGCCGCCGGCATCGCCGCGGTGCGGCATCCGCTGCTCGCCGGGGTGCGGGGCAAGGGCCTGTGGCTCGCGCTGGTGTTGACCGAGGAGGTCTCCGGCAGGGTCGAGGCCGCCTGCCGCAGAGCCGGGTTCCTCGTCAACGCCGTGCAGCCCGCGGCGATCCGCCTCGCGCCGCCGTTGGTGCTCACGATCGACCAGGCCAACCTGTTCCTCGGCGCCCTGCCCGGCATCCTCGACAACGCGCAGGAGTCTTCGTGACTATCCGTCACTTTCGTCGCGACGACGACCTGACCCCGGCCGAGCAGCTCGAGGTCCTCGACCTCGCCGACGCCATGAAGGCCAACCGGCTCGGCCATCGGCCCCTCGAGGGTCCGCGCGCGGTCGCGATCATCTTCGACAAGCACTCCACCCGCACCCGGGTCTCCTTCAGCGTCGGTGTCGCCGAACTCGGCGGCTACCCGATGGTGATCGAAGCCGCCGGGTCGCAACTCGGCCGGGGGGAACCGATCTCCGACACCGCCAAGGTCCTCGACCGCCAGTGCGCCGCCATCGTCTGGCGCACGTTCGGTCAGGCGAACATCGACGAGATGGCGCGGGTCGCGAACGTGCCCGTGGTCAACGCCCTGTCCGACGAGTTCCACCCGTGCCAGGTCCTCGCCGACCTGCAGACCGTCCGCGAGCGGTTCGGGCGGTTGGCCGGGCTCACGCTGACCTACGTCGGCGACGGCGCCAACAACATGGCGCACTCCTATCTGCTCGGCGGCGCCACCGCGGGCCTGCACGTGCGCATCGGCGCACCCGCGGAGTTCGCCCCGGACCCCGTCGTCGTCGCCCGAGCGGCCGAGATCGCCGCCCAGACCGGCGGTTCCGTGCTCGTCACCACCGACCCGAAGGAGGCCTTCGCCGGCGCGGAGGTCCTCACCACCGACACCTGGGTCTCGATGGGCCAGGAGGCCGACGGCCGCGAAGCCGTGTTCCGCCCCTTCACCGTCGACGCCGCCGCCCTCGCGATGGCCACGGCCGATGCGATCGTGCTGCACTGCCTACCCGCCTACCGCGGCAAGGAGATCACCGCGGAGGTCCTCGACGGTCCGCAGTCCGCGGTGTGGGACGAGGCCGAAAATCGCCTGCACGCCCAGAAGGCGCTGCTGACCTGGTTGATCCAGCGCTCTGCCGTTTCGGAAGCGCGCACGTGACGACGATTCCCGCGACCAAGACCGCCCGGCATCGGCGGATCGTCGAACTGCTCTCCCGCGTGCGCGTGCACTCGCAGGGCGAACTCGGCGACCTGCTCGGCCAAGACGGTCTGACGGTGACTCAGGCGACCCTGTCGCGGGACCTGGACGAACTCGGTGCGGTCCGCATCCGCGACGACCACGGCGACCTGGTGTACGCCGTGCCGGGCGACGGGGGAGACCGGCGGCCGCGCGTTCCCAACGACGTGGCCGCCAACACCACCCGGTTGGCCCGCATCGCCGAGGAACTCCTCGTTTCCGCCGAGGCCTCGGCCAACCTCGTCGTCCTGCGCACCCCGCCCGGCGCGGCCCAGTTCTTCGCCTCCGCGATCGACCAGGCGGGGTTGCCCGACCTGCTCGGCACCATCGCCGGAGACGACACCGTTCTGGTCATCACCCGGGATCCGGCCGGCGGCGGCGTCTGCGCCGACTGGTTCCTGGCACTCGCCAACGCACCGTCGGGGGGCCCTGCCGCCCGACGGCCCCCCGACAGGCCGTAGTTTCGCCGATCGGCTTCGCAGCCTTAGCCAACGCACCTCTACAAGGAGAACAACCAGTGACCGAGCGCGTCGTACTTGCCTACTCCGGTGGCCTGGACACCTCCGTCTGCATCGGCTGGATCGCCGCGCAGACCGGGGCCGAGATCGTGGCCGTCGCCGCCGACGTCGGCCAGGACGGCGAGGACATGGACGTCATCCGCCAGCGCGCGCTGGACTGTGGCGCCGTCGAGTCGATCGTCCTGGACCTCAAGGACGAGTTCGCCGAGGACTACTGCCTTCCGGCCCTGCGCGCCAACGCCCTCTACATGGGCCGCTACCCGCTCGTCTCCGCGCTCTCGCGCCCGATCATCGTCAAGCACCTCGTCGACGCGGCCCGCTACCACGGCGCGACGATGGTCGGCCACGGCTGCACCGGCAAGGGCAACGACCAGGTCCGCTTCGAGGTCGGCGTCGGCGCGCTCGCCCCCGACATCAAGGTCCTGGCCCCGGTTCGCGACTCGGGCATGACCCGCGACAAGGCGATCGCCTTCGCCGAAGAGCGCAACCTGCCGATCGACGTGAACAAGAAGTCCCCGTACTCCATCGACCAGAACGTGTGGGGCCGCGCCGTCGAGACCGGCTTCCTCGAAGACCCGTGGAACGCGCCGATCGAGGACATCTACTCCTACACCCAGAACCCGGCCACCCCGCGCGAGGCGGACGAGGTCACGATCACCTTCGAAGCGGGCCGGCCCGTCGCGATCGACGGCCGCAAGGTCTCGATGCTCGAGGCCATCGTCGAGCTCAACGGCCGCGCGGGCGCCCACGGCGTCGGACGCCTGGACATGATCGAAGACCGCCTCGTCGGCATCAAGAGCCGCGAGGTCTACGAGGCCCCCGGCGCCATCGCGCTGATCACCGCCAAGCAGGAGCTCGAGAACATCACCGTCGAGCGCGAGGTCGCCCGCTTCAAGCGCCAGCTCGAGCAGCGCTGGTCCGAGCTCGTCTACGACGGCCTGTGGTTCTCCCCGCTGCGCAGCGCCATCGACGCCTTCCTGCTCGAGGTCAACTCCGTCGTCTCCGGCGACATCCGCATGACCCTGCACGGCGGCCGCGCCACGCCGACCGGGCGCCAGAGCCCGAACTCCCTCTACGACTACAAGCTGGCGACCTACGACGAGGGCGACATCTACGACCAGTCGATGGCCAAGGGCTTCATCGAGATCTTCGGGATGTCCAGCCGCATCGCCGCCGGCCGCGACCAGCGCCTGGCCGGCAACCAGTAGCAACCATGTCCAACTCCTGGGCGGCGTTCCACACGTTGCGTCCGACCAGGCGAGGCCCATGGGCCACCTTCGGTCGGACGATAGGGAGATTTCTGCGGTGAGTGGCGTGGCGGGAGAGCCGGAAGGTCTGCGGCTGTGGGGCGGGCGCTTCGCCTCGGGGCCGGCGGACGCGTTGGCCGCACTGTCGGTGTCGGTGCACTTCGACTGGCGCCTGGCCTCCTACGACCTCGCGGGGTCGCGCGCGCACGCCCGGGTGCTGCACCGGGCCGGTCTGCTCTCCGACGGCGAGCTCGCCGGCATGCTCGAGGGTCTGGACCGGCTCGGTGTCGACGTGGACTCGGGGGCGTTCACGCCGACCGTTGCCGACGAGGACGTGCACACCGCCCTCGAACGCGGCCTGATCGAGCGGGTCGGCCCGGACCTCGGTGGCCGGCTCCGCGCCGGCCGCTCCCGCAACGACCAGGTCGCCACGCTCTTCCGCATGTACCTGCGCGACGCGGCCCGCCGCGTCGCCGGGCTTCTGACGGACCTTCAGGAAGCGCTCGTCGAGCAGGCCGTCGCGCACCTCGGCGCGCCCATGCCCGGCCGCACCCACCTGCAGCACGCTCAACCGGTCCTTCTGTCCCACCACCTGCTCGCCCATGTGCACACGCTCGGCCGCGACGTCTCCCGGCTGCGGGACTGGGACGCGCGCGCGGCGATCTCGCCCTACGGCTCCGGCGCCCTCGCGGGCTCCTCGCTCGGTCTGGATCCCGAGCAGGTCGCCGCGGAACTCGGCTTCGACGGCTCGTCCGCCAACTCCATCGACGGCACCGCGTCGCGCGACTTCGCGGCCGAGGCCGCGTTCGTGTTCGCGATGATCGGCGTCGACCTCTCGCGCATCGCCGAGGAGGTGATCCTGTGGGCCACGAAGGAGTTCTCCTTCGTCACCCTGGACGACGCGTACTCCACCGGCTCCTCGATCATGCCGCAGAAGAAGAACCCCGACGTCGCCGAACTCGCCCGCGGCAAGGCGGGCCGCCTGATCGGCAACCTGTCCGGCCTGCTCGCCACCCTCAAGGGCCTTCCGCTCGCGTACAACCGCGACCTGCAGGAGGACAAGGAGCCGGTGTTCGACTCGGTCGACACCCTCGAGGTCCTGCTGCCCGCGTTCACCGGCATGGTCGCCACGATGCGCTTCAACACCGCCCGCATGGCCGAACTCGCCCCGGCCGGCTTCTCCCTCGCGACCGACATCGCCGAGTGGCTCGTTCGCGAGCACGTCCCGTTCCGCGAGGCCCACGAGATCGCCGGCGCCTGCGTGCAGGTGTGCGAGACCAAGGGCTGCGAACTCGCCGACCTCTCAGACGCGGACTTCGCGGAGATCTCCAAGCACCTCACCCCGGCGGTCCGCGACGTCCTGACCGTCGAGGGCTCCATCGCTTCCCGCTCCGCCCGCGGCGGCACCGCGGCGGTCCGCGTGCAGGACCAGCTCACGGAGCTCGCCGCGGACCTCGCCGCGCAGCGGGCCTGGACGCAGCGGGCATAGCGATGGCCGAACCCACGGGCAATCCGCAGCAGTCGTCGTTTCGCTTCATCCGCCTGTACTGCGACGTCGAGGGCACGTCTCGGTTCGCCGACGAGGAGTTGGCGCTCGGCCCGAAGGCAACAGGCGCCGCCCTGGAGTACTCGGAGGCGTTCGAGGCCGAGACCTTTCACGTCGTCCGTCTGCCGGCGGGAACCGAGGTTGTCCATCCCGCGCCCGCGCGCCAGTTCGTGGTGGTGCTCGCCGGAACCATCGAGTTCACGGCCGGCGGAGCGAAGCGTCGGCTGTCGTGCGGGGACACGATCCTGGCCGAGGACACGACCGGAGTCGGCCACGGCACGAAGGCGTTGGAGGACGTCGTCCTCGGTGTGATCCGCCTGTGACGGCTCCGGGAAACGAGGCTTGGGTCAGCCCCTGGTGAGTGCCCAGTCTCGCGGCCATGGCAGGTGGAGCGATTCGGGCCGGACGGCCGTATGTTCCGCTGCCGCGTGCAGGCGTCCGTCGCGTAGAACGACCGCGCCGTTGCCGGTCATGGTGTCGATCAACTCGGCGACGATCTCTTCCGGTGATCGCTCGAGCTGCCGCGCGGCGTCGGTGAGCCACTGCCGCGCCAACAGATAGGGCTCGACGTCTGGCCTCGGGATGCCGCCGCGGATCATCAACGCGAAGGCGAAGATGCGACGGACGCCGTACCAGACCGCGCCCTGCGGATCGGTCGCGAGCCGCTGTGCGCGCCGAAGTGCCGTCGAGAGCGCGGCCGCCGTGTCGGTCGGGATCGGTCCGTGCGCGGGCAGCAGCACGAGCGGGTCCAGGGCGGCGAGACGCTGCAGGGAGTCCACCGCCGTGTCGGCCGCCTCGGCGCCGTCGAGAGCTAGGTTCACCCACCCGACGTCGTAGTCCGACAGGGCGTCGCCGACCACGAGCAGGCGTTCGTCCGGTTGCCACAGGCAGAGGTGACCGGCGGTGTGGCCGGGTGTGGCCACCACCTGCCACTGCGCGTCGCCCAACCAGAGGATCTGGCCATCGGCGAGAGGTTCGTCGACGACGTAGGGCTCGACCGGCTGATCGAGGTACTCCGCCACGCAGCAGCCGGGATCTCGGCGTGCGAGCGCCGCGGCGTCCGGCACGCTCGCCGCGATTCCGATGCCGGCGGCCTGCAGTCGGCCGTTGCCGCCCACGTGGTCGGCGTGCCAGTGCGTGTTGACCACCAACGCCAGTTCGGGCGCCTGCGAACGCACCCAGGCCACGGTCTCGGCGGCGTGCCCAACGAAACCGGTGTCCACCATGGTGGGCTGCCTGCCGCGGAACAGGAGCAGGTTGGCGTCCGGGAACGGGCGCGCCTGCCAGATCACCCACGACGGAAGGGACGCGACGGTCACCACGGCGCGGGCGCACCCTTGAGCTGCCGCCAATAGCGGCGGTGCGCGTGGCGGGCGTTGTCGGTGGTGAACCAGGTGGGCAGCTCCTCGTCGAGCGGGTCGGCGAGGGCGGCGATGTCCCGCAGCGTCGGGGCCTGGCAGGCGCGTTTGGTGTACGCGTACTGCTCCAGGCAGTCCTCGGGGACGGCATCGGCGAACGCGACGGCGCGGTCGACGACCTCGCCTGCCGGGACGAGCTCGTGGACCATGCCCCAGGCGTGGGCCTGCGTGCAGTCCACGATCTCGCCGAACAGACTTGTGCGGGCCGTGATCGCCTCACCCCACGCGTAGGCGAGCATGCGCACGTAGATCGCCGGCATCGGGATGCCGATCGGTACCTCGTTGAGGCCGAACTTCGCGCCGTCTTCGACGCACACGCGGTAGTCGCAGACCGCCGCGGTGATCAAACCGCCGGCGAACGCGTGCCCGTTGACCGCCGCGACCGTCGGTCGTGGATAGGTGAACAGGCGCAGGTTGGTCGCCCGGTATTCGGCGAACCAGGCCCGCACGCCGGCGGGGTCGCCGGCGAAGATCGGGAAGTGCTCGCCGAGGTCGAGGCCCGCGGAGAACCTCGCCCCGGTTCCCGTCAGCACGACAGGAGAGTCGGGGTGCTCGCGCTCGAGGAGGTCGAACGCCTCGTGCAGGTCGGCGAAGAACGCGTGGTTCTGCGCGTTGACCGGGTTCGTCGTCATCGTGACCACGGCGACGCGGCTCCGTCGTTCGATCGTCCAGCTCATGGAGTCACCGATTCGTGGAGGCTCGGGCACATATTTTTAACCCTAGCCTCAAATACGTATTCTTGGCCACGTGCCCCGGCCCCCGCGCTACGACGACGACGCGATTCTCGACGCGGCGCTGCGCTCGATCACCCGCGTCGGTGGACCGCCGAACGTCTCGCTGGATGCGGTCGCGGCGGAGATGGGTGGCAACAGCGGCTCGATCTACTACCGCTTCCCGAGCAGGGACCACCTGTTCGCCCGGCTCTGGATC
Source organism: Sporichthyaceae bacterium (assembly GCA_052389435.1). Taxonomy (GTDB): domain Bacteria; phylum Actinomycetota; class Actinomycetes; order Sporichthyales; family Sporichthyaceae; genus JBQTKD01. Next base: position 62,704 of record JBQTIB010000059.1, on the reverse strand, counting down.
CGATGCGCGCAGCGCGGCCAGGTCGGCATGATCGCCGCCCTCGCGCAGCCCGAGGTCGATGCAGCCTTTGCCGACGCCGTCCTGCACTACCCCCGCTGGGCGCGCGAGGACCTGGCGGCGGCTCAGGTGCTCGCGACGCAGAGCCGAGAACTGCTGGTCGCCCAGTGGCCGGACGACCTTGCCGCCGACCTGGCTGCGGTCAACCAGAACCTCGCCCGCGCCGTTCGGGGGTTTGCTCAACGCCGCCTCGGCTCCGTCCGCCGCGAGCACCTGCAGGCGAGCACGTTCGCACTTCTCGACCTGCCGGTCGCGGCCATCCGGCGCTACCTGCTCGCCGGAAAGCCGCCCCCCGAGAGCCTCGACGCCGTGATTCTGGCCGCCGCCGGAGCGGCACTGCGGTGCGAAGAGCCCCGCTGATTCCCAGGACCCGAGGCGGTATGGTATTCGGTATGGCGGATACGAAGAAGGTCACCGTCACGCTGACGGTTGACCAGGTGGCGCAGATTCAGGCGATGACGCGTTCCGGCAGGGCGGCTTCGGTGTCGGGCTTTGTCCAGCACGCCGTCGAACTGGCCCTCGCGGACGAGGGCGGCTGGGCTGTGGCGCTGTCGGAGATGCTTGCCGCCAGCGGTGGAGACCTCACCGACGCCGAGCGCGAGTGGGCCGACGGCATCCTCCGGCGCGAGCCCTAGCGTGGGCGCCCGGCCCGCCAACGTGCGGAGCCTCGACGAGCGCCGCTTGCGCCCGGCACGCGACCGCTCGCAGATGTCCGGATTCACCTTCGACGCGGGCGGGCTCATCGCCGCGGAACGCGCCGAACGAAAGGTCGTTGTGCTGATCGCGAGGGCAACCGAACTTGCTCTGCCGCTGACGGTGCCCGGGACGGCCTTGGCCCAAGTAATGCGCGACCCGGCGCGCCAGGTGCGTCTCGTCCGACTTCTCCGTACAACGACCACCAGGGTCGTCGCCCTGGACCGTGCAGACGCCACCGCTGTCGGCCGACTCTTGGCCGACAGCGGGACGTCCGACATCGTCGACGCTCACGTGGTTCTGTGCGCGCGCCGAGCCCGGCAGCCCGTGGTGACCAGCGATCCAGACGATTTGCGCACCATCGATTCGGATCTCGAACTCGTCGTAGTCTGACGGCGCCTCAGGACTGGATGACTCCGATGGGGTGGCCCTCCGGGTCGGCGAACATGCCGATGACCAGGCCCTCCATCGGGCTCTCGGGGCCCATCAGGCGCTTGCCGCCGAGACGCTCGGCGTGCGCGAGCGCGTCCTCGACGCTCGGGACCTCGACGTAGAAGGTGACCAACGGTTGCGGGCACTGCTCCTCGGGCAGGCCCATGATCCCGCCGCCGATGCCGATGCCGTCCCTGTTCAGGTTCGACTCGCGGTCGACCATGCCGTAGCCGACCGGGTTGTTCGCGTCGACCTTCCAATCGAAGATCTCGCCGTAGAAGGCGCTCAACGCCGCCTGGTCCCTGCCCAGAATCTCGAAGTGAACGACCGGTGCTCCCATAACGCCCTCCAGTGCCGAGTGCGCGCCCCCTCCGGGCGCCTTCCCTAGCCAAGACCAGACCACCGACAGAAACTCATCGGTCGAACCGACGGTCTGGAAACTGAATTCTCTGGCTATGGAACGGTTCGCGCCGCGGGTCTAGCCTGAGGAGATGACCGATAGGCCCAACGGCAATGGCGCCGAGCAGGCGCTGAACGTCCTCCGCGACATCTGGTCCGCCGAGCAGGCGAGCGGTGCCGACCTGCCCGAGCCCCAACCGACCGGCAGGGTCTGCAAGAACACCGCCATGCTCGGCATCAAGGGCATGGACGACGAAGGCATGGCCGCTGCGATGCGCGAGGAGTGGCGCCGGCAGTTGGAGAACGAAGGAAAACTCCCCGCCGGCACCAAGAGCATCGGGCAGAGCGTCGCCGACGGCGAACTCTGACGTGGCGGCCTACCCGCCGACGGTCGCGGCGCTGACCGAGACCCTCCGCGGCGCGGACTACCTCGCCGATCGCGGTCTCGCCACCGCCCTGCACGTCTGTCTGCACCTCGGCCGCCCGCTGCTGCTCGAGGGCGAGGTCGGCGTCGGCAAGACCGAGATCGCCAAGACCGTCGCCGAGGTCTTCGGCAAGAAGCTCATTCGGCTCCAGTGCTACGAGGGCATCGACACCGCCCAGGCCCTGTACGAGTGGGACTACGCCCGCCAACTGCTGCACATCCGCGCCATGTCCGAGCAGGATGCCGGGAACGAGGCGAACGTCGACGCCGTCTTCGGTCCGAGGTTCCTCCTGGAACGTCCGTTGCTCGCGGCCATCAAGGCGGGCTCGGACGCCGTCCTGCTGATCGACGAGATCGATCGGGCCGACGACGAGTTCGAGGCGATCCTGCTCGAACTGCTCTCGGACTTCCAGATCTCGATCCCGGAGATCGGCACCGTGAAGGCCGAATCGCCGCCGGTGGTGATCCTGACCTCCAACCGCACCCGCGAACTGCACGACGCCCTCAAGCGCCGCTGCATGTACCACTGGATCTCCTACCCCGCAGCCGAGCGCGAGGTCGCCATCGTGCTGGCACGTCGTCCCGGCGTTTCGCAGGTGCTGGCGGGCAAGGTCGTCGCGGCGGTCAACCGGCTGCGCGAGCTGGACCTCGCCAAGCCCCCGGGCGTCGCGGAGACCATCGACTGGGCGCGCACCCTGGAGTTTCTCGGCGAGACGGACCTGACCGCCGAGGTCGCGCAGGACACCCTCGGTGCGGTGGTCAAGGATCGCGACGACCTGGAGGTCGTGCAACGTCGCCTGGACGACGTCCTTGCCTGATCCGGGGGACCAACTCCTCGCCGCCCTGGCCGGCTTCTGCCGTGCGCTGCGGGCCGCCGGTATCCCCGAGGGCACCCACGACCTGATCACCTTCGCCGACACCATGGGCCCGCTCGACCCAACCGACCTGGTCGACCTGTACTGGGGCGGGCGGATCTCGCTCGTGCACCGCCGCGAGGACATCGAGACCTACCACCGCGTGTTCCGCGAGTACTTCCTCTCCGGCCGCAACCCGGTCGCCGAACTCCTCAAGGTCCGGGCGAACGCGAACGCCCCGCGGGAGGAAAGCGTCGTCACCTTCGACGTCCCGGAAACCGACCCGCGCACCGACGACAACCAGGAGCAGGACGCCACCCGCCTCGGGCTGATGGCCTCCAACGTCGCCACGCTGAAGGCCAAGTCCTTCGGGGACTGCACCGCCGGGGAGCAGGAGGCGCTGCGCCGCATCGTGCGCCGGATGCGACTGCGTCCGCCCACCCGCGTGACTCGGCGTACCAAACCCGGCCCGGGCCGCGGCAAGCCGGACCTGCGCCGGACCATGGCCGCGGCGATGCGCACCGAGGGCGAACTGATCGATCTGCGGCGCCGCGTGCGGCGCACCCGCACCCGGCCGCTGGTCCTGATCCTCGACATCTCCGGGTCCATGGCCGACCACTCGCGCAGCCTCCTGCAGTTCGCCTGGTCGGCCCGGCGGGCGACGGATCGCGTGGAGGTGTTCGCGTTCGGCACCCGGCTGTCGCACCTGACCAGGGCGATCGACACCCGCTCGCTGGACCGGGCGATGACCCGCGCGGGAGCGGAGGTCTTCGACTGGGAGGGCGGTACGCGGATCGGTGCGGCCGTCGCGGAGTTCGTCAAGCACTGGGGCCGGCGGGGCATGGCCCGCGGCGCGATCGTCGTGATCTGCTCCGACGGCTTCGATCGCGGCGACCCGGAGACCCTGCACGACGCCATGGAGAAACTGACCCGGCTCGCGCACACCGTCCTGTGGCTGCACCCGCTCCGAGCCGCCGGGGACAAGGCCTGGCAGCCGCAGTCCCTGGGCATGGCGGTCGCGGTGCCGTTCTGCGACGCCGTGCTCTCCTGCCGCGACCTCGCCGCCCTGGAGGAGTTCGCGAAGGCGTTGCCTTCATTCGCCGAGCGAGGGGCACGACGATGATTCGGCTGGGATCCCTTGCGGGGTATGTGTTCGAGGGCCCGCGCGTGCTCGGCGGCTGGACGCCGCCGAAGCAGTCCGCCGTGTTCGTCGTGCTGCACCGACCCGACGCCGACGGCAAACCGCAGCAGTACGGCGTCCTCTACGTCGGCCACACCGAGGACCTGTCTGCGCACGGTCTGCCGTTCGAACACCCCCGCGCCGCGGCGTGGATCGATCGCGCGGGATCGAAGTGGAAGCTCTACGTCGCGACGCTCGAGGTGATCGGCAGCGTCCGTCACCGCGAGCAGATCGTCGGCGAACTGTGCGCCGTCTACGACCCGCCGTTCAACGACGAGAAGTACGACAACGCCTGGCAGAACCACTGGATCCAGGACTACGACTCCCCGGGCCTCACCGCTCCGCTGACCACGCCACGCGAGGCCTGAGGGCGGACACGGTGCTGCGCCGGTCCCCGTCCCGGAGAGACCGACGCAGCACCTTCGGGGCAGCTCAGTTGGGGTGGTACCCCACCGACTCGTGTAGGCGCGAGCGTCGAGTGCCCGAGGCAGGCCTGGCGACCGCCGGCCGTTCGGGAGTGGGCGAGACCCCGACGAGCACGCGCTCCACGAAGCCGTAGACCAGTGGCAGCGCCTCGGCGATCGTGTTGGCGGTGCGTTCGGTGTGCTCCAGGTTCGGCCGGATAGTCGAGGCGTCGAGGTTGATCTGGTCGACCAGGTCGTTCGCGCCTTCGAGTTTCGCCGCGACCTTGGTGAGCTGGATCGTCAGGACGACGAGAAAGAACGCCAGGCCCGCGACGAGCACGCCGACCAGGATCGAAGAGAACACCACGTGACCGGTCACGTCGCCTGCTGCAAGAGTCACCACACGCTCCTTGGTTTCGCGGACTCAGTTCGGGGCGGACACGGGATGTTCGACGGCGTTGACGACTCGAGTCAGCCAGCCGTGGTGTTGCAGGCCCTCCTCCAGCAGGCTGTCGACCACCTCGGCGGTGTCGGCGATCAGCGGGGTGTGGGCCGTGTTCTCGGTGATGGCGACCAGGGTTTCGCCGATCTCGGTGACGTTGCGGTCGACGATGGCCACCAGCCACACCAACAGCGAGAGCAACGCGACGACCGCGACGATCACCACGATCCCGAGCACGTTCACGACGGTCCAACGGTCGAGTTGGCTTTCGGACAGTGCGTAGGAAGTCATCGCTTCACCCTCCCAACTGGACGCGGGCTCGCTTCAGGCCGCCGACGATCTCCGCCACGCTGTCGATCGTCGTCTCCAGACCTGCGAGGCCGGCGGTGTGCTCCTGCGACTGCTGGAGCGAGGCGTTGATCGGCGGCGCCTGACGGCCGATCCGGTTCGCGAGCAGGAGGATCGGCACGACCAGAGCCACCACGGCCGCGACCACCACCCCGAACAGCACGAACCCGATCGTCCATCCGGTGTCGTTGTTGTCCACCGGAGCCGCCGGTTTCGGTGCGGCGGCCAGAACCCCTGCCGCGTAGGCGATCGACGTCATCTCGACACTCCGTTCGCCCACGCACGCACCGGCGCCAGGTAGCCGTTGACCGCGTCGACGGAGGGCTCGACCGGGGCGGTGGAGGTCGCGATCGCGTCGACACCGCCCTGAAGGGTCGTCAGAATCTTCGAGACCGCTCGCAGGTGCAGGATCACCTGCAGCAGGGCCGAGGCGACGATCGCGACGATGAGCCCCGCGATCGTGCACATGAACCAGGCTTCGACCGGCATGGGCTCAGACCTCCGTCGCTACGCGGTGCTTGCCGGTGGCCTCGGCCTCGGCGGGTGCCGTCGGGGCGGAAGCGGGCTCCTTCGCCGGCAGCAGTTTGTTCACGCTGCCCGCGTACCGCAGGGCGCCCTGGGCGACCGCCGAGACCGCCGTGCCGGTCCTGCCGAGCAGGCCCGGTACCGGGTCGACCTGGTTCATCAGGTGCACGCCGCCGTCGAGGATCGACTCGGCCGCCCGACGGATCCGGATCACCGGAATCAGCAGCCGGTTCAGCAGCGCGATCACCACCGGCAGAACGACGAAGAACAGGACCGCGTTCGCGATCCACATCAGAGTGGTGTTCATCGAGCTTCCCTTCCGACTGGGGCGAAGCCCCACCGTCGAAGAATCCGGCCCCCCAGGGCCGCATTCTTCGACGGAAACCACCGACCGGCGCGACCGCCGACGTCTGTCATGGACGTCGTCCTTGGGGGGTGTGGGGGGCGAAGCCCCCCACTGTTGGCATGCCCGTCGTCCTTGGGGGGGTGTGGGGGGGCGCAGCCACCCACTGCCGGATGCCGAAGATGCGCCCGAAGCAGCGCATGAGCGCCAGCTTCGCGGCGTTGACGCCGACCCCGATGCCGCCGACACTGCGGGCGCCGACGAGTTCCTCGCCGCGTTGGAGGCGCCCGATGTTCTCCTCCATCGTGTCGCCGAAGCTGCGCATCATCACGGTCATGACGTCGGCGACCATGCCGCGGCCGAAGTTCGCCACCGCGCCCGAGAGTTGCAGGTTCTGCTCGACGCTCACCCGGGTGCCGCCGCGGCCGGACGGCGCGAGGGTGGCGACGAGATCGAGGACCGCGGTGCCCTTGCCCCTGGCCTCGGAGCCGTCGGCGTGGATGACGACGCGACGATTCGCCTGGTCGCGTTCGGTGATCTCCACGACCCCACCGAACTTCAGCGACACCGGGCCGACCTTGGAGACCACCTGGCCGCGGTAGCGCTCCTCGCCGAGGTCTTCGGTGATCTCGGCGCCGGGCAGGCACTGGGCCACCGCTTCGACGTCCTGGAAGTACTCCCACACCGTCGCCAGAGGGGCGGCGACGTCGAACTCGTTGCTCAGCAGCATGGCCTCAGTCCTGTCTGACCGGGGGCGGGCAGGAGACGTCGTTCCCGGTCTGCAGTGCGGTCCAGACCCGGTCGGGCAGGGCCGGCATGTCGATGTTGCGGCAACCGGAATCCTTGATCGCGTTCATCACCGCGTTCATGTAGGCCGCCGGCCCGCCGACTGCGGCGCACTCGCCGACGCCCTTGGCGCCGATCGGATGGTGCGGACAGGGGGTCACGACCTCGTGCAGTTCGAAGCCCGGGGTCTCCCACGAGGTGGGGAGCATGTAGTCCATGTAGTTGCCGCCGACGAGGTTGCCGTCGGCGTCGTAGGTCTGGAACTGCATGTTGGACATGGCGTAGGCCTCGGTGAGCCCGCCCATGATCTGACCCTCGACGACCATCGGATTGATGCGGACGCCGCAGTCGTCCACGGCGACGAACTTGAGCACGTCCCACACCCCGGTGGCCGGATCGACCTCGACCTTCGCGATGTAGCAGGCGAAGGGCCAGGTGAGGTTCGGCGGGTCGTAGTAGGCGTTGTTCTCCAGGCCCGGTTCCATGCCGTCGGGCATGTTGGCGTACGCGGCCATCGCGCACTCCTGGATCGTCGCGCCCCGGCTCGGTTCCCCGCGGACGTAGAACCGGCCGAGTTCCCACTCGACGTCCTCCTCGGACACCTCGAGCAGGTGGGCGGCGAGTTTGCGGGCCTTGGCCTTGATCTTGCGGGCCACCATCGCCGTCGCCGCACCTGCCACCGGGGTGGAACGGGAGGCGTAGGTGCCCATGCCGAACGGGGTGTTGTCGGTGTCCCCGTACTGCAGAACGATGTCCTTGGCCGGAATGCCGAGTTCGTGGGCGACGATCTGGCAGAACGTCGTCTCGTGGCCCTGGCCCTGGGTCTGCGACCCGATCTTCAGGATCGCCTTGCCCGTCGGGTGCACCCGCAACTCGGCGGCGTCGAACATCTTGATGCCGAGGATGTCGTACTCGCGGCTGTTGCCCGCGCCGAGCGGTTCGGTCATCGTCGAGATCCCGATGCCGAGCAGGCGCCCGCGCTTCTTCGCCTCTTCCTGCTCCTGGGCGAAGGTGTCGTAGCCGATCGCGTCGAGACCGATCTGCAGGCACTTGCCGTACTGGCCGGAATCCACCAGGAAGCCGAACGCGGTGCGGTGCGGGAACTGATCGTCTCTCAGCAGATTGCGGCGGCGGATCTCCGCGGGGTCGATGCCGAGGTCCTGGGCGGCGGCCTCGACCATGCGCTCCTGGAAGTACATGGCCTCGGTGACGCGGAAGGAGCACCGGTAGGCGACCCCGCCCGGGGCCTTGTTCGTGTAGAAGCCCTTCGCGGTCATGTGCGCGACCGGCACGTTGTAGCAGGCGAACGCCGAATGCAGCAGTCCGATCTTGAACTTCGAGGGCTGGGCGTCGGCGAAGAACGCACCGAGGTCGGCGTCGGCGTGCATGCGCACGGCGAGGATCTCGCCGTCGCTGGTCAGCGCCATTTCGCTGTCCAGGTACATGTCGCGGGCGAAGCCCGTGCTGGACAGGTTCCCGGAGTTGTCCTCGATCCACTTGACCGGCTTGCCGGTGAGGATCGAGGACAGGATCGAGCAGACGTAGCCGGGGTAGACCGGCACCTTGTTGCCGAAGCCGCCGCCGATGTCCGGGGTGACGATGCGAATCAGGTGCTCGGGCAACTCCGCGATCAGCGCCACCGCCGCCCGCACGATGTGCGGCGCCTGCGTGGTCATGTACATCGTCAGCTTGCCGGTGGTGGCGTTGTAGTCCGCGACCGAACCGCAGTTCTCGATCGGCGAGGGGTGCGAGCGCGGGTAGTGCAGCGTGAGCTTGGAGACGTGGTCCGCCCGGGCGAAGGCCGCGGCCGTGGCGTCCGCGTCCCCGACCTCCCAGGTGTAGACGACGTTGTCGGTCTGCCCGGCCTTGTCGTCGCGGATCAGCGGTGCATTCGGGTCCGCTGCCTGAACCGGGTTGACGATCGCCGGGAGCGGTTCGTAGTCGACCTCGATGAGGTCGCACGCGTCGCGGGCCACGTAGGGGTTGTCCGCGACGACGCAGGCGATCTCCTGGCCCTGGAAGCGGACCTTGTCGGTGGCCAACACCGCCTGGGTGTCGTAGGACAGCGTCGGCATCCACGCCAGGTTGCGCTGCGCGGCCATCTCGCCGGTGAGCACCAGTTTCACGCCCGGCACCTGCCAGGCCTTGCTCGTGTCGATGCTCCGAATGCGCGCGTGCGCGATGGGGGAGCGCAGGATCTCCATGTGGAGCATCCCGGGCAACTTCACGTCCTCGATGTAGTTGCCCTGCCCGCGGATGAACCGGGCATCCTCTACACGGGGGCGGCTGGCGCCGAGCCCACCGATCTTGATTTCGTCCTGGGCGGTCATCGAGAGGCTCCCGCGGGGTCCATCTTGTTCGCGGCCCACTGCACGCTCTTGACGATGTTCTGATACCCGGTGCAACGGCACAGGTTCCCGGACAGGGCCCACCGGATCTCGTCTTCGGTGGGGTGCGGGTTCTCCTTGAGCAGGGCACAGGCCGACATCATCTGACCCGGCGTGCAGAACCCGCACTGCAGGCCGTGCTCGACGTGGAAGCCCTCTTGAATCGGGTGCAGTTCGCTGGCCGTGGCCATGCCCTCGACGGTGTCGATCTCGGTGCCGTCGGCCTGGACCGCGAGCATCGTGCACGACTTGACCGCGACGCCGTCGACCAGCACGGTGCAGGCGCCGCAACTGGTCGTGTCGCAGCCGACGTGAGTACCCGTCAGGCCGAGGCCCTCGCGAAGGAGGTGGGCCAGCAGCAGGCGGGGTTCGACCTCCACCTCCGTTCGTTCCCCGTTGACCGTGACGCTGATCCGATACTGGTCCACGTCCACGTGCGACCTTCCTTGAGCGTAGGCAGGGGAGCTTTCAGGCCGCCTGGGCGAGGTCCCGGCTCAGCAGTCGGGTGACGAAGGTGGCGACGACGTGGCGCTTGTAGTCGGCGGAACCACGATGGTCGCTGCGGGGCTGCGCAGCGGCGGCGGCCAGGCGCGCGGCCTCGGAGATCACCGAGGAGTCCAACGCCTTGTCCAGGAGGTAGTCGGCGGCGTCGACGCACTCGACGGTCTTCGGGCCTACGCCGGTCAGTGCGATGCCCGCGCGGCTGACCCGCCCGCCGGAGGTTTCCAACGCCACCGCGGCGCCCGCGGTCGCGAAGTCGCCGACCCGGCGCTCGAGCTTGAGATATCCGCCGGACCGATTGCCTCGGCTGCCGGGAAACACCGCCGCGACGGCGATTTCGTCGTAGGCGAGGGCGTTCTCGAACGGACCGAGCACGAACTCGTTGACCGGAATCGTGCGCTCCCCTCCGGGTCCGACGGCCACGATCGACGCGCCGAGCGCGGTGGCCACCGCGGCCCAGTCGCCCTGCGGGTCGGCGTGGCACAACGACCCGACGAGGGTGCCGCGGTTGCGCACGATGGGATCCGCGACCAGCGGGGCCGCCGCGGCCATCGTGGGCTGGTGCGCGGGCAGCACCGTCGATTTCTCGAGGTCCCGATGCCGGCACAGGGCGCCGACCCGCAGGCTCCCGTCGCCGTCGCGATGGTGGTAGCCGAGATCGGCGATCCGGTTGATGTCGACGAGCAGTTCCGGCGAGGCGAAGCGCAGCTTCACCATCGGGATCAGACTCTGTCCGCCGGCGAGGACCTTGGCCTCGTCGCCGTAGCGATGCAGCAGGTCCACCGCCTCGGCGATCGACTCTGGTGCGACGTAGCGGAATTTCGGTGGGTACACCTGGGACCTCGCCTGTGGGGTCGAACCGGGTGTTGCTGGGTTTCCGCGTGCGGGAAACGGCCTCTAGCGAGGCTCCACGATGGCCACGGGGCCGGAATCCGCGTCCGGGTCGGGACGGCGCTGCTGGTGTGGCGGCCACGGCCCCTGCACGGGCTGGCCGGCGACCTTGAGGAACTCGACGAACTCGTTGAACGCGAAGACCGTTGGGCTCGCGCCTTCCTTCGGCAGATTCTGGATCACTTCGAACATGCGCGGATTGCCACGGCTGTGGCCTGTGGATTCGACGCCCATCGCGGCCTCACCAACCCTTCGTGTCGACCGCCGGCGGGGACGGGGCGGGAGGGCCGTAGGGACGGTACGGCTCGACGTGGCGGAAGTTACACCTGATCAGGGGTGTGCTCAACGGTTCACCGTCGTATAGCGGCATATGCCATGAAAAATTGTGCTCTGTCATCGTATTCGCGAGGGCCAATTGATCGGTGCTAGCCGATCGACGTTCCGAAATGCCACCTTGGGCGCACATGCGGCGCCCTTTGGGAGGCGAATCGGCCGATGTCGAGCGCGGATGTGGCGGCCCGAGCGCAGCAGCTCCGGCGGGAACGAGTTCCGTTCGTCCACGCCCGGGTGATCCGCGCCGAGAAGCCCACCTCCGCCAAGCCCGGCGACGAGGCGGTGGTGCTTTCCAACGGCTCCATCGAGGGGTTCGTCGGCGGATCGTGCGCCGAGGCCACGGTCCGAGCGCAGGCGCTCGCGCTGTTCGAACAGCGGCACACCCGCCTGCTGCGCATCACTCCCGACGTCGAGTCCGAGCACGGCCTGCCCGCGGACACCGTGCTGGCCCACAACCCGTGCCTGTCCGGTGGGGCACTCGAGATCTTCCTCGAGCCGGTGATCCCGCCGCCGCTGGTCTTGGTCCACGGCGAGAGCCCGGTCGCCCGCGCGCTGATCGCGATCGGCAAGGCCCTGGGCCACGACGTGCTCTCGCCCGTCGCGCTCGGTTCGTTCGAGGGCGCCTGGGCTGTCGTCGTGGCCTCGCACGGCCGCGGCGAGGAGGAGACCGTCGCCGCGGCGCTGAAGGCCGGCGTGCCCTACGTCGGGCTGGTGGCCAGCCGGCGCCGCGGCGCCGCCGTGGTCGAGTCCCTCGGCCTCGATGACGAGCAGCGTGCCCGCCTGCACACCCCTGCCGGTCTCGACATCGGCGCGGTCACCGCCGAAGAGGTCGCGCTGTCGATCTTCACCCAGATCGTCGCGCTGCGCCCGGGCGCGTGGCGAACCGCCGACGACGGGCACCTGCACGAGGTGCCCACTGGCGCGGCGCTCGCCGTCGACCCCGTCTGCGGCATGACCGTCGCGCCGGTGACGGCCTCGCTGCACCTGGACCACGCCGGCTCGCGCTACTGGTTCTGCGGCTCCGGCTGCCTGCGCGCCTTCTCCGCCACGCCGGCGGGCTATCTGTCCTGACGTTCACTCAGATCCGAACGTGGTAGGCATTGTCGGGTGTCCACCGCCGGCCGGGCCCTCGCGCGCGAGTTCTTCGATCGTCCCGTGCTCGAGGTTGCACCGGACCTGCTCGGCCGCGTCCTGCGGCACGGTCCCGTGGCGCTCCGCATCACCGAGGTCGAGGCCTACGACGGCGCCGGCGATCCCGCCTCGCACGCCTACCGCGGGCCCACCAGGCGCAACGCGGTGATGTTCGGCCCGCCGGGTCGGCTCTACGTCAACTTCACCTACGGAATGCACCACTGCGCCAACCTCGTCTGCGGTCCCGAGGGCGTCGCCTCCGCCGTGCTGCTGCGCGCCGGCGAGATCCTCGACGGCCTCGAGGTCGCCCGCGCGCACCGCCCCGGCATCGTCGGGGACCACGCCCTGGCCCGCGGTCCCGCGAACCTGGTCCGGGCGATCGGCTTCGGACCCGCCGACAACGGCCTCGACGTCTGCGTCCCCGGCCCCGTGCGCCTCGAAAACGCTTCCGCGGAAGCGTCTTTCGAAGTCCGCACCGGCCCCCGCGTCGGCGTCCGCCTCGGCGCCGAGACCCCCTGGCGCTTCTGGATCGCCGACGACCAGACGGTCAGCGCCTACCGACCGGCGACGGCGCGGAAGCGCTTTCGGTAGGTCCTCCGTAAGACAACGCAAGACAAATGTAGGACGTTGTCTTATCTTCGGTGCATGGCCACCATCACGTTCCGTACCGACAACGAAACGGACGCCGCGATCCAGCGGCTCCGTCGCAGGGCAGGCGTCAGCGCCAGCCAGTCCGACGTCATCCGGCAGGCGATCCTCGACGCCGACCGCGTCGACCGCAACGAGCGGCTCCGGCACGAGGCGGCCGAGATCATGGCCGACCCCGAGCAGGCCGCCGAAACCATGCGCGCGAACGCGTCCATGGAGGCCCTTGTTGAGGGGTGACGTCTACGAGTTCCCACCTCGCGCCCCCAAGGGGCACGAGCCGGCCGGCGACCGGTATGGAGTTGTCGTGCAGAACGACTCCTTCGCCTGGAACACCGTCGTGATCGCTCCCACGTCGGCCAGCGCCAAGCCGATGTTGATGCGCCCCCAGGTCCAGGTGGGGGACGAGCGCACGGTCGTCATGGTCGACCAGTTGCAGAGTGTGGACCCCGAGCTTCGGCTGGGACGGAAGGTCGGCCGGCTTTCGTTCGAGGACGTCCAGGCCGTCGACGAGGCACTGCGAGCGGTGTTCGACCTGTAGACGAGGTCCCCGTTCTGCCACACGTACCTCCTGACGTTGTCCACGATCTCGTCCCAGTCCGGGAACCAGTGCCGTTCGGCCAGTTCGGCGCGCTCGTCCAGGTGGTCCGCGTCCTCGAGAAGGCGCACGAAGACGTCCTCGGGGGCCAACTCGGGGAACGGACAGGCCGGCACGGCACCGGCGGCAACTTCGGCGATCGACACCCGAATGCCGGCGATGAGGGAGGGAACGTAGGCAGCGTTGTCCACGGTCAGGTGCCGGCCACCGGCCCAAAGGTCGAGGTGCCGAAGGTCGCGCGACCAGAAGTCGCCGACCTCGCTAGCGAACGGATCTCGGTTGCCGAAGCGCTCGACCATGGGTGAAGGCTGCGGCGACCGCGCGGGATGCCGCCGCTGGACCACGTGGTGCCCTGGGGAATATCGGGGCGAGGCCCGGCGCGTGGCGGTGAGAGAATCCGGCGGTTGTCTCAACGCCGCTCGGAGGGAATGCACGTGTCGGGGATCCTGGACGAACTTGGGTGGCGGGATCTCGTCGCACAGCACACCGAGCGGGAGGCGCTGGAGAAGGCGCTGGCCGACGGGCCGGTGACCCTCTACTGCGGGTTCGACCCGACCGCGCCGAGCCTGCACGTGGGGCACCTGGTGCAGGTGCTCACCCTGCGGCGCTTCCAGCAGGCCGGGCACCGGGTCATCGCGCTCGTCGGCGGGGCCACGGGGCTCATCGGCGACCCGAAGGAGACCTCGGAGCGCACCCTCAACACCAGGGACGTCGTCGGGGAGTGGGTCGGCAGGATCCGCGCACAGATCGAGCCGTTCCTGGACTTCGAAGGCGACAACCCGGCCGTCATGGTGAACAACCTCGACTGGACCCAGCCGCTGTCCACCGTCGACTTCCTGCGCGACATCGGCAAGCACTTCCCGGTCAACCGGATGCTCGCCCGGGACGCGGTGCAGAACCGCCTGAACTCCGACGTGGGCATCTCCTACACCGAGTTCTCCTACGTTCTGCTCCAGTCGATGGACTACCTGGAGCTGTACCGCCGCCACAACTGCACGCTGCAGATCGGCGGCTCGGACCAGTGGGGGAACATCACCGCCGGCTGCGAACTGGTGCGCCGGGTCGAAGGCGGCAAGGCCCACGCCCTCACCACCAACCTGCTCACCAAGTCCGACGGCTCCAAGTTCGGCAAGACCGAGTCCGGCGCCGTGTGGCTCGACGTCTCGCTCACCACGCCGTACGCGTTCTTCCAGTTCTGGCTGAACACCGACGACCGGGACGTGATCGGCTACCTGAAGTCCCTCACGTTCCTGACGCAGGATCAGGTCTCCGAGCTCGAGAAGGCCACCGCCGAGCGGCCCGGCGCCCGCGAGGCCCAGCGCGCCCTGGCCCGCGAGCTGACCACGCTCGTGCACGGCGAGGCGGCGGCCACCGGCGCCGAGGCCGCGGGTGCCGCCCTGTTCGGCCGCGGGGAGATCGCCGACCTCGACGCCGCGACCCTCGCCGCCGCGCTGAGCGAACTGCCGAACGCCGAGGTGTCCGCGCCCCTGCCCTCGGTCGTCGACCTGCTGATCGCCACCGGTCTGGAGAAGAGCGGCAACTCCGCGCGCCGGACCATCGGCGAGGGCGGCGCGTACGTGAACAACGCGAAGGTGACCGACGAGGCCGCCGTCCCCGCCGCCGCGGACCTGCTGCACGGCGAGTGGCTGCTGCTGCGCCGCGGCAAGCGCAACCTGGCCGCGGTCCGGGTGGTCGGCGGCTGAGCGCGCGACGGCCGGAAAGCTCGCCGGCGCGCGCCGATCCTCGCTGCGCTCGTCAACAGGCTCAATCGGCTCGGAAGTCGAAGGGCCGCTCGCAAGCTCGCAGACGGGCTCTTCCGATTCGCTCGCCTCAATCGCCTGTAGCGTGCAGGGGTGACCGAGTACAGCGAGATCGTGGCCGAACAGACCGAATCCGGATCGGCCGAGCCCGCGCAGGCCGAACCGGAGACCGCGGTGGCGGCGGGCGACGCACCCTTCGCCGGCGTCGACTTGCCCCACACGGCCGACGAGCGGGTCGACGAGGTCCTCGCCGGCCTGCTGAGCCTCGCCGGCGCGCCGGTCGCCGACCACGTCGCGATCTACGACTCGGTGCACCGCGGTCTGCGCGACTGCCTCGCCGACCTCGACCACACCGTCTCCGGACGCTGAGCGCGTGACGAACAAGCTCACCCGCCTCGACGCCGAACTCGTGCGCCGCGAACTGGCGCGCTCGCGCGAGCACGCCGCGCAGCTGATCGCCGCCGGGCGGGTCACCGTCTCCGGCCGGCAGGCCGCCAAGTCGGCCACCCAGGTGCTGCCGGCCGAACCGATCCTCGTCGCCGAAGACGAGACGGACCCGGACTGGGTTTCGCGCGGCGCGTACAAGCTCGAAGGCGCGCTCGCGGACTTCGACTCCCGCCCCGGCGGGGGACCGGTGGTCGCGGGCCGTCGCTGTCTCGACGCCGGCGCCTCCACGGGCGGGTTCACCGAGGTCCTGCTGCGCAGGGGTGCCCAGACCGTGCTCGCCGTCGACGTCGGCTACGGACAGCTGGCCTGGAAGCTGCGCACCGACGAGCGGGTGGTCGTGTTCGAGCGCACCAACATTCGCACCGTGGAGCCCGCAGAACTGGCGCCCGCTCCCGAGCTCGTCGTGAGCGATCTGTCCTTCATCTCCCTGTCCACCGTGCTCCCGCCATTGCTCGCGTTGGTGGCACCGGACGCGGACCTGGTGCTGATGGTCAAGCCGCAGTTCGAGGTCGGCAAGGAGCGCCTCGAGCCCGGCGGCGTCGTGCGCAAGCCCGAACTACGGGCGGCCGCGGTTCGCGAGGTCGCCGCCACGGCGCTCGGGCTGGGCCTCGGCGTACGTGGCGTGACGGCCAGTCAGTTGCCCGGTCCGCAGGGCAACGTGGAGTACTTTCTCTGGCTGCACCGGGATGCGGAA
Source organism: Sporichthyaceae bacterium (assembly GCA_052389435.1). Lineage (GTDB taxonomy): Bacteria > Actinomycetota > Actinomycetes > Sporichthyales > Sporichthyaceae > JBQTKD01. The sequence goes on along the minus strand of JBQTIB010000059.1, from coordinate 46,430 downwards.
CCGCTCGTCGAGGACGACCTGGTCGCGGCGATGGCGGCTGGCCCGCAGTGAGCGGTCGCACGGTCCTCCTCCTCGCGCACGTCGGCCGTTCCGACGCGCTGGACGCCGCGCGCACCCTGGTCGCGCGGCTGCAGAAGGCCGGGATCGTCGTGCGCGCACCGAAGATCGAAGCCGAGCAGTTGGCGATCGCCGGGGTCGAACCGGTGGCCGCCGAACCCGACGCCGCCCACGGCTGCGAACTCGCCGTCGTGCTCGGCGGCGACGGAAGCCTGCTGCGCGGCGCCGAACTGACCCGCGAGGCGCGCGTCCCGCTGCTCGGGGTCAACCTCGGCCACGTCGGGTTTCTCGCCGAGGCCGAACGCGGCCAGCTCAGCGTGGTCGCCGATCGGGTGATCGCGCAGGACTGGACCGTCGAGGAGCGCATGACCGTCGACGTCGTCGCCCGCGTGGGCGGCAGCGTCCTGGCGAGCACCTGGGCGCTGAACGAGGCCTCGATCGAAAAACGGGACCGCATGCTCGAGGTCGTCGCCGAGGTCGACGGACGCCCGCTGTCCCGCTGGGGCTGCGACGGCGTCGTGTGCGCGACCCCGACCGGCTCCACCGCCTACGCGTTCTCCGCCGGCGGGCCGGTGATCTGGCCCGAGGTCGAGGCGCTGCTGCTCATTCCGCTGTCCGCCCACGCGCTCTTCGTCCGCCCGCTGGTCGTGGGCCCGGACTCGGTGCTGGCCGTCGAGGTCGAGCCCGGCACCTCGCCCGGCGTGCTCCGCGTGGACGGGCGCCGCACCTGGCAGTTGCCCGACGGGGCGCGGGTCGAGGTGCGTCGGGGCGCCGTGCCGGTCCGCTTCGCCCGGCTCGCTCCGGCGTCCTTCACCGACCGGCTGGTTCGCAAGTTCGAACTCCCCGTTCGCGGGTGGCGCGGAGCCGAGCCGTGGACGGGCGAGAGCGAGTGACGGCGGTGGCGGGGGAGCGCACGTGATCGAGGAAATCGTCATCCGCGGGCTCGGAGTCATCTCCGAGGCCGTACTCGAACTCGGCCCCGGTCTGACCGTGCTCACCGGCGAGACCGGCGCGGGCAAGACGATGGTGATGAGCGGGCTCGGCCTGCTCTTCGGCGGCCGTAGCGACGGCACCCTGGTGCGCTCGGAGTCCGCGCGGCTCTCCGTCGAAGGCCGTATTCGCATCGACCCCGACGGGCCCGTCGCGGCGCGGGTCCACGACGCGGGCGGGGAACTCGAAGACGGCGACATCCTGCTCGTCGGACGCATCGTGCTGCCCGAATCGCGCTCGCGCGCCTGGGTCGGCGGAGCGGCCGCACCCATCGGCCTGCTGGCCGAGTTGGCGAACGACCTCGTCACCGTGCACGGCCAGCACGAACAGCAGGGCCTGGCCCGTCCGGGCCGAGCCCGCGAGGTACTCGACCGCTTCGGCGGCGCCGACCTCGCCGCCCCGCTCGCCGAGTACCGCGAGACCTACGCGGAGCTCAAGGTGCTGCGCGCCCGCCTCGCCGACGTCACCGGCCGCGCGGCCGAACGGGCCGTGGAGGCCGACGGCCTTCGGTTCGGCCTGGAGGAGATCGCCGCCGTCGATCCGCAGCCCGGCGAGGACGCGACGCTCGTGGTCGAGATCGCGCGCCTCGGCAACGCCGCCGATCTCGGCAGCGCCGCCCGCAGCGCACAGGACGCGCTGCGCGGCGATCCGACCGAGCGCAGCGGCGCCGACGCCCTCGGCCTGATCGGCCACGCCCGCAGTGCCCTGGCGGCGGCCGCCGACCACGACCCCCAACTCGGCGCGCTCGCCGAGCGCCTCACCGAGATCGCCCACCTGGCCAACGAGGTGAGCATGGACCTCGCCTCCTACGCCGCCGGGATCGACGTCGACCCGGCTCGGCTCGACGCCGCCCAGGAACGCCTCGCCGCCCTCACCAGGCTCTGCCGCAAGTACGGACCACGCGTCGACGACGTCCTGGACTGGGCGGCCAAGGCCGCGCCCCGCCTGTTCGAGTTGGACTCCGACGCCGAATCGGGCGACGAACTCCGCGGGCGGGAGAAGGCGCTCGAGGACACGCTGACCGGTATCGCCGATCGGCTGCGGGCCGCGCGCACCTCGGTCGCCGGCACGCTCGCCGCACAGGTCGAGGCCGAACTCGCCGCGTTGGCGATGCCGCAGGCGAAGTTCGTCGTCGTGGTCGAACCGTCCGCTCCGGGACCGGACGGCGCGGACGACGTCGAGTTCCGCCTCGCCCCTCACCCGGGCGCACCCGCCCGCCCGATCCACAAGGGCGCCTCCGGCGGCGAACTGTCCCGGATCATGCTCGCCCTACAGGTCGTTCTGGCCGGCGCGGACCCGGCGCCGACGTTCGTCTTCGACGAGGTCGACGCCGGCATCGGCGGCAAGGCGGCCGTCGAGGTCGGTGCCCGCCTCGCCCGCCTCGCCCGCACCTCCCAGGTTCTGGTGGTCACCCACCTCCCACAGGTCGCGGCCTTCGCCGACGCGCACCTGCTGGTGGAGAAGGACGCCTCCGGCGAGGTCACCCGCACTGCCGTCACGGCGCTGAACGACAGGGCGCGACTGACCGAACTCTCCCGCATGCTCGCCGGCGATTCGGACTCCAAGGCGGCTCGCACCCACGCGAAGGAACTGCTCGCGGCCGCCGCCGCACAGCGCGCAGGCTGACCAAAGCGGACGACCGCGATATCGCGGACCTTCCGGCGGTTGCGGACCCGTCGGGCATATCGCCCGAACTGGCTAAGCGTCTGGTCCCAACCTCGACGCGTGTGGCCTCCTGTGGGGCACTACGCATCGGCCAGTCGGGAGACCTTATGCGCACGCCCACTGCACGAGTCATCGGTACGCGAGGCAGAGCCCTCGTCGGGACCTCGGCGATCGCGCTCGGAGTGGCGCTCGCCTCCTGTGCCCCGCCCACGCCCAACAGCGTCCGGGCGACCTTTCCGGCCTCGACGGCCATCGACCAGACCGCGGCGGTGACGGTCTCGTTCACCAACGACGCCGGCTTCGGCGCCCTGTCGCTGATCTCCTTCCGCGTGCTGCCCTCCTGCGGCGGAACGGTCGAAGGACTGACCAGCGACCCGGCTGCGGTCCTCGGCTGCACCAACCCGGACGCCGGGGTGTTCCAGTTGGTCCCCGACCCGGTCACGCCGCCGTCGGCCGGCTGCAATTCGGCCGGCCTGGCAACCTCGGCGCCGGACGCCGCGGGGATCGTCACCTTCACCCCGACCGGCTCGCCGGTGACCGTGAACCCCGGGGACACCTGCACGATCACGCTGCGTCAGACGACCCTGGGCCTGCCTGCCGTCGACGTCGACCCGTCGGCGCCCGGGGTGCAGACCTTCACCGGCGCCGGCGCGGCACTCGATGTCAACGGAAGCCCGCTCGAATTCACCACCCTCGGCACGCCCGCGCAGGTGACCGTGACGCAGGCCCAGGCCGAAGCGGTGCCGAACCCGCCGCCGACCTGCCCGACCAACGCCCCGAACAACGGCGACCGCAACGCAGCCGGGACGTTCGGCAACAACGGGAACGACAACCTCGGCAGCTGCAACAACGGCAACCGCAACGTCGGCAACAACAGCAACGGCAACGACAACGGCGCTCCGATCACCCCCTGACCTCTAGCCACCTCTCGTTCGGGAGAACTCATGCCACTCCACCATGCACTGGCCACCGTCGCCGGCCGTCGCGTCGCGCCGCGCACCGCGCTCGTGGTCGCGGGCCTGGTCGTCGCGACCCTGCCGGGCACGACCGCCGCCCACGCCATGCCGGCACCGAGCGACGCGCTCACCGCCGCGTTCCCGCAGACCGTCGAGGTCGGCGGATCGGGACAGACCACGATCACCGGAAAGAACATCGGCTCGGCGCCGGTGACGGTGTCTGCGATCAGGGTCCTGCCCGCCTGCGGTGGCGCGGTCTCCGTCGACGGCCCACTCGGGTGCACGACTCCCGAGCCGGGAGTGTTCGAGATCGGCAACGCCGTGGCCACCGGGGCCTGCGGTTCGGTCGCCCTGGCGGTCGCCACGGACTCCGAGACCGGGGTCGCAACGTTGACTCCGCAGGGCGCGCTGATCCTTGCGCCGGGCGCCACCTGCACGGTGACGTTCACCCAGACGGCGCTCAAGGCACTCGCCAACGACGTCGACTCGGCGACGGACGGAAGCCAGACCACCACCGGCGTCGGGGTACTCGCGAGCGTCGGGACGGTCTCCGGCGAGCTCAACGCCGTCGGCAACACGACGACGGTGACGGTGCCCGCTACGCGATAGCGGAACGTGTCCATCGCATCCGGATTGCGCGGGCCGGGGTATCTCCGGTCCGCGCAGCCGCGACGCCGGCAGGACTCGCAGGACACTCACAGGTCGATGGCACCACTGCGTCCAGGTTTGTGCCTCAGCGTGAGGTCTTCACTCCCGTGCGGGAGCGACTCCTGGGGGACGGGTTGCGAATCGTCGAAAGCCTGCGGTTCGCCGTGCGCGGCATCGTGTCGAACAAGATGCGCTCGGCACTGACGATGCTGATGATCCTCATCGGCGTCGCATCCGTCATCACCCTCGTCGCCGTCGGCACCGGCTCCTCGCGCGACGTGCAGGCCTCGATCAGCCGGCTCGGGTCCAACACGCTGTTCGTCATTCCCGACGCCCCCACCGGGCGTGGGCGCGGCGGCATCGCGGGTCAGTTGCGGCGCGCCCTCGGGCTGAACTCGCCGTCGGTGACGGGCACTCAGATTCGCAAGGCGACGCTGACCTACGAAGACGCGGACGCGCTGCGGAACAAGGCCGCCGCGCCCAACGTCGCCGAGGTCGCGCCGGCCGTGCTCATGCAGAACGTCTCGCTGGGTTTCGGCAGCGCCTCCGCCACCGCGCAGTCGCTGATCGGCACCACGCCGTCGTTCACCGCCATCGACGAGAGCACCGTGACCGCGGGGCGAATGTTCACCGAGGCCGACTACCAGGCGCGAAGCCGTCTCATGCTGCTCGGCCCGACGGTCGCGAACAACATCGGCGGGCGCGATCCCAACGCCCTCGTCGGTCAGTCGATTCGGGTGAACAAACAGGCCTTCACCGTGATCGGGATCCTCGGCGCCAAGGGCTACAGCGGTCAGCAGGACCAGGACAACCGCATCCTCGCCGTCGGCACCGCCGTCAACGACGCCCTCTACGGGTACTCGCCGCCGGGGCAGGGCCCGATCAGCGCGATCCTGGTCAAGTCCACGGCGGCCGACACCGTTCCGCTGGCCCAGAGCGAGGTCACGCGCGTCCTGGCCCAGCGCCACGGGGTCTCGCTGATCAACGCGGACTTCCTCGTCTTCAACGCCAGCGCGGTGATGGACGTGTCCGCGGACTCCAACCGCACGTTGACGATCCTGCTCGCGGCGGTCGCCGGGATCTCGCTGCTCGTCGGCGGGATCGGCGTCATGAACATCATGCTGGTCTCGGTCACCGAGCGAACGCGCGAGATCGGCATCCGAAAGGCCATCGGCGCCAACCGCCGGGACATCGTGGGCCAGTTCCTCGGCGAAGCCGTGTTCCTCTCCCTCGCGGGCGGCGTCCTCGGCGTCGCGGTCGCGTTCGGAGCCGTCCAGTTCGAGATCGCCGGGGTCGAACCGGTGATCGCGCCCTTCTCGATCTACCTGGCCGTGGGCGTGTCCCTGGCCACCGGCCTGATCTTTGGGCTCTACCCCGCCAACCGCGCCGCGGCGCTCAAACCCATCGACGCACTGCGCTACGAATAGACCGTCGGGGGGCTCCCCCCCCCCCCGACGGCCCCCCAAAGACACGAGATCAAAAGCCAGGGCGAAGGGCGTTCCGGGCGGACTTCGTCCGGCCGGTGCGGCTTCGCCGCAGAGCCGTGCAACGTCCATCACAGCGCCTCGAAAGTGGGGTGAGAACCCCCGACGTGGGAAGATTGGCCCCGTGAGACTGCCTCGGGCCGGTCGGAGCGACCCCAGCGCTGCGCGCGGGTGCGTCGGTACCCTGCGCGCCGACCGGCGTACGAAGAATCTCACCAAGCGCCTGCAGCCCGGCGAAATCGCGCTCATCGACCACGGCGATCTCGATCGGGTCAGTGCCGAGGCCCTCGTCGCCTGCCGTCCCGCGGCGGTGCTCAACGTGCGCGCGAGCATCAGCGGGAAGTACCCCAACCGCGGACCGGAGATCCTCCTCGCCGCCGGCATCCCCCTGATCGAGGACCTCGGCGGGGACCTGTTCGACCTCGTCGCCGAGGGAGAGGTCCTGCGCGTCGAGGACGGCACGGTCCTGCGCGGGGATGCGGCGCTCGCCGAGGGCAAACTCGCCAACGCCGACTCCGTCGAGGCCCAGCTCAACGCGGCCCGCGAGGGTCTCTCGCTGCAGTTGAAGAAGTTCGTCGCCAACACCATGGAACACCTCGAGCGCGAGCACACGGTCCTGCTCGACCCGATCACCTCCCCGCCGCTGAAGGTTCGCGTGGAGGGCCGCCACGCGCTGATCGTCGTCCGCGGCCCGCACTATCGGGAGGACCTCGCCGCGCTGCGTCCGTACATCCGCGAGTACCGGCCGGTCCTGGTCGGGGTGGACGGCGGAGCCGATGCACTCCTCGAGGGCGGGTACAGCCCGGACCTGATCGTCGGCGACATGGACTCGGTCTCGGACAAGGCGCTGCGGTGCGGTGCGGAGCTCGTCGTGCACGCCTACGCCGACGGCCGAGCGCCGGGCCTGGAACGGCTCGCGCACCTCGGCTGCGCCGCCGTCGTGCTGCCCGCCCTCGGCACGAGCGAGGACGTCGCGATGCTCCTCGTCGACGACCTCGGAGCCGACCTCATCGTCGCCGTGGGTACCCACGCGAACCTCGAGGAGTTTCTGGACAAGGGCCGGGAAGGCATGTCCAGTACGTTTCTGACGCGTCTTCGCGTCGGCAGCAAACTCGTCGACGCCAAGGGCGTGTCCCGGCTCTACCGCAGCCGCATCAGCAATCTGCAGCTGCTGTTCCTCTTCGCGGCGGCGTTGATCACGATGGCCGTCGTGGTGGCCGCCTCGCCGTCCGGACGTGCCATCATGACCTCGCTCGGGGCTCGCTGGGACGATCTCCTGTACTGGTTCCAGGGTCTGATCTGACCCTCCGTCGCTGGAGATCGCCCTGATCGACTTTCGGTACCACCTGGTGTCCCTCGTCGCCGTGTTCATGGCGTTGGCGACGGGCATCCTGGTGGGCTCGTCGCTGATCAACCAGTCGCTGATCGACTCCCAGCGTTCGGACATCTCCGCACTGCGCGGGGAGAAGGATTCGCTGCGGCAGAGCCTGGACGCCGCCCAGGGCGAAGTCGCCTACCGCGACAGCTACCTCACCGAACTGCGCGAGACCCTGCTGCCCGGGCGGCTGCTCGGGCACCGGGTGTCGCTGGTGGTCATGCCCGGTGCCAACGGCAAGGACGTCGACGCCCTCGCCCGGACGCTGACCGAATCCGGCGCGCAGATCTCCGGGCGAATCGCGCTCAGCGACGACTTCTTCGCCGAGTCCGGAGACGCCGACCTCGCCGCCAAGGCCAAGCTCCGCGACGAGACCGTCCGCCGCCACGCGCTGCCCTCCGTGCGCAGCAAGGCACCTGCCGCCCAACTCGCGGCGGCGCTGTTGACCAAGGACGCCGGCCGAACGCTCGACGCGGACGCGGAGGGGCTGCTCACCGAGCTCGACCGGGCCGGCTTCCTGAGCCGCGCCGCGGTCGCCGCGCCCGGCGACCTCGCGATCCTGATCACCGGCGCCACCCCGCCCAAGGCGACCCCGCAGACCGATCGGCGCCGCAGCGGATCGGTCGACCTGGCCGCCGCCATGGACGCGGCGAGCAACGGCGCCGTCGTCGTCGGGCCGACGCAGGACACCAACGGCTCCGTGCAGTCGGTGCGCAAGGAGGCCTCCGTCGCCTCCGTCGTGTCCACCGTGGACAGCGTCGACACGCCGTTCGGCCAGATCGCGACCGTCTACGCCCTCGTCGAGCAGATCGCGGGCGGTGCCGGGCAGTACGGCTCCGCCGACGCCGGCGACGCCCCGCTGCCGCGCTTCCGAGCCTCGACCACCAGGCGATGAGGGGCCTCGGCGGGGCGCTGCTCGGAGCCGTGGCGGCTCGCGTCGCGCTGACCCGGTGGCGCGGGGTGCCGCCGGGGGACCTCGAGTGGGATCGGACCAACCACCGCGGCGACACCGTGAGCCTGCTCGCCGGGCCGGCGTTCGTCCTCGGCGCCGCGGCCGGCGCAGTCGTTGCACCCGGGGCCTGCGCGCGGGCCCGGGCGGCTACGGCCGTCGCAGTGCTCGGCGCCGGGGCGATCGGCCACTACGACGACCACCGCGCCGGAACCGGCGGCCAGGCCAAGGGGCTCGCGGGCCACTTCAGGGCGCTCGCGCACGGCCGATTCACCACCGGCGCCGCGAAGGTCGTGGGCCTCGGCGCCGTCGGCGCCGTCGCCGGCGCACTCCTGCCGCCCCCGGGCGCGGCCCGTCGCGGGGACCTCGCGGTCGCGACGGGGGTCGTGGCCGGGTTCGCGAACCTCGCCAACCTCCTGGACCTGCGGCCGGGACGGTGCCTGAAGTTCGGCCTGCTCCACGCGCCCGTGCTTCTGCACCCGGGCGGGGCCGCGCTCGCCGGCCCGCTCGGGGCGGCCGTCGGCCTGCTCGACACCGATCTGCGGGAGCGGACGATGCTCGGCGACACCGGGTCCAACGCGGTCGGCGCCGCGCTCGGCGTCGCGGTCCTGTCCCGTTACGGCCGCATCGGGCGCCTCGCGCACCTCGGAGCGCTCTGCGCCCTGACGCTGGCCAGCGAACGGATCAGCTTCACCGAGTACATCGCCGCGCACGAACCGCTGCGGCGTCTCGACGAACTCGGGCGCCTGCCGAGCCCGGCCTGATGAAGGGGCTCCTCGCCCGGCCCGGCGTCGGGACCCTCGCCGGCGCCGCCGCGATCGTCGCGGCGATCACCGTCCTCGCCCGGGTCGTCGGCTTCGGCCGGTGGATCGTGTTCGCCCAAACCGTCGAGGGCGGCTGCCTCGGCGACGTCTACAACACCGCGAACCTGCTGCCGAACGTCATGTTCGAAGTGGTCGTCGGCGGGGCCTTGGCAGGCGTCGTCGTACCCGTTCTCGCCGCCGCCGTCGCCCGCTCGGACCGCGCACACGTCGACCGCACCGTCTCCGCCCTGGTGACGTGGACGACGCTGCTGCTCCTGCCCGTCGCCGTGGTCGCGGCGCTGACCGCACGCCCGATGGTCCGGTTCTTCCTCGGCCCGGTCGGGGACTGCCCGCAGGCCGTCGACGTCGGACACCGCATGCTGCTGACCTTCCTGCCGCAGCTGTTCTGCTACGGCGTCGCGGTCGTGCTCTCCGGTGCGCTCGCGGCCCACCGCCGCTTCGTCGCCGCGGCGCTCGCGCCGCTGATGTCCAGCGCCGTGCTGATCGGCACCTACGTGCTCTTCGCCCGGGTCGCCGAGGGGGAGATCGGCACCGGCGAGGTCTCCCTCGGCGCGCGCGACGTCCTGGGCGTGGGCACGACGATGGGCGTGCTCGCCCTCGCCCTGACCGTCGCGATACCGCTGCGCGCGGCGAAGATCCGCCTGCGTCCGACGCTGACCTTCCCGGCGGGGGTGGCGCTCCAGGCGCGGCGGCTGGCCGTGGCCGGAGCCGCGGTGCTGATCGCCCAGCACTCCGCGCTGCTCGTGGTGAACTGGCTGGCCAACCACCACGGCCCCGCGGGCTCGGTCACCGCCTGGACCTGGGCGCTGGCGGTGTTCCTGTCCGCGCACGCGGTTTTCGCGCTGCCGATCGTGACCAGCGCCTTCCCGCGCATCGCCGCCGCCGCCGATCCGGCGGCACTCACCGCGGTCGTCACGCGCCTGGTGCTGCTCGCCGGATGCGCCGGCGCCGCGCTGACCGCGGGCGCCGCCGTGCCGATCGGTCGGGTCTTCGTCGCCGGCACCGCGGCGAACGACGAAACGGCACTCCGAGCCGGCATCGTCGCCCTCGCTCCGGCCCTGCTCGGCTTTGCGCTGATCTCGCACCTGTCCCGCGTCCTCTACGCCGCGCACCGCGGCCGCGACGCCGCACTCGCCGCCGCGGCCGGGTGGGTGGCCGTCGGCGCGGGCGGCGCGGTGGCCGTGGCGATCGCCCCCGGCCGGGACGCCGTCGCGGCGTTGGCCGTCGCATACTCCGTCGGGCTCACCGTCGGCGGCCTGCTGCTGCTCGCCGCCGTCGTCCGCCTCTACGGTGGCGCCGTTCTGCACGGACTCGGCCGCACGGCCGCAGTCGGAATCGGGGGAGGCGCCGTGGCCGCGGCACTCGGGGCGCTGCTCGGGCGCACCTTCGACGACGCCGGCTTCGCCACGGCGGCCGCGGGCTCCGCCGGAGTCGGTCTGCTGATCCTCGGACTCTTCGCCGCGGCGGTCCTGGGCGGGGACCGCGGCACCGTTCTCGCGCTGCGCCGGGGGAGGGTCGATGCCTGAGCCGCGCGTGCTTCTGCTGCTGGCCAGCAGTACCGGCGGCGTGGGCCGGCACGTCGCCTCCGTCGCAGCCTCGCTCGCCGGGCACGGCGTCGCCGTCCTGGTGGTCGGCCCCGCGGCCACCGACGAGCACTTCGGCTTTTCGAAGGCGGGTGCGCAGTTCGCCGCGGTGGAGATCGCGGACGCGCCCCGGCCCGTGCAGGATCGGGCGGCCTTCCGGGCGGTGCGCGCGATCTCCGCCGACTTCGCCCCGACCGTCGTCCACGCCCACGGCCTGCGCGCCGGCGGAATCGGCGTGCTCGCGCTCGGTTCGCGGCGCCGTCGCCCGCCGTTGGTGGTCACGCTGCACAACGCGATCCTGACCACCGGTCCCCGTCGCGCGCCGGCGATCGCGCTCGAGGCACTCGTCGCCCGCGGCGCGGACCTCGTGCTCGGCGCCTCCGGCGACCTGGTGGCCCGCGCCGAGCGGCTCGGCGCGCGCCGAGCCATGCTCGGCCCGGTCGCCGCGCCGCCGCCGGCCGCCTTCGTTCCAGAACGCGAGGACGCCCGCGCCGGCCTGGGGCTCGGCGCCGCGCCGCTCGTGGTGACCGTCGGGCGCATGGCGCCGCAGAAGGACTACCCGACCCTGCTCGCCGCCGCCCGCCGGTGGCTCGACCTCGTCCCGCAACCGCTGCTCGGAATCGTCGGATCCGGCCCGCTGGAAGGCGAGATTCGCGAGCGGATCGCCGCCGAGAACCTGCCCGTGCACCTGTTCGGGTCCGACGTCGAAGTCTCCGCGGTCCTCGCCGCAGCCGACGTCGCGGTCATCGCCAGCCACTGGGAGGCCCGGTCGCTGTTCGCGCAGGAGGCCCTGCGGGCCGGAGTCCCGCTGGTCTCCACCGCAGTCGGCGGCATCCCGGACCTCGTCGGCGAGGCCGCGATCCTCGTGCCGCGCGGGGACGCCGCCGCGGTCGCCGACGCCGTCGCCGGCGTCCTGGCCCGACCCGAACTCGCCGCGCTGCTGTCCGTCGCCGGCCGGCGACGGGCCGCCACCTGGCCCGACGAGGCCGCGGTCCAGGCCCAACTCCTGGACCTCTATCGCGGCCTGGTTCGAATTGCCGTGGGGCGTGGTGGATAACCGCCGAGCACAAGGTAGGTTGGAATCCCGTGGACCTCCCGACAGTTTCCTGTCGGCCTCACTGCCCGCGGAGCGCATCTTGGTCACGCCGCACGTCACCAAGCACCTGTTCGTCACCGGCGGCGTCGCCTCCTCTCTCGGCAAGGGCCTGACGGCTTCCAGCCTCGGCAACCTGCTGACAGCGCGTGGTCTTCGCGTCACGATGCAGAAACTCGACCCGTACCTGAACGTCGACCCCGGAACGATGAACCCGTTTCAGCACGGCGAGGTCTTCGTCACCGACGACGGCGCCGAGACCGACCTCGACGTCGGCCACTACGAGCGCTTCCTCGACACCGTGCTGCACGGCTCCGCGAATGTGACGACGGGTCAGGTGTACTCGACCGTCATCGCCAAGGAGCGGCGCGGGGAGTACCTCGGGGACACCGTCCAGGTCATTCCGCACATCACCAACGAGATCAAGGCCCGGATCCGCCGGATGGCCACGCCCACCAGCGGGCAGGAGCCGGTCGACCTGGTCATCACCGAGATCGGCGGCACCGTCGGCGACATCGAATCGCTGCCCTTTCTCGAGGCCGCCCGCCAGGTGCGCCACGAGGTCGGCCGGGACAACGTCTTCTTCCTGCACGTCTCGCTGGTCCCGTGGATCGGGCCCTCGGGCGAGCTGAAGACCAAGCCCACCCAGCACTCCGTGGCGGCGCTGCGCTCCATCGGCATCCAGCCCGACGCCATCGTCTGTCGCTCGGACCGCCCGATTCCGGCCGGGGTCAAGCGCAAGATCTCCCTGATGTGCGACGTGGACCTCGACGCGGTCGCGGCCGCCGTCGACGCCCCGTCCATCTACGACATCCCCAAGGTGCTGCACGCGGAGGGCCTCGACGCCTACGTCGTGCGCCGCCTCGGCCTGCCCTTCCGGGACGTGAACTGGACCGCCTGGGACCTGCTGCTGCGCCGCGTGCACGCGCCCGCACACCACGTGACCGTCGGCCTCGTCGGCAAGTACGTCGACCTGCCCGACGCCTACCTGTCGGTGACCGAGGCGCTGCGCCACGGCGGGTTCGCCAACGACGCGAAGGTCGAGATCCGCTGGGTCACCTCCAACGACTGCTCGACCTACGAGGGTGCGCTGGAACAGCTCGGCGACGTCGACGCCGTCTGCATCCCCGGCGGTTTCGGCGTGCGCGGCATCGAGGGCAAGCTCGGCGCGATTCGCTTCGCCCGCGAGCAGGGCATTCCGCTGCTCGGCCTGTGCCTCGGGCTGCAGTGCGTCGTCGTCGAGTACGCCCGCCACATCGCCGGTCTCGAGGGCGCGAACTCCGCGGAGTTCGACCCGTCCTCCCCGCACCCCGTCGTGGCGACCATGGACGACCAGCGCGACGTCGTCGCGGGCGAACGCGACCTCGGCGGCACCATGCGCCTCGGGCTCTACCCGGCCAAGCTCGCCGAGGGGTCGATCGTCCGCGAGCTCTACGGCGAGCCGTACGTGGACGAGCGGCACCGTCACCGGTACGAGGTCAACAACTCCTACCGCGCCGAACTCGAGAAGGCCGGGCTGATCTTCTCCGGCACCTCCCCGGACGGGCGCCTGGTGGAGTTCGTCGAACTCGATCGCGCCGAGCACCCGTTCCTGGTCGCCACCCAGGCGCACCCGGAGTTCCGCTCGCGCCCGACCCGTGCGCACCCGCTCTTCGCCGGGCTCGTCGCCGCGGGCCTGGAACGGCAGGCCAAGCGGGCCGGGGCGGCGGTGCCCGCGCCCGCGGAGTCCAACGAGCCCGCCACGGCCGGTCGATGACCGAGTGAGGAGCCCGAGCGAGACCAATACCGAGCCCGTCGCCGACGCGCCCGCTTCCCTGCCGGTGCGCCGCTCGGTCGAGGCGTTCAAGGGCGGCGTCGTGCGGATGCGCGTCGACCACGTCCTGATGCCCGACGGGGACCTCGCGGTTCGCGACGTGCTGGTCCACCCCGGTTCGGTCGGCGTGCTGGCGATGGACGAGGACGGACGGATCCTCGTGCTGCGCCAGTATCGGCACCCGATCCGACAGCGCCTGTGGGAACTGCCGGCGGGCCTGCTCGACTTCCCGGGCGAGGAGCCGCTCGCCGCCGCGCAACGGGAACTGGCGGAGGAGGCGCACCTGGAGGCGAAGGACTGGCGGGTGCTCCTCGACGCGTTCACCTCTCCGGGCATCAGCGACGAGGCCGTGCGCGTCTACCTCGCCCAGGGCGTTTCCGAGCTCCCGGGCGAGCGGGCCGCGGGACGGCACGAGGAGGCCGACCTGCTCGTACGGTGGGTGCCGCTGGGCGAACTGCTCGACGGCGTGCTTGCCGGAACGCTGCGCAATCCGCTGATGGTGATGGGCGTCCCGACCCTGACCGCGGTGCTTTCCGGTCGCGGAGTGGACTCGCTGCGGCCCGCTTGATCCGTACGGATCCGGACGCCGAGGCTGTCAGCCCGCTGACAGCTTCCCGCGTGGATCTAGGGAATCGTCGTGCTCACGCCAGGAGGGGCCTGGAGAAACGAAAGAGGGGCACGGACATGAAGCTTTTCGAGATTCCGGTCGCGGGTTCGGACCACTTCCGCAGCCGTCGGCGAGTGCACCCGTGCCGGCGCCGTCCGCGCTGGCGTCGGCCGCGTTGGTGCCACCGCGGCGGTCGTCGCGGCGGGTGGAACAGCTACAGCTCGGACGACTGATCTCGCCGGAGACAACGTAGGCAGCGCCTCGGCCGTGAGTCCTGCGGTCGAGGCGCTCGCATGTCCTGCCTCCGTGGCCGGACGCCCGTCGAAACGATCTTGGTCAGCGATTCACCCCGAAAGGGCACAAAGCGGGTCATAGCCGACCAAATCGGGCGAAAGCGCGTCTCGAGCATGATCACAAAGCCGAGGCGCCGTCCTATCTTCGGGAATCCGTGCAGGCGGGTGCCTGTACGGGGAGAGAAGGGCAATCGCGATGTCGAGATTCTCGATTCCCACCGTGGGTGGGGACTACTGGTACCACCGCCGTCACCGCCGGTACCGCCGGCGTTGGTACGGCGGCCGTCGGCGCTGGCATGGCGGCGGCGGGTGGAGTCACAGCCACAGCTGGACTTCCGACAGCACCTGGTAGTCAGCCGGCAGTTCAGCACGCTGCCGGGTGAAGTACGACCCCGAGTGCGCCCCGTCCGCCCCCATCGGTCGGGGCGCACTCACGTCGGGCACCACTGGCCGCAACCTCCACACCCGTTCCCGCTGCGAGAGGCACAATGGCGATCGTGTTCACGATGTCGATTCGCAGCAGTGCCGCCGTCGCGCGCTCCCGTCCTCGCGGCGCCGCGTGAAGCGCAGGTCCAAGAAGTCGGGGCAGAAGCAGGCACCAACCCCGATCGAGCTGTCGGAATCGGTGCGCTGGCCGGACTCGGCCGACGAGCGGGCGCCGCTCGCGCCGGAGATTCCGCTCGCCCCCGACCACGGGCACGCTCCCGAGCGGCCCGAACTGACCAACACGAGTCCGCGGGCCGCCGCCAAGGCGGCCGATCGCTACAAGTCCAACGGCGAGGTGCGCGAGGCGGGCGAAGAGCGCGTCGGCCGCATCGGCCGCTTCCTCGACGGGTTCGCCCCCGAGGCCGAGGGCGATGGCCTGGTGGCGGAGGCCCAGTCCTCCACGCTCCGCTCGATGATCAAGCGCTTCTGGCCCGACGTTCGCCCGTTCCGTTGGGGCATCGTCGGGATGCTGCTGCTCGCGGTGCTCGCGCCGCTGATCCAGACCGCGCAGATCTGGCTGTTCCAACGCATCATCGACGACGTCCTCGTGCCGACCGACCTCGGCGCGATGTACGACATCGCGCTGCTCTACCTGCTGCTGTCCATCGGCGGCGGCATCGTCGGCTGGGTCGACTCCTACCTCGGTGCGTGGGTGGGCGAGCATCTGCTCCTGCGCATCCGCAGCAAGATGCTGCGCCGCCTCCAGCGCGCCAACACGACCACGCTGGACAAGATGCGCGCCGGCGACCTGCTCACCCGCCTGACCGACGACGTGGGCGCCGTCGAGAGCCTCATGGTCGGCATCGTGGTCTCGGCGACCGGGTCGATCGCGCAGCTGCTGTTCTTCGGCACCGCGCTGTTCCTGCTCGACTGGCGCCTCGCGCTGCTCTCGCTGACCGTCGTGCCGTTCTTCTGGCTGATCGCGGCGACCTTCGCGCGCAAGCTGAAGCGAATCGCCCGCCAACGGGCCCGCCGCGCCGGCTCGCTCACCGCGGTGGCCGAGGAGAGCTTGGCGGTGCTGGCCCTCGTGCAGGTCCACGGCCGCGAGAAGGAGGAGGCCGCCCGCTTCGACCGCGAGGCCAACGCCGTGCTCGCCACCGAGCTGAGCGCCTCCCGCCTGACCGCGACCTTCCCCCTGGTCGTGGACTTCGTCGAACTGCTCGGCATGCTCGCGGTCATCGCCGCGGGCGCCTGGGCGCTGGACCAGGGCAACCTCACCCTCGGCGGGCTGCTGGTCTTCCTGACCTACCTCACCAAGATGTACGGCCCCGTCCGCTCCCTCGGCGATCTCGGCAACACGATCGTCTCGGCGATGGCCGACGTCGACCGCATCGAAGAAGTCCTCAAGATCGAAGACGGCGTCGTGGAATGCCCGGACCCGGTCGCGCTGAACACGGCGGCGACCGTCGGGCGGATGGAACTGCGCGAGGTCACCTTCTGGTACCCCGGTGCGCATCGGCCCGCGGTGTCCAAGCTCTCCTACACCTTCGAACCGGGCCGAATGACGGCGCTGTCCGGGCCGAGCGGGTCCGGCAAGTCCACCCTCGTGCGCCTGCTCGCGCGGCTCGACGACCCGGACGACGGCGTGGTTCTGCTCGACGGCTACGACCTGCGAATCCTGGCCGCCCGCGGCCTGCGGGACACCGTCACGGTGCTCCTGCAGGAGGCGCCCGTGCTGGACTCCACGGTCCGCGACAACCTGACCTTCGCCAAACCCGGCGCCGAGGACTCCGAAGTCTGGGCGGCGCTGCGTCTGGCCGGCGTGGACGACGTCATCGCGGCGCTGCCCAAGGGCCTGAACTCGCGGCTCGGGCAGCGCGGCCGGAGCCTGTCCGGCGGTCAACGGCAGCGCATCGCGCTGGCCCGGGCGCTGATGACCGGCGCGAAGGTGCTCATCCTCGACGAGCCGACCACGGGCCTGGACGACGTCACCGCCCAACGCTTCCTTTCCACGCTGCGGGAGCTGTCGACCGAACGCACGATCATCGTGTCCAGCCACGATGCGGTCGTGCTGGCGGAGGCCGACGAGGTCCTGCACCTGGTCGCGCCGGAGGCGCCTCCGGTCTCGCTGTTCAAGCGCGACGCGGACGCCTACGGGGGCGAGTACGACGTTCCCGCAGGTGGCGAGGACGTCGGCCCGGAACCAGTCGCGTTCCGGATGTAGCACCACCGCCGCTGGGAACTTTCCCAGCGATGTGGGGTCGGTACTGGGAGAACTTGCAGCGCGCGCCCAGCGGAACCGAAGAAATCGTCCCTAACGTCCAGGTGCCGGGTTGTTCCCGGCCAATTGGAAATGGAGGGGCACATGGCCCGCAGCATGTTCTCGATTCCCACCGTCGGTGCTCGGCGTCGGCGCGGTCGTCGTCGGCAGGTTCGGCGTCGTATGCGTCGCTACTACTGGTACCGCGGCCGTCGTCGCAGCCGCATGACGTGGACCCGCACCTGGACCACCGACTGACCCAGTTTCCTCGGGGTGGCCTCGCCGCCGCCGTGCCCGCGAAACGGCGGGCCACCCCGTTTGGGGTCGACCACCGGGACCGGACCTCCGATACGCGCTCTCGTTAGCCCGAAGGTGAAATCCGGACCAAGCTCGCAAAAAGCTTCAAAACTTTCGCATACTCCGGGGTGGTTCCCAGGAACGGCGCCTACTGTCCCAATTGTTCGGACCTGCCGGGTCCGACATGGTTCGGACCTGCCGGGTCCGACACTTACCCGAAGGGGCAGACGCTATGGCACGGAGCAGTCTCTTCTCGATCGCCACTGTCGGCAATCGTCGTCGCAACAACCGTCGTCGCGGCTGGTACGGCCGTCGTCGTCGGCGCTACTACCGCCGCTTCCGCCGCGGTGGCTGCTACAGCGGCCGCCGCGACACGTCCCGCTCGTGGAGCGACTGCTGACGTTGAAGCGTTGGCACCATGGCGCGCGCCCCGGGACCCCGGGGCGCGCGTCCGCGTCTGGGGACGACATCGACCGCGCGCCGGATCCGAAGTCGGCCGAAAACATGGACCTCGCGCTGCCCGGGTACCGGATGCAGCGCCTGGTGGCCGCCAGCAACCGCTTCGAGGTCTACCAGGCCTGGAGCGAGGAGCGCAGCTGCTTCGTCGTCGTCAAGACGTACAAGGCCAGCATGGGCGCCGAGGGCGGGGAGAAGATCCTCCGCGAGGGCAACTACCTCACCGGGTTGAACCACCCCCATCTCATCAAGCTCTACGAGGTGTGCGAGCTTCCGCAGCCCGCCATCGTCCTCGAGGTGCTCACCGGCCCGACCCTGCGCGAACTCTTCCGCGAGGAGGGCCGCCTCCCGGCGCACGAAGTCGCCGTGATGGGCCGTCAGATCGCCGCTGCGCTGTGGTATCTGCACGGCCGCGGCATCCTGCACTGCGATCTGAAGCCCGCGAACCTGATCGCCGAACGCTCGATCGTGAAGGTCATCGACCTGTCCGGCGCCCGCGGCGCCGGCGTCGGGGCGAAACGGCACGGCACCCAGGGGTACCTCTCGCCGGAGCAGGCGAACAGGGAGTACGTCTCGGACAAGACCGACGTGTGGGGACTCGGCGTCGTGCTGCTCGAGGCGCTCGCGGATCGGGACCCGTTCCCGCCGAAGTGTCCGGAGTACAAGGAGGACCACGGTCCGCTGGCCTCTCCGCCCGGCAAGTGGCGGCCGCGCAAACTGCCCGAGGACCTCGGCGACATCGTGGACGCCTGCTGCGCGTTCGACCCGGCGGCGCGTCCCACCCTCGCCCAGGTGATCGAGGTCCTCGACCGGCACGTGCCGCCCGAGCCCGCCCCCTGACCTGGGGGTCTTGCATTTCCTTGGGGTTTGGGTTGATCTTGACGGGTCAGTCCTTTGGAGAACCTCCGGGTGCCCGCCCGGAGAACGAGCGGTGAAGGACACCCGTTATGTCGCGTCGGAATCGCATCTTTGGATCGAACGAAGTCTTCTCGCCGGGTCTGAACAGCTACCTGAACTCGCACGTGCGCCACGGCCGCCGTCGGCGCTGGGGTCGGCGGCGTCGGTGGAGCCGTCGCTACCGCTACGCCTCGTACTGCACGACCTCGAGCAGCAGCGAGTGCTGAGTTCCTAGTCCTCGACGAGCCCGTGGGACCGCTTCAGGCGCGGCGCCCGCGGGCTTCGTCGTGGGGCGACGCTCGTAGCATCGCGCCATGAAGATCGGCGTCCCGCGCGAGTTGAAGAACCACGAGTACCGGGTGGCCATCACGCCCTCGGGCGCGAACGAACTCGTGCGCCACGGCCACGAGGTCTTCGTGGAGCGCGAGGCCGGTGCCGGCTCCTCGATCTCCGACGCGGACTACCTCGCCGCCGGAGCACGGATCCTGCCCACCGCGGCGGACGTCTGGGGCACGGGCGAGCTGATCTTGAAGGTCAAGGAACCCGTCGCGCAGGAGTACGGCCTGCTGCGGGCCGATCAGGTGCTCTTCACCTACCTGCACCTCGCCGCCTCGCGCGAGTGCACCGAGGCGCTGCTCGAGGCCGGAACGACGGCGATCGCCTACGAGACGGTGCAGTTGGCCGACGGGTCGCTGCCGCTGCTCTATCCGATGAGCGAGGTGGCGGGGCGGCTCGCGCCCCTGGCCGGGGCCTACCACCTCATGCGCGCGGGCGGCGGCCGCGGCGTGCTCATGGGCGGGGTCTCCGGGGTCTACGCGGCGAAGGTCGTCGTCATCGGCGCCGGGGTCTCCGGGATGAACGCCGCGGCGATCGCCGTCGGCATGCACTCCGAGGTCCTGCTCCTGGACCGCAACATCGCCAAGCTGCGCGAGGCCGACCGGATCTACCAGGGCCACGTCCAGACGGTCGCCTCCAACGCCTACGAGATCGAGAACGCGGTGCTCGACGCCGACCTCGTCGTCGGGGCCGTACTGGTGCCCGGGGCGGTGGCGCCCAAGCTCGTCTCGAGCGACCTGGTCTCGCGGATGAAGCCCGGCACCGTCCTCGTCGACATCGCCATCGACCAGGGCGGGTGCTTCGAGGACTCCCGACCGACCACCCATGCGGAACCGACCTTCGCCGCGCACGGCTCGCTGTTCTACTGCGTGACCAACATGCCGGGCGCGGTCCCGCACACCTCCACCTTCGCGTTGACGAACGTGACCATCCCGTACGCGCTGGCCATCGCCGACCGCGGCTGGCGGGACGCGCTGCGCGCCGACCGAGCGCTCGCACTGGGCCTCAACACCCACGCGGGTCACATCGTGTGCGCCCCCGTCGCGCAGGCGCACGGGCTCCCGCACGCAGACCTGGCCGCCCTCCTCGTCTGAGTTGCCCTCCTCGGTACCGACCGCAGCGGAGGATTCGAGTC
The DNA here is from genome assembly GCA_052389435.1 of Sporichthyaceae bacterium. GTDB lineage: Bacteria > Actinomycetota > Actinomycetes > Sporichthyales > Sporichthyaceae > JBQTKD01. The sequence continues at coordinate 26,286 of JBQTIB010000059.1, read as the reverse complement.
CGGTTCGCCCCGTTGTGTCGCCGGCCCGGTCGGTACCGAGCGGCGGCGACGGCTGGCCGGCGTTGGCTGGGCCGGCGTTGGCTGGGCCGGCGTGGCTTCCGAGGTCGGCGGGGTTGCGGCCTTAGGTTGCGAAGGTCGTCGCGATGGGGAGGACGGGTGGCCGTGGCCGAACTGGCCGGTGCGCTGCGTGGGTATCTCGACCACCTGGCGGTGGAGCGGGGCCTCGCCGCCAACACGCTGCTGTCCTACCGCCGGGACCTGTCCCGCTACCTCGACATCCTCACCGCCCGCGGGGTGGAGGACGTCGCGGCCATCTCTCAGCACGACGTCGCGGACTTCCTCGTGCGCCTGCGCACGGGCGACGAGGCCCACGCGCCGTTGGCGGCGTCCTCCGCCGCCCGTGCGGTGATCGCGGTGCGCGGGTTCCACCGCTTCGCGCTGCGCGAGGGGTTGACGCCGGAGGACCCGGCGCGCCCGATCCGCCCGCCGCGTGCTCCGAAGGTCCTGCCGAAGGCGATTCCGGTGGCCGACGTCGCAGCGATGATCGCCGCCGCGGACCGTGCCGAGCGGCGCGAACTCGCCGCCCGCGACGTGGCCCTGCTCGAATTGCTCTACGGCACAGGCGCGCGCATCTCCGAGGCGGTGGGCCTCGACGTCGACGACGTCGACCTCGACGGCCGCTCGGTGCTGCTCACCGGCAAGGGCGACAAGCAGCGCATGGTGCCGATCGGCGGCTGCGCCCACACCGCGATCACCGCCTACCTGAGCACCGCCCGGGCGACGCTGGCCGAGGGCGGCGTCGGCACGCCGGCGCTGTTCCTCAACGCTCGGGGCGGACGACTGTCGCGGCAGAGCGCCTGGACCGTTCTGCGGGGCGCCGGGACCGGTGCCGGACTGAACGTCGAGGTCTCCCCGCACACCCTGCGCCACTCGTTCGCGACCCACCTGCTCGAAGGCGGCGCGGACGTCCGCGTGGTCCAGGAACTGCTCGGGCACGCCTCGGTGGCGACCACCCAGGTCTACACGCTGGTGACCGTCGAGCACCTGCAAGAGGTCTACGCGAGCACGCACCCGCGGGCTCGGGCCGCTCGGACGCCGAGGCAGCGTAGGTCACTCGAGTCCCAGTAATTCCCTTATTTCACAGGGGAAACAGCGCCTCCCGCGATGTGCGGGAACAGGCGCCGACACGCCGCATCCGATGCCGGGCGGGGGCGCCCGGGTGCGCGAATCTGACCGTGCCGACGGGTCTCCGCCGGGACGCGCACACAGGGAGGAAGGCTCGGGATGAACGAGTCGACCTACGGCTATCGCCCGCTCGGTTCGACCGAGGGCGCCACCGCCCGCAGCGACGAGCAGCTGTATCCCCCGAATCTGGCGCCGTTGCCGCAGGTGAACGTCTCCGTGCCGCGCGAGCGCTGGACGCCGACTGCCCGCGCGGTGACGCCTGAGGAGCAGTTCGCTCCGCAGCAGGTGCTCGAGCAGCCGGCCTCCGAGCCGGAGGAGGTCGTGATCGGCCCGACCGGCCGCCCGCTGCCGACCTTCCCCGTGCCGCCGCCGCTCGACCGCCACGGGCCGGCCAAGATCATCGCGATGTGCAACCAGAAGGGCGGGGTCGGCAAGACCACCTCGACCATCAACCTGGGAGCCGCGATCGCCGAACTCGGCCGACGGGTCCTACTCGTCGACTTCGACCCCCAGGGAGCGCTGTCCGTCGGTCTCGGGGTGAACCCGCACGAACTCGACCTGACGCTCTACAACCTGCTGCTCGACCGCACGGTCGGCATCGACGAGGTCCGGCTCAAGACCAACGTCGACGGCCTCGACCTGCTGCCCTGCAACATCGACCTGTCGGCGGCCGAGGTCCAACTGGTCACCGAGGTCGGCCGCGAGCAGTGCCTGCAGCGTGCGCTGCTGCCGGTCTACCACGAGTACGACGTGATCATCGTCGACTGCCAGCCCTCCCTCGGCCTGCTGACCGTCAACGCCCTGACCGCCGCGCACGCCGTCGTCGTGCCGTTGGAGTGCGAGTACTTCGCGCTGCGCGGCGTCGCCCTGCTCGCCGACACCATCGCCAAGGTGCAGGAGCGGCTCAACCCGCAACTGCGCCTCGAGGGCATCCTCGCGACCATGTACGACGCCCGTACGGTGCACGGCCGCGAGGTCATGTCCCGCGTGGTCGAGGCCTTCGGCGACGCGGTCTTCCACACGGTCATCGGCCGCACCGTCCGCTTCCCGGAGACCACCGTCGCCGGCGAACCCATCACCTCCTACGCCACGAACTCCCCGGGCGCGACGGCCTACCGCCAGCTCGCCCGCGAGGTCCTTCAGCGCATGGAGCACTGATCCCGCACCGTCGGGGGACCCCGCAGAACTCGGATACGGTTCGAGGGTGGACGTGGGGCTGACGCAGACGGTCGAACCGGCCGACGCGCTCCCGGAGGAGACGTCGGTCGCCTCGACGGACACCTGCTCGACGGACGCCTCCTCGACGGACGCCTCGCCGGTGCACGACCCCCGCGGCGCGTTCCGGGTGAACCTTCCGGTGTTCGAGGGCCCGTTCGACCTGCTGCTCGGGCTGATCGCCAAGCACAAGCTCGACATCACCGAGATCGCGCTGGCCACGGTCACCGACGACTTCATCGCCTACATCCGCAACTACGGCGACGACTGGGACCTCGACGTCGCCAGCGAGTTCCTCGTCGTCGCCGCGACGCTGCTGGACCTGAAGGCCGCGCGGCTGCTGCCCTCCGGCGAGGTCGACGACGAAGAGGACCTCGCGCTGCTCGAGGCGCGCGACCTGCTCTTCGCCCGGCTGCTGCAGTACCGCGCGTACAAGCAGGTGACCATCGTCTTCGCCGACCGCATGGCCAACGCCGGCCGCCGCTACCCGCGCTCGGTCGAGATGGAGGAGCCCTTCGCGCAGTTGCTGCCGGAGGTGCTCATCGGGCTCGGCCCGGAGCAGTTCGCTGCGCTCGCGGTGAAGGCGATGACGCCCAGGCCCGAACCCGTCGTGTCCATCACGCACCTGCACACCTCGACGGTCAGCGTCCGCGAACAGGTCGCCGTGCTGGTCGATCGGCTGCGCCTGGCCGGGTTCTCGACCTTCCGCGCGCTGATCGCCGACGCCCCGGACACCCTCACCGTCGTCGCCCGCTTCCTCGGCCTGCTGGAGCTGTTCCGCCAGACCGACGTGTCCTTCGAGCAGGAGAACCCGTTCGGGGAACTGCACGTGCGGTGGACGGGCGCGGCGCAGGGCCAGGTCGAAGCCTCCGCCGAATTCGACGAGGACGACGGGTCCGCCACCGAAGAAGCCACAGCAGGGGAGCAGGACCAGTGAGCGTCACCGGCGGCAAGTTCTTCGACGCGCTGACCTCGCTCGACACCGAGCCGGAGCCGGAGCCCGCCGAGGCCGCGGCTCCCGACGCGCCGGTCGAGTCCGAGGAGCCCGCGAAGACCCAAGAAACCGAAGACATCGCCGTGGGGGATGACAACCCCCACAGCGATGCGCCCGTCGAGAGGGCTCCCGCCGAGCCCGAGGAGGCGCCCGTCGTCGAAGAGGCGCCGAAGGTGCCGGTCGAGTGGCTGCGGGCGGCGATCGAGTCGGTGTTGATGGTCGTCGACGCCCCGGTCACCGAGATCGAGCTCGCGACGGCCTGCCAGTGCACCTCCATGGAGGTCTCCGCGGTCCTGCACGAACTGGCCGAGGCCTACCGCCGGGAGGGCCGCGGGTTCGAGCTGCGCGAGGCCGGGGGAGGCTGGCGGTTCTGGACCTCGGCCGCCTACGCGGACGTCGTCGAACGCTTCGTACGCGACGGTCAGCAGGCCAAGCTCACCCAGGCCGCGCTGGAGACCCTGGCCGTCGTCGCCTACCGTCAGCCGGTTACCCGCTCGCGGGTGGCGGCGGTCCGCGGCGTCAACGTCGACGGCGTGATGCGCACCCTGCTGACCCGGGGCCTCGTCGAGGACGCGGGCACCGAGGAGGGCAGTGGCGCGACCCTGTACCGAACCACCGGATACTTCTTGGACCGCCTCGGCATCGATTCGCTCGACGAACTGCCGGAGCTCGCGCCGTTCCTGCCCGGAATGGACGCCCTCGACGACGTAGAGATGCCTGGTTCCAGATGAGCTTTGACGACAGCACCGGTTCTTCCCCCAGAGAGCCGGGCGAACTCGTACGCCTGCAGAAGGTGCTGGCCGCCGCGGGCCTCGGGTCCCGCCGCGCCTGCGAGGAGCTGATCGAAGAGGGCCGGGTCGAGGTCGACGGCAAGCGCGTCCGCGAGCAGGGCATGCGCGTGGACCCGGACAGCGCCGAGATCCGCGTGGACGGCGCCCGGGTGGCGACCAAGACCGACACGGTGTATCTGCTGTTCAACAAGCCGGTCGGAGTGGTCAGCACAATGAGCGACCCGGAGGGTCGCCCGTGCATCGGCGACTTCATCGAGGAGTTCCCGCAGCGCCTGTTCCACGTCGGGCGCCTCGACACCGACACCGAGGGTCTGCTGATTCTCACCAACGACGGCGACCTCGCGCACCGCATCACCCACCCGTCCTTCGGCGTCCCGAAGGTCTACGTCGCGGAGGTTCCCGGGCCGATCGCCAAGGACCTGCACCGCACGCTGCGCAAGGGCATCGACCTCGAAGACGGCCCGGTGAAGGTCGACCACTTCCGGGTGCTCGACACCGCGCACGGCCGCGCGATGGTCGAGGTGACGCTGCACGAGGGCCGCACGCACATCGTGCGCCGCCTGCTCGAGGCCGTCGGACACCCGGTGTCCCGGCTGATCCGCACCGACATCGGCCCGGTCACCATGGGCAACCTGATCCCCGGCCGGCTGCGCCACCTCACCAGCGTCGAAATCTCCGCGCTGTTCACCGCCTCGGAGGCGTCGAGCAAGCCGAAGAAGCAGGCGCCCGCCAAGCGTGCGCCGCGCGCGAAGAAGTGGGATTCGGCCTAGCGCCTCGGCAATAGGGTTGGGACCACGCGTTACGGGAGGAGCAGGGGTGGCGGTACGGGCAATTCGCGGGGCGGTCCAGCTGGACGCGGACGAGCGCGAGCACATGCTGACCTCCGTCTCCGAGCTGGTGTCCGCGGTCCTGGAGCGCAACGGGCTGGCCGTCGACGACCTGATCAGCATCGTGTTCACCGCGACGCCGGACCTGCACTCGGAGTTCCCCGCCGTCGGCGCGCGCGACCTCGGCATCACCGACGTGCCGCTGCTGTGCGCGCAGGAGCTCGACATCGCCGGCGCGATGCCGCGGGTCATCCGGGTGCTCGCGCACGCCGAGAGCGAGCGCAGCAAGGCCGAGATCCAGCACGTGTACCTGCGGGGCGCGACGGCGCTGCGCAAGGACATCGCGCAGTAGTGAACGCTGTGCCGGACCGGGATCGGCCCAGCGCGGAGCTTCGGAGCGCGCTGGTGGTCGGCACCGGCCTCATGGGCACCTCGGTCGCGTTGGCCCTGCGGGCGCGCGGCGTCGAGGTCTACCTCGTCGATCGCGACCCCGAGGTCGCGGCGCTGGCCGCCGCGCTCGGCGGGGGAGTCGTGCGGACCGGCGCCGAGGAGCCGGCGGACATCGGCATCCTCGCCGTGCCGCCGGCGATCGTCGGTCGGGTGCTCGCCGAGTTCCAGGCCGCCGGCGCGGCGCGGGCGTGGACGGACCTCGCGAGCATCAAGGGCAACGTGCAGCGCGACGTCGAGGCGCTGGCCGACCCGAGCAGCTTCGTCGGCGGGCACCCGCTCGCGGGCCGGGAGCGGTCCGGTCCGGGCGCCGCCCGCATCGACCTGTTCGCCGGGCGGCGCTGGGTGCTCACCCCGTCGGCGCTCAGCAGCGAGGCGGCGCTGGCCGCGGCGCTCGCGGTCGTCGAACTGTGCGACGCGATTGCGGAGCTGATGGACCCGAGGACCCACGACGGCGCCGTCGCCCTGGTGTCGCACGCGCCGCAGGTCGCCGCGAGCCTCGTCGCGGCGCGCCTCGTCGGCGCCGATCCCGTGGCGACGGGCCTGGCCGGGCAGGGCATCCGCGACGTCACCCGCATCGCGGCCTCCGACCCGGGCCTGTGGACCGAGATCCTGACCGGCAACGCCCCCGCCGTGGCCGACGTGCTCGAGGCGGTGACGAACGATCTCGGGACCGTCATCGGTGCCCTGCGCAGGTACGCCGACGGAGATCTCGACGCCGCCGCCGTCGTCACGGCGGCGATCGCGGCGGGCAATCTCGGCCGCGCGGCGCTGCCCGGCAAGCACGGCGGCTCCCCGCAGCCCGTGACCGCGGTGCCCGTGCTGGTCCCCGACAAGCCGGGCGAGCTCGGCCGCCTGCTGAACGACGTCGGCGCGGCCAACATCAACATCGAGGACATGCGCATCGACCACTCGCCCGGCCAGCCCGCCGGCCTCGCCGAGCTGTCGGTGCGTCCCGCCGTCGCGGAACTCCTCGTCGCCGAACTCCGCTCCCGCGGCTGGGCCGTCTACCAGCCCTGACGTCCCACCAGCCTCACCAGTACGACGAACCCGGCCGATAGCGCACTCTGGGCCCGGACAAACTGGGACAATTCGGGCAAATCGCGTGCTCGAAGTGCGCTATGGGCGAATTTCGGGTCGCCACGAGGTGACCAACGAGTGGTGTGTTCTTGCTCGAGGGCGGTGGCTTGCGGCCTGGAACGTGCCCCGAGCGCCTGTAGGCTGAACTGACTGGCCGCTGCGGTCCGTCGGTGAGGTCAGGAGCCCAGCAGCCGTGGAGAACTCCCGCGCAGCCGAAACGCATCTCGTCGTGGCCATGGACGGACCCTCCGGGTCCGGCAAGTCCAGTGCGTCGCGCGGCGTCGCCCAGGCCCTCGGCGTTCGCTACCTCGACACCGGCGCGCAGTACCGCGCGATGACCTTCTGGATGCTCGAGCACGGCGTCGACGTCCACGACCCGCTCGCGGTCGCCGCCGCGGCCGAGCGCCCCGTGCTGTTCAGCGACACGGACCCGAAGTCCCCGGGCATCTCCGTCGACGGGCACGACGTCTCCGGCCCGATCCGCACCCCGGAGGTCACCGGCGCCGTCAGCCTCGTGAGCGCCGTGCCGGCCGTGCGCGCCCGCCTGGTCGCCATCCAGCAGGCGATCATCGCCCGCTGCTGCGCCGACGACGGCGGAATCGTCGTCGAGGGTCGGGACATCGGCACCGTCGTCGCTCCCGACGCGCCGGTGAAGATCTTCCTGACCGCCTCCGCCGAAGCCCGCGCGGGCCGTCGCAGCGCCGAGTTCGCCGCCGCCGGTGCGCAGAACGTCTCCGTCGAGACCACCGCAGCCGACCTGGCCCGCCGCGACCGGCTGGACTCCAGCCGCACCGTCGCGCCGCTGCTGCAGGCCCCCGACGCGATCGAGGTCGACGCGACCGCGCTGAACCTCGAGCAGGTGATCGAGGCCGTTCTCGCGCAGGTGCGCCGCGCCCAGAAGGGCCCCGTGGGCCGGGACCTCGCCCACTGAGTGTCGCGCCGCCCGCGCGTATGTGATGGACAATCAGAAAGCAGTAGTTCGATGAACAGCTCGACCCCCGACTCCGCGCCCGACACCACGGCCGAGACCGACGGCGACTACGAGTTCGACGAGGCAGACTTCGCCGAGTTCGAGTTCGACGGCCGGGAGTGGGCCGACGAGGAGGCCACCACCGAGGTCCTGCCGGTCCTTGCGGTGGTCGGCCGGCCGAACGTCGGCAAGTCCACCCTCGTGAACCGCATCATCGGCCGCCGCGAGGCCGTCACCGAGGACAAGCCCGGCGTGACCCGCGACCGCGTGGCCTACGACGCGGAGTGGAACGGGCGGCGCTTCACCGTCGTCGACACCGGCGGCTGGGACCCCGACGGCGAAGGGCTGCGCGCCTCGATCACCGCGCAGGCCGAACTCGCGGTCCAGGCCGCGGACGCCGTGCTGTTCGTGGTGGACGCGACCGTGGGCGCCACCGACCACGACGAGGCCGTGGTCAAGATCCTGCGGGGCTCGAAGAAGCCCGTCGTGCTCGCGGCGAACAAGGTCGACGGGCCCTCCACCGAGTCCGAGGCCGCGATGCTCTGGTCGCTCGGCCTCGGCCAGCCCTACCCCGTCTCGGCGCTGCACGGCCGCGGCTCCGGCGACCTGCTCGACGCGGCGCTCGACGCACTCCCCGAACCGAGCCGCGAGGCCGGTGCGGCCGTCGGCGGACCGCGTCGCGTGGCGCTCGTCGGCAAGCCGAACGTCGGCAAGTCCTCGCTGCTGAACAAGCTCGCCGGGTCCAACCGCGTCGTGGTGGACGCCGTCGCCGGCACCACCGTGGACCCGGTCGACGAGCTCATCGAACTCGGCGGCAAGGTCTGGAAGTTCGTCGACACCGCGGGCATCCGCCGGCGGGTGAACACGGCCTCGGGTCACGAGTACTTCGCCAGCCTGCGCACCGCCGCCGCACTCGACTCCGCCGAGGTCGCCGTCGTCCTGATCGACTGCTTCGAGCCGATCAGCGAGCAGGACACCCGCATCCTGTCGATGGTCGTCGAGGCCGGTCGCGCGCTGGTCGTCGCGTACAACAAGTGGGACCTGATCGACGAGGAGCGCCGCTACTACCTCGAGCGCGAAATCGAGAAGGAACTCGTCCGGGTCCCGTGGGCGCTGCGCGTCAACATCTCCGCTCGCACGGGCCGCGCCGTCGACAAGCTCGTGCCCGCGATCGAGACCTCGCTCGCCTCCTGGGACCAGCGCGTGCCGACGGGCAAGCTGAACTCGTTCATCGGCGCGCTCGTCTCGGCGAACCCGCACCCGATCCGCGGCGGCAAGCAGCCGCGGATCCTGTTCGCGACGCAGGCCGCCACCCGTCCGCCGCGGTTCGTCCTGTTCGCCTCGGGCTTCCTCGAGGCCGGATACCGCCGGTTCGTGGAACGCAAGCTGCGCGAGGAGTTCGGCTTCGTCGGCACCCCCATCGACCTGTCGGTGAAGGTCCGGGAGAAGCGCAAGCGGTAGTCGCGGGCCCTCAGCAGAACCCCGGCGGGCCGGACTTCAGCCGCGGCAGGCGCCGGGTGTTGGTCGGTTCCACGAGGTACACGCTGTTGCGGTCCTTGCCCCGCCAGAGCGCCGCCCCGTCGGACCGCAGGCCCGTGTCGACGGCGTCGGCCGGCAGCGGGGCCGCGTCCCGATAGCTGCCGTGGGCGGTGCCCTGGAAGCTGTGCAGCGGATCCGAGACGTACTCGACGCCGTCGACCGCGACGATCCGCACCCGCTCGCCGAAGCACTGCTGCCGGTGGCGGTCGAACTGCCAGCTGTGCACCGCTCGGGTGGACACCCGAGCGCCCTGCGCGTTCGTCCAGACCACCACCCCGGCGGAGGCGTCGGTGCTCTCGGGCAACTCGGCCTGGTCGCAGAAGGCCGAGGCCTCCCACGTCCACTGCGCGCCCGAGCGCACGACGTCGACCGCCGCGCGAACCCTTCCCGCGACCGAGGCGGTGTACCGGTAGGTCGACGTCGTCAGGCGCTGTTCGGTCCAGTCCAGACCCTGCACCCGAAGGTCCTCGAGCGCGCCGCGTGCGGTCGACGCGGGAAACACCGCCGCCGTCGTCGGCTCGGAACCGGCTGGCGGCGTCGGGCGCGACAGCCGAGTCTCGGGCCCGCCGAGATCGCACGCGACGACGGAGGCGAGCTGTGCAGTCCGCTGCTCGTCGACCGCCGCCGCGGCTGCGACGGCGGCCGCGGACGGCTCCTCGCCGTCGCCGTCGGTCAGCGAGCATCCGCCGACCAGCATCGCGCCCAGCACGGCCACGGCCGCGACACGGGCGTGCGGACCCTCCGGGTCCAGCAGGCGGGCGAGATCCACAGCCTCAGGCTAGGGAGTGGGTACGACACCGTTCAGCGATCGGCGCGACTGCCGTCGAGCCGTTATCCGGGCGCCACGCGGCGGAATCCGGACGCGAGCACGCTTGCCGTTGCGATAGGGTCGGCACGCTCGGTTCGCCGGGCTTCGGGCTGTAGCGCAGCTTGGTAGCGCACTTGACTGGGGGTCAAGGGGTCGCAGGTTCAAATCCTGTCAGCCCGACCATGTTTACGCAGGTCAGAGCCACCTTCGGGTGGCTCTCCCTGGTTTTTGGCCAGATTATGGCCAGATCGCTCGGAGGATGACGGGCCTCGACGGTGCTGCACGGACAAGGGCCGAGCCACCCGGCCGCGACCATCTTGGCGACGCGGCGGAACCCTTCTCGTTCGCGAACAGGGCGGACACGAAGGTGCCCAAGAGATCCCAATCGACGTCGCGCTAACGACGAAGATCGGTTGGCACACACCTATGCATCACGATCGTCGAGGATCAGCGCGCGTTCTGTGGCGACGCTGCGTACTACCGCCAGCCCTCGCCGCACGATGATGCGCTCGTCCCGCCCCGCCTCAAGCAAGCCCCTGCGCCGTCGCTCCGCGACCCTTGACCCGCATCGAAACCAGCGCGGTTGGCGGCTACGAGGGCGTGGTCGGGGAACTGCCGAGGATCCGTTCTCGATCAGCTTCAGGTGGCCACGGAGCGACGTTGCTGCGTCGCTGACGCTCCCGGTCGAACGCCTGACCCACAAGACGCCGAACGGACCGCCGATCGCGCGGCTGGGCATTGCCGGTCTTGAGGCGCGAGCACAAGTGGTCCGTGAAGGCGTCGACGTCGCCACCTGCCACGGCCATGAACTCCTCTCGCTCTGCAGGGCTCGGGTTGAGCCCGATCTGTGACAACAAACGATCCAGTTGCGACGTCGACATCGGGTGGCCGACAAGGATCGCGTGCCGGAGTTCCGCCGACTCGCGAATCCCCGAGGTGGGGCCTTCGGTTGCAAGCGCCGCTAGCACTCTGGGATCGTCCGACGCCCGGCTAACCCGGTCCAGGCACATGTTCGACCACTCGGCAGCACCAAGCGCACGAACGACGTCGGTGACGTCCAGCTCGCCACGCGCAGCACGCCGAGCGACAGCGATCTCTTGGCTGCGCCGTATGCACCCGTCCTCAGTGGAACGTCCATGCACGACGGCCAACCATGGCTGGTGCTGTGCTTCGTCGTAGGCGTCGAGGCGTTCCATCACGACGCTCGCGACCATCACAGCGTCCGGATCCTCGACCATCGCTTGTTGCAGGGCGGTATCGGGTACGTGGGCCGCCATGGCAGTCCGGTAGAGCCGATAACGATCGTGCTCGTCGGACAGATCCAGGTCGTCCAGGCCGACGGCCGCAGAAAGGTCGAGGAGCGATTGCCAGGCCACGGTTCGCGGGTCGGCGGTCCGCCGCAGCCAGCGAGCTCGCACTACGCCGTCATCGTCTGGAAGCACGCCGACGAGTACCGGATTCGTGTCCTCGACCAGGGCAGATCTGAGCCACACGCGCTCTGCGTTGCGTGTGAGCTTGCCCAGGCGGTCCGGCTCCTTGGCGCCCGGGTCGTTCTCGTCCTCGGGGCCCACGTCCAACCAGCTGAGGACGCCGTCTGGGTCCAACCACACCAGAGTTCCGATCCGATCAAGCAGTTCGCGATCCAGGTCGAACTCGGCGACCGGGACAAGGTCTGGCCAAACCAGCAGCAGCGACCGCGGGGTCAACGCGCTCCGCACAGCCTCCATCGAGATCGGTGTTAAGCGGTGCCACCGAGCCGAATTGGAGACCCACGCCTCCTCGACCAGCATCGGACCGTCGGTGCTGAGCAGGTCGGCCAACTCCGCCCAGAAGGCGGTGTCTGCGACGCGCTGCTCGTGATCGTCCTCATCCAACTCCGGGTCGTAGGGCGACCTCTCGATGGCTTCCGGGAACAGTCCCCGCATTCGGGTGCTGTCAACAGGATCCGTGTAGAGACGATCGGTGCCGACGTAGGTGTACATGTCCCAGCCGACATGGACGAAGAACCGATCCGCTGCCTCGAGGCGAGCCCAGAAGCTGGAGCCCCGCAACATGACTCGGACGAGTTCCAGCGCAGTGCGGATGTCCACCTCGACGCCGTTGTACAGCGCCAGGTGACCGCCCGCAAGGATCGCGAGCAAGTCGTCCTCGGCCTGTGCGACGCCGCGAATCCTGCCGCCGTCGAAGAACGCAACATCCCGGAGCGCCAAACGAGTCACCCCGGCGGCAGCCGCAAAATCCGCGATGCTGTCGACGTAGGCCTGTTCGACCAGGGGGTCGTTGGCGAGGCAGTCCTCGGCGCCCTCGTATCCGTTCGCTCCGAAGTGCGCAGGGTCGTACTTGGTGACCTTGTGGACGAACACCTTCCCACGCTATTCGGGCAGGGATTTCCGCGCCATCGTCGGAGACAGACCGTGGGCCTGATCGTCGTGAAACGAGACGTGACGCGAACTGTGGCGGTCAGAGTCGGCTGGAGCGCAACTGGGTGTTGGACGAGCGGCAGGTGCCTGCCGGCACTCTGTCTGGATGAACGACTCACCCCGCGTCACCGGAATCGAGTGGGGCCGTGTGACCGTTGAGGGGCACGGCGAGTTCAAGGACGCCAAACTCTTTCCCGGCGGTGCGGAGGAGTGGGATTGGAACGAGACCGGGACCCGACATCGACCGGGCGTCCAGGGGGCCGACGTCGCGTCCATCCTTGCTTCCGGTGCCTCGACTTTGATCCTCAGCCGCGGCATGGATCTGGTGCTGCAGGTGCCCGAGGAACCGTCACCGCGCTGGAGGCCGCGGGTGTGACCGTGCACGTCCTGCAGACCCGGGAGGCGGTCGCGATGTACAACGAGTTGGTCGGAAGGACAGCCGTCGGGCCCTGATTCACTCGACTTGCTGATGGCGAAGGGAAAGTCGTCCGAGCAGGACTGAGGGCCGCGGCGATCCTGGCGACCGAAGCTCCGTTGAATCGGGTCGCGTCCAGAATCCCGACGCTTGATCCCGATGCGATGGGCGACGTCCACAAGCAATGAATCGAGAAGATCGGCCTTCACCGGTCTACGGCCTCGCCGGACTATCAGGAGTCCTGGTACTGGCAGCAGCGTGGCGGCTGCGCGTTCTACAATCCGCTGGATGACTCGTTGGGCGCCGAGTGGGGCGCCTGTTCGGGCGCGTCCTCGCAGTTCGACGGGCTGCTGCGGTTCGAGCGCGACGGGGGTGTGAGGCCTTCGAGGAGGAGGCCACGGGCCGGGCTCCCTTCTCCTGATCTTGATGTTCGTGTCTCTCTGAGCCGGGTCGATCTCCAACCTCGCCAAGTCCTCGCACACCAGTGCCCCCAGCGAGCGCACGCACGACTCGACGTCGGCCCAGCGCACCAGCGCACCCGCGCTTCAGCGCGACCCGCGAGGGGCGAAGGGCGTCCTGCCGACCAGCGAACAAGATCGATCGCCTCGCCGCGCCGACGGGCAGCGCGACGTTCGGCGACCGTCAACTCCGCGTGTGCTGCGGTGGACGTACGACGTGCCGCTGCGTGGGTCGCGTGGGCTCCACTCGGCCGCGGGACACGAACTCGTCGAGGTCGGCGCTCGCGATTCGCACGTGCCTGCCCAGCCTGGTGAACGCGATGCGACGTTCGGCGATGAGGCGGCGAATGAACCGTGTTTTGGTGTTGAGGCGCTCGGCTGCTTCCTCGACGGTCAGCAGTGTGCTCGACATCGTTCGTCTCCCCGTGGTCTCGGGCCACCCAATGAGTAGCTCTGTTCGTGCCCGCTGAACTCTCGCCGCGACCGCGACCGCAGGGGAGATGACTCCGGTTATCCGGTAGTGCGATAACAGGTGGCTCGCGTCCCAGCCGGCCGAACCGTGTGGTCCAGGCCGACCCCCTGAGATCAGTGCATCGGCGGACGGGCGCGTTCTATCGCGATCGGAGGCTCCTGCGGCGAGCCCTCGCTGGTGCGCCAAGGATCGTCGCGATCAGTAGCGACCGGCTCCACGAGAGTCGCGTGAGGTGTCTCCACAGTTGGTGGAGCCGATCGTTGTCGCTGTCGTCGAACGGATTGGCTGCCCGTCGCCATCGATTCGGCGGCGGAAGCTGCCTGGTCGGCCGTGACCTCGCGACGGGCGGCTCGGAACTCGGCCGCATCGATTCCCGTGACGACTGCTGCCTTCTCCGGCCCGCCGAACGTGACCGACGCTGCTGCGAGCGCTTCACGAGCAGTCGTCGTCGCCGCCTCGGCATTTGCGCGTGCCTGTTGCGCGGCTTCGTGTCGGGCCACTGCCTCTATCGCGATCGTCGCCCGTCGTCTGGCCAGTTCGCGCACATCCGCCCGTGCTCGGCGACGCAACTCAGCTGCGCTGTAACCCATGACGTGCCCTTTCTGCTCATGGACCGATCGGGAGACCGTAACGCCGATTCCAGGCCATGAGTAGTGCCCGAAGGGAAAAGGCACTGGTGCCCAATTTGTATCTCTGCAACAGAAGTGACCGCCAGTGCCCGTGAGTTGCCGGACCGATTTCACGCGAGCCAGAAACGCTTGATCCAGGCCAGGGCTCAGGTATCGTCACTGAAGTGACGATACGTCAGGACAGCCGCGACGAGACGGCCTAGGGGCCGACGTGGCCTACGTGAGCCGCATCGGGCCGTCGGTCGCGCAGGTCGAGTACCGGTTGGTGCAAGGCGTTGGATGCGGCATTCCCGCGCACGCGCCCGACCGTGGGGCCGAATCGGGCGACGCGCAGGTCGACTACCGGAGTGCCGGCGAGCGACCCCTGCGGTGGATCGGATCGGGCTGCTTCGACTACGGCGTGGTCGAAGGCGCGGCCTTTACCGAAGAAGACCTGGACCGCGCGCGAGCGCTCATGGACGGAGTCGACTGGCGCACGGGGGAGCGGTTGGTGCCGGCCAAGGTCGAAGTGGCGCCGGCGGCGAAGGTACGGGGTGCGCCACTGCTAGACGCCGTCGAAGAGTGCGCCGACCTGCGCGGCTTGGAGCCGTTGGAGTTGTTCGAATCGGAGCGGATGCGGTCCGCCTATCGCCGCCTCGCTCGCGGAGTGGACAGCTACGGCGAGGCGTACGCGATGCACGTCGACCTGGCCGGATCGCTCGCGGACGCCGCGGGCATCGACGTCCTGGCGACTTGGGGCGAGGAGTTCACCCACGCGCTGGCGCACCGCGAGGAACGCATCGATGTGCGCAACCGCGGCTACGACCTCGTGCAGACGCTGCCGAAGTCCTTCTCAGTTCTACTCGCCTACGCACCCGCAGAACTGGCGAAAGAGCTCGAGGAGCAGGTGTTCGACGTCGCCGCGCACGACACCCTTCGCTACGCCGAATCCGTCGCCTCATACGCGATGCGCGGCCACCACGGACACGGGCGCAGCGCAGCCCGCATGGAATCCTCGGGCTTTGTCGGTTGGTCGCTTGTGCATCGCACGTCGCGTTCGGGTGACCCGCACCACCACGTGCACCTCACGGTCGCGAACCTGGTCCGCGGACACGACGGCCGGTGGTCCGCCGTCGCCGCCGGCGGGCGGGACCTGATGCGCCACGCCCATGCCATGGGCGCCTTCATGGAGGCCCGCACCCGGCACCTGCTGCGCGACCGATACGGCATCGTGACGGCGCGATCCGAACGCACCGGCCAGTGGGAAATCGTCGGCATCCCCGACTCCACCCTGCGGCTTTTCGGCAAGCGCGACAACGAGATCCGCACATTCCTGAAAGTCCTCGGGCTGACCTGGGACGAGGCCAGCGACGGCGAACGACGGGCCGCCCGCGACGCCACGCGCGACGCGAAGGACCCGACGCTTCAGGCGACCGACGACGACGCGTTGCGTGCGCGATGGCAGGCCGAAGGACGCGCGAACGGCGACAACCCGGCGCGCGTTGTCGCCGCAGTTCTTGCCGGTCGCGACGGCATGGTCGACGCGGCCGGCGTCGACGTCGCTGCCGTCGCCGAGCGAGTCTTCGACGCGGAGACGGGCCTCACCGCGGACCGCAAATCCTTCGACCGCGCCGCCGCCTTCGCCGCCGTACTGGAGCAACTGCCGCACGGCGTCCCGGACCTGGCCGGTGCAGATCGAATCGTCGACACCGTGCTGCAGGGCGCTGCCCAGGTGGTGTCGCTGCCGCCGAAGGGGCCCCGACACATGAGCGACGTGGACAGGCACACCACCGTGGACCTGGTCGTTGCCGAGCAGGCGATCCTCGCCGCTGCCCATGCGCGGCGGAACGAAGGTGCCGCCCTTGTCGCGATGGCGACCGCGGAGATGGCGCTCGCGACCTACGAGACCTCCCGCGGGCATGTGCTCAGCGAGGAACAGCGCCTGGCGTACTTCCGTCTGGTCAACGCCGGCAACGGCATCGAGGCTCTGATCGGCGTAGCAGGAAGCGGCAAGACGAGCATCATGGAGGCCGCTCGCCTGGCCTGGGAAAGCGCTGGCTACGCGGTCACCGGGACAGCCGTGGCCGCAGTCGCGGCGCAGAATCTGCAAGCCGAGACGGGTATCCCGAGCCGCACCGTGGCGGGACTGCTCCACGGCGGCGCCACGGTCGGCAGCGTGTTGGTGGTCGATGAGGCGGCTATGGTCGACGACCGCCAGATGGCAGCGCTCCTGGCGCTGGCCACGCGCGACGGCACGAAAGTGGTAGGCATCGGCGACCTCAAGCAGCTGCGAGCAGCCGGTGTCGGTGGCTCGTTCCTCCACATCCACGCCGCGGTGGACGGGGTCACGTTGACGCAGAACCGTCGCCATCGCGACCCCGCCGAAGTGGCGATCACGGCTCTTGTCCGCGAAGGGGAGCGAGCGCTCGCGCTGCAAACGTGGACCGACCGCAGCCGCGTTCACGTCGCGGACGGACGTGCCGAATCGCTCGCCGCGCTTGTCCTCGCCTGGAGGCACGAACGCCTCGCGTACGGCGACCCGCATGCGCGACTGCGCGAAGTGCTGATGATCGCCTACTCCAACGCCGACGTCGCCGCCCTCAACGCCGGAGCACGCGGCCTGCTCCAGGCCAACGGAGAGCTCCCGACCTTCGAGCGCCGCTACCGACTCGCGAACGGTGACCGCCTCGGACTCGCCGTGGGAGACGTCGTGCGCGTTCGTCAGAACCTCTGGATCCATACGGGAAGAGAGTCCGACCTGCTCAACGGGCACCGCGGTGTCGTCGCCGAGATCCGCGACGACGGCCGCGTGGTGGTCCAACTCCGAGGCGCCAACGGCGAAGCGCTCCGGGACTCGCTCGTCTCGCCCGCAGAGATTGCGCAAGGCGCCCTGTGTCACGGCTACGCCATCACCGACCACGCCGCCCAGGGCCAAACCGCCGACGTGGCGCTGGTGTATCCGGTCGGAATGAACGCGAACGCCTTCTACGCCGCCGTCACCCGGCACCGCGACCGCGTCCACCTGTTCGTCCCGCTCGACCAGGTCGAAGACGACCTCACCCGGCGCCGTCTCGGCGACATCCGCACCGACGACGAACGGATAGTGCGGGCCGCTGCGGGACTCGCCAGAAACATTCGCGCCGTTCCCGAGGAGATGGTGTCCCTCGAACTCTCGGGCGAGACGTCTCGAACACCCGACGAGGCGCGGGCACACTCCGCCCTCCTGACGATCCTCGGCAGTGACCTCGCAGAGCGAGTGTCGAACGCACCCGAAGCTGTCGCCCTGGTCAGGGTTCTCGACCAGCTCGAGAAGGACGGTGGCGACGTCGCCGCCGCACTGACCGCCGCGGCGGGCGAACGCGAACTCAGCAGCGCGCGTTCGCCTGCCGCCGTGCTGGCCCACCGACTAATGGCAGGGACTGGACCTTCGGTCCCCGGCTCGATCCCCGGTGGCCGCGACGCCGTCCCGACCCAACTGGAACTGCCGAGCACCGATCTGGCGCCGCTACGCCTTGTCGTTCGGGCCGCGACGGACTTCTACACCTCGCAGCCCATGGCCGCCTGGGTCCCGCAGTACCTCTCCGCGCGGGGACTGATCCCCTCCGACCTGCCTCCGGGCACGGGTTACGCACCCGCCGGGTGGACGGCATTGGTCGACCACCTCCAAGCCCAGGGCTTCTCCGACGTCGATCTGCTCGCGTCCGGCGTGGCCGCGCGGAGCAGCCGCGGCACCCTCATCGACCGGATGCGCGACCGCCTAGTCCTGCCGATCTGCGACGACGTGGGACCAGTGGCCTTCATCGGCCGGATCGAACAGGAAGGCCACGCCGCACCGTCCTGGCTGAACACGGCCGAGACACCGCTGTACCGCAAGGGGTCCATGCTGTACGGCTTGGCCGAGAATGGCGATGCCCTTCGAGCAGGCGCCACTCCGGTCTTGGTGGAAGGGCCGATCGATGCCGCCGCCGTCACCGCCGCCGGCGACGGTCGATACGTCGGCGTGGCACCGCTCGGTACTGCGCTCACGGCCGAGCAGGCAGCCGCGTTGCGAGAGCTCGTCGGCAACAATCGGTCAACCGTCGTCGGCTTCGACAACGACGATGCAGGCCGTCGAGCCGCCGTCCGCGCCTACGACCTTTTCGCTGGCACGCAGGCGGCCCAGCTTCGGCGACTGGACCTGCCCGGGGGTGCCGATCCGGCCGAAGTCTTGGCGAACGAGGGGCCGACCTCGCTGCGCGACCGCCTCCACGCTGCCACCCCACTGATCGATCACGTCGTCGAGTCCAAGATCGAGAAGTGGTCGGCGCAGATGCAGTGGGCCGAGGGCCGGGTGGCAGCGCTGCGCGAAGTCGCGCCCCTGATCGCAGCACTTCCGGCAGAGGCGGCTACACGTCAGATCGGCCGGATCATGGCCCGACTCGACCTGCCGCACGAAACGGTGCTCGACGCCGTCGTCGAAGCATTGCCCAGGGCTTCCAAGCGGCACGAAATTGCCCCGCTGAATGCCTTTCGTTCCGGCGTCAGGCCGGGAATCGACAGACCGTCGAAAGTACGAAGTCGCAGTTCCGCAGTCGACACCAGTCCCCACCACGATGGACCGAGTGTCGATCTGTGAGCACGGCGAGAGCCGTGCCAGACGAGTGATCGTTTGGGGATCTTCGGTCGCCCTGTGTCGGTGCCTGAGAATGCGCGGTCGGGTTCAGGTCCCCGGTGGTCCGGGTCCACGAGTGCTGCTCTGATGACTGTGCGTCAGTTCACCGACGGGTGTTGGGATCCGTCTCGGTCCGTGGTCATCCGGCGGGGTCCGGTCGATGATGGCGGGGTGTCGCCCGGTGACGTCGAAGAAACCGTGCGCCGTCAGGCCCGCCGGATCAGCTCGAGTAAGTCGGACGACCTCGTGAAGTACGAGAATTGCAGGGGACGTTCCTGGCTGTCGCGAAAGCTTCCGGTGTTCACGCCGACGAGTCGCGTTGGTCGATGCGGAGGGCCAGATAGGCCCCCTCCAAGCTGCAGGCCTCGCTGCGTGGCGAAGACGGGTGCTCCCGATAGCCCGGATCGGCTCAGGGATTGGTAGAGCACGGCCCGCGTCACGGCGTTGCCAGACCGCGTGATTGTCATCGGCGCACGTGGGTCACTTGCGATAAGCCCGGTAAGGAGCACCGGGCGTTCCAGAGCCGTTCCGGGAAGTTCTGTAAAGCCAGGCGACGCCAGGAAGTCGCCGACGCGAATGTCCGGGCCGAACTCGGCCTCCTCCGCGACCACCGGTTCTCCGATCCACTGTCGGATCTCGCAGCCGTTGGCTTCGTCGCTCGCTGAGAGCGGCACGATGGCGATGTCGAGGGCGTCGTCCTGAGGCACCACTACCTCCGGCTTCAACGTGACATCCACGACCGCCTGGTCGGCAAGAGCCGGCGCGTAGTTCCAACCCGTCATACGTATCCGTAAGAGCGTGGCGCCGACGTGCGAGGGAATGGCTAGACGCGGCTCGACGACGTGCCTTGCAGTGGCTAGAAACGGCACGTCGTCGGCGCGGACCACGACGAACCCGCTCCCGCTGCCTGAGCGCTGGCCGCCGTCGCGGAGACCAAACGTCACGTCTAGGCGGTATGCGCTGTACAAGTTGGCAGCAGCGAACCCGAGGTCGAGCACGAGTGCAGGGTAGACCGCCCACTTCCGCCGTGACCTGGCCCATGGTCTCCGCGGCGTTCGCTGCCATCAATGAAGGGCGGCAAATCGGTCGACGCGGCGGGTCGTCGCGATCAGAGCTTCGGCCAAGGCAGCAGTGGTCACGGTCGGCCGTACGGGGCGGTGCCGGTAGACGAAGTCGGGGTTGAATCCCAACCACTCGGTTGTCCTGTAGGTCTTGGGTCGTAGCTGATCCCCGAGGATGGCTTCGATCTCGGTGTGGTCGAAGAAGTCGAGGTGCTCGGCCTCCACGATGCGTTCGCGTTCGGCGCGAGCGCCGGCGCCCTGCAGGTGTTCGTCGCCGATGCCTATCCAGTAGCGCAGTTGGCCTTCCTGGAACTGCCATCCGATCCGACGGTTGCCGGGCAGTGGCCGCCAGTAGGTGATCAGCCCGTCGCGATCCCCGCCGACCTCGAAGCTCTTGCGTTCTGCGAATGCCGACTGGATTACCTGGGCGAGTTGGCTGAAGCGCATCTTGGCGATCGAGGCATCGAGCCCGTGGTCGGGAAGGTCGGCGAGTAGGTCGGTGACGATGAACGGCTCGTCGAGGGCTTGGGCCGGGTCGACGGCCTCGGCCAGGGCCACCAGGCGTCGAACAAGGATCCGGTACTGCTCGAACTGCGCACCGATGGGGCCTAGCGGCGTCGGGTCGATCAGGTCGAGGACCTCTGCCAGATCCCGGTAGCCGACGTGCACCCAGGGCGAGGGGAGCGGGAAGGTCGGGGTCATCAGGCTGAGCAGGACGTAGCGGGTGCCCGCGGCCCCGTCCGGCCCGTGGCCGGGGGACCACGGCAGCGGGTAGGCGTTGTACTTCGTCAGCTGCGCGGGGTAGGGGACCGAGTACAGCTTGTTCTCCACCACGACCTTCGGGTGGGCGCCGACCGGGTCGATGACGACGTCGAGGTTGCGGCGTTCCCGCCAGATATCGACGCGATCCACCGTCGGGTACGGGTCGTTCCCCAGCAGGGCCAGCAGTGGGTGCATGGGGCCGGGATGGCGGTGCAGCAGCCAGGCCAGGGTGTTGGAGTGGAACAGCTCCTGCCCGGCGCGGGACTGCGCCCACAGCAGGTCCTCGCCGAAGGCGTCGAAGAGCGGTCGCGCCCGCTCGACCAGGCCAGGCTCCACCGGGACAACGGCCAGTTCGAGGTTCGGTTCGGGGCCGATGCTCGCCTCGTTGGTGGGCGAGACGGCCTGCAGAGTCGCCATGGGCAGGTAGCGCACCGGGTTGGCCGAGCCGGGCCGGAACAGGTCGGACACGTCTCGGTCGAGGTAGTCCTCGCGGTCGGTGGCGATGGCGCCGGCGAACCCGATCCGGTTCTCCTCGCCGGGGACTGGGGACGTCAACCACTGGTCGGGTTCGTAGACCTCGCGGACGACCCCGCCGGCGACTGCAAGCACCCGGCGCACCCGGTGGGCGTTGGCGGCGGACATCACCCACCAGCCGCGGGTGACTTCGTAGAGCTCCGTGGCGCTCATGTCCTGGCGCCAACTGCGGTTCAGTCGTAGGAGCAGCGCGAGATCGCGGCTCGGCTGGTCTTGGCTTGCCGCAGTGCCCTCCGCGTGATGCCCGGTCACGGCAGCCCCGCTCGGTCGAACTCCTGCTGCAGTCGCGGACGGCGGCGGTGTTCTTCGCGCAGTCCTGCGACGAGGTCGTCTACCTCGCTCGCCTTCTCGGTTCCGGCGGCGAGCTTGCGCATCGTCTTGAGGCGGCGCGCGGCGATCTGGTAGTTCCGGGCGTCGGCTCGGACGAGGTCGGTCTCGACGAGCATGGCGAGAACGGGCAGGACGGCGAGTGGGTCGTGCTTCTGGTACTCCTTCGCCAGCCGGGTCCAGGTGTCCGTGCAGGACAGGCCGAGGGTGTGGGCGAGAGTCCACGCCTGCTCGGGATCGCGCAGGGTCAGCAGGGCGAACAGGACGGCGTCGCGGGGCGAGTCGGCGAGGCGGTCGTAGACGCCAGTCTGCAGCGTCGGCCAGACGGGGCCTGCGGCGTCGTGCAGGGCGGCGGCGGTGCCGGAGCAGGGCCACCGGTCGAACATGAGCTGGCGGGCGGCGAGCAGGTCGTCGGGGCGGTGCTGGGCGAGCAGGGTGCACCAGTAGTCCCCGGCGGCGCGGGCCTGGTGGCCGTCGTCGAAATCGGTGGCCTGCTTCGCCCAGTCGATGGCCAGGTCGGGGTAGTCGGCTTCGGCGAGTGCCTTGGCGGTGTCGTGCAGCCACGCGGCGACCTTGCGGTCGCGGGCGTGGGTGGCGACGATCGCCTCGACGTCGCGGTCGTGCACGGCGAGGCGTTGGGCGTTCCAGTCCAGGACGAACCACTCGTGGGAGTGGACGGAGTTCCACCGCTCGGCCGGTCGCGGTCCGAGTCCGGTGCGGATCTCCTCCAGCCGGGACCGGTAGGTGGCCATGCCCTTCTCGCCGAGGGCGGGGGCGTAGGCGGCGGGGTCGAGTTCGAAGTAGTCGACCTTGCCGTGGAACTGGAAGTCGATCATCCAGGCGACGAGCTTCGCCGACGGCGTCTTGGCGCGGGCCGCGGCGGTCGGGTGCAGGTCGAGCAGGCGGCGGCAGGCGTCGCCGATGATGCCGCTGGAGTCGTCGGCCTTCGCGATGACGCCCATGGCCGAGGCGACGGCTTTCTGAGTGACCGTCAGGACAACTGCCGGGTCCTCTGTTTCGGTGGCTCGTTCGAGGATGTCGACGGCCTCGTGCATCTGCCGGCCGTGGGCGTTGGCCGCGCTCCAACGCCACAGCTCCGCGCGGGTGCGGATGAGCGGCAGGACGGTGTCGGCCAGGTTCGTCACCCGCCGAATCTCTCATGCTGCGCACCGGCGGCACTCAGGCCACCGCGTAACATCAGTGCTACGTTCGTGCGGTGGTGGACGGGCGCGAGGTCGGGCAGTTCTGGGCGGACTTGGCGGACGACCTGCGTCGTCCGAACTTCGAACGCGACTACCTCTTGGCCTCCCTGCGGGTGGCGACCGTCGACGAGGTCGTGCGCACCCTGGACGAGGCTCGGGTCGCTCGGGGGATGACCAAGGCGGCGCTGGCTCGTGCCGCCGGGGTTCCGCCGGAGTCCGTCCGCCGGTTGCTGACGGCGCCCTCGGCGAACCCGCAGCTCGGCCTCGTGGCGCAGCTGGCAGCAGTCCTCGGCCTGCGGGTTCAGCTGCAGCCGATGACCACCCTGGAGCGGCGAGCCACCTCGGTCCTTCGCGAAGGCAGCTGAACCGCTGTGCGGTCCGCTTCGGCGAGTGTCCTGACCACCGGGATCGCCCGAGCCGGTACCAGGCGTGCCGGCGACGAACAACGGGCCGCCACGAAGCGTACTGTCGTTTGAACCCGTAGTTTGTTATTGTGGGACGAACTAAGGAGGCGAATGACAGTGGCTCGGACGCTCGGGACGTCGGGGGCGGAGCTCGTCGAGCAGTTCGAACTCGACGGTGATCTGCTGGTGACCCTGGACCGTCTCGCCGGCGTGCTCCGACAGGGGGCTCGGGAACCCGACGCCGCGGCGGTCCGCCGGGTGGCCTACGACCTGCAGCGGGGCGGGTGGCTCGGTCCGCTGCGCACCCGCGGAGTGTGGGAGTTCCTGCCCGGGGCGCGCGGCGGCGCGTTCGGTTCGGGGGACCGGTTCATCGAGTTCCGTGCCCAGCACGCCGTCAACCCGGGATGGAGCGGGACGCTGGCGATGGAGTCGGCGGCCTCGGTGCTTGGTTTGGCTCAGCGGATCCCCGAGCGCGAGGTCGTCGCTCTCGACGACGCCGGCGCTCTACCCAAGGCGCTGGAAGGCCAGTGGCGGTTCATTCGACTCGCGATGCCCGCGGCCGGATGCACGGTGCTGGACTCCCTGCCCACCTGGACGCTCGAAGGCCTGATCGTCGGTATCGCCACCCGCCCCTCCTCCTATCGGGACCTTCCGGGGCTGGGGCAGTGGTTGCCCGAGGCGGCTGGCCGGGTCGATGCCGACATCGTGATCGGCCTGCTCGCGGGGGCCCGCTCTGCGACCCGGCAGCGCGCGGCCTACCTGCTCGGTGCGGGGGGCAACGCCCGGGGTCGTTCGTCGATCCTCACCGCGTATCCGGCGACGTCCGCGATCTGGTTCGGCCCGCGGGCGGCCGGTGCCGGGTTCTTCGACTCCGAGGCGCAGGTCAACGACACCGCACTGCACCCCTACCTCGCCGTCGGGACCGGCGCATGACCCGTGTCACCGAGGGCCACCTCGTCCGCCACTACCAGGGCGTCAAAGGCGGCCGCGATGCCGCGCTGCTGGACATCGCCCAGGACCATGCGCTGCACCTGCTCCATCTCGCGGGTCTGTTCGAGCGAGGTCTGGTCTTCAAGGGCGGCACCGCCCTGCGGAAGTTTCGGGCGGGCAACGCGGGGCGTTTTTCCACCGACCTGGACTTCGCTGCGGCCGACGAGGAACTGGCCCTCGCCGCACTGGAGGCGCTCGACGGCGTCGAGATCGACGGGTTCTCCTTCGCGATCGAGAACCTGGGCGAGGACGGGCGACGAGGAGACCTGCGCGTCGACACCCCCTTTGGCCGCCCTCGGCTCGGCGCCAAGGTCGAGCTCGCACGGCACCCGCTCAGCCTGACACCGGAGCTGGTGTCCCCGGTGAGGTTGGCCATCCACGACCGATACGACTTCACGCCGGCACCCACACCGGTGGTCCGGGTCGAGGAAGCCGTGGCGGAGAAGCTGGCCCGCTTCCGCCGGGTGTCTCTGGCGCGCGATCTCTACGACCTGCAGTGGTTCGCCTCCGCCGGGAGCCTGGACGAGGTGCTGACCAGGCGTCTGTGGGTGCTCAAGGTCTACCGCGACGTCGTCGTCGACGGCCGCGGCACGCCGCCGATCGCCGCCGGGGACGTGCTCGGGCCACGGACCGGCACGGAGTTTCGTAGAGAAGACATCGGCTACCTCACGACCCCGGTTCGGATCGACGAGTGGATCGCCACCGTCAGGACGCGCTACGACTTCCTCGCCCACCTCGACGGGGACGAGCAGCGCTGGGCGGCGTGCAACGCGCGCCACCTCCACGAGGTCACTACGGCCTTGGCCGCGTTGGATACCCCGCCCGCCGAGTGAGATCGCTCAGGCTCCCTTGGCGGACCGCCCGGTCCTGGTCTCCGAGGGCGACCCTTGTTCCCTATGGGGAAAGCGCTCTCACGCCTCGCTCGCGAGCATGCGCGGCTCATCCAGACTGCCCGGCGCCACGGCGGCGAGTGCGCTGGAATGCCGTCAACGCGCGGTCGTCCGCGTCGGGGAGGGTGTGCAGGTACTTCTGCGTCGTCTGGATCTGGCTGTGGCCCATCCGGTCCATCACGGTCTTGAGGTCCGCCCCGCCGGCCAGCAGCCACGAGGCGTGCGCGTGGCGCAGATCGTGCATCCGGACGTGGTGACCGAGCTTCGCCTTCTCCAACGACGGCAACCACACCCGCGTCCTGAACGTGTTCCGCGAGACCGGGCTGCCACCGGCCACCTCGGTCGAGGGGAACAGCAGATCGTCCCGGCCGAGCCCGAGGTGCTGGATCCGGGCGGCGAGCAGGTCGAGCAGTTCTTGGCCGACGCGAACGGTGCGGGGCTCGTTGTTTTTCGGGTATGGCTTGACGATCATCCGTTCGCCGGTGGGGGAGTTCTTCTTCGACAGCTCGACGATCGTTTCCTCGACGCTGATCGTGCGTCGGAGGAAGTCGACGTGCCGTGGGCGCAGGGCGATCAGCTCGCCCCATCGCAGACCGGTCTCGATGGCGGTGAGCACCAGTGGTGTCCAGCGCTCCGGGATCGCGGTCAGCAGCTGGTCGAACTCCTCCGGCGTCAACGTGGGCAGCTTCTTGGCGACGACCTTCGGCAGCTCGGTCTCGGCGCAGGGGTTGTACGGGATGATCCGGTCCCGGACCGCTCGCTTGAAGATGCTGTGCAGCATCACGTGGTACTTCACGACGCTGCGAGCTGACAGTCCGTCAGCTACGGCCTGGGTGACCCAGGCCTGCACGGTCGAGGGCATGATCTTCGCCATCGGCAGGTCGCCGAAGAACGGCAGGAAATGTCGGTCGAGGTAGGAGCGGTAGCTCTGCTTCGTGGACAGCTCCAGGTGCCGGCTCGGCCACCACGTCTGCTCGACGTACTCGCGGAAGGTCGTCTTCCCGGCGGTCCGGTCGAACCAGGACCCGGCCTCGACGGAGCTCTCGGCCCGTCGGGCGGCGTGCCGGGCCTCGCGCTCGGTGCCGAACGTGCCGGCGGATCGCTTGCTTCCGGTGGGGTCGCGGTAGAGCGCGATGAACCGCGTCCCGGTCGCGCCGCGGCGCTTCGTCACCCACGGCATGCCCGCACCTCCGCCCCGTCCTTGTGGGCAGTTTGTGGGCAGACCTGCCCACACGC
>JBQTIB010000058.1:0-26877 GCA_052389435.1 Sporichthyaceae bacterium | reverse complement strand
CAGAGACGGACCCGCACGCGATTCGCGCGGGTCCGTCGGATGTCTTAGCTTTTGAGCCCTTGAGGGGGTCGTAGGGGCGAAGCCCCCTACTGTCCGCCCTTTTGGACGAAGGAGCGGACGAACTCTTCGGCGTTTTCTTCGAGTACGCCGTCGATCTCGTCGTGGATCGAGTCGACGTCGTCGGAAAGCTTTTCCTGGCGCTCCTGCAGGTCGGTGGTCTCCGCGGTCTGCGTCGACTCCTCTTCCTGCTCGGACTTCTTGGCCTGCTGCTGACCGCCACCGGTGTCTTTGGTCGCCAAGGCGGGACTCCTTCGCTATTCACGCGACGGCGCAGACGGCTCACTTCGCTGCGCTCGTTCGCTCCGGTCGGCACCGACCGTGGTTCGACTTTACCCGGCAGGGCGTGCGCAGGAGGGTCGATCAGCGCCCCAGGCACGGACAAATGCCGACAAACGGGACGCTCTCAGCCGCCGGAGAGGACGCGGAGCAGTTCCTCGGCCGTCGCGCAGCGGTCGAGCAGGTCGCCGACGTGCTTGCGGGTGCCGCGCAGCGGTTCGAGGGTGGGGACACGCTGGAGGGAGTCCCGGCCGGGCAGGTCGAAGATCACCGAGTCCCACGAGGCCGCGGCGATGTCGTCGGCGTACTGGTCCAGGCACCGCCCCCGGAAGTACGCGCGGGTGTCCTCCGGCGGGTTGGTCATCGCCCAGGAGACCTTGGCCTCGGCCGCGATGCGCTCGAATCGGCCCTTCTGGGCGAGCTTGTTGTACAGGCCCTTCTCCGGGCGGACGTCGGAGTACTGCAGGTCCACCAGGTGCAGGCGCGGGGCGTCCCAGTCGACGCCGTCCCGCTCGCGATAGCCGTTGAGCAGTTCGAGCTTGGCGATCCAGTCCAGCTCCCGCGACAGGCTCATCGGGTCCGTGGCGAGGCGGGTAAGCACCGACTCCCACCGGTTCAGCACGTCGAGCGTCACGTCGTCGACGTCCGCGCCGTACTTGTCCTCGACGTACTTGCGGGCCTGTTCGCAGTACTCCATCTGCAGCTGAACGGCCGTCAGTTTCCGGCCGGACTGCAGCGTCATGAGGTGCTTGAGGCTCGGGTCGTGCGAGACCTGGTGCAGCGTCTGCACCGGGCCGGAGATCGACAGGTCCGCGGACAGGAAGCGGTCCTCGATCATCGACAGCACCAGCGAGGTGGTGCCGAGCTTGAGGTAGGTGGAAACCTCGGCGAGGTTGGCGTCGCCGATGATCACGTGCAGCCGGCGGTACTTCTCGGCGTCCGCGTGCGGTTCGTCGCGGGTGTTGATGATCGGACGCTTCAGCGTGGTCTCCAGGCCCACCTCGACCTCGAAGAAGTCCGCGCGCTGGCTGATCTGGAAGCCCTGCCCGCGACCGTCCTGGCCGATGCCGACGCGGCCCGCGCCGCACACGACCTGACGGGAGACGAAGAACGGGGTCAGGTGCTTCACGATCTCCGCGAACGGAGTCGAGCGCTGCATCAGGTAGTTCTCGTGGGTGCCGTAGGACGCGCCCTTGTTGTCGGTGTTGTTCTTGTAGAGGTTGATCGGTTGCGCACCCGGGATGCGTGCGGCCCCCTCGGTGGACGCGGCCATGATCAGCTCGCCGGCCTTGTCCCACGCGACGAGGTCCCGCGGGTTGGTGCACTCCGGCGAGGAGTACTCCGGGTGGGCGTGGTCGACGTAGAGCCGGGCGCCGTTGGTGAGGATGACGTTGGCCAGGCCGACGTCCTCGTCGGTCAGCTGGCTGGAGTCCGCCAGGTCCCGCGCGAGGTCGAAGCCGCGCGCGTCGCGCAGCGGGTTCTCCTCCTCGAAGTCCCACCGGGCACGCCGTGCGCGGGAGGTTGCCGTCGCGTACGCGTTGACCACCTGCGAGGAGATCAGCATTGCGTTCGCGCTCGGGTGCCCGGGCACCGAGACGCCGTACTCGGTCTCTAGACCCATCACGCGCCAGACGCTCATACCGACAAGCGTATGTGCCCACTCCGACAAACGAGCGGTGGGCCGGGCGGAGAATCCGCGCGGCCCACACGCAGCGGTCGGTTCGAGCGGGGCTCAGTGGCCGCTCTGGCGCTTTTCGTACAGGTAGAGCTTGAGGGTGTCGCCCTTCTTGACGAGGGCGTTGATGACGCCTTCGCCGTTGAAGACCTTCTGCACCGGCTTGCGGTCGCCGACCTTCATCCGGGCCAGGACCTTGACCTTGGCCTTCGACGCGATCCGCTGGGCGAACGCGAGGTCGTACATGCCGGGCTCGACGGTGCCCCACGTGGTGCAGACCTTCTTGCCGTAGCCGAGGCTGGCGTGGCGGACGTCGGTGCCGGCTGCGTAGACGTCGAAGGTGTCGAGACCGAACTTGCAGATCTGGATGCGGGTGGGCCCGTGGTGCTTGCGGTCTCCGGGCGCGTCGCCGGCGGGCGCGGCGAGGGCAGCGGACGGGACCACGGCGAGGCAGGCGGCCACGACGGTGGCCGACAGGGCACGGTTGAGGTTCATGACGCTCCGTTTCGACGCTTCGGTACGAGGCGAGTAGAACGCACCCACTTGCCCCCTGTAAGCAGCGTTCGTCCGAATGGAGCACCGGCAGGGACTCCTCTACGTACTTCAACGAACGGCGAACCTTCGCCTGCGTACGTCACCACGACTGGGTCGCGACTCGCAGAAAGTTGCCCGCGAGTACCTGGGCCACGTCGGCCCCGCGCCAGCCCCGCGCCGACAGCGCGTCGCCCAGGGTCAGGAAGGTCTCCGGCGGCATCCATTCGATGGGTCCCCACCGGGTGTAGCTGGAGTCGAACAGTCCCGGGTTTGCGGCGATCTCGGCGAGGAAGTCCGCGGCGTCGAAGGAGAAGTCCGTACTGACTCCGACGTGGTCGATACCGACGAGGTCCACCGCCGCTTCGAGGTGGCGGACCATCGCGGCGATCGTCGGGGTATTGGGACCGAGGAAGATGCCGACGCCGGTGATGCCGACGACTCCCCCGGTGTCCGCGCACGCCCTGGCCTGGTCGTCGGTGATGTTGCGGGGGTGCTCCCAGACCGACGCGAGGCAGGAGTGGCTGTAGACGACCGGCTTGGTGGACACGGCGCACAGGTCGAGGCCGGTGCGCGCGCTGCAGTGTGAGCCGTCGGGCACCATGCCGGCCTCGTTCATGGCCCGGACCAGGTCGCGCCCCCACGCCGTCAGACCGGTGTCGATCGCGTCCAGGCAGCCGCAGCCGGCGGCGTTCGCGTGGTTGTAGGACGGCAGCATCGTGCGGACCCCGAGTTCCACGAACCGGGCGACGTTGTCCAGGTCGCCGTCCAGCGGGTTGGAGTCCTCGAGGTCGAAGACCACCGCCGCCCGGCCGGAGGCGGCAATCTCCGCGACGGCGGCCGGATCGGTGGCCAGGGCCAGATCCGGGTGCGCGTCGACGCCCGCTCGGAAGGAGGCCAGCAGCGCGAGGGAGTCCGCGTGGGACTGCGGCGCGTACCCGACGTTCACCGGCACCAGGCCGGTGCCCGGCACGAAGCGCCCGAGCGGTTCGACGGGCGTTTCGGGAAGCAGCGGCAGGCAGGCGTGCTGGTCCCAGACCCACGGAGCGGCGGACACGATCGGCTCCAGGTCCCCGGTCAGGCGGGCAGTTCGCGGACGGTCCCGGCGTCCACGCCGATCCGGCGGTTGACTTCGACCACCTCGAGCAGGCGGCGGTCGTGCGAGACCAGCAGCAGCGTGCCCGGGTAGGAGTTCAGCGCCTCTTCGAGTTGCTCGATCGCCGGGAGGTCGAGGTGGTTGGTCGGCTCGTCGAGGACAAGCAGGTTCACCCCGCGCGCTTGGAGCAGCGCGAGACCGGCGCGAGTGCGTTCGCCGGGCGACAGGCTCGCGGCGGGGCGCAGCACGTGGTGGGACTTCAGGCCGTACTTCGCCAGCAGCGTGCGGACGTCGGCCTCGGGCTGATCGGGTACCTGTTCGCCGAAGGCGCGCAGCAGCGTGGCCTCGCCGAGAAAGGCGGAGCGGGCCTGGTCGATCTCGCCGACCTTCACCCCGGGCCCGAGGGAGGCCGAGCCCTCGTCGGGGGCGAGCCGCCCGAGCAGCACGGCGAGGAGCGTGGACTTGCCCGCGCCGTTCGGCCCGGTGATCGCGACCCGGTCCGCCCAGTCGATCTGCAGGTGCACCGGCCCGAGGGCGAAGGCACCGCGCCGGACGACGGCGTTGTCGACGGTCGCGACGATCGCCCCGGCGCGCGGCGCCACGGCGATCTCCATCTGGAGTTTCCACTCCTTGCGCGGTTCCTCGACGACCTCGATCCGTTCGATCAGCCGCTCGGTCTGGCGGGCCTTCGCGGCCTGTTTCTCGGTGGCCTCCGAGCGGAACTTGCGGCCGATCTTGTCGTTGTCGGGAGCGGCCTTGCGGTGGGCGTTCTTGACGCCCTTCTCCATCCACGCCCGCTGCATCCGGGCCCGCTCGGTCAGGTCCCCGACCCGGTCCGCGTACTCGTCGTAGGCCTCCGCGGCCCGCCGCCGGGCGATCTCCCGCTCGGCGAGGTAGGCGGTGTACCCGCCTCCGAAGACCGCCACCTTCTGCTGCGCGAGGTCGAGCTCGACGATCCGGTTCACGGTGCGGGCGAGGAATTCGCGATCGTGGCTGACCACGGCCACCGGCACCCGCAGCCCCGTCGTGAACCGCTCGAGCCGGTCCAGGCCGTCGAGGTCGAGGTCGTTGGTCGGCTCGTCGAGCAGGAACAGGTCGTAGCGCGAGAGCAGCAGCGACGCCAGGCCCGCCCGCGCCGCCTGACCCCGCGACAGGGTCGTCGTCTCCACGGCGAGATCCGCGTCGAGACCGACCTCGTCCAGCGTTGCCTTGCAGCGTTCCTCGAGATCCGCGGCGCCGAGCGAAAGCCATCGCTCCAGGGCGAGGCTGTAGGCGTCCTCGGCGGACAGGCCGCCGATCGCGCGGCCTTCGCCGAGCGCGTCCGCGGCGTCGTCCAGCGCGAGCTGCGCCTCGCCCACGCCGGTGCGCCGTTCGAGGAAGGCGAGCAGCGTCTCCCCCGGCACCGCGTCGGACTCCTGCGGCAGGTACCCGACGATCGCGCCCGGCGGCGAGAGCGCAAGCTGCCCCTCCGCAGGCTGCTCGAGGCCGGCCAGGAGCCGGAAAAGCGTCGACTTCCCGGCGCCGTTCGCCCCGACGACGCCGACGACGTCGCCCGGCGCGAGCACCAGATCGAGGTTGGCGAACAGGGTCCGGTCGCCGTGGGCAGCCGTGAGGCCCTTGGCGGTCAACGTCGCGCTCATGTCCGTCAGACGCTACAAGGCACAGCGCCGCGCTAGGTCGCCGGCAGTTCCGCGAGCAGCGTGGCGATCGTCTCGGCCACCG
Source organism: Sporichthyaceae bacterium (assembly GCA_052389435.1). Taxonomy (GTDB): domain Bacteria; phylum Actinomycetota; class Actinomycetes; order Sporichthyales; family Sporichthyaceae; genus JBQTKD01. The sequence goes on along the minus strand of JBQTIB010000058.1, from coordinate 21,517 downwards.
CGACCGGGTCGACCACCATGTGCAGGTGGCGGGCGTCGGGAATGGTCGCGGCCGGCCACCCCGCCAGGAGCGCACGTCCGCTCTCGTCCCGGTAGGTCTCGCCGAACGCGAGGTAGGCGCACGGATGCCTCAGCGCCGGCGTGGGAACGACGGAGTCGAAGTAGGCGAGCGGCAGCCGAGGTTGCGCGGCCTCGATGCGCGCGCGCTCGGCGGCGTCGGGGAACAGCGGCGCGAGGTCGGCCTCGTCCCACCACCGCGTCCACGGCGGCAGCCATCCGTCGGCGTCGGCCAGCGAAGCGAGCAAGGCGCGCAGGGGCGGCGGGCAGGTGGGCGTCGTCGGGTCCGGCCCCGGCAGCGCGGCGTCGACGAACACCGTCGCGGTCACCCGGCGCCGCGCGGCGAGGGCCGGGACGTAGAGACCGGCGTTGCTGTGCGGCACGAGGAGCAATGGCCGGGACGGCAGTCCGTCGAGGAACGCGGTCAGTACCTCTGCCGGTTTCGTCGGTCGCGACGGCGTCCGCGGAACGACGACTTCCACGCCGCCCGCGCGCAGCAGTGCGGCCACCGGTTCCCACGCCGCGGGGCCGAGAAGCGGGCTCGGCAGCAGGGCTAGCAGCACGGGCGACCCTCAGGCATCGGCGGCCTCGGGGTGGAAGCGGCGCGACGGCGTACCGGGTGGGTTCATCTCCCCGGCCCAGTCCGGGTTCGGAACGACGACCTCCGCCTCCATGCCCTCCGGGCCGACGAAGAACACGCTCAGCCCGATGCCGAAGTCCGTCACGAACCCGTCGCTGGCGCCGCGGGCGATCAGGCGATCCCGGATCGTCGAGAAGTGCTCCATCGAGGACGCCCGCAGCCCGAAGTGGTCCAGGCGCCCGCGCGCGAACATCGGCGTCTGCTTCGCCGCCTCGGTGTTGTCGACGATCTCGAAAAGGTTGAACTCGCTGGTGTCGCTGAGCTTGAGCAGCGTCAGCCGCCAGCCCGGGGGCATGAAGGCGGGGCTCGCAACGACCTCGGCGCCGAACACGTCGCCGTAGAACTCGGTCCACGCATCCGTGTCGGAGACCATCGCCGCGACGTGGTCGAACCCGCTCAGCATCGAACCCACTGCGACTACCTCCACCAACGCCGCCAGCCTGCCTCGGTCCAGTCTGCCGGTCCGTGCCGGCACGCGGCGTCGGCCGGGTGGCGAATCGATCGAGGTGGCACCGCACGTGGCGACCTTGGGACTCGCCCGAGCGTGGAGCGCGTCCCACGAGTTGCGACGTTGTTCGAAACGCAGCGGACAGGCAGAGAACCCGGCAACCGCCGCACGGGCGGCTGCCGGGTTCTCGGGTGCTTGCGGACCTACAGGTACTGGCCCGTGTTGGCGACGGTGTCGATCGACCGACCCGCCTCGGCGCCCTGCTTGCCGGAGATGAGGGTGCGGATGTACACGATCCGCTCGCCCTTCTTGCCGGAGATGCGGGCCCAGTCGTCCGGATTGGTGGTGTTCGGCAGGTCCTCGTTCTCCTTGAACTCGTCCACGCACGCCGCCATCAGGTGGCTGATGCGGATGCCGCGCTGCTTGGCGTCCAGCCAGTCCTTGATGGCCATCTTCTTGGCCCGGTTGACGATGTTCTCGATCATCGCCCCGGAGTTGAAGTCCTTGAAGTACAGGACCTCCTTGTCTCCGTTGGCGTAGGTGACCTCGAGGAAGCGGTTCTCGTCGTTGTCGGCGTACATCCGCTCGACGGTCCGCTGGATCATCGAGGTGACCGTCGCGAGGCGGTTGCCGCCGTGCTCGGCGAGGTCGTCCGCGTGCAGCGGCAGTTCCTCGACGATGTACTTGCTGAAGATGTCCTTCGCGGCCTCGGCGTCCGGACGCTCGATCTTGATATTCACGTCGAGCCGGCCCGGGCGCAGGATCGCCGGGTCGAACATGTCCTCGCGGTTGGAGGCGCCGATGACGACGACGTTCTCCAGACCCTCGACGCCGTCGATCTCCGAGAGCAACTGCGGGACGATCGTGTTCTCGACGTCGGAGGAGACGCCGGAGCCGCGGGTGCGGAACAGGGAGTCCATCTCGTCGAAGAAGACGATGACCGGGGTGCCCTCGGACGCCTTCTCGCGCGCACGCTGGAAGACCAGGCGGATGTGCCGCTCGGTCTCGCCGACGTACTTGTTGAGCAGCTCCGGGCCCTTGATGTTGAGGAAGTAGCTCTTCCCCTCGGGCTTGCCGGTGACCTCGGCGACCTTCTTCGCAAGGGAGTTCGCGACGGCCTTGGCGATCAGGGTCTTGCCGCAGCCGGGCGGGCCGTAGAGCAGGACGCCCTTCGGCGGACGCAGCTTGTGCTCGATGAACAGGTCGCGGTGCAGGTAGGGCAGCTCGACCGCGTCGCGGATCGCCTCGATCTGGCCCATGAGGCCACCGATCGCGGAGTAGTCGATGTCCGGGACCTCTTCCAGGACCAGTTCCTCGACCTCGGCCTTGGGGACGCGCTCGTAGACGTAGCCCGAACGCGACTCCAGCAGCAGCGAGTCGCCGATGCGGATCGCCTCGCCGCGCAGCGGCTCGGCCAGGTACACCACGCGCTCGTCGTCGGTGTTGCCCATGACCAGGGCGCGTTCGCCGTCGGCCAGGATCTCCTTGAGGCTGACGACCTCGCCGATGCGCTCCCAGTCCATGGCGCGCACGACGTTCATCGCCTCGTTGAGCATGACCTCCTGGCCGGGCTTGAGCTCCTCGAGGTCGACATCGGGGCTCACCGCCACCCGGAGCTTGCGCCCGCCGGTGAAGATGTCGACGGAGCCGTCCTCGGCCGCGGCGACGAAGACGCCGTACCCGGACGGCGGAGCCGCCAGGCGATCGACTTCTTCCTTCAGCGCGACGATCTGCTCGCGCGCCTCGCGCAGGGTCGCGACGAGACGCTCGTTCTGACCGGAGGTTCCGGACAGCTGGGTCTGAAGTTCGATCACCCGCTCTTCGAGCTGGCGGGAGTGACGCGGAGAGTCGGTGAGTCTGCGACGCAGCACCGCGACCTCTTGCTCCAGGAACGCGACCTGGTTGTTGAGGTCTTCCACGCTGGATCGATCGTTGTCGTCCTGAGCCGGCACGGTCCCCACCTCCTACAGGCACTGTTTCTTGACCCTACAGTGCACCGCTTGCGCCGACGGTGAGCCGGACCGGGCCAGGTCCGTGTCGCTTCACCGGTGGCTACCGCTGGTTTGCGGCTCTTGGTACAGCAGATCTTGGACCCTGACCGGTTCGCGCGGAATGGCAAAGCTCCCGACTGGTCCGAACAGTTGTCAAGATTGACCGTTCGGATGAGAGTCGGGGGCTCCGCCCCCGACGGCCCCCGAAAGCCATGAGCAACGGCGTTCCGGGGTCCAGGCGGCGTGCTCGAGCGGGTATGCGGTGGTTTCCGGTGAAGGAATGCGGCCCTAGGGGGCCGGATTCCTTCGCCGGTGGGGCTTCGCCCCGGCATGCGCGCGCGGAGGGCTTCGCCGCGCTTCGAAGAGCCCAAAGGTCGGTGTCGGGTGCTCCGACCGAAGTTCGTCCGGCCGGGTGACGGCGGCTTGTCCGGACTTCCGCGCGCATGCCACGATCCGCCCGTTATTACCTTTGCTTTACCTTTGGGGGCTGGTGGGGCATGACGCGTCGTCTTGTGCCGGTGTCGTCGCAGGTGCCGGATCTCGGCGTGCCCGGCGTGTGCGACGCGGTGCAGATCGGGCGCGGCTCCACGGCCACCGTGTTCCGGGCCCTGCAGCCTGCGGCCAACCGCTGGGTCGCCATCAAGGTCCCGAACGAGCGCCCCGACGCCGCGGCGCGGCTGCGCTTCGAGCACGAGGCGTTTGCCCTCGGAGCCGTCTCCGACCATCCCAACGTGCTGGCCGTCCACGATGCCGGATGCGCCTCGGACGGCCGGCCCTACCTGGTGCTGCAGTTCTGTCCGGGAGGGTCCTTGGCCGACCACGTCCGCCGGCGCGGCCCGTTGACCTGGCCGGCCGCGCTGCGCGTGGCCGTCGACGTGGCCGACGCGCTCGCCTGTGCCCACCGATCCCGGATCGTCCACCGGGACCTCAAGCCGCACAACGTGCTGGTCTCCGACCACGGGCGGGCGCTGCTGGCCGACTTCGGCGTCGCCGCGCCGTCCGCCGATCCGCTGCTCGGGCGCCCGGCTCGCGCCAGTTCGGTGCAGTACACCGCCCCCGAGGTGCTCGACGGCGACCTCGCCGCGCCCGCCTCGGACGTGTACTCCCTCGCCGCGACGGTCTACTTCCTGCTGACCGGTCTCGCTCCCATCCCCGCCCGGCCCGACGAGGCCTGGGCCTCGCTCTACATCCGCCTGATCACCGCACCGCCGGTTCGGCTGCCGAACCGGCTGCCGGCGGACCTGCGCGACCTGCTCTACCGATCGCTGGCCAAGGATCCGAGCGATCGCCCGGCCGGAGCGGCCGAGTTCGCCGCCACCGCCCAGGCGGTTGCCGCCGCCGGCGGAGCGCCGATCGAGCCGCCGACGAGGCGCGACTGGGCCGGTGCGCCGATCCGGCCGCTGACCTCCGGCGCCCTGCCCCGGCAGCGAGCGCGCGAATGGTCGAAGCGGGTCTGAACCGCTCGTCCCATTTGCTCCGAATGCAGGCTGCACTTCCCAATTGGGCCACTGCACGGAATTCGTCCCCGCGACGAATTCAAATTCCATTCGGTTCCCATGGGGAGCCGATCGAGATTGCCACCCACACGGCGGAAGCGATTCAAGGACTTCGCGCCCCGTCGCTATGGTCGACATTGCCACGGGGGTGGGGATACGAAAGCCGTCGCAGTCGGCGGTTCCCGCTGCATTCCCGAGCTCTGATCCGTCGGACGAAATTGTCCGCGGCCTTGGTGCAAGGGAGACCGCATGAACCACCCGCGACGTCCGCGGCTCGCCTATCTGGCGGCCGCGGCGGGCACGGTGGTCCTCCTCGCGGCCGCGCCCTCGCTGGCCGACTCTCCGAATCCGCCGGGGCCGGTTCCCGACCTCGCGGCGATCGCCGGACTGCTTCAGGAGCAACGCCCCGGCACCGCCGGAATGCCGCGCCAGTCGCCCGCGCCGGTGCCCGCGAACTCCTCGGTTCCGGCGGACGCGCCCGCGCCGATCCAGGACCCGGCGCCCACCCCCGCCGGGGCGGAGCAGCACTCCGGCGTCACGTTCTCGCCGGGGCCGGAGGATCGAGCGACCTCCGGGGTCTACTGGAACCCGGACCCCGACGACGCGCCGGCCGAGTCGGCGTCGCCCGGCCCCGGGACCCCGCAGCCGCATCCGGTGGAGGGTCCGCCCGCCGGGCCTCCCGCGGGCGGCACACCGGCCCCTGCGCCGACTCCCACTCCAACCCCCACGCCAACCCCCACGCCAACCCCCACGCCAACCCCCAGTCCCACGCTTGCGCCGACCCCTGCGCCCACCCACACCCCTTCGCCTGCTCCGCCGAGCGCGGGCGAACTCATGGCGCGGGTCATCGAGTTGACCAACGCCGATCGCGCGGAGGCCGGCTGCCAGGCGCTCGCGCCGCAGCAGTTGCTGTCCGAGGCGGCGCAGGGCCACGCCGAGGACATGTCGCGTCGGGTGTACTTCAGCCACACCTCCCTGGACGGGCGAACCTTCGACCAGCGCATCCGTGCCGCCGGCTACGAGGGCAGGGAACTCGGCGAGAACATCGCCTCGGGATTTCCCACCGCCGAGGAGGTCCAGTCCGCCTGGATGCACACCCCCGGACACCGTCGCAACATCCTCGACTGCTCGTTCCGGGAAATCGGCGTCGGCTTTGCCGAAGACGGCCAGTACTGGGTTGTCACCTTCGGCGGGTGAAGAACGTCGAATTCGCCGGTGACAATTCAATCCACCGTCGTCTCCGTACAGCGCGAACGCGAAAACACTCTTACATTCGAAGAATACTTCAGACGTGAGGGGCGGTCCGAAATGGTGTCGTACCTGCAAATCGGCGCGGGTGCGGATCTGCGCATGATCGCCCTCGTCGGCGAGTCGATGACCGTCGGGCGACTCGAGGGCAACGACATTGCCCTCGTGGACGACAGCGTGTCCCGCAGGCACGCGCGACTGCAGTTTCGGTCGGGCTCCTGGATTCTGGGCGACCTGTCCTCGAGCAACGGGACCTGGGTCAACGGCGAACGTCTGTCCGACGCGATCGCGGTGCGCGACGGCGACGAGATTCGCTTCGGTGCAGTGCGGTCGACCTTCCGCGAGGAGGCCACCGCCGGGTACGGCGAGGCCGCCGCAGACTCCGGGCCCGAACTGACCCGGCGGGAACGCGACGTGCTCGCGGCGCTCGCCCGCCACTACGACGACCCGCTCTCCGAGCCGGCCTCGACTCTTGCGATCGCGATGGCGCTGTTCGTCACCGAGGCCGCGGTCAAGCAGCACCTGCTCAACCTCTACCGCAAGTTCGACGTTCCCGCAGGCGCCCCGGGCCGCCGCTGGGCCCTCGTGGACGCGGCGATGCGCCGCGGCGTGCTGCGTGCGGAGGAAGTCCGCGCGGTCTAGGAAGGCGGTCTAGGGAAGCTTCGGTCGACGCCTCTCGCCGGGCTCCCCGCCCGGCTCCTCGGCGGTCTCGAGCTCCGGATAGGCGCCCTTGGCGGGCCGCCGGCGCCGCAGCGGCGGCGTCACGCCGGGCGCCATGCGCCGCGCGGTGACGAGGAAGCCGGTGTGACCGATCATGCGGTGGTCCGGGCGCACCGACAGCCCCTCGACGTGCCAGGTGCGCAGCAGGGTCTCCCACGAGCGCGGCTCGGTGAAGAACTCGCTCGTGCGCATCGCCTCCACGACCTTCGACATCTGCGTGGTGGTCGCGACGTAGCAGCAGAGCACGCCGCCGGGAATCAGGGCGTCGGCGACCGCCTCGATGCACTCCCAGGGCGCGAGCATGTCCAGCACGACGCGGTCGATCGAGCCCGACGGAGCCGCCTTGCCCAGTTCCTCCACGAGGTCGCCCACGACGAGGTCCCACGTCGCGGGCACGCCCCCGAAGAACCTGTCCACGTTGGACCGTGCGACCGCCGCGAACTCCGGGCGCCGTTCGAAGGAGATGAGCGCTCCGGTCGGGCCGATGGCGCGCAGCAGCGAACAGCTCAGCGCACCCGAGCCGGCGCCGGCCTCCACGACCCGGGCGCCGGGGTGGATGTCGGCGAGGCCGACGATCTGCGCCGAGTCCTTCGGGTACACCACCGTCGCGCCGCGGGGCATCGACAGCACGAAGTCCGACAGCAGCGGCCGCAGGGTCAGGAAGTCCTGCCCGCCGTTGGTCTTGACGACCGTGCCCTCGGGCGCGCCGATCAGCTCGTCGTGCTCGAAGCTGCCCTTGTGGGAGTGGAAGGCCTTCCCCGACGTCAGGGTGATGGTGCTGTGCCGGCCCTTGGGGTCGGTCAGCTGGACGACGTCGCCTTCGCGGAACGGGCCGCGGCGACCGGCGGCGGGCGTCCACTCGGAGGACGGGGCGGCGGTGGATTCATCGGTAGTCATGGCGGAGACGAACCCTAACGGTCCGACGCTCAGGTGCCGGCCAGCGCGCGTTGGACGTCCGTCGCGGAGAGGATGCCGTAGATCGCCCCGTCGTCCTCGACCACCAGGTATTCGGTGCCCGCGGTGGCCTCCAGGGTGCGGATCAGCTTCTCGCCGGTCAGGTTCGCGTTCAGCACCAGCGTCGGTTCGAGGGTGCGCGAGACGGTCGAGACGCTGACCCACGGCCGCCGGTCCTCGGGGGTGGCCTGAACGGCGGCCTCGTTGACCAGGCCGATCGGGCGGCCTCCGGCGTCGACGACGACCAGCCCGTAGGCGCCTGCGGCGCCGGCCTGCCGGACGGCTTCGGCGAGGGGAACGTCGCTCGCCACGGCGATCGCCCGTCGGGTCAGGGTGCGCGCCTGCAGCCGCGGAAGCAGTTCGCGGATGTGCGCCCCGCGGATCGAGGCCGTGGCCCCGATCCAGATGAACCCGCCCAGCAGCGCCCCCCACACCACGCTGATCGGCCGGATTTGGCCGCCGGTGGAGGCGTCGAGGGCGATCGGGACGAAGAACACGACGACGGCCAGGCCACGACCGATCCAGCCCGCGGCGACGGTGGCGGCGGCGTTGCGGCCCGTGATCCCCCAGATCGCCGAGCGCAGCATGATGCCGCCGTCCAGCGGCAGCCCGGGCAGCAGGTTGAACAGTCCGACGACGACGTTGGCGAACAGCAGCGCGTCGAGCAGTTCGAGTGTGATCCGCATGGACACCGAGTCCGCGGGGTTCGACGCCGCCGACGGCCCGGTGATGCCGCCGGGGTCTGCGCCGAGCGCGCGGATGGCCACCCAGGCGGCGAGGCCGAGCAGCAGCGACAGCGCCGGCCCGGCGGCCGCGATCGAAAACTCCCGGCGCGGCGTCGGAGCCTGGCCGTCCATCTCGGTCACGCCGCCGAGCAACTGCAGCGTGATGCGCCGCACGGGCAGTCCGAGGTGGATCGCGGTCCTCGCGTGACCGAGTTCGTGGATCAGAACGGACAGGTAGAGCAGCACGGCGTAGGCGAAGGAGACCGCGTACTTGCCCCCGCCGATCTCCGGAATCGATCGCTCGACCGGCTCCGCGAACATCACGGTGATCAGCAGCGCGACAACCGCCCAGGACGGGGCGACGTAGACCGGAACGCCGAAGAGACGACCCATCATCCAGCCCGAGCCGGCGCGCGGCGGGGCCTCGGGGGCGGCCGGCGCCTGGGGCCGGACCTGCTCGGTCACACGTTTCCCGTCTGCTCTGCGAGTGCTGCCTCGATGCTATGCGCCGCGTCGCGTCCGTGAGGCACCAGACGCCGGGTCGCCCCGGGTGTCTCCACTGTTCGGTGGACCCCCGCGAACCGTACGGAGGATCCCGCCTCGTCCGTTCCGCCAGTTCTTGCCCCGCTTCGGATCCGATCAACCGCGGAGTACGTCATAGCGGACACAAGGGGGATCCACGGCGCAGCCGGGGACCGATTTCACAGAACACACACAAAGGGGCTTTCAGGTGTCGTCGAACAACACGCTCTCTCCGGTTCAGCGCACTGCCGCCATGGCGGGCGCATTCCTGGCGCTCGGCGCCATCGTCGTCGCCGCCTCGCAGGGCGGCGCCGCCGCACTGAGCGCCGCCGAACTGCAGGAGCGCAACGCGAAGATCGAGTCGGCGCACTCCGTGACGCAGGGCGTGACCTCGGTGGAGTCCGTCAAGAGCAAGGCGGCCGCCTTCGAGAAGGCGCTGGGCGCCGGCAGCCTCAAGGCGCTGGTCGAGCCGGGCAACGTCCCGGCCACGATCGCCGCCGCGAAGCAGGCCTGCGACCTCGCTCCGACCTGGGCCGCGGCCAAGTCCGGTGTCGCCGACAGCGTCGCGAAGATCATGGGCGCCTCGATCAGCGACGCGCAGCTGGCCTCCTTCGCGGCGTCCTCGATCGCGATCTACTGCCCGGCCCAGGCCGCGAACATCGCGGGCTAGTCGCAGACCCCGGCCGCGGCGCTCGACCGTCGCGGCCGGTGACCGCTGCCGGCTGCCCGTCCCGCCCGCCGGACGGGAGCCGACGAACCCGATGCCCTCTCGATCCGCCCGAGGGGGCATCGGGCCGTTCCGCTTCAGCCCCTGCGGCAGATGCTCACGGCGTAGGGGCCACCGGCGTACGGGGCGCCGTCCCACGTCGCGAGGCGGTCGAGCAGGGCCAGCCCCGCGCGGGAGCACCACGCGTCGAAGTCGGCGAGGTCGACCACGGCCGCGTCCCCCGGCAGGTGGGAGCGGGCCAGGCCGAAACCGGCCACCAGCAGCCCGCCGGGCGCCAGATGCGCCGCGACGCGCGCGATGGCGGCGGCGGGGTCGGGCACCAGCGGAACGACGTTGCCGGCAGCGACGGCCAGATCGAACGGCTCCGTCTCCCCCGCCGCGGCCAGGTCCAACGTGGTCAGGTCGGCCTCGATCCACACGACGTTCTCGATCTCGCGTGCCACGGCGAGCATCGACGGGTCGACGTCGGCGCCGACGCACCGGTACCCGAGCTCGGCCAGCCGGGCCGCGACTCGCCCCGTGCCGCACCCGGCGTCCAGCACGCGGGCCGGCGGGTCGACCAGCGTGGAGCAGAGGCCGGCCTCGCCGTGCATGTCCATGCCCGACTCGGCCAGCCTGCGCAGGCGGGCGGCGTAGGCCTCGCCGCGGGGGTAGGTGCCCTTGCCGGCGTCGGTCATGTGAGATCCCGTCAGATCTGTGTCGAAGCGTCCATGGCGGTGCCCACCACGGTGTTCCAGGTCCGCACCTGCCAGGACTCGACCAGACCGTGGCGAACGTAGGGGTCCGCGGCGACGAAGGCCTCGATCTCCTCGGCCGCGTCGCAGGTCCAGACCATCATCGCCCGATCGAACGGGTCCGGCAGCGCCCCGCCGAGCACGAAGACCCCACGCCGGGTGGCGCCCTCCAACAGGGCGAGGTGTTCGCCGCGGAACTCCGGACGGCGCTCCAGGTAGTCCGCCGAGAGGCGGTACTCGAGCACGAGATGGGTCATCGGTCCCCTTCGCCAGGCCGGCGGCCAGGATAGCCACTGCCCTCCGCGAGGATGTGGCGATGAGCGCCCTCGAGTCGTTGCTGCCGGGTCTGTTCGCGGGCCCGGACGGGGCGGAGGCGATCGTCGTCGACTCGGTCGCGGCGTCGCGGGAGCAGATCGTCGCCGCGGCCGAGGCGTGCGCCGCACGACTGGCCGGGGTCGGGACCGCGGCGCTGCAGGCGGATCCGACGATGGACACCGTCGTCGCGGTACTCGGCGCGCTGCGGGCGGGGACGACGCTGGTGCCGCTCGCGCCCGACGCCGGTCCCCTCGAGCGGGACCACGTCCTGCGCGACAGCGCACCGGAGGTGGTGCTCGGCGAGCCGGGTTGGGCGGGCGCCCGGGTTCGCGTTCCGATTCCGGACGTCCATCGCCCCGGAGGGGCGACCGCCGCGCCGACCGGAGAGGCCGGCCGGATGGTCATGTACACCAGTGGCACGACCGGACCGCCCAAGGGCGTGGTGCTCTCCCCCGCGGCGATCGCGGCCGATCTCGACGCGCTCGCCGCGGCCTGGGCCTGGACGCCGGAGGACGTGCTCGTGCAGGGACTGCCCCTGTTCCACGTACACGGTCTGATTCTCGGCGTGCTCGGCGCGCTGCGGGTCGGGTCGGGCCTGGTGCACACCGGCCGGGCAACCCCGGCGGCGTACGCGGCGGCGCGCGGGACCCTGTACTTCGGCGTGCCCACGGTGTGGTCGCGCGTCGTGGCGGACCCGGCGGCCGCCGCGGCCCTGCGCTCGGCGCGGCTGCTGGTCTCCGGCAGCGCCGGGCTGCCCGCCGCGATCTTCGACGCGCTGCTCGCCCGCGCCGGACAGGCCCCCGTCGAGCGCTACGGCATGACCGAAACGCTCATCACGGTCAGTTCCCGGGCCGACGGCGAACGTCGCGCCGGCGAGGTGGGACTGCCGCTGCCGGGCGTGAGCACGCGGATCGTGGGCGAGGACGGCGTCCCGCTGCCGGCCGACGGGCAGACGCCCGGGGAGTTGCAGGTGCGCGCGCCCACGATGTTCGACGGCTACCTCGGCCGCGAGCGCGAGACCGCGGCCTGCTGGACCGCCGACGGGTGGTTTCGCACCGGCGACGTCGCCGTCCTCGGCCCCGACGGGTGGCATCGCATCCTGGGCCGGGCCAGCGTCGACCTGATCAAGTCCGGCGGGTACCGGATCGGCGCCGGCGAGATCGAGGCCGCGCTGCTGCTGCACCCGGCCGTGGCGCAGGCGGCCGTGGTCGGCGAGCCGGACCCCGACCTTGGCCAGCGCATCGTGGCCTACGTGGTCGCCGAGGGCGTGGACGAGACGGCCCTGGCCGCCTTCGTCGCCGAGCAGCTCTCCGTGCACAAGCGACCGCGGCGCATCGTCTTCCTGCCCGACTTGCCCCGCAATGCCCTGGGCAAGGTGCAGAAGGGTCGGCTAACGGATTGATCGCAAGCCGATCGGACGATCGCCCGCGGCGCCTTTCCGACCGACCATAGGGGCGAGAACATCCGACACCCGTCGCGAGGAAGGCAGGGCACGGTGGAGGGACTGGCCCCGGCCGGCGCGGGCATCAGCGTGCGCGAGGTGCGCCGCACGTTCGGCGGCGTCGTGGCCGTGGACAGCATGACCTTCGACGCTCCGCCCGGGGTGGTGACCGCGCTGGTCGGGCCCAACGGCGCCGGCAAGACGACGCTGCTGCTCATGCTCGCCAGCCTGTTGACCCCGGACTCCGGCTCGATCCGCATCGCCGGCCACGACCCGGTCGGCGCGCCCTCCCTGGTGCGCCGCTGGATGGGCTGGATGCCCGACACGTTCGGCACCTACGACAACCTGACGGCCCGTGAGGTGCTGGAGTTCGTCGCCGCGGCCTACCGGCTGCCCAAGGCCGTGCACTCTGCGCGGGCCCGCGAACTCCTCGAACTCGTCCACCTCGCCGAGTTTGCCGAGCGCCCGGTACACGTGCTCTCCCGCGGTCAGACGCAGCGCCTGGGCCTGGCCCGGGCGATCGTCCACGGCCCACGGGTCCTGCTGCTCGACGAACCCGCCTCCGGTCTGGACCCGCGCAGTCGCGTCGAACTGCGCGGGCTGCTGCGCACCCTCGCGGCGAGCGGCTGCGCGATCCTCGTCTCCAGCCACATCCTCGCCGAACTCGAGGAGATGGCCGACGCTGCGGTGTTCGTCGCGGGCGGCCGAACCGTCGCCGCGCAGAGCGTTGCAGAGATGCGCTCCGCGGACGCCCCGGCTCCCTGGCGCATCCGAGCCCTCGAGCCGGATCGGCTGCTCGCGGCGCTGCAGTCCTACGGGGTCGCCTTCGACCCGCCCGACGCCAACGGCGTGCAGGTGTTGCTCCGCGGAGACGTCGACGCCGCCGCCCTGCTCGCCGCCCTGATGCGCGACGGCGTCCGCGTCGCCGCGATCTCTCCCGCAGGCGGCGCGCTGGAGTCGGCCTACCTCGCCCTGACCGAGGATCGGCGATGAGCTCGGTGGTTCCGCCGCCCACGGCGCCGATGCCGATGAGCCGCACCACGCTCGCCGGCGTCCGCGCGGTCGCGCGTCACGAATTCCGCGTCCGCCTGCGCACCGGCCGCTGGCGGGTGCTGCTGGCCCTGTGGTTCCTGCTCGTCGGCGGGCTCACCGCGCTGCTCGCCTGGGCGATGTACTCCGTCGAGGAGCTCGACCGCCGCGGAGTGCCCGTGTTCGGCGGGCTGATGATGATCCTGATGTCGCTGTCGATGCTGGTCGTTCCGGCGCTGGCGGGACAGTCGGTCAACGGCGATCGGGAGCGCGGCGTGCTGGCCACGCTCCAGGTCACGCTGCTCACCCCAACCGAGATCGCGCTCGGCAAGCTCGCCGCCGCCTGGGGCGTGGCCCTGGTGTTTCTGTTCGTCGCCACGCCCATGGCGATCTCCACCCTGTTCATGGGCGGCGTCGGCGTCGGGCGACTGCTGGTCACGCTGCTCGTGGTCGCGGTGCTGCTCGGCGTCGTCGCGGCCATCGCGCAGTGCTGGTCGGCGCTGTTGTCCCGGACCGGGATCTCCGCGGTGCTGTCCTACCTCAGCGTCTTCGGCCTGACGGTCGGCACGCTGATGGCCTTCGGTCTCGCGCTGCCCGCCACCAGCAGCCTGCACGAGGTCACGCGCGAGGTGACCGACTACGAGTCCCTCGTCGACGGCGTGGTCGAGGGCGAGCGGCCGAGCCTGGAGAACCTGCCGACCAAGACCGTCACCGAGATGCGCGAGGACGTGCGCCCGGAGAAGGTGTGGTGGCTGCTGGCCCCCAACCCCTTCGTGATCCTGGCCGACGCGGCCCCGCAGAAGCAGCGCGCCTTCGAAGTCACCCTCGACGGCAATGGCGCCGGCGATCGCGCGAGCGTGGACCCCCTCGGGGCGATCGCCGGTGCGGTGCGCGATGCCCGCGATCCCAACTCGAGCCTGGACGACGGGCTCCTCGACGGGCGGCGGGCCGAGCAGAGCCCGGTGTGGCCGTGGGGCCTGGCCTTCGACGCGCTGCTCGGTGTCGGAGCCGTCGCGATCACCGTTCGCCGGTTGCGGACGCCGTCGAAGAAGCTTGCGAAGGGCGTCCGGGTCGCCTGAGGGGTGTTGTGTCGGTCACGAAGGCAACGGTCGGCGACGCCGCGCTCAACTGTCGGCGCCGATCCGGGCGAAGGTTCGCCGGTAGGCGGACGGGGTCGTGGACAGCGAAGTCGTGAAGCAGTCGCGCAGGGCGCCGGCCGAGGGAAAGCCGGACTCCTGCGCGATCCGCTCGATCGACACCTCCGAGGTTTCGAGCAGCTCGCGGGCGCGCTGCAGGCGCGCGGCGATCAGCCACTGCTTGGGCGTCTGGCCGGTCTCCGCGAGGAAGCGACGGGTCAGCGTCCGTTCGCCGCAACAGGCCTGCGCTGCGAGCTCGGCCACGGTCAGCGGTCGGTCGAGACGCTGCAGGGCCCACTCGCGGACCGGTGCGGTGCTCGTTCCCGGATCGGAACTGACGGGGCGTCGGATGAACTGCGCCTGGCCGCCGTCGCGGTGCGGGGCGACGACGTTCCACCGGGCCAACTCGGCGGCGACCTCTGCCCCGTGGTCGGTGCGGACGAGGTGCAGTCCGAGGTCGAGACCGGCGGCAACGCCCGCGGAGGTGAAGATCGGGCCGTCCTCGGTGTAGAGAACGTTCGGCAGCACCTGTGCGGTGGGGAAGGCCCGGGCGAGGCCGTCGGTGGCGATCCAGTGCGTGGTGCATCGGCGACCGGTCTCGTCTTCTACCCCGGCATGACCGCGCTCGACGTCGTCGGTCCGCAGGCGGTGTTCAGCGTGCTGCCCAACGTCGCGATCCATCGAATCTGGAAAACGCTGGATCCGATCCAATCCGACGACGGCATGACGGTCGTTCCGGACACCACGTTCGCCACCTGCCCACCGCTGGACGTGGTGTGCATCGGCGGCGGCATCGAACAGGGCGCCGTCGAGGACGATCCGGAACTGCTCGAGTTCCTGGCCAAGCAGGGTGCGGGCGCGCAGTACGTGACCTCGGTCTGCGGCGGTTCGGTGATGCTCGCGAAGGCGGGCCTGCTCGAGGGCTACCGCGCCACCACGCACTGGGCGATGCACGCCCAGTTGGCCGCACTCGGCGCCTCGGTGGCCCCGGGCCGGGTGGTGGTCGACCGCAATCGCATGACCGGCGGCGGGGTGACGGCCGGCATCGACTTCGGTCTGACCATCGCCGCGGCCCTGCGGGGCGAGGAGGCGGCCAGGATGGCGCAGTTGATCATCGAGTACGACCCGGCCCCGCCGTTCGACTCCGGCTCGCCGGAGAAGGCCGGCCCCGAACTGGTCGACCGGGCCGTCGCCTGGGTCGTGGCCGAGATGGCGTAGGAACCCCTACTGGGTGGCGAAAAAGGCGACTGCGGCGGCGGCGGCGATGTTCAGGGAGTCGACGCCGCCGGCCATCGGGATGCGGGCCGTGGTCCTGGCGGCCGTCAGCGTCCCCGGCCGCAGGCCCTCGCCCTCGCTGCCGAGCAGCAGCGCAAGGCGTCGGTGTCCCGCGGCGGCGACCGCGCGCAGGTCGCCGGCGCCGTCGGGGGTCAGCGCCACGGTGTGGAAACCGGCGTCGTGCAGGTGCGCGATGTCGGCGGGCCATTCCCGCAGTCGGGTCCAGGGGACTTGGAAGACCGTGCCCATCGAGGTGCGGATCGCACGCCGGTAGAGGGGATCGGCGCAACTCGGGGTGACCAGGACGGCGTCGATTCCGAACGCCGCGGCGTTGCGGATCGCCGCCCCGACGTTGGTGTGGTCGGCGATGTCCTCGAGCACCGCGATGCGGCGCGCGCCGCGCAGGACGTCGGCGAGCGCGGGCAGCGGGCGCCGGTCCATGGCGGCCAGCAGCCCGCGGTGGACCCGGTAGCCCGTCAGGTTCTCCAGGACGTCGGGTGGGGCGACGTAGACCGGCGCGCCGGCGGCCGCGATCGCCGCGATCTGGTCCGGCACGGCCTCGACCCGGTTCGGGGCGAGCAGCAGCGAACGCGGGCGATAGCCCGCGGCCAGTGCCCGGTCCAGGGTAAGCACGCCCTCGGCGATGAACACCCCGTCGGCGGGTTCGCGCCGAACACGGTGCCCGACGTCGACGAGGCGGGCGTAGTCGGTCAGCCGCGGATCCGCGGCGTCGAGTACGTCGAGGACGTCAGGCACCGGCGCCG
Source organism: Sporichthyaceae bacterium (assembly GCA_052389435.1). Classification (GTDB taxonomy): domain Bacteria; phylum Actinomycetota; class Actinomycetes; order Sporichthyales; family Sporichthyaceae; genus JBQTKD01. The sequence continues at coordinate 5,296 of JBQTIB010000058.1, read as the reverse complement.
AGGGCGACGACCTCGCCGATCACCACGATCGCCGGCGGGCGAATGCCGTGCTCGGCGACGGCGGCGGCGATCGAGTCCAACGGTGCGCGGACCGTGCGCTCCTTGGCGGTGCTGCCGTCGGCGATCACCGCGGCCGGGGTGTCGGCCGCCTTGCCGTGGCCGATGAGCGTCGCGGCGATCAGGGGGAGTTTGTCCACGGCCATCATCAACACCAGGGTGCCGCGCAGCCGGGCGAGTGCCTCCCAGTCGACGAGGGACTCGGGATGGTCCGGTGCGATGTGTCCGGAGACGACGGTGAACTCGTGGGCGACGCCGCGGTGGGTGATGGGGATGCCGGCCAGGGCGGGGACCGAGATCGAACTCGAGACGCCCGGCACCACCACGACCGGAATGCCGTGCTCGGCGCAGGCCTGCAGTTCCTCGTACCCGCGGCCGTACACGTACGGGTCGCCGCCCTTGAGCCGGACGACGAACTTGCCGGCCTTCGCGTGCTCGATCAGGGCCTCGTTGATGGCCTCCTGCGCCATCGAGCGACCGAAGGGAATCTTGGAGGCGTCGATCACCTCGACCTGCGGGCCCAGTTCGGCCAGCAGCGAGGACGGGCCGAGCCGGTCGGTGACGACGACGTCGGCCTGCGAGAGCAGTTGCCGGCCGCGGACCGTGATGAGGTCCGGATCCCCCGGACCGCCGCCGACGAGGGCGACGCCGACGGGTTTGGCGGTGACGCTGCCGATCGACACCGTGCCGTCGCGCAGGGCGGCGAGCAGACCGTCGCGCACCTTGGCGGCGCGCAAGGGCCGCCGCCCGGCGAGCACCGCGACGGTCAACCCCTCGTGACGGCCGGAGGCGGCGGTCCAGGCCGTCGCGGCTGTGGCGTCGTCCGCGCGGACGCAGAAGATGCGGGCCGCCTCGGCGTCGGCGGCGACCGCCGCGTTGACCTTGGGGTCCGCGGTCAGGGCCAAGGCGTACCAGGCGCCGTCGAGATCGCCCGTGGCGTAGGGCCGCTGCATCCACCGGATGCGGCCGTGGTCGGCGAGGGACTCCACGGCGGCGGTGACCGCGGGCGAGACCAGGTGGACCTCGGCGCCCGCGTCGAGGAGCAGGGGAAGCCGACGCTGTGCCACCTGCCCGCCGCCGACGACCAGCACCCGCCGCCCGCCCAGGCGCAGCCCGACCGGATACGACGCCTCTTCTGCGCTCATGTCTTGTCCACGATCCCGGCCGAGTCGAAGGTGGCCACCTCGGCCAACGCTCGAGCGGCCGATTGAACCAGGGGCAGCGCCAGCAGGGCGCCGGTGCCCTCGCCGAGGCGCAGGTCCAGTTCTACCAACGGCCGCAGGCCCAGGTGGTCCAGCGCCACCCGGTGACCCGGTTCGGCCGACCGGTGGCCGGCGATCCAGGCCGCCTTCGCGTCCGGGTGCAGTGCGGCGGCGACCAGTGCGGCGGCGCCGGCGATGACTCCGTCGAGGAGGACGGGCACGCGCAGGGCGGCGCCGCCGAGCAGGAATCCGACGAGGGCCGCGTGCTCGAACCCGCCGAGGGCGGCGAGCACTGCGATGGGATCGGCCGGGTCGGGGGCGTGCAGGTCGAGGGCGGCCGCGACGACGTCGACCTTGCGCTGGTGGGTGGCGTCGTCGATGCCGGTGCCCCGGCCGGTCACCACCTCCGGGTCGGCGCCGGTGAAGGCGGCGATCAGCGCGGCCGACGCGGTGGTGTTCGCGATGCCCATGTCGCCGGTCAGCAGACACCGGTTGCCGGCGGCGACGAGGTCCCGCGCGGTCTCGATGCCCACCTCGACCGCCGCGACCGCCTGCTCGCGGGTCATCGCCGGACCCTGCGTCAGATCCGCGGTGCCGTGGGCGATTTTGCGGGGCAGCAGGCCCGGCACGGGGGCGAGATCCGCGGCGACGCCGACGTCGACCACGACGACCTCGGCCCCGGTCTGCGCGGCGAAGGCGTTCACGACCGCGCCGCCGGCGAGGAAGTTCGCGACCATCTGCCCGGTGACCTCCTGCGGCCACGGCGTCACGCCCTGGGCGTGCACGCCGTGGTCGGCGGCGAAAATCGCCACCGCGGCGGGCTCGGGGAGCGGTGCCGGGCACGTCCCGGCGAGACCGGCGAGTTGGACGGAGACGTCCTCGAGGACGCCGAGCGAGCCCCTCGGCTTGGTCATGCGGTCCTGTCGGTCCCGCGCCGCGGCCAGCGCCGCCGCGTCGAGCGGCGCGATCGCGCGCAGCGTGTCGGCGAGCAGATCCATCGGTGCCTCCCCCGGCAGTCCTCGTCGACCGAATTCTTCCCAATGCACCGACCATTCCAGCGGCCGGCGTCGCGCCCAGCCGGTTGCGGCCAGTTCCGGCTGCGCGCCGAAGGCCTCCACGTAGCCCACGCACAGGTAGGCGACGACCTCCAGGTGCCCCGGCAGGCCCAGCGTCTCGGCGACGTCGCCGTCCTCGAAGAAGCTCACCCACCCGACCCCCAAGCCCTCGGCGCGGGCGGCCAGCCACAGGTTCTGGATCGCCCCGGCCACCGAGTAGGCGGCCGTCTCGGGCTGGGTGTGCCGCCCGAGCGTGTGCCGTCCCCCGCGCGTCGGGTCGCAGGTGACGACGATCCCGACGGGAGCGGACGAGATGGCCTCGACCCGCAGCGGCGCGAACGCCCGCGCCCGCGCCGCCGGCAGCGACGCGGCGTACCGCTCCCGGGCCGCGGCGGCGAGGGACGCCAGCCGCGTCCGAGTGTCGGCGGACCGAATCACGAGGAAGTCCCAGGGCTGGCTGAACCCCACGCTGGGAGCGAAGTGAGCCCCCGTCAGCACGCGGCGGAGCACGTCGTCGGGAACGCCCTCGGCGGTGAACCCCGTGCGAACGTCCCGCCGCAGTTCGAGCACCCGATAGACCGCGTCCCGCTCAGCCTCGGAAAACCCCCCGCTCATCGCAGCGGTCCAATTGTCGCCGAGAGCGCAGAAAAGCAACGAGGTCGATCTTCAAACCGGTGCTCGAGTGCGCTATCGGCTGAGTCTGTGCACGCGGCTGCGCGCGGCAGGGGGCTCACTCCGGGCCGCGGGAGAGGGCTTCGAGTTGCACCGTCGCGAGGGCGTCGAGGAAGCCGTCGGTGATGTTCGGATCGCGGACGGCGATGCGCATCCACGTCGGACCGAGGCCGGGGAAGGAGTCCCCGCGGCGCACGGCGTACCCGCGGTCGCGGAGGCGCTGGCGGACCTTGCGTCCGTTGCGGACCTGCAGCAGGACGAACGGAGCCTGTGGGAGCCCGGCCACCTCGACGCCCTCGTAGTCGGCCAGACGCTTCGTCAGATAGGCGCGGTCGGTGGCGATCCGCGACGCGACGGCCTGCGCCTCGGCGATCGCCACCGGGGAACTGCAGACCTTCGCGGCGACCAGCGCCGGGGTGCTCACCGACCAGTGCGGCTGCACCGCGGCCATCGCCTCGACCAGGTCCGGTGCCGCCAGGACGTAGCCGACGCGCAACCCCGCCAGCCCCCAGGTCTTGGTGAAGCTGCGGACCACGATCAGGCCCGGGATGTCGTCGAAGTCGGCGAGGGACTCCGTCTCCCCCGGCACGGCGTCCATGAAGGCCTCGTCGACGACCAGCAGCCGGCCGGGCCGGGCCAGCGCGGCGACGGTCTGCGCGCGATGCAGCGTCGAGGTCGGGTTGGTGGGATTGCCCACGACCAGCAGGTCGACGGTCGCCGGCACGCCGTAGTCCGGAATCGTGAACCCGTCCTCGGCGTGCAGCACGAAGCGGTCGACGTCGTGCCCCGCGACGCGCAGCGCGAGTTCGGGCTCGGTGAACTGAGGGTGGATCACCATCGCGTGGCGCGGACGGAACGCGCGAGCGATCAACGTGAAGGCCTCGGCGGCGCCGGCGGTCAGCAGGACGTCGGACTGGCGGCGGCCGTGCCGGAGCGCGACGGCTTCCCGAGCCGCCTCCGGATTCGGATAGCTCGACAGGTCCGTGAGGGAATCGGCGATGGTCTTGCGCAGCCAGGGCGGCGGTCCGCCGTGGCGCACGTTGACGGCGAGGTCCACCAGGCCCGGAGCGAGTTCGTCGTCGCCGTGGTGGCGCAGGTTCAAGCTGGCCGGGTCGCCGGGGCCGCGTCTGATCGGACCGGTCACGTCCCGCGCCGCGCGGTTCGCTCGACCGCGCGGGCGACGGCGACGACCCGTCGCGCGATGCGCGGTCGACCTGCCCAGTGCAGGTGCAGGTAGGAGGCGTGCACTCCGTCGAGGACGTGGCCCTCGAGGTGGCCCTCGCCGTCGCCGTGCGTCGCGGACACGGTCCAGGCGGGGCGGGCGCCGGCGGCCGGTTCGGCGACGGTGCGGTGGAACTCGTGCCCGCGCAGGGTGGTCCCGGCGCGGCACAGCGCCGAATCGACGGCCGCCGTCGCCTGCCGGTAGCCCAGGGTCAGCCGCGGCGTCATGCGGGCCTCGGCCTCGATCACGCCGCACATCGGCGCCCCGTCGAGGCTGCGGGCGAGGTACAGCAGCCCGGCGCACTCCGCGAGCACGACTCCGCCCGAGGCGGCGAGGTCGGCGACGTCCTTGCGCAGCCGTTCGTTGTCCGACAGCGCCTGCGCGTACACCTCCGGGAAACCGCCGCCGAGCACCAGACCGGTGGTGCCGGTGGGCAGGGACTCCTCCCGGAGCGGATCGACGGTCACCAGGTCGGCGCCTGCGGCGGTCAGCAGTTCGGCGTGTTCGGTGTAGCTGAAGGTGAAGGCGGGACCGGCGGCGAGGGCGATCTTCGGGCGCGGTCCGCCCCAGCCGCGCGGGGTGGGCCCGACGGCGAGATGCGGGTCCCAGGGAAGGACGGAGGACATGCGGGGCGCGGAGGCGGCCAACGCCAGCACGGCCTCGACGTCGACCGACCGGTTCACCAACTCGGTGGCGGCGGCGACCATGTCCAGGGCCTCGGCGGACCGTTCCGCGACGGGCACGAGGCCGAGGTGCCGCGACGGCGTGCTCAGGCGCTCCTCGCGGCGCAGCACGCCGAGCACGGGCATCTTGATCGAGGCGAGGGCCTCGCGGAGCAGGCGTTCGTGACGGTCGGAGGCCACCCGGTTCAGCAGGACGCCGCCGATGCGCACGCGCGGGTCGAAGGAGGCGAAGCCGTGCACGAGGGCGGCGACCGAGCGCGACTGCGACGAGGCGTCGACGACGAGCAGCACCGGCGCGTCGAGCCACTTGGCGATCTCGGCGGTCGAGCCGGCCTCGCCGGTCGGCGACGCGCCGTCGAACACGCCCATCACGCCTTCGACCAGCGCGACATCGGCGCCGGCGCA
>JBQTIB010000057.1:0-5804 GCA_052389435.1 Sporichthyaceae bacterium | reverse complement strand
GGGTATGACGAGCCCGAGTACGCGGGGTTTGGTGGCGGGTCCGGCGAAGCGGTGCGCCTGGCGGACTACGACTTCGGGGGCTCCGGCGGCTAGTGGTTCGTAGCTAGACGCAAGCGGAGGCGGTCGTCCCTACCGGGACGGCCGCCTCCGGCGTTCTACGACATCGGATGGCGTTGCAGGTGCGCGATCAGCATCTCGGCGAACGGACCCGGCGTCTCCTCCGGAATCCAGTGGCTGACGCCGCGCAGGACCTCGAAGGTGTAGGGCCCGTCGACATAGTCGCCCGTGTTCTCGGCGCCCTTGCGTGCCAGGGCGGCGTCGCCGTCGCTCCACACGAAGAGGGTGGGTTGCGCGGTTCGCGCACCGGAACGTTTCCAGAGGTTCACCGTTGGGAGTGCTCGGTACCAGTTCATCGGCGCGGTGAGCGACTGCGGGTCGGGGAAGGCGGTGCGGCCGCGGCGGGCGCGGGCGGGGGACTGGCCCAGGTAGCCGCACATCAGTTGGTCCCACCGCGAGCGGAACACGCGCTCGGGCAACCAGGGCAGCTGAAAGAGCAGGATGTACGCGGACATCAGGCCCTGCCTGCTCGTTCCCAAAGAGGCGAGAAAGGCCCGCGGGTGGGGCGTCGAGAGCACCGTCAGCGTCGCGACGCGGTCGGGGTAGTCGGCCGCCGTCGCCCACGCCACCGCGCCGCCCCAGTCGTGCCCGACGAGGTGGGCCCGTCCGCCGTAGGCGTCGATCACCGCGGCGACGTCCGCGGTGAGCTCGGGAAACGCGTAGTCCCGGCGTCGGCGCGGCTGGGCGCCGGGGGAGTAGCCGCGCTGATTGACCGTCACCACGCGGTAGCCCGCGTCGACGAGCAGTGGCACGACCTCGTCCCAACAGTCCGCCGTCTGCGGGAAACCGTGGAGCAGGACGAGGAGTTCGCCGTCGGCCGGCCCCGCCTCCCACGTCTGGAACGTGCAGGATCCGCGGGTCACCGTTTTCATGGGGCCAACGCTGCCGTAGGAGGGCCGTCCAGCGATACCTTCCGGCCATGAGAGCCGTCGTGTGCCAGAACTCCGAGCTCCGCGTCCAGGACGTCCCCGAGCCCGTTCCGGCGAAGGGGCACCTCGTCCTCGACGTCGTCCGCGCCGGGATCTGCGGCTCCGACCTGCACGCCCGGTTCCACGCGGACGCGCTCGCCGACGTCGCGGAGGGCATCGGGCTGCCGGGCATGATGCGCGTCGCGGAGCCGATCGTGATGGGCCACGAGTTCAGCGGCCGCGTGCGCGCCCACGGGCCGGGGACCAACCGTCGTCTGGCCGAGGGCACGGCCGTGGTGGCGGTTCCGATGCTTCGGGTCGGCGATCGCATGGCGATGGTCGGTCTCGCCGCGGCGGCGCCCGGTGCGTACGCGGAACGCGTCCTCGTGCAGGAGTCGCTGACCTTCGCCGTCCCCAACGGGCTCGCGGTGGAGACCGCGGCTCTCACCGAACCGCTCGCCGTCGCCCACCACGCAGTGCGGCGCAGCGGCATCGGCAAGGGCGAGACCGCGGTCGTCGTCGGCTGCGGGCCGATCGGCCTGGCGACGATCCTGATGCTGCGGGCACGCGGGGTCCGGCACGTCGTGGCGAGCGACTACTCCGCCGCCCGGCGGGCGCTGGCCACTCGGTGCGGGGCCACTGCCGTCGTCGATCCCGGCAGCGATTCGCCGTGGACCTCGTTCGCCGACAGCACGTACTTCACCAGCGCCGGGAAGCTTCTGGAGTTCGGGATCGGGTCGATCGAGAAGTTGCGGGCGGTGCCGTTTCTGCCCTGGCACCGTCTGCTGCGGGCGGCGGAGGCCGCCGGAAAGTCGCCCCGGGGTCCGGTCGTCTTCGAATGCGTGGGCCTGCCCGGGATCATCGACCACATCGTCACGTCCGCCCCGTTGTACACGCGAGTCGTCGTCGTGGGCGTCTGCATGGAACGGGACGCGATCAGCCCGATGACCGCGCTGGTCAAGGAAATCTCGCTGCAGTTCGTCTTCGCCTACGACCCCGGCGAGTTCCGCGACACCCTGCACCTGATGGCGGACGGCAAGGTCGACCCGACTCCGCTGATCACGTCCACCGTCGGCCTCGACGAGGTCCCGACCGCGTTCGACGAGCTCGGCAAGGCCGAGGCGCAGGCCAAGATCCTCGTCGCTCCGTAGGCACTCTTCAGCGGACGGGGACCGCTCGCCACGGCCGACGCCAACGGTCGGACCGCGCCTGGCAGCCTCGGTCGAGACGAATGAGTTCGTCGGTCAGGGAGTCGAGCGTGCTCGAGGCCTCGAAGTGCCGTTCGGCGACCGCGTCGAGTTCGACGAGCAGCAGGTCGCGTGCCTCGGCAGGGGCGCCGGCCCGCGCGTTCCGCAGCCGGTTGAACTCCGCGTTCAGGACGAGCATCTCCCTGCGCTGGCGGACGATCTGGCGCCGCAGGTCGTTCGCGCTGCGTTCCTCGAGCCGATTCATGGCCACTCCCGATTCCGACGGTGCGAGACGGCTCCACCGTCGCCCCACCCAGCCCCGGAAACCGATTGCCGGCGGGACGCATCAACTGTTCGGTGCCGAACAGGAGGCGGACTGGCCTACCGCTGGGGGCCGTCGGGCGCGGCAATCTCTGCCAGGATCTCGACCCCGTCGCCGAGGCGAATCGTGGCGCCGGGGGTGTCCGGGACGAGGTTCACGCCGAACCAGGTCTTGCCGTCCCAGCGGCGGTGTCGGGCGAGGGTGGCGACCGGTTCGTGGCCGCGCGCGAGGGTGTCGGGGTCGACCGTGGTGAGGACGCACCGGGAGCAGCCCTTCACCGCCCGGAACGTGGCCTCGCCGATGCGCAGGCGCCGCCAGCCGTCCTCGGCCCACGGCGCGAATCCCGCGACGACCACGTTGGGTCGGAACCGGACCATCGACAGCGGCCCGGTCTCCGGGGCGCGGCCGGTCGCGACGAGGTCGTCGAGGGCGGACAGCGAGGCCTCGTTGGTCAGCAGGAGCGGGTAGCCGTCGGCGAAGGAGACTCGATCCCCGGGATGGGAGTAGGCGGGGTCGGGGGAGCGGCCGTTGGGGTCCCGGAGGTAGACCAGGCGAACCTCGGCGCCGACGATCGCCCCGAACCACGCGGCAGCGTCCGCCTCCGCCGGGCAGGCGGCGACGCGGTTGCCCCACACGGCCGTCGCGACCGGCGGGTTCGAAGGCGCGGCCACGGTCAGCGGTGCGCGGCCGGGGGCGGTGAACCGCAGGCCGGTTTCGGCGACCTCCGGCTGCACCTGCAGCAGAGCCGGCGCCTCGCGGGCGGTGACGGCGTCGCCCGCCGCGTCCACGACCATCCAACGGCGGTCTCCCGCAAGGCCCCAGGGTTCGACAAGAGCCGAGGCGAGGTCCTCGCCGCGACAGGACTTGACCGGGTAGCGGCGGATCCCAGTCAGCGCGGTGCCCACGGCGCCACCGTATCGGGGCGTCGATCGTCGAGTCGGCGCGCGGACGAAGCGGGGACTCTGCGGCAGACTGAGGCACGATCGCAACGGGGAGGTCGTAGATGAGCACGTCTGGACCGGGCGAGGGGCAACCGCCGGGGCAGGGGCCGGGGGACTGGAACCGCCCGCCCGAGTTCGGCAGGCCCGCCGGGCCTGCGCCGGCCGGCCCGCCCACCTCCGGCTCGCCCACCTCCGGCTGGGTGCCGCCACCCGGCCAGTGGGGCGCTCCGCCGCCCCAGGGATCCGGCTGGGGTCCGCCCGGGCCCTACGGCACGGCGGGGTATCCGCCGCCGGGTTGGGGGCCCGCCTACGTCCAGGAGCCGCCCAAGAACACCGGGAAGTCCGTCGCGATCCTCGTGCTGGGCATCTCTTCGCTGATCACCTGTCTCGTCGTGCCCGGCATCGTGGCCCTCGTGCTCGCGCCCGGCGCCAAGCGCGAGATCGACGCCTCCCACGGCCGCCGGACCGGCCGGGACCTGATCAAGGCGGGCGTGATCTGCAGCTGGATCTCGATCGGGCTCGCGGTGCTGGCACTCGTCCTGTTCACCGTGTTCCTGGCGCTCATCGTGAACAGCGATCCAACCTTCCGCATCGAAACCCCTGCGGATGCGGGCTTTGAGTTCTGAGCAACTGTCCGGCCTGCCCGTGCCCAAGCGGGCCACCGTCGTCGGCTGGCTGGGCATCGCCTCGCTGCCCGGCATGCTCTTCTGCGGGCTCGGCGTCGTCACGGCCGTGATGGCGCTGGCCATGGCTCCGTCGGCCCGCAGGGAGATCCTCGCCGCGGAGGGTCGGTTGGGGGGCCTGCGGCTGGTCCGGACCGCCACCGTCTGCTCGTGGGTCAGCGTGGTGCTGGCCGTGGTGGGGGCGGCGACGGCGATCGGCGCCGTCCTCTGGCTGATCGATCGGCACGGCTGAGCCCGCGGCTTCGTCCGGCTCGACACGCCCCAGGTTTGACCACGCTCCGGGCACTGGTAGTGTCCTCCCTCGTGCCTGGACTACGTCCGGGTATCCCCGCGCGTATTCGCGCGACCTCTTGGTTCAGCTGCCGCTTTAAGCGGCGGCGAGCCGAACCCCAGTCGGGAATTCCTGGCAGGACTGTGTGTACCGGGCGCGACACGCCCGACCACGGGGGTCGTGGGAAGGCGCCGCGGCGAACGGAACGCGAGATAGCCAAACGCACGAAGACGCCAGAGCAGAAAAACGGAGTGTGCGGTGCCCACGATCCAGCAGCTGGTCCGAAAGGGCCGCCAGGACAAGGTCTCCAAGACCAAGACGCCCGCGTTGAAGGGTTGCCCTCAGCGCCGCGGCGTTTGCACCCGCGTCTACACCACGACGCCCAAGAAGCCGAACTCCGCGCTGCGCAAGGTCGCCCGTGTGCGCCTGACCAGCCAGATCGAGGTCACTGCGTACATCCCCGGCGAGGGCCACAACCTCCAGGAGCACTCGATCGTGCTCGTGCGCGGCGGCCGTGTGAAGGACCTCCCCGGTGTGCGTTACAAGATCATCCGCGGCTCGCTCGACACCCAGGGCGTCAAGAAGCGCAAGCAGGCCCGTAGCCGCTACGGCGCGAAGAAGGAGAAGTCCTAAGGCCTCGTAAGGGCCCGCCCGCCAAGCGCCCGGTCGTCATCGACCCGGTCTACGCCTCCCCGCTGGTCACCCAGCTGGTGAACAAGGTGCTCCTGTCCGGCAAGCGTTCGGTCGCCGAGCGCACCGTCTACGGCGCCCTCGAGGGCTGCCGCGCCAAGACCGGCAACGACCCCGTCGTGACCCTCAAGCGCGCGCTCGACACCGTCAAGCCGAGCCTGGAGGTCAAGAGCCGCCGCGTCGGTGGCGCCACCTACCAGGTTCCGGTCGAGGTCAAGCCGAACCGCGCGACCACCCTCGCGCTGCGCTGGCTCATCAACTACAGCCGCGCCCGCCGCGAGAAGACGATGACCGAGCGCCTCATGAACGAGATCCTCGACGCCAGCAACGGCCTCGGCGCCAGCGTCAAGCGCCGCGAGGACACCCACAAGATGGCCGAGTCGAACAAGGCCTTCGCGCACTACCGCTGGTAGTCGCCGCGCACCACACCACCGAGGCACCGCAGCACGTCAAGCACCGCACACGCCGAGCAAGGGAAGCAGGGTCATGGCCGTCAGCACCGCCAACGTCGATCTCGCCCAGGTCCGCAACATCGGGATCATGGCGCACATCGACGCCGGCAAGACGACCACCACCGAGCGGATCCTGTTCTACACGGGGATCACGTACAAGATCGGTGAGGTCCACGAGGGCGCTGCCGTCATGGACTGGATGGAGCAGGAGCAGGAGCGGGGGATCACCATCA
>JBQTIB010000056.1:0-11814 GCA_052389435.1 Sporichthyaceae bacterium | reverse complement strand
GCCCGCCGTGGCGGGCAGGAAAGGCGGGCAGGCCAGGGGCCTGCCCGCGCAAACGGACGCCACCCGCGCCCAACCACGCACCCCACCCACCAACAAGATGGAGCATGTTGTGAAAGAGAACAAGGTGACGAAAGACGGCAACCTCGGCGACACCCCCTAACTGAGCTTCACTCCCAACGGCAAGGCCACCGCGCGGATGCGCGTCGCCGTCACCGACCGACGTCGCACACCTACGGGGGAGTGGGTCGACGGCGACACCTCCTGGCACACCGTCATCGCCTGGGGCAAGCTCGCCGAACACGCCGCCGAAACCCTCACCAAAGGCCAGCGCGTGATCGTCCACGGCCGCCTCGCCCAACGCGAATGGGCAACCGAGGACGGCGAGAAGCGCACCGCGTGGGAGATCACCGCCGACGAAATCGGCACCTCCCTACGCCACGGCGGACCCGTCGACCCCGGCGTCTACGCCGACCACGACGACCAGCCCGTCCGCATCGCCATGACCGACCGGCGCCTCGAACAGCGCCGCCCCGAGCAGCGGCGACCCGTGCCCTCCGGGCGGCGCTGACACACCAGGTCAGATCTCGTAGTCGGCGGTGGGGCAACGACTGCTCCGCCGTCGGCTACGAGCGGCACCGGTTTCGGTGGCGGCCTCAACAAGCCCGCACGGGGCGCGGACTGGGGATGCCCGGGCGGGGGATCGCTAGTGTTCACCGCCATGTACAGGTGGGGCGGGGGCGGATACGTGGAGAGGAAATCGAACGTGACGAAGCTGCGGAAGTTCTCGACCGGAGTGTGCGTGCTGGCTCTTTGCGCGGTGCCTTCGACGGCTGTCGCCGTCGAGTCGGCACCCGGAGCGTCGGGTAGGGCGATCACCTCCGACACGACCCTGAAGATGGGGAAGAAGGGGCTGCTCGAGCTGGTGAACTACGCCGTGCGCTCCGGGGAGAAGAACCGCCGGGTGCCGGTCAACGTGCGAGTGGTGAAGATCGAGAAGGGCAAGGCCTCCGATCTGAAGGGCAAGGGCCTGCCGGCGTCCACGACGGGGATGGTGCCCTGGTACATCCGCTCCGAGCTTAGCTACGCAGGCGGCGACTTCGACAGCCTGTTCCCGAGCTTCCGAGGCGGCTTCTCCGACGGCTCCACCGCAACCGACCTCTTCACCAACAAGAAGATCGGCTCCTGCAAGGAAGCGTCCAGCGCGAAGCTGAACAAGAAGCAACGCACCGCGCTCAACTGCCAAGTCGTTCTCGCCCCGGCCGGAGTGCCAGTAGACCGCGCGTTCACCTACCATTCCGCCACCGAGAACCGATCCGTCACGGTCACCTGGAAGAAATAGCTCGCCCCGGGCAGGACTGGGCTACGGCCTAGTACCGCACCGCTACTGGACGCGGACGTGAGCGCGGGCTCCCACGATGTAGAGCGGGCACGGCCGGTCGGTCGGTAGGTCGACCGAGAAGCTCCTCGGTACTCCGGGGGACAGGTCGCCTCCGCCGTAGTCGATATCGCTTTCTCGGTAGAGGAGGGACTGCGAGGTGTCGTAACAGAAGACGGTTACGGCAAAAGGTCCGGTGAGAGTCAAGGTGCTCTGGTTCTGCAACGTGCCGACGACGGAGTTTCCGACTCGGTTCGCCTCGGTGACCTGTGGGCTGATGGCGGGTTTGAACGCACTCAATTCCCAGGGCGTTTTTGCTGCGCTGACGAAGTCGTAGGTGTAGCTCGGATCGACCGGCAGCTTCTGATCGAACGTCACATACACGAGAGCCAGCCCACCTGGGGGCACGACGGTGGGGTAGGTCCCGGCGCCGCGGTTGTTTCCGCCCGCGAGCATCTGCCCGGCCTTTCGCACTCGAACATCGAGTTCGATGTCTGCCGCGATCAGGTCGGAGTTGTTGCGAACCACCAGCGCGAGAGTGCTGCCCAGCAACTCCGGGACGAGGAACGCGAGGTGGACGACATCGATAGCGCCTGGCTTGCCGAGAGGGTAGACCGGATGGGCATTCCCGAGCAGCCGCTTGTCGGCGGTGATTGGGGTCGAAGGGTCGATGCGCGGCACGGGTACAGGCGGCGGTGTCGGTGTCTCGAGCCGTTCGACATAGCGCTCGGTCCGATCGGGGGCGGCGCGCGGGAGCTCGGAGGGCGGGTCCTGTGGCGACGGAGCGGCGGAATAGACGGTGGCGGAGTCGCCGCTCCGTGTAGTCAGGGCGAGGGACGTCGCTACGCCGGTGACGACCAGCGCCAGGGCGACGCCGAGGATCACCGGGGGCGAGAGCCAGCGTTTGGGGGTGCTTGGGCTTGGAGAACTAGAGACCGAAACGGTGGGCACATTCGGTGGCGGCGAGGCCGCGCCCATGGGTTTGAGCGTCGGCGATCTCGGAGGCAGCGGAAGGGGGACTTTCGGAAACCACTCCCACCTGCTCTGGCCCTCGTCGGCGACGACGTGCCAGGCGCCCGGTGAGCCGTCGGGGGAGGGCGGTTGCCCGGTCGGTACCCAGTCCTGACGCGCTCGGCCGTCGGGCAGGGTCACGGAAACCCAGCGGCCTCCCTGCATCGTCACGCAGGGATCATGCACCGCGGAGGGACCTCGTGACTAGAACTTACAGACAGATTGTCGTGTAAACCCGCGCCTCCGCAAGGTCGAACGCGAAGGCGCTGCCTGCTCCCACCGGTCGCCCAAATCGGAGATCGCGGTAGTCCGCGTGCACAACATCTGAACCGAGCCCTCAGATGCAAACTGTTGTCGGCGTGAGTCCAACGGGGGCTCGGTCCTACGATTCGTATGTGACCGGTTACCGGCCCGCCGATCTGCCCGAGCTACGGGCTGAGATGGCCCAGTGGGCCGAGTCGCAGGACGCGGCCGAGCACTGGGCGAAGGTTCACAGGGATTTCGACCCCGAGGGCACCCACGCCAAGGCCCGAGGCATGCCCGCTCAGGACCTTCGCCGCGCGGAACTGTTTTTCGTCGAGCCGGACATGACGACGTTGGCGGCGCACGCTGCGAAGAGCCTGCCGGATCTCACGCTGTACCCGCAGGATCTCCCGACGCCGTGCGGGGTGATGTACAGCCCGGAGCCGTTGTTCGTCGCGGGGATCACTCGGATCCACGGCGCTGCGTGGGCGCCGTGCCGCATCCGCAGCGGCGGGGAGATGACCGACGCCGCGGGCCGGACCGTCGCCCGTCAGGCGATCTGGTTGGCCTACCTCGTCGACCGAGACCAGCACCTCGAGCGGATCGCCGACCCCGCAGCGCGCGCCCGGGACCGGGCGCGGCTGCCGCGGCTGCACCACCTCAGCCCAGTCGGGATCTGGATCTGCAACGACCCCGACGCCGACGCCCTGGACGCCACCCACGCCCGCGGCTACGACACCAACCCGACGCAGGTCATCAAGGCCGCCTGGGTCCTCATGCAGCAAGAAGGCCTAGCCAGAGAAACCGAGATCGGCCTAGACCGCGCGACCCGCAAACGACTCGAAAGAGCCGGCGTCGACGAGACCGAGACCCGGGTCCGGGTCATCGCCCTACGCAGGCCCTCGAAACCCGCCGCCGAAGCCGGAACCAGCGAACGGGACTACCACCACCAATGGATCGTCCGCGGGCACTGGCGCAACCAGCCCTACAAAACCCAAGGCATCGTCCGACCGATCTGGATCGCACCCCACATCAAAGGACCCGAAGGCGCCCCGCTACTCGGCGGCGAACGCATCCTGCACTGGAAACAGTAGAGCCACGCAGCGCAGGAAAGTGACGTCCAGTCACGTGAACAGGCAGTTAGTGGGGGGACGCTTGCTCGAGACGGCCTTGAATCGGTCCTCCGCTCCTGCGGTGTGTCCCGGGGTCTGAACCGCGAGAAAGCGAAATCTCGTCCGCTCGCCCCCGGGGGAACGAAGATTCAAGCGGCTTAGCTTCCGAGTTGGGGCTTCCGTGTGAAGGCACCCCGAGGGCTCGTCCGGCGAACTCGGTCGTGGGCGTCAGGTAGTCCAGCGTGATGTCGCCATGCATGTGCTGGCGAATGCTCACACTGCCTGCAGATGTGCCGGTTTCCTGCACCGGGCGAATTTCACAGGCCGTGGGCGGCAAATCGACCCCAAATGGTAAACCGGCCCGCCGCGTCCTTGCTCCGTTCGGGTAGGGGCCGCAGATTCGACGGCGGGGGATGCGGCGTCCTCGCAGAATCGTCCCTCATATCTACGGCGACCCTAAATCGTACGGGCGCCGGCGGGAGTCGACCCTCGAAGCCGAGGGACAGTCGCGGGGGAGAACGTCGTGAAGCGCAGCGTTGGAAAGCGCATCGGATTGCTGGTCGCCGCCTCCATCGCCGTGTCGTCCCCGGCGCTCGCCTGGAGCAACTCGCCCGGCGAGTCCTCGCGCCCCGGCAAGACCACCAGCACCCCCCGGGCCCTCCTCGACCAACCGGACGACCTCGCAGGCGTCAACCAGGTGCACGTCATCTACGCCGTCCCCTCCGACGGCACCGACCGGAACTACGACACCGACGACTCCATCAGAAACTCCGTCTCCTCCTGGCAGAACTGGCTTAAAGGTCAGACCGGGGGACGAGGATTCAACCTCGACACGCACGCCGGCGTCCTCGACGTAACCTTCGTGCGGCTCACCCAAACCGATGCAGCATTTCGAGCGAACGGCGTGTTCATTCGCGATGCCATCGAGGCGGACCTTCATGGCCTCGGGTTCAACGCTCCGAACAAGATCTACGCCGTCTACTACGACGGCACGTCTCAGGGCGCCTCCTGCGGCGGAGGTGCCTGGCCGCCCACCCTTGTTGGAGATGTCGGTGCTCTCTACCTCAAGGGCGACCCCGCACCTGTTTACGCGTCGCCGGTTTGCGATTCAAACCTCTTCGCCTCCGGACCTACCGCATCTCCCGGGTACCGCGAGTTCGCCATGGTGCACGAGGTGATGCACGTTCTAGGGTTCGCACCCAGGTGCGCCCCCAATCACCGCTTGGAAGGCCACGTCGGAGACAGCCCCACCGACCTGATGTACGCACCCAACCCAGGCGACCCGCCCTGGAATCCTTCGGTGCTCGACTTCAACAACAACGACTACTTCAATGCGAACCGTGCCGATTGTCCGGGCCTGGAAAGCAGCCCGTTCCTGGGAGCCGCTGCGGTCGTTGGCGCCCCGACGGCTTTCGCCGATTCCTACGGCACCAACGAGGACACCGCCCTGACCGTCCCGGGCCCGGGGGTGCTGGGCAACGACAGCGACCCGGACGGGGACCCGCTCACCGCGACCCTGGTCACTGGTCCGGTCAACGGCACCGTGACGCTCAACCCCGACGGGTCGTTCACCTACACCCCGGACGCCAACTTCAACGGGGCCGACAGCTTCACCTACACCGCGAGCGACGGCGCCAACGTCTCCAACGCCACCACCGTCGCGATCAACGTGACCCCCGTCGACGACGACGCCCCGACGACGATCCTCGACGTCTACAGCACCACCGAGGACACCGCTCTGACCGTCCCGGGCCCGGGTGTGTTGGGCAACGACAGCGACCCGGACGGCGACCAGCTCACCGCGGCCCTGGTCACTGGACCGGGGAACGGCACCGTGACGCTCAACCCCGACGGGTCGTTCACCTACACCCCGGACGTCAACTTCAACGGCGCCGACAGCTTCACCTACACCGCGAGCGACGGCACCCTCACCTCTCCCGTCACCGACGTCGGCATCGCAGTGAACCCCGTCAACGACGCCCCGACCGCCCTCGCCGACACCTACGCCACCAACGAGGACACGGTGTTGAACGTTCCGGGCCCGGGTGTGTTGGGCAACGACACCGACCCCGACGGCGACCCGCTCACGACGGCCCTGGTCGCCGGTCCGGGGAACGGCGCCGTGACGCTCAACCCCGACGGGTCGTTCACCTACACCCCGGACGCGAACTTCAACGGCACCGACACCTTCACCTACACCGCGAACGACGGCAACGGCAGCACCACCGCGCCGGCTACCGTCACCATCGCAGTGAACGCCGTCAACGACGCCCCGACCGCCCGCGCCGACACCTACCGAACCAGCCAGGGCACGGCGATGACCGTCCCGGGCCCGGGTGTGTTGGGCAACGACAGCGACCCCGACGGCGACCCGCTCACCGCGACCCTGGTCACTGGTCCCGGGAACGGCACCGTGACGCTCAACCCCGACGGGTCGTTCACCTACACCCCGGACGTCAACTTCAACGGCACCGACACCTTCACCTACACCGCGAACGATGGCAACGGCGGCACCACCACTGCCACCGTCACGATCACCGTCCGCCCCCGCGCGACACCGGGCGGCGGGTTCTGCGGAGCCATCACCGCCCGCCCGCAGTGCTAACCAAGGACGCCAGCGCACTACCCGTACCCCACCCAGCGGCGCTGCCGTGGAGCACTCGTGAAGGAGACGTAGGCAACTCCGAGAAGCGCAGCGTCTGGGAGATCACCGCCCACGAGATCGGCACCGCCCTACGCCACGGCGGACCCGTCGACCCCACCGTCTACGCCGACCACGACGACCAGCCCATCCGCATCGCCATGACCGACCCGCGCCCCGAGCAGCGCCGCACCGAGCAGCGCCGCCCCGTGCCCTCCGGGCGGCGCTGACGCCAAGTCAGATCATCGATTCGGCGATAGGGCGGCGCCGCCCTATCGCCGACCGGCGAGGTCGAACGGTGCGTGAAACCCCGTTGGGTCGAGTTGAGCACGCACCTCGGCGGTAGTGGCCGAATCGGCCGCGCCCAGTTCCGAGGTGGCGCTGTGGCGCGAACGGGTACGGCTAGTAGCAGGAGACCTTGGGGGAACTGTCGAGCTTCGCCTCGTCGTCCTGTAGCTGGAACGTCAACAGTCCTCGGTCAGTGGGATCGAGGTTGGTGAGGACGTCGTTGGTGAAACCGACCTTCTCGCCGCGGTTGTTCTCGGTTGCGAACTCTACGTAGAGGGTCCCGCAGCGCTGCTTGGTCGTGACGTTGAGCTGCACGCATCGACCCCAGTCGCACCTGACCTGGTCGGCGGCCTTGACCGCGATGCCGGAGTCGAGCTCGATCCAGCCCTTCGGGTACCAGGGGACCTGGCTCGCGAGCTCGAGGACGTTCCGGACAGCCGTGTCGGCCTCGAACGCCTTGTCCGCTGCCTTCTCGTAGGCCTTGTCCAGGCCGCACTTTTCGAGGGCTTCAACGCGAACCCGGTTGACCAACGAACTCAGCTGCCCCGCTTCCTCCGCCCGCGTGCGCGCGCCGACAAACGCACGATCGACTGCTTCCTGCAGGTCGGCGTCGAAGTTCGTTTGTCCGTCGCCGAAGTACCTCTTCGTTGCGTTGGCTGCCTGGTAGGAATCCTTGGCCACGGCCCGCTTCAGAACGGTCGCGTAGGGACTGCTGAGCTTCTCGACGGCCTTGCGCGCCGTCGCGCACTCCTCGGGCCGAACGTATTCCCGCACCGAGACGACCGGCTCCGGTGCCTGGGTAGCTGCGACTCGAGCGCCGCTGCCCCCCGCAGGGGTGCCCCCTGCGCTGGAGGTCCCCCCGAACGCGGACACCACTAGCCCGAAGGCGACGACGCCCGTCGCAACCTGCCCCCACATGGGCCAGCCACGAAATCCTCGCCAAGCCCGGGCGGCGAGGTTCGCACCCTGCACCGCGCCGGCGACCGAGGAGGTGTCGGCAGGGAGCCAGAGCTGCCAACCCTCCGGTGCGGGACCCCAGGAGGGGTCCGGTTGCCAGCCAGGTTCGGGAACCCATCCCTCCGGCGGCGCGGGCCAACCGGGCGGCGGATTGAACTTCATGGTGGGCTCCACCGGCTGTACCTCCAACGAAATCAACGACTTCACCATTGGAGGCACGGCACCGGGCTACAGGTTCCAGCCATTCGGGCCGAGTGGCGTAGTCCGTTCGGATACATCTGGACCCGTAGCCCTCGGGCCAAGAGGCCCGGCCATCACCTGCGCCGTCGACCTACGGGAACCCGGGTGGCTCTGCGGTGAGGCAGTTGCGACTTCTCGGCGATGGCGCGAAGATTCTTGGCCCCGCGCTCGGACGCGCCGCGCGCAAGGATGTAACCGACGACCTCGTCCAGGTCCACACGCCCGCGGAGGTCGCCCAGCAGTCGTGCCGCATCGCGCTTGCCGGGCTTGTCGCCCCAGCCGTTGTTCCCCGCGAACTTCAACCCGTCCAGGGTCGTCGCCACCGACGCGTCCAGGGCCGGCAGCACCCTGCCGTCGAGCAGGCTGACCGCCCCGGTCTGCCGCGCCCAGCCGTGGACCGGAAAGGAGACGCTTTCCACCACGCATAGCGCGGAGCCTCGGGCGTACCGGTGTGCCAGTTCGAGGGTTCGCTCGTCCGGAACGTAGGCCAGGACCGGCCGCCCGACCGGTCCGGTGACCGACCCCCGTGAGCGGGTGGTGACGTGTTCCAGCCCCCGGAAGGCCTCCATGTGGTCTCCGTTCTGGAAGGAAAACGTCACCAGCAGCGGTTGACGGCCCAGATCGTGGGCCTGGGCCCGGATCCAGTCCACGGCGGACTCCGCGGCGTCCTCCCACGGGCGCTCTGGTAGTCACCTGGGGTTCGGCCAAGTCGACGACCGGGAAGATTGCGCGGTACGAAGTCCAGTTCCGCCGTTCCCGCGGGAAGGCTTGGTCGGCGTGGCAACGCAAGAAGGTGCCCGCAACGGCGAGGTCCACGACTCTGTCCGGCCTGAAGCCCGGCAAATATCAGGTGCGTGTTCGCGCGGCCAACTCCGTTGGCCTAGGGGCGACACGACCTGCAGGAACCGTCTGGCTGGACGCGCGAGGTACGCCCTACAACAGCAAACTCCGAGTCCGCGTGGTGGTCATGCTCACTTCGCCGTGCTCGCCGACGAACTGCGATTCACCTCCGAGCTGGTGGGACGACCAGCAGAAAAGCCCGACGGACTGCGCTAGCACCGCGCCGCGCGGCTTCGCCGGGTACGGCTTCGACGACGACTATGCGCCCGTCGTGCTGACCTCCGCCAACGGCCGTTACCGGGCCACGGGCAAACTCGCCTCATCCCCTGGACAGATGGAGTGGGATCCAAGCGAAACGGACGTCGGGCACTGCACGTACGAGGCATGGCTCGATCTGCCCAAGATCGCTCTCGCGAAGTCCAAGTTCGGGGGCTACACGACCCCGCTGCTCACCTGGACTGCCGCCGCCGGCGGGAAGGTGTTGGGCAGCGGGATCGACAACGGCTACCACAGCTGGGTCGAGGTCGGCATCGTCGCACGTAGGTAGTCGCGCAAGTCCCCCGGCCCTTAACCGCTGATAATGAGCATTATGTCTGACGGTCCGTCAGATTTTATCTAAACAAGCGTTTTAGACGCTAAAGACAGATGAAGGTATCACCACTTGTATGAATCGGCAGGGTCGTAGCCCTGTCTCTTGAGGTAGTCATTGAGCTGCTCTTGTGCGTCGGCTCGGCTCCTGATTCCCGCGAAGCTGAATCCGCTCATGTCGGCATCTTCGGGAACCCTGAAGTTCATGACGGTGCCGAATGCGTTCACGCTGATGTGTGCCATGTCCATGTCCCCGTCTGCTCGGATCTCATCTCTGGTTGAGATCAAGACATGATTCCGAAGTTTCCGCACCGGTCGCAGAGCCACGCCTCGCCCGTCGTCTCGCTGGCCTCCCTGAGGAACTCGAGGCCTTCCGCCACGCGTGCCTGTTGATCGGGCGCGACCCGGTCGGCCAGTTCGGGGGCGGGCATCCAGGACAGGTCGGCAGATCCGCACTCGGTACACGAGGAGCGGAACATGCGCCCGAGGCCGGTCGGTGCGTTCCCGAAGCCGAGGTCGGTCATCTGGGCGAAGTCGTGCCCGGGCGAGGTAGTCGTTCGACGCTGATCCCGCCGCCGCTCGGCCTTCACCTTTGCATCGCGTCGTGCCTTGGAGTTGCGACCCATCTCGCCACCGTAACGGCGCCACCCGCGAGTCGAAAACGGTTCGTGGCGGATATTGTCTGGCGGCATCGCGATCACGACTGCACCGCGAATCCCACGCTGGAGGTCCGCATGTCCGGCCCGTCGATCAACGGCGAGTTCTCGATCTGCCACGCAACCCTGATCGAGGACTCGGACAGCTTCAACTACAAGACGCTGAGCTGGAACTACGACGACGCAGAAGAAGCCCTGGCCAAGCTGGCGACAGTTGCCCAGGAGCACGGCGTGGACCCCGCCGACTGCGTCGTCGTCCATGTGATCGAGCCCCAGGGCTGAGCTGCGGCGAAAATGTCGGAGGTCCGCCGTAGCCTCCGGACCGTGACGAAGACGAGAGCACAGATCGTGGCCGGTGCCGCCGTTTCCCTGATGGCGGCTTGGGCGATGCCGAAGGTGCTCGGCGCTCCTCGAGGACTGCCCGGCCGCCTGGTGGCGGCCGGATTCGTCTACGCCCTGCACGAGTGCATGGACGCACCGCTCGCGGACCGGCTCGCCAGACTCGGCGTGTAGACACGCCGACGTCCGCCACGGCGGTGGTGGACTTTCGCAAAAGACGTCTAGACGTCTAAAGTCGGTGGCGGTGGGCGGAGGGTCCGCGGAGGAAGTCCCTTCGCCCGCCGTCGAGCCAAAAGGAGTGCGGGACATGGTGGTGGAGCGGCGCAAGCCCGGCCTGGTCAGAGACGCCATCGTCGCGGCGTTCAAAGACACGAAGAAGGAGATGACGGTGGCGCAGGTGCGCGAGAGCGTGGACCAGGCCCTCGGCGAGTCGATCCCGTCCTCTTCCGTGCGTTCGTACCTGAACAAGAACACGCCCGGGCTGTTCGAACGCACCGGCCGCGGCTCCTACCGCCTCGTTCGCCGGTGAAGCCCTTCCGCTTTGGACAGGCCGAGCTCCACCACGACGACTGCATCGCCTGGCTCGAGAAGCGAGCCGAGAAGTCCATCCACGCCGTCGTCACCGACCCCCCGTACGGGCTGGTGGAGTACACCAAGACCCAGCAGGACAAGCTCCGCGCCGGCAAGGGCGGAGTGTGGCGCATCCCCCCGTCCTACGACGGCCACCGCCGCTCGCCCCTCCCCCGGTTCACCACGCTCACGCACGACGACCTCACCGAACTCGGCGTCTTCTTCCAGCTGTGGGCGACCAAGCTCCGCCCCGCGCTCGTACCCGGCGCGCACGTGCTCGTTGCCTGCAACCCGCTCGTCAGCCCCTACATCAGCCAGGCCCTCGGAGCCGCTGGCCTCGAACGACGAGGCGAGATCGCCCGCCTGGTCATGACGATGCGCGGCGGCGACCGCCCCAAGGGCGCGCACGAAGAGTTCCCCGACGTCACCGTCATGCCCCGCTCCCAGTGGGAACCGTGGCTGCTCTACCGCGAACCGATCGACGCCCGCACCGTCGCGGAAAACCTCCGCAAATACAAGACCGGCGCGCTGCGCCGCATCTCCGGCGACCAGCCCTTCGGCGACGTCATCCGCTCCGCCCCCACCCGCGGCGTCGAACGCGACATCGCCAAGCACCCCAGCCTCAAACCCCAGGCGTTCCTGCGCCCGGTCGTCCGAGCCGTCCTGCCGCTCGGCGAAGGCGTCGTCCTCGACCCCTTCGCCGGGTCCGGCTCCACCCTCGCCGCCGCCGAGGCCGTCGGCTACGAATCCGTCGGCGTCGAGCGAGACGCCGAGTACATCAAGGTCGCCCGCCAGGCGATCCCGGCGCTCTCGGCCCTGAAGGTCAGCGGGTTCGAGGACTAGAGCGTGTCCCGTGAATGACGGGCTCCGGGTGCGTTAAACCTGGCAGATGCGCGATAGACACGACCTGACCGACGAGGAGTGGGCCCGGATCGAGCCGTTGTTGCCCGATCG
>JBQTIB010000055.1:0-50999 GCA_052389435.1 Sporichthyaceae bacterium | reverse complement strand
ACTCCTCCATGAACTCCTTGTAGGACTGCTCACGACCCTCGAGCGGGGTGTAGTAGTCCATCGAGGGGCCGGTGGCGATGGCGAAGATGCGGCTGGAGAGCCAGAACGAACGGTCGATGATCCACTGAGCGTGCTCCTTGGAGTTGTTCTCCAGGAGGATCTCGAGGGTCGGGCCGCCCTGCTGCGCGTGGCGGGCCTCGTCGGTCTGGATCGAGCTGATCATGTTGGCGAAGTTGACGTCGCCGGAGTCCAGCGCGTTCGCGGCGAGCGCGACGAACTGCAGGTTGGAGAAGCCGGTCTCGAAGGTGAACGGCAGGCCCAGGGCCACGTCCACGGCCGAGGTGCAGGTCATGAAGCCGTCGAAGAGCGCACGGCAGGCGATGATGACCCAGTTGTCGGTCTGGTAGCTCTTGACGGCCCAGTCGTAGTGGACGTCCTTCGAGACGAACTCGTGCGAGAACCACAGGTTGATCTGCGCGTGGCGCATCTCGTCCATGGCGCCGAAGACGGCCATGTTGCGCCATCCGCCGGTGAGGCCGAAGCGCGCCATCTTGAGCTCGGCCGGGACGGCCAGGTACTCGATCTGGGTCAGCGCGCCGAAGTGGATCTTGGCGTTGGTCTTCCAGCCCTCGGACAGACCGTCGTGGATCTCGGAGCGCTGCAGGGCCGCCTTGACCGAGTAGGCCGCGGCGTCCTTCTCGCGCTGGGTGCCGACGTACTCGGCGTAGGAGTTGCGGTAGTCCTCGCGCCAGCCGCCCCACACAGCGGGGTTCTCGCGGTCGGTCTCTTCGCCACCGGTCATCCAGATGGGGTACGCGGTCTCGTGATCGACGTAGGTCAGTTCCCAGTCGGTCATACGCGTGATGTCGTGCCATTCCTCGCGCTTGAGGACAGTCACGGAGATCTCCTCCACTAAGTCGAATCGTTGCCTGGGACTGTTCTACGCGGGCCCGGCGACCAGGTGCAGCACCTGTTCCGGTCCGCGACGCCTCGATTTTTCGTCCTGGCAGGACGAACGAATGCCGGGGGAACATCGACCAAATTGCCTTGACCTGCGGAAACATGCCGCGAACATGCCTCGAACACGTAGGGCTCAGACGGCTCCGAAACGAGTGTCCTGGGTCACTTCCCGGCCCGATTCGGGGTCTTTCCGGGTGCTTGCCGGGCTCTTCTCGTCCTCACAGGACAGGTCGGTTCCGGCGCCGATCCCGCCACCCCAGCTCGGCAGCTTTCCGGCGGTCAGCCGGCGCTGGGCGGAGCCGTCGGCGTTCATCGTCCAGACGGCGTCGTCGCCGCTGGCCTTGGCGTCGCCGTCGCGGGTGCTGGTGAAGGCGATCCGGGCTCCGTCGGGGGAGAACGCGGGCTCGAGGTCGTTGCCCTCGTCCGTGGTCAGCCGCCGGCGGTCGGAACCGTCGGACTTCACCGTCCACACGTCGACGTTGCTCTGCGCCTCGTTGCTCCAGAACGCGATCCGGTCGCCCCGGGGGGAGAAGGAGGGGGTGCTGTCGTTGACGGAGTTGTCCGTCAGCCGCCGCGGCGACGCTCCGTCGCAGTCCATCGTCCAGATTTCGTTGCGGGCGCCGTTGGGCGCGGTCGCGTCCCGATCGCTGGTGAACGCGATGCGGCCGGCGGGGCCGAAGCTGGGCTGGTAGCTCTGCCGCTCCTCGGGTCCGCTGCCGGCGTCGGTGAGGCGCCGCAGGTCCTTCCCGGCGACCGTCATGGTCCAGATCTCGGCGGCGCCGCCGCGGCGGTCGCTGCGGAAGGCGATCCGGGAGCCGTCGGCGGAGAAGGTCGGGTCGGAGTCCGGCTGGGAGTGCCGGGTGAGGCGTTTCTTGCCGGTGCCGTCCACGTTCATGACGAAGACGTCGACGTTGCCCGGCGTCCCCTCCCCGGTCCAGGCGATGCGGGTGCCGTCCGGGGAGACCGTGGGCTCGGTGTCCAGACCGGAGTTTCTGGTGAGCTGACGCCGCTTGGTCCCGTCGGGCCGGATCGTGAAGATCTCCTCGTCCCCGCCCGCGTCGCGGTCGACGAACGCGATCACGCCCCCGGCCGCGGCCTTTGCCGGGGCCGGGGCCGCGACGGGTGCGGGGGCCTGCGCGGTCGCCGAACCGCACCCCGCGAGCAGGGTCAGCCCGAGCGCGGCGGCCGCGGGAGGCCGTGCCACTAGTACCGGGCTCCGACGGGCGCCGGAA
This sequence comes from Sporichthyaceae bacterium, assembly GCA_052389435.1. Classification (GTDB taxonomy): domain Bacteria; phylum Actinomycetota; class Actinomycetes; order Sporichthyales; family Sporichthyaceae; genus JBQTKD01. Next base: position 48,807 of record JBQTIB010000055.1, on the reverse strand, counting down.
CCTCGTCCAGACGCGCGAGATCGTCTTCGGGCAGGTCGAGGTCGGCCGCCGCGGCGTTCTCCCGCAGCCGTTCCGGGCGGCGGGTGCCGGGGATCGGGACGATGCAGGGCGACTGCGCCAGGATCCAGGCCAGTGCGACCTGCGCCGCGGTGGCGTCCAGGGCCGCGGCCACGTCGCGGACGACGTCGACGATCCCCTGGTTGGCGGCGAGCGCCTGCTCGGCGAAGCGCGGGTTCCGGGCTCGGAAGTCCTTGGCCTCGAAGCTGTGCTCCGCGCCGATGGAGCCGGTCAGAAAGCCTCGGCCGAGCGGAGAGAACGGAATCAGCGCCGCACCGTTGGCCTCGCACCAGGCCAGCACGCCGTTGGTCTGCACGTCGCGGGTCCAGAGGCTGAACTCGGACTGCACCGAGGCGACGGGGTGCACGGCGTGGGCGCGGGTGCACTCTTGTGCGCTGGTCTCGGACAGCCCGAGGGCGCCGACCATCCCGCGCTCGACGAGTTCGGCCATCGCGCCCCAGGTCTCCTCGATCGGGACGTTCGGATCGACGCGGTGCAGTTGGAACAGGTCGACGTACTCCACGCCGAGCCGCTTGAGGGAGTCCTCGCAGGACTGCCTGATCGCCTCGGGACGGCCGTCCTTGACGAACTCGAAGGTGTTCAGGTCGACGATCAGACCGGCCTTGGTGGCCAGGACCGCCTCCTCGCGCCGCCCCGCAAGGGCTCTGCCGACGAGTTCCTCGTTCGCGAACGGCCCGTACGCGGGGGCGGTGTCGACGAAGGTGACCCCGACGTCGAGCGCGGCGTGGATCGTCGCCTCGGAGCGGTCCGCGTCTCGGTCGGCGGGGTCGTAGGCCCAGGACATGCCCATGCACCCGAGCCCGACCGCGCCCACCACGGGTCCGTCGGCGCCGAGCGTGCGGGTCGGGATCCGGTTCGCGGTCATAGGTGCTTTCTACCTCGCCGCGGCCCCGCCCGTCGCCGCCGGTCGGGGTGGCGATCGCCGAAAGGGAGGTCGTCCCGTTCGGCGATCGCGCCTCGCGTTGGGGTGCGCACGCACAGGTGGCGCTCCGGGCGCGAAAGCGTCGGGCAGGCCTTTTCGGGCGGACTGCTCGTTCGCCTAGGCCTCGTCGACCTGCGAGCGCCGGGGCTTGGACCACATGTCGTCGTCGTCCTCCGCGGCCTCGGCCTCGGCGGACTCCTCCCCGGGGCGCAGACCCTCCAGCGGGATGTTCCGCGTGGCGAGCAGGACGACGATGACGCCCGCGACGCAGAAGGCGCTGTCGGCGACGTTGAACACGGGCCAGTTCTTCAGGTGGAACATGTCCACGACGTGGCCGCGGCCGACGCCCGGGGCGCGGAAGATGCGGTCGGTGAGGTTGCCCATCGCGCCGCCGAGCACGAGGCCGAACACCAGCGCCCAGCCGACGCTGCCGAGGCGGCGGGCGTTGTACAGGATCGCGCCGACGACGCCGAAGCTGATGATCGTGAACACGATCGTCACGCCGACGCCCAGGCCGAACGCAGCCCCGGGGTTGCGAATCAGTTCGAGCTGGAACAGGGTGCCGACGACCTGCACGGGTTCCCGGTTGGACAGCTCTTCGACCGCGATCACCTTGGTGACGAGGTCGGTGACGTAGGCGAGCACCGTCGCGATCCCGACGATCCACAGGCACTTGCGGCGAGCGTCCGCAGGCGGCGGCACGCGGCGCGCCTTCGGCTCGGAGGAGGCGGACCGTTCGTTGCGCACCGGTCCGTTCTCCGCTCGCTTCGATCGCCTGTGGGAGCGGCCCTCGCCGGTCTCGGTGTCCAGTTCAGCCACGCGCTAACCGTCTCATGAGGGGGCGGGTCCACTGCGCCCCGTCCGGGGCGAAGGTCGCGGCTCGGGCGGGCCGCCACCCGAGCCAACGACCGACGGGAGCCAGTGGTGCCCGCACGTCGGTGCTACTTCGCCACCTTCGGGGTTTCGGGTTGGGCGTTCGACCGCCGCGCGCAACTCCTCGAGGGTCGGCGCCGGGCGAAACCACGCCCGCTGCCGCGCGATGTCGAATGCCGGCCGAACCGACTGACCCCGAGCAGCGTCCTGCCGCACGCGCCGCGCCGTGCCGGGCCGCTGCTTCGCCGAACGTCACCGATGCAACGCGGCGCCGATCTCGTGCTGAACGCGGAGGAGCAGGGCGGCGTTGGCGGCACGGTCGGTGGCCACGCGCACCAGGCGCAGGCCCGGTTCCGGGAACAGCGCCTCGACGAGGTCCGCGTGCGTGCTCACCGTGATCGCCGGGACTCCGGCGAAGGCGGCGTCGGCGCACAGGTCGCGGCCGTGCGGGGTGGCGAAGACTCGCTCGAAGCCGGGGCTGCCCGCCTGCGGGAGCGTGGAGAAGATGCCGCCGCCGTCGTTGTCGACCACGACCAGGGTCAGGTTCGGGCGCGGGTCCTCGGGGCCGAGCAGCAGCCCGTTGCGGTCGTGGAGGTAGGTGAGGTCGCCGAGCAGGGCCACCGCAGGCCCGCCGCCGACGCTCTGATCGGCGAGCGCGGCCCCGATGGCCGCGGACACCACCCCGTCGATGCCGTTGACGCCGCGGTTGGCGAGCACGCGCACGTCGGGGCGGTCGGGAAAGGTGGCTTCGAGGTCGCGGATCGGGCGGCTCGGTCCGACGAAGACCAGGCCGTCGCGGGCCGCGGCGGTGCCGACCGTGCGCGCCACGGCGAGTTCGGTGAGCGGATCCGCGCCGATCAGGTCGTCGAGAACCTTCTCGACCACGGCGGCGGCCTCCTGCCAACGCTGGAGCCAGGCGCCGGACGGCAACGGAACGGACACCGTCGGGAGCGTGGGAAGGACGAGGTCGGCACGGCGGGTGGGGTCGGCCCAGCGGGGCGAGGGGTCGACGACGACGTGCCGCGGCGCCTTCGCGGCCCAGCGGAGCAGAGCTCGCGACAGGCCGGGGTTGCCGACGACGACCACGCAGTCGGGGGTCTCGGCGGCGAAACCGGCGTCGGCGAGGAGGAAGGGGTATCCGGCGATCGCGCCGTCGCGGCGGGCGCCGCTGGTGGGTTCGGCGAGCAGCGGCCAGCCGAGCGCGGCGGCGAACTCGACGACGGCGAGCGGGTCCGCGACGCGGTCGCCGGCGATCACCACGCCGCGTTCCGGGACGGGGCCGTCGAACAGGTCGGCGAACTCCGCGCCGACGGCCGGCGGCGCCGAGCCGACCCGCACCCACGGCAAGCCGTCGGCGCGGCCGTCGAGGGGCTCGGGCCAGGTCGGGTCCCCATCCGGGACGAGGGGCTCGCGCAGGGGCAGGTTCAGGTGGACGGGGCCGTCGGAGGCGGCGGCAACGGCCCGGCCGACGAGCGAGCGCCAGTAGGCGACCTGCCCCGGGACGGACTCGGGCACGCCGACGTCGGCGAACAGGCGCACGGACCGGCCGAACAGGCCGACCTGGTCCACGGTCTGGCTGGAGCCGGTGCCGCGCAGCTCGGGTGGGCGGTCCGCGGTGAGCAGAAGCAGCGGGACGTTGCCCTCGTGCGCCTCGAGCACGGCCGGATGCAGGTTCGCGACGGCGGTCCCGGAGGTGCACACGACGGCGGCGGGATTGCCGGAGGCGCGGGCGAGGCCGATGGCGAGGAATCCGGCGGAGCGCTCGTCGATGCGCACGTGCAGGCGAATGCCGGGCTCCTGCGCGAGGGCCAGGGCGAGCGGGGCGGAGCGGGAGCCGGGCGCGAGGACGGCTTCGGTGACTCCGCACCGGCGGAGTTCGTCGACCAACACGCGGGCGAGCGCGGTGGACGGGTTCAGCGCGACCCCTCCGATCCTGCGCTCCGGGCCGCTGCCGCGTCCCACCTGGCGTTCCACCGAATCCTCGCATCGCCGTCGGCCTCGACCCGCAGAAGTGCCGCCGGATCCGGCGTGACGGTCCGCACGGGGAGGTAGCCGTCGGTGGGCAGGAGCGGCTCGGCGGTCACGTCCCGCTCGAGCAGCGCGACGGTGGACAGCCCGCAGGCGTACGGAAGCTCGGGCAACGCGGCGGCGAGCGCGACGCCGGCGGCGATGCCGACGGAGGTCTCCAGGGCGCTGCTCACCACGGCGGGCAGCCCGATGCGTTCGATCAGTTCGAGCGCTCTGCGGACTCCGCCGCGCGGGGCGACCTTGATCACCGCGATGTCCGCGGCCTCCAACCGGGCGACCCGCAGCGGGTCGGCGGCGCGACGGATGGACTCGTCGGCCGCGATGGGGACGTCGACCAGACGCCTGACCTCCCTGAGTTCCTCGACGGTCCGGCAGGGCTGCTCGACGTACTCCAGCCCGACCGCCCGGTCCAGGGCGAGGATGGAGTGCGCCGCCGTTGTGGGGTCGGCCCAACCTCCGTTGGCGTCGACGCGCACGAGCCCGGCGGGGCCGAGGGCCTCGCGGACCGCGGCGACGCGCTCCAGGTCGTCGGCCAGGGTCTGCCCGACCTCGGCGACCTTGACCTTGACCGTCCGGCAGCCGCCCGCGCGAACGATCTGCTGCGCGCGTTCGGGGTCGCAGGCCGGAACCGTGGCGTTGACGGGGATGCGGTCCCGCACCGGCGCGGGCCAGCCGAGTGTGGCGGCCTCGATCGCGGCGGCGAGCCAGGGCACGCACTCGTCGGCGTCGTACTCGGCGAACGGCGCGAACTCCCCCCACCCCGCCGGGCCGCGCAGCAGCATCCCCTCGCGCACCACGATTCCGCGGAAGCGCGTGCGCAGCGGAATCGAGTACACGAAGCGCTCCACCACGCCATCCTCCCGCCCGGGGCGCGGGCCTCCGCTCATGGATGAGCGCAGGCCCACTTCCGCGCCCGACTTGTCCGGTTTCCGTGGGCCCACGCTCATGGATGAGCGCAGGACCACTTCCGCGCCCGACTTGTCCGGTTCGCGTGGGCCCACGCTCATGGATGAGCGCAGGACCACCGCGGAGGGGGCGTTCCGGGCGGATTGGGAGTGTCCGGACCGTTTGAGTGGAATGGGCCCGCGACGGCTGTGAAGGCGTGCAGGGTGGCCCCGTGAAACGACTTGTCATGTGTTGCGACGGGACCTGGAACACCCCGCGCGGCGGTAGCGACGCGACGAACGTGTGGAAGCTGCGGACCGCCGTCGCGCCCACCGGCGCCGACGGGCTCGAGCAGCGCGTCTACTACCAGCCCGGCGTCGGAACCTCGCAGAGCGGCCGCCTCCGCGGCGGGCTGTTCGGCCGCGGGCTCGCGGAGAACGTCCGGGACGCCTACGGCTGGGTCGTGGAGAACTTCGAACCCGGCGACGCGCTGTTCCTGCTCGGGTTCAGCCGCGGCGCGTACACCGCGCGCAGCCTCGCCGGCCTGATCCGCAACTGCGGGGTGCTGCGCCCGGAGGCGGCCGGGCGGATCGGCGCCGCGTTCCGGCTCTACCGCAACCGGGAACCGGCCGCGCACCCGAACGGCGAGCAGGCGATGGCGTTCCGCCGCGCGCACTCGGTCGAGAGTCGGATCGCGTTCCTCGGGGTCTTCGACACGGTCGGCGCGCTGGGCATCCCCATCGGTTCCACGCCGCTGCTCGGAGGGTTCGCCCGGGTGCGGTGGGGCTTCCACGACGTGCAGCTGTCCAGCAGCGTCGACGTCGCGGTCCAGGCCCTCGCCGTCGACGAGCGCCGGGCGGCATTTCGGCCGACCCTGTGGGCCAAGCCGGTGCACCCGGGCAACCGCGTGCTCGAGCAGGTCTGGTTCGTCGGCGCCCACTCCAACGTCGGCGGCGGGTACGCCGAGTCCCAACTCTCCGACCTCGCGCTGGAGTACATGCGGGACCGCGCCGAGCGCGCCGGCCTCACCTTTCGCCCCGGGACCGAACCGGTCCGCGACCTCTACGGCAACATCGCCGACTCCCGCGGCGGCTTCTGGAGGTGGCTGCCTGCCGCGACCCGCCCGATCGGGCTGCTTCCCGATCCGGACGGCATCGGCGGACCCGGCGGCCCGGACCCGAGCCAGTCGCTGCACGCGAGCGTGGAAGAACGACGCGCCTGGCAGCCCGGATACGCCCCGAAGAACCTGGCCAAGTATCTGACGGACCATCAGTCGAAAGTGTGACCGCCACGCCCATGACGTCGAGTGCGCGGACCTGCCGGCCGGAATCGCCGCGGAGCGTCCGACGTCGCCGCGGAGAACTCCCCCGAGCCGGTCGGCCACGCAACGACGAGCGGTACCGCGGCGTTCGGCTCAGACCCCCGACGCCTTCTCCGCGCCACCTGGCGTCCTGTTCGTACGGGCCGGTTTCGGCCTCACCTTCGGCGACCTCGGCGGATTGAACGGAGGCGAGCCTCGCTACGGTGACCGCGTCCTGCGAAGAGGGAGACCATGAGCACATCGGGTGAGCGTTCCGCGGTCAACGGGGTGTCGGCCATCTTCGACCCCGCCGCCTGGCGGCCGGTCGAGGGTTTCGACTTCGCCGACATCACCTACCACCGGGCGGTCGACCAGGGCACGGTCCGGATCGCGTTCGATCGCCCCGAGGTCCGCAACGCGTTCCGGCCGAGCACGGTCGACGAGCTCTACCAAGCGCTGGACCACGCGCGGATGTCCCCGGACGTCGGGTGCGTGCTGCTGACCGGCAACGGCCCCTCCCCGCGCGACGGCGGCTGGGCGTTCTGCTCCGGCGGAGACCAGCGCATCCGCGGCCGCACCGGCTACCAGTACGCCACGGGCGAGACCGCGGACACCGTCGACGCGGCCCGTGCGGGGCGCCTGCACATCCTGGAGGTGCAGCGCCTGATCCGGTTCATGCCCAAGGTCGTGATCGCCGTCGTCCCCGGGTGGGCCGCGGGCGGCGGGCACTCCCTCTACGTCATCTGCGATCTGGCGATCGCCTCCCGCGAGCACGCCCGGTTCAAGCAGACCGACGCGGACGTCGGCAGCTTCGACGGCGGGTTCGGGTCGGCCTATCTCGCCCGCCAGGTCGGGCAGAAGTTCGCCCGCGAGATCTTCTTCCTCGGCCAGGAGTACTCCGCCGAGGACGGGCAACGCATGGGCGCGGTCAACCGCGTCGTCCCGCACGCCGAACTCGAGGTCGAGGCGCTGCGCTGGGCGAAGATCGTCAACGGCAAGAGCCCGACGGCGCAGCGCATGCTCAAGTACGCCTTCAACCTGCTCGACGACGGCCTGGTCGGCCAGCAGCTTTTCGCCGGCGAGGCCACGCGCCTGGCCTACATGACCGACGAGGCCGTCGAAGGCCGCGACTCCTTCCTGGAGAAGCGCGACCCCGACTGGTCCCGCTACCCCTGGTATTTCTGACGGGCAGCCAGTTGACCGAGCGCGAACTGAAGCCGGTCGTCGTCGGCCCCGACGGCGTGCCGGGACTCGAGGCCGCACTCGACGGCACCGGACCGGCGCTGCTGCCGCTGCCCGCCGGTCCCGAGGGCGAGCGCCTGGCCGACGCGCTGCTGCCGCTGGCCGCCGGCGGCGTGCCCGCGACGACTGCGGTGGTCGTGCCGACCTCCGGGTCCACCGGGGCCCCGCGCGGCGTGCGCATCTCGGCCGCGGCCCTGGAGCAGTCCGCGGCGTTGACCCACCGGGCGTTGGGCGGACCCGGGCAGTGGCTGCTGGCCATGTCCGCGGCCCGGATCGCGGGGCTGACCGTTCTGGTCCGCTCCCGCGCGGCGGGGCGTGCGCCGGCGATCCTGCCGCCGGGCCGGTTCGACCCGGACGCCTTCGCCGCGGCGGCGGCGCGCATGGACCTCGACGTGCCGCGGTACGTCTCGCTCGTGCCGACCCAGTTGCTCCGCCTGCTGCGCGCCGGCGTCGCGCTCGACGCCTTTGCCGGGATCCTCCTCGGCGGCGGTCCCATTCCCGAGGGGCTGCCGGAGCGGGCGTCCCGGATCGGGGCCCGCGTGATCCGCACCTACGGCATGACCGAAACCTGCGGCGGCTGCGTCTACGACGGCCTGCCGCTCCCGGGCGTGCGGCTCACGATCGGGTCCGGGGGCCTCGTGCGCATCACCGGCCCGGTGCTGGCCCAGGGCTACCTCGGTCCGGTCGCCCCGCCGACCGGACCGCCGCACCTGGCGACCGGGTTCGTCGGCGCGTGGTTCAACACCTCCGACCTCGGCCGGATCGACGGCGGCGGCGTCCTGCACGTGCTCGGCCGAGCCGACGACGTGATCCTCACCGGCGGGGTCAACGTCCCCGCGCAGGCCGTCGAGGCCGTGCTCGCCGGGCAGGACTCGGTGGCCGAGGCGGTCGTGGTCGGTGTCGACGACCCCGAGTGGGGCCAGCGCGTGGTCGCGGTCCTCGTAGCCGGCGAGACCGAGCCGGACCCCGAGGCGTTGCGGACCGTCGTCGCCAAGCGGCTCGGGGCGGCGCACGCACCGAAGGAGTTCCGAGTCCTGGCAGATCTGCCGCGCCTGCCGTCGGGAAAGGTCGACCGCTCGGCCGTTCGCGCCCTGCTCGCCGGCTAGGGATGTCCCGCGACATATCGGCGGATGCGGGCGGTGAGCACGGCGACGACGACAACGCCGCCGGGCGTCGTCGTGGCGCCGATCGCGCCGCCAGGATTCATAGGGACAGGACCTAGCCCTTCCGGTCTGCTTCGGACGGCGAGGCGCCCGGGGGCGCGTGCCGGGCGGTGCGACGCAGCGCCCGCGCCCGGGCTGGGAGACTGCTCGGGTGGCGAGCATCGGGCAGTGGATCCAGGGCGCGCGGCCCAAGACGCTGCCCGCAGCGGTGGCGCCGGTGGCCGTGGGGACCGGCGCGGCGATCGAGGCCGACGGCGCCGTGTGGTGGAAGGCGCTGCTCGCGCTGGTGGTCTCCCTCGCGCTGCAGGTCGGCGTGAACTACGCCAACGACTACTCCGACGGCATCAAGGGCACCGACGAGGTGCGCGTCGGACCGCTGCGCCTCGTCGGCTCGAAGCTCGCCTCCCCCGCCTCGGTGCGCAACGCCGCCTTCGGGTCCTTCGCCGTCGCGGCCGTCGTGGGGCTGGTGCTGGCGGCCACGAGTTCCTGGTGGCTGCTGGTCGTCGGCGCGGCGGCCATCGCGGCGGCCTGGGGCTACACCGGCGGCGCGGTGCCCTACGGCTACCGAGCGCTGGGCGAGGTGTCGGTGTTCGTGTTCTTCGGCCTCGTCGCAACCGTCGGCACCACCTACGTGCAGGTCGAGGACTTCACGACGCTGTCGGTGCTCGCCTCGATCCCCGTCGGGATGCTCGCCTGCGCGCTGCTGGTGGTGAACAACCTGCGCGACGCCCCGCAGGACGCCAAGGTCGGCAAGCGCACCCTGGCCGTGCTGCTCGGCGACGGCGGCACGCGCAACCTGTTCGCGGCGCTGCTGCTCGGGCCGTTCGTCGTCGCGCTCGCCCTGATCCCGATGCACCCGGCGGCGGCTCTGGCGCTGCTGTCCCTGCCCATGGCCGCGGCCCCGGTCCGCGCGGTGCGGAACGGGGCCGTCGGTCGCGATCTGATCCCGGTGCTGGTCGGCACGGGACGGGCTCAGCTGGGCTACGGCCTCCTGCTCGCCGGGGCCCTGGCCCTGTCCTTCTAGCTGCGGGCGCCCGGGCCGTCTTCGGACTCGGTCTGCACGGTCGGCGCATCGCGGTCGGCGCTGCTCTTGGCGGGCGTCGAGGCACGCTCCACGCGAGTGCCCGAGCCCTCGCCGGCTCCGGGCTGGGCCGCCGGGTCCGCCGGGTCGACGGACACCTTGGGCTGGTCCGGATCGGCGGGCGGCGCCGCCGGGTCCGCCTGGGGTGCCTTCTTCGGCGTCGTCGGAGCGGCTTCGCCGGTGTCGACGGTGGTCCTGCCGCTCGGCTTGCCACCCTGCGCGGCCTTCTTCTTCGCCGCCTCGGCGGCGTCCTTGGCCGCCTTCGCGTCCTTGGCCTGCTGGGCCTTCTTCGCGGCCTCGGCGGCCTGCCTGGCGGCCTGGGCGTCCCGGGCGGCCTTCGCGTCCTTGGCTCGCTGCGCTTCCTTGGCCTGCGGGGCGCTCTTGGCCTGCTCGGCGTCCTTGACCGGCTGGGTCTGCGGCGCCTGCCGGGCCGGCTGCGCGCTCTTGGCACGCTGGGCGTCGCGTGCCGCCTCGGCCTCGCGGACACGCTGCGCCTGCTGCTGCGCGGCTCGTGCCTGGTCGATCAGCTGCGACTGCTGGGACAGGCGCGACTGCTCGTCTCGCTTGGCCTGCTCCGCCACGGTCTGGCGGGCGTCCCGCCTCGGCTGCACCGGGGCGACGGAACGGGCGGAGTTCTCCGACACGCCCGAGGCGCGGGGGGCCTCGGCCGACCCAGCCGACTGCGGGGCTGCGGGCACGGCCGCGGCTGCCGCTGCGGGAGCCTGCTGGACCGTTGCGTCGCCCGCCGGTCCGTCGGTCGCGGGGGCCTGCTCCGCGGACACCGTCGGAGCGGCGGCCTCGCCCTGCGGCAGGGCCGGGAACTCGCCGACGGCCGGCGCCTCGAGCCCGAACTCCTCGAGTTCTTCGGCCAGACCCGGCTCGGCGGGGTCGACCGGGGTGCGCTGCTCGGGGAAGGCGGACAGGCCCTCGGCGGCTGGGGCGCTGTGGAACTCGGGCTGTGCGGGGTTCATCAGCGAGACGATCGTGAACGCGGGCACCGTGGCACCCACGACGATCGCGGCGACGGCCAAGGCCGTGCGACGCTGGCCGGCGAACCCGGCGAACCGGGACTCGCGAAAGCGCGAGGCGGCGACGTAGCCGGTCGGCGCGTAGCCGTGCGCGTCGTAGTAGTCCGGCTCGTGGGAGGCGGACTTCTCCGAGCGGAAGCCGAGTTCCCGCCGCCGGCGCAGGTCCCGCAGGGAGCCTCCGATCGCCTGGGCCCACAGCGAAGCCTCGTGCACCATCCGCGAGTTCGAACCAATGCGTCCCACGACGTCCCCCTGACGTGTCGGCTGTTCTCCGGTGCGGCCGGCGACTCGTTCACGGAGATCGACTGGCCTGCAGAGTGCACGCTAATTGCGCAGATTCCGCATTGCAGGCGAGTTGGGCCAAATGGGCCCGATCGTGCCAAAGGGGGTTTGGCTAGGCCTGCGGCCTGTTCTCGCCCGTCGGCCCCGGAGCGGCCTGCCTGGCCCGCTCCGCCGCGTCGATCGCCTCGTCCTCGGCCGCCGCGCTCGCGTCGATCCGCGCGTTCAGGGCCCCGACCCGCCCCGACACCGAGCGGGCCATCGCCTCGCGCGGCCCGGCGAGAAGGAAGTAGCTCAGCACCGACGACACGAACGTCGCGATGACGAGAACGACGAAGAACGGCAGGCCGCGCAGGAGCGCGGCGCCGAGGGCCAGGGTCGCGAGGAACAGACCCAGGCGACGCAGGGTGTAGGAGGCGGCAGGCGGAATGCGCACCCGTCCAGTTTCCCACGCGCGCGCGTGCGGTGCACATCGAGGGCGAGGCGTGGGCCGCGACCACGCACCTTCCTCGCGGGCGGCGAGTACCCTGAAGGTCTCTATCGGTTCGGAACGAGGTTGCATGTCCCTGCTGTTGCTGCTCCTGCTGGTCCTGATGGTCTGGGCCCTGGTCGAGGTGGCCCAGGCGGACCGCAGCCGGGTGCGGCTGCTCTCCAAACCGGTCTGGATCATTCTGATCGTCATCGCCCAGCCCGTCGGCGCGATGGTCTGGTTCCTGCTCGGCCGGCCGAAGGAGGGCGTCCCCGGCGGACCTCCGCAGGCCCGCCCGGCTCGCCCGACCGCTCCGTGGGGCGGACGCACCCAGTACGTCAGCCGGCCCGCCCCGGACGACGACCCCGAGTTCCTCGCCAACCTCAAGCGTCAGGCCGAGCGCGAGCGCCGGGCCCGGGAACAGCAGCAGCGCGACACCACCCCCGAGCCCGACACCGACCACTAGCCCCGTCGGGCCTTTCGGTCAATACGACATCGGCGCACGTCATCCGCAATGGCTGCTAGCGCGCCCGAAATGTTCGGTTTGTGGAGCCGTTTCGGCTGACACCGCGGAATTGCTCCGGCGCTGGCGAACCCTCCGGCGCTACACCCCTGCGTAGGAGTGCAGGCCGGTGACCAGCAGGTTGATGACGAAGTAGTTGAACAGGAACGTCCCGAAGCCCAGCAGCGCGACGTAGGCGGCCTTGCGGCCCTTCCACCCCGCGGTGGCGCGGGCGTGCAGATAGGCCGCGTAGACGACCCAGGTGATGAAGGCCCAGGTCTCCTTCGGGTCCCAGCCCCAGTACCGACCCCAGGCGTTCTCGGCCCAGACGGCGCCCGCGATCACCGCGAAGGTCCACAGCGGGAACACGAATGCGTGCACCTGGTAGCCGAGACGGTCCAACTTCTTCGCCGACGGCAGGCGCGCTGCCAGGCGTCCCGTCGAGCCGGTGCGCTCGGCCTTCTCGGCTGCGAGGTAGAGCAGGGAGACGGCGGCGCCGACGGTGAAGATGCCGCCGCAGGTCGCGGCGGCGATCACGTGGATGACGAGCCAGACGGACTGCAGCGCGGGCTGGAGTTGCGCGGCGTCGGTGTAGAGCACGGTGACCGCGATGCCGAGGGTCAGCAGCGCCGGGCCGACGACGAACACCCCCAGCCAGCGGACGTCGTGGCGGCGGGTCAGGCCGAGGAACACCGCCATGCCCGCGAGGGCCGCCGCGGAGGAGAACTCGTACATGTTGCCCCACGGCGCGCGGTCGACCGCGAGGCCGCGGGTCAGCACGCTGCCGAAGTGCAGCAGGAACGCCAGCCAGGTCAGGCTCAGGCCGATGCGGCCGACGCGTTCGGCCTTCGAGGTCCCCCTCGGCGGGGCCGGCGGCGGCACGGACACCGACATCGACGGGCCGCCGACGGTTGCGAGCTCGCGCTCGGCCGGCGCGGCCGCGGGCTGCTCCACGGTGGCGCGGCCCCCGAAGGCCCACTCGGCCAACAGGGCGAGGAACGCCAGCGAGTAGACCCCGATCGCGAACCAGACGAGCCGGTCGCTGGCGAGGGCCAGGTCGGGGTCAACCACGCTGCTTACTCCTGTCGGCGGTTCTCGGCGGGCCGGCCCACCGACTCGCGAGTTGCATCTCGGCGGATCGACTCGACGACGTCTTCGACGTCGGTCGCCAGGTCGGCCCCGTCGCTGCGCGCGAGCGCACCGACGTCGACCACGGTACGCCCGCCCTCGTCGAGTTCTGCACGCACCCAGAGCCGACGTGGCCTAACGAACAGTGATCCCAGCAACCCCACGATGGCCGCGATGCCGCCGCCGAGGGCGAGCGCGCGCCCGGGGGTGTCGACGACCTGGAGGACGACCCACTCCTTGTACCCGTCGAAGGTGAGCGTGCCCAGGCCGTCCGGCAGTTCCATCGAGTCTCCGACGGCCAGGGACTTGGTCAGCGGCCGCTGTTCGGCTCCCTCGCCGGCCGTGAACTGGGTCATCTTGCCGGTGTCGAGCCGGTACACCGACTGCGGCAGTCCTTCGTCGAGCCCGAGGTCCCCGGACCAGGCGTTCAGGACCAGGCGCGGGTTCAGCGGCGCGGGAAAGGTGGAGAACGGGCCGAGCTCGGTGTCGAAGGCCGCGCTGGGAAGGAAGAACCCCTGAAAGCCGATCTGGGTCGGCTTCGCGTCGGGCACCTTGATCACCCCGCGAGAGCTCAGGCCCACCGGGTCGACGGGGAGGAACGGCACGGTGCCGGCGAAGACGACGTTGCCGTCGCCGTCCTTGACCGTCACCGCGGGCGCGTAGCCGTGCGGACCGAGGAACAGCTTCGCGCCGTCCACGCCGAGCGGGTGGTTGACGCGGATGTCCTCGCGCACCGGCGCCTTGCCCGGCTCGGCCACGTAGTCGATCGTCGCCCGGAAGTCCCGGGGGGCGCCGCGGGCCGGTCCCTCGACCTCGTACCGGGCCTCGAAGTCGACGAGGGTGAAGGAGTACGGCGGCAGGGCTTCGAGATCGAACCGGGCGCCGGTGCGCAGGTTGTCGTACTGGGTGACCGTGTTCGCGAACCCGGCCTCCTCGGTCACCAGGGCGGTGCCGCGGAAGCCGTAGAGGTGCCCGTAGCCGACGCCGACCAGGACCGCGACCAGCGCGAGGTGGAAGACCAGGTTGCCGGTGTCGCGCAGGTAGCCGCGTTCGGCGGCGAGGCTGTCGGCGGCCCGTCGCAGCCGGAACCGCCGGGCGCGCAGCGAGGCCTGGGCCGCGTCGAGCACCTGGGCCGGGCTGGCCTCGACGACGAACCGGGTGCTCTCGGGCAGCCGGGACAGGTGCCGCGGCGCCGCGGGCGGCTTGGCGCGGATCGCCTGCAGGTAGACCTTCGAGCGCGGCACCAGGCACCCGACGAGGGAGATCATCAGCAGCAGGTAGACCGCGGAGAACCAGGGCGAGGAGAAGACCTCGAACATCCCGAACCGCTCGTACCACTCCGACAGCGTCGGGTAGCGCTGCTTGAACAGCCCGACGGCGAGCGGGTCGACGGGCTGCTGCGGGATGAGCGAGCCGGGGACGGCCGCGATCGCGAGCGCGAACAGCAGCAGCAGCGCGGTGCGCATCGAGGTGAGCTGGCGCCACATCCACCGGAGCGTGCCTCGCGGGCCGAGCGGCGGCGGGGTCGCCACCTGCTCGGGCGAAGCGATTGCGGTCACGTCGTGGTCCTCAAATGATCGTCTCGAAGCCGGAGGTCCAGATCCGCATCTGAATCGACAGATCGGCCCAGAGGCCGGTGATCAGCAGCAGCCCCAGCAGGCACAGCATGGCCCCGCCCGCGCGCATGACGCCCAGGTGGTGGGCCCGGACCCACCCGACGGCGCCCATCGCGCGTCGCATGCCGACGCCGACGAGGATGAAGGGCAGGCCAAGGCCCAGGCAGTAAACGAACGTCAGCAGCGCTCCTCTCCCGGCGCTCGCGGAGGTGAACGCGAGGGACTGCACGGCGCCGAGGGTGGGGCCGATGCACGGGGTCCAGCCGACGCCGAACAGCACGCCGAGCACCGGGGCGGCGAGTAGACCGCCCTTCGGGGCGCGGTGCATCAGGCGCAGGTCCCGACGGAAGCCGGGCAGCCACCCGAGAAAGCTCAGCCCGAGCACGATGGTCAGAGCACCGAGCACACGGTTGATCGTCGTCTCGTGCTCGAGCAGGTTGCGGCCGACGTAGCCGAAGGCGGCGCCGAGGGAGACGAAGACGGCGGTGAAGCCGAGCACGAACAGCGTCGTTCCGGCGAGGACTCGGCCGCGCCTGGCCTCGCCGAGGTCCTGTCCGGCCAGGCCGGTGACGTAGCCGACGTAGCCGGGGACCAGCGGCAGCACGCACGGCGACAGGAAGGAGACCAGGCCTGCGAGAGCGGCCACCGGGATCGCCAACAGCAGCGACCCGGTGCTGACCGTGTTCGCGAAGCCTGCCTCGGCGAGAATCACCGCACTAGGCGCCGGCGGCCGGCTTGCCGCGGAGCTTGTCCGGGACGAGGTCGATGGCCGGCTCGGTGTAGGTGAGCGAGCGGATCCGGTGGCCCTCGTAGCGAATGGTCGTGACGCTGGCCAGCGTGCACTGGCGATTGCGGGGGTCGTGCCAGAGCCGGCGGCCCTCGATCCTGGTGCGCATGATCCAGATCGGCAGCTGGTGGCTGACGCAGACGACCTCCCGGCCGGGCGCGAGGGCGCGGGCGGCGGAGGCGGCGGCGAGCATGCGGGTGGCGAGCTCGGTGTACTTCTCGCCCCAGGACGGCCGGAACGGGTTGAGCAGATAGGGCCAGTGCTTGGGCCGGCGCAGCGAGCCGTCGCCGACCCCGAACTTCTTGCCCTCGAAGTGGTTGGCGGCTTCGATCAGGCGCGGGTCGATGTCGATCTCGAGGTCGAACGCGGCCGCGATGGGCGCGGCGGTCTCCCGGGCGCGCTCCATCGGCGAGGACACGATCGCCCCGATGTCGCGGCCCGCGAAGCTCTCGGCGACCCGCTCGGCCATCTTCACGCCGAGTTCGGACAGGTGATACCCCGGCAGTCGCCCGTAGAGGATGCCCTCGGGGTTGTGGACCTCGCCGTGGCGTACGACGTGGACCAGCGTCACCACGGGTCCGAGGCGTTCGTCGCTCATGGGGTGTCCTTCGCGGCGGCCGCGGCGCGCGCGGCGTGGGGCAGGGCCTCGAGGACCCGGCCGATCGCCTCCTCGTCGTGCGCGGCGGAGAGGAACCAGGCCTCGTAGGCCGACGCGGGCAGGTAGACACCGCGAGCGAGCATCTCGTGGAAGAAGGCCGCGAAGCGATCGGTGCGCTGCCGCTTGGCGTCGGCGTAGGTGTGGACGGGTGCGTCGGTGAAGAAGATCGAGAACATCGTTCCGGCGAACTGCACCCGGTGCTCGACGCCCTCGCCCGCGAGGGCCTCCGACGCGGCGACGGCGATGGTCTCGCCCGCCTTGGCCAGGTGGTCGTAGACGGCGGGCGTGCAGCCGCGCAGCGTCGCGAGACCGGCGGCGACGGCGACGGGATTTCCGGACAGCGTGCCCGCCTGGTAGACCGGCCCGAGCGGGGCCATGAAATCCATGAGGTCCCGACGGCCGCCGAACGCCGCGGCGGGGAACCCGCCGCCCATGACCTTGCCGAAGGTCGTCAGGTCCGGCGCGACGCCCTCGACGCCGAACCAGCCCTCGCGGCTGGCCCGGAACCCGGTCATGACCTCGTCGGAGACGAACAGGGCGCCGTTCTCGCGGCAGAGCCGGGCCAGGCCGATCGTGAAGCCGGGGTCGGGCGGGACGACGCCCATGTTTCCGGCGGCGGCCTCGGCGATGACGCAGGCGATCTTCCCCGGGTGCGCGGCGAAGGCCGCGGCGACCGCGTCGAGGTCGTTGTAGGGAAGGACGATCGTGTCGGCCGTCGAGGCGCCGGTGACGCCCGCGGCGTCGGGGAGCGCGAAGGTCGCGACCCCCGAGCCGGCCTGGGCGAGCAGCGAGTCGACGTGGCCGTGGTAGTGCCCGGCGAACTTCACGACGCCCGAGCGGCCGGTGGCGCCGCGCGCGAGGCGGACCGCGGACATGGTGGCCTCGGTGCCGGAGGAGACGAGGCGGACCCACTCGACGGGGGCGATCCGGGCGACGATCTCCTCGGCGAGCAGCACCTCGCCCTCGGTGGGCGCGCCGTAGGAGGTGCCGTTGGCCGCGGCCTCGGACACGGCGGCCAGGATCTCGGGGTTGGCGTGGCCGAGGATCAGCGGGCCCCAGGAGCAGACGAGGTCGACGTAGGTGCGCCCGTCGGCGTCGCGCAGGTACGGGCCCTTGCCGCCGGCGACGAATCGGGGCGTGCCGCCGACCGCGCCGAAGGCCCGGACCGGGGAGTTGACCCCGCCGGGGGTCACCGCCCGAGCACGCGCGAACAGCGCCTCGGAGGCCGGGGCGTCGGACGGGTACGGGGCGGAAGTCACCCGGCCATGGTCTCAAACCGGACGGGGTGCTCCGCACGACCCGATCCCCTCGTGTCCGCCGAAGGGTGAGCTATGGGTCACGGTCGAGCGGACGCCCGGCGTCAGCCGACGATGCGCAGGGCGTGCGTCGCGCTCTTGCGGAAGGCGGTGTCGGGGGCCTGGGACTGGCTGCCGACCAGCGTGAGGTGCAGGACGGTGACCCGGTCCCCGTCGCGACCGACGCCGTAGAGGTGGGTGGCCTTGTCGAACTGCTTCGGCGGCACGGTGAACACGCCGTAGACGGTGAGCCCGTCGGCGACGCCGGAGGTGCGGTAGCGCTGCCAGGAGGCGGTGCGGGGCGCGTTCTCGTAGGCGTCGATGTCGAGGTTGAGCCACTCCCGGTAGCAGCCCTCGAGTCGCTTGCCGAGCTTGGCGACCAGCGCGGTGGCCTGCGGCTCGCCGGCGGCCTGGACGATGTACTGGGTGGCGTTGACCTTGGGCGCGGCGCCCTTGTACGCGCGGTGCGAGGTCTGCGCGGCGTCGAAAATGCCGTTCAGGCAGAAGCCGGTGGCCTTGGGCAGGCCCGCGCGGACGGCGGTGGCTCCCCAGTGGCCGAAGCGATCGCCCTGGGGCATCGCCGCGGGATCGACGAACCGCGGGGCGTCCTGACCGGCGGGGGCCGCGGCCGGAGGGAGCGAGGGCTGATGCGCGGCGGAAGCGGTGGCGGGAACCCTAAAGCCGAGCACCACGGCTGCCGATGCACAGGTGAGCGCCACAGCGGCCATGCCGACGGCGCCGTAGCCCGAGCGCGAAGCGTCCATGGACATCAATTTCCCCTTCGTTGCCGTCCCCCGTAGGTGCTTCGACGCAACGAACCCCGGATTCGGTTTCCTCCGATCCCGAATTTCTCGATTTCGCCCGCTTTGCCCGTCCTCCGGTCGGAGCAGCGTCGACCAACCCTTGGGGATCAGTAGGGTTGCGGCGTGGGCATGCTCGTCGGGATCGTGTTGGTCCTCTCCGGATCGTTCCTGGCGATCATCGGCCTCGTGGGCGCGATCGGGTCGGGGTTGCAGCTCAAGCTGCTGCCCGGGCGCTCGCTGCTTCCCATCGCGGCGCTGCCGGGGGCCAAGCGTCGGGTCGGCGAGCGCGTCGTGATCCGCGGTGCGGTCGCTGCCGGGCCCGGCGCAACGGTGCGCGCGCCCCTGTCCGGCGTGGAGTGCGTCTGGTACCTGACCACGCAGACCGCCGACAACGGCCAGCGGGTGAACACCATCGAGCGGTACTCCCCCCAGCCGTTCGTGCTGCAGGCCGACGGCGCGAGCGCCCTGGTCGGCCCGACGTGCCCGGCGCTGGAGCAGATCAAGCCGGTCTTTCGCGAGACCAGGCCCGATCCGCATCCCTGGTTCGACGAGGCTCCCGACCTGCCCGGGGAGATCCACGTCTACGAGTTCGTGCTGACCGGCGGCGAGGACCTGCTCGCAGCGGGCGAACTGTCCCTGGCGGGCGGCACCCCGGCCCTGACCGGTCCGGTCACGCTCTCCGCCGGCGGGGACGCGGCCGCCCTCGGGGACCCGGTCCGGTCGGTGTGGCAACGCGACCTGCGGCTGGCCGTGCTCGGCGCGGTGCTCATCGCAGCGGGCTCGGGAATCATCTCGGTCGCCGACAAGGGCGAGAACGAGAACTACCCGCGCTCCAGTTCGGTGCTCGACCTCGCCGTCCGGTAGGCCGAGTTCGCATCCCGCGCCCGCTCAGCGTCGGAGCCGCCGAGCCCATTCGTCGGCCCAGTAGGTCAGAACGAAGTCCGCGCCGGCCCGGCGGATGCTCAGCAGCGACTCCTCGACGGCGCGGTCCCGATCGATCAGCCCGGCCCGGCCCGCGTTCTCGATCATCGAGTACTCCCCCGAGACCTGGTAGGCCGCGACGGGAACCTCGACGGCGTCGCGAACCTGGCGCAGCACGTCGAGGTAGCCGAGCGCGGGCTTGACCATGACCACGTCGGCGCCCTCCGCGACGTCGAGCAACGCCTCCCGCACGCCCTCGCGGGCGTTCGCCGGGTCCTGCTGGTAGCTCTTGCGGTCCCCGGCGAGGCTGGACTGAACGGCGTCGCGGAACGGTCCGTAGAAGGCCGAGGCGTACTTGGCGGCGTAGGCCAGCAGGGCGACGTCGCGGTGGCCCGCGGCGTCCAGAACGCCGCGCACGTAGCCGATCTGACCGTCCATCATGCCGCTGGCGCCGAGCAGGTGCCCGCCGGCTTCGGCCTGGGCGAGGGCCATGCGGCCGTAGCGTTGGAGCGTCGCGTCGTTGTCGACGGTGCCGTCGGGCGCGAGGACTCCGCAGTGGCCGTGGTCGGTGAACTCGTCGAGGCACAGGTCGGTCATCAGCACGGTGGCGTCCCCGACCTCGGCGGCGAGTTCGCGGGTGGCGAGGTTGAGAATGCCCGCCTCGTCGTCGGCCCCCGAGCCGACGGCGTCCTTGTGCACCGGGACGCCGAAGAGCATCAGCCCGCCGACCCCCGCCTCCACGGCCTCGACCGCGGCCTTGCGCAGCGAGTCGAGCGAGTGCTGCAGCACGCCGGGCATCGAGGCGATGGGCTGCGGTTCGACGAGCCCTTCGCGAACGAACATCGGCAGGACGAGGTGGCGCGGTTCGAGCGAGACCTCCGCGATCAGCCGCCGCAGCGCGGCCGTGCGCCGCAACCGCCGCGGCCGGACCGTCGGAAACTCACCGCTCATAACTCCGACCCTAGCCAGCGTCAAGAACCATTGCGCACGTCATCCGAGATGGCTCCACAAACCAGGACAAATCGCCTTTCCTGGCAACCATTGAGGATGACGTGCGCACATGGTCCCTTGCGCACGTGCTCCTCGTGTGGTTTAGCGGCGGCGGCGGACTGCGGTGCGCTTTTCGGACGGGCGGAGGGCCGATTCGCCCAGGGCCGCGGCGTCGGCCTGGCGGGCCGCGCCGAAGACCGCCAGCGCGTCCGCGAGCGCCGACGCCGAGGGAGTCTCCGCCAGCACGTCCACGCGCAGCCCGTGCTCCTGAGCCGTGGCGGCGGTGGCCGGGCCGATGCAGGCGATGATCGTGCCCGCGTGCGGCTTGCCGGCGATCCCGACGAGATTGCGCACGGTCGAGGAGCTCGTGAAGACGACCGCGTCGAACCCGCCGGACTTGATCGCCTCGCGCACCGGCGCGGGCGGCGGTGCGGCGCGGACCGTGCGGTAGGCGGTGACGTCGTCGACCTCCCAGCCGAGTTCGACCAGGCCCGCCGCGAGGGTCTCGGTGGCGATGTCGGCACGGGGCAGGAACACGCGGTTGATCGGGTCGAAGACGTCGTCGAAGGGCGGCCAGTCGTTCAGCAGGCCCTGGGCCGACTGCTCCTCGGTGGGCACGAGGTCCGCCTTGATGCCCCAGGCGGCGAGGTCCGCGGCGGTCTGCTCCCCGACGGCGGCGATCTTGATTCCGGAGAACGCGCGGGCGTCGAGGCCGTACTCCTCGAACTTCTCGCGCACGGCCTTGACCGCGTTGCGGGAGGTGAACGCGATCCACTCGTAGCGGCCGGTCACCAGGCCCTTGATCGCCCGTTCCATCTGCTGCGGGGCGCGAGGCGGCTCGACCGAGATCGTCGGTACCTCCTCGGGCACGGCGCCGAACGAGCGGAGCCGAGTGACCAGGGCGCCGGACTGCTCCTTGGTGCGCGGCACGAGGATCCGCCAGCCGAACAGCGGCCGGGTCTCGAACCAGGAGAGCATGTCGCGGGACCCGACGACCTCGCCGACGACCGTGACGGCGGTCGCCACCAGGCGACCGGCGGGCAGCGCGTCGCCGAGGTCGGCAAGGGTGCCGACGACGGTCCGCTGCGCGGTGGTCGTTCCCGCCCAGGTGGTCAGGGCCGGCGTGGCCGGGTCCATGCCCGCCTCGATCAGCTTCGCGGCGGCGTTGGAGACCAGCGCGGCGCTGGTGGTGTTGACGACGACCAGGGTGGCGTCCTTGCTGGCCACCGACGCCCAGTCGATCTTGGCGTCCTGCGCGTCGACGAGGCGCACCTCGCGCACCGAACGCCCGATCAGCGGGACCCCGGCGAACGCGGGCACCGCGCTGACCGCCGGCACGCCCGGCACGAGTTCGAAGTCGCAGCCGACCTTCACGCAGGCCGCGGCCTCCTCGGCCAGGGCCGCGTGCAGCGCCGGGTCCCCGTCGATCAGCCGGACGACGCGGCGTCCGCCCTTGGCGGCCCCGGTCACGGCCTTGGCCCGGGCGGCGGGCGCGAGCGGGTTCCCGGCGGAGTCCAGGGCGCCGTCGACGACCTCGACGTCGCTCCGGCAGAAGGTCAGGAACTGCTCGCGGGCCATCTCCCCGAGGACGACCGCGTCGGCCTCGCCGAGCAGCTCCATCGCCCGGACGGTCAACAGACCCGGGTCGCCCGGACCCGCGCCGACGAAGGCGACCGAGCCGGTGGGCAGCTTCGCGGCCGCCGGCGCAGCGTCCGGCTTCTGCTCGCTCGCCTTGGCCGGGGTCTTGGCGCGCGTGGCCTTGGCGGGCGTCTCGGCCGCGGACTCGGCGCTCTTGGCGACGGCGGACTTGCCCGACGCGGCCTTCGCGGCGGCGGCCTTGGGGGTCGTCGCCTTCACGGCGGCAGCCGGCTTCGCCGTCTCCGTGCCGGGGGCCTGCACCTTGCGGGTGGGGCTCATCTGTCGCGCTCCGTTCCTACAGCCAGCGGGGGTCTAAGTGAGCGGTGGCGCGTCAAGG
Organism: Sporichthyaceae bacterium; assembly: GCA_052389435.1. Taxonomy (GTDB): domain Bacteria; phylum Actinomycetota; class Actinomycetes; order Sporichthyales; family Sporichthyaceae; genus JBQTKD01. Next base: position 26,784 of record JBQTIB010000055.1, on the reverse strand, counting down.
GCCCGCCTCCGGGACCTCGTTCATCAACTCGGCCGCCCCCTCGGCGAGCATCTCCTCGGCGAGCCTGCGCGCGAGCGCGACCGCGTCGACCAGGCGACCGCTGGTGGACAGCTTCACCGCGTGCTCACCGTTGGGGGTGAGCGCGATGGCGCGCAGGTAGATCTCGGCCTCGTACTCCTCGTCCCCGGCGATCGCCTCGCCGAGCGCTCCGACCGGCGCCGTGCAGCCGGCCTCGAGGGTGGCCAACAGCGCCCGCTCGGCCTCGACGACGTACCGGGTGTCCGGGTCGTCGAGTTCGGCGAGCAGCTTCACCAGATCGGCGGCGTCGGGGTCGACGGCCGGATCCCGACACTCGATGGCCAGGGCCCCCTGACCGGGCGCGGGCAGCATTTGAATGGGGTCGACGACCTCGGTGATCTCCTCGAGACGCCCGAGGCGGGCGAGGCCGGCCCGGGCGAGCACGACCGCGTCGAGTTCTCCGCGCGCGACCAGACCGAGCCGGGTGTCGACGTTCCCGCGGATCGGGACGACCTCGATGTCGAAGCCGAGGGCGTGCAGTTGCGCGGCCCGGCGGGGCGAGCCGGTGCCGACCTTCGCCCCCGGGCGCAGCTCGCCGAGAGTCAGCCCGCCGCGGGCCACGAGCGCGTCGCGGGGGTCCTCGCGCACGGGGATCGCGGCGATCACGAGCCCGGCGGCCGGCGCGGTGGGCAGGTCCTTGAGGGAGTGGACGGCGAAGTCGATGGTGCCCGCGGCCAGCGCCTCGCGCAGCGCGCCGACGAACACGCCGGTTCCGCCGATCTGGTCCAGCGGCGCGCTGGACGCGTCGCCCTCGGTGCGAATTTCGACGAGCTCGACGGCGCGCCCGGTGCGGGCGGTGACGGCGTCGGCGACGGCGCCGGCCTGGGCCTTGGCCAACGCGCTCGCCCGGGTGCCCAGGCGCAGGGGGTCGTTCACAGGTCGACACCCCTCGGAAAGCCCAGGCTCAGGGCGGCTTCGGCGGCCTCCTCGGCGGAGACGCCGGGGCGGGTCACGGCCTCGACGGCGTTGCGGTCGAGATCGAACAGCTCGCGCAGCGCGGCGGCGTAGGTCTCCCCGTCCGGTCCGCCGGCGAGTTCCTTCACGCGGACCGTCGGGCCGTGCAGCAGCTTGTCGACCACACGGCGCACGGAGCGCGCGATCTCCTCCTGCGCGCGGGCGTCGAGCCCGGGCAGCCGGGAGCGCAGCCGCAGCATCTCGGCCGAGACCACGTCCTCGGCCATCGAACGCAGCGCGACGACCGTCGGGGCGACCTGGGAGGCCCGCTGGCTCGCGGTGAAGACCCCGACCTCGGCGGCGACGATGCGGCGGACCGCCTCGACGTCGGCGGGCGTGCCGTCCGCCGCGGCGCCGGCGAGAGCGTTCAGGTCGAACAGCGTGACGCCCGGCAGCAGGTTCACGTCCGGGTCGACGTCGTGCGGCATGGCGAGGTCGAGCACGACCAGGGGCGCGTCGCCGGCGGCGAACCGGCCGACGCGGAGGTCTTCGACGCTGAGCACCTGACCGACCGCGCCGGTGCAGCACACGACCAGGTCGACGGTGCCGAGTTCGCCGACGACGTCCTCCATCGCCACCGCGCGGGCGCCGAGGGCCCCGGCGAGCCGCGCGGCCCGCTCCGGGGTGCGGTTGGCGACGACGAGTGCGCCGACGCCCTGACGGACGAGGGAGGTGGCGGCGAGCGCGCTCATCGAACCGGCGCCGACCACGAGCGCACGGCGGCCGGCGAGCGGACCGAGCACGGCGGTGGCCTGCTCGAGGCCGAGGCCGACGAGGGAGCGCCCGGCCTGGTCGATCGCCGTGGTGCTGCGGGCCAGCTTGCCGACCCGCAGCGCCTGCTGGACTACGTCGTTGAGGACTCGACCGGCGGTGCCGAGCTCCTGGGCCTGGCTGAGCGCGGTCTTGATCTGGCCGAGGATCTGACTCTCGCCGACGACCATCGAATCGAGCCCGCAGGCCACCGAGAACAGGTGCTGAACCGCCCGGTCCTCGTAGTGGACGTACAGGTGCGGGCGCAGTTGCTCGAGACCGAAGCCGGTGTGGCGGCACAGCAGCTCGGACAGGTCCGCGAGACCGCCGTGGAACTTGTCGACCTCCGCGTAGAGCTCCATGCGGTTGCAGGTGGACAGTGCCGCGATCTCCTGCACGTTCTCCGAGGTCGCGGCGTCGGTGAGGAGCTTGGTGAGCCCCTCGCCGCCGAGCGAGACGCGCTCGAGCAGGCTGACCGGGCCGGTGCGGTGCGACAGTCCCATCACCAGAACGCTCATGTCAGGACCACCGCGTCGGGTGCGTGCTCGGACCGGCGCTGCGCGTGGCAGGCGAGGATCTGGAGTTCGACGGACAGGTCGACCTTGCGCACGTCGACCGTGGCCGGAACGTTCAGCAGGACCGGCGCGAAGTTCAGGATGCTGCGCACGCCGGCGGCCACCAGCCGGTCGCACACGCCCTGGGCGGCCGGCGCCGGGGTGGCGAGCACGCCGATGGACACTCCGCGGACGGCGACGATCCGTTCGAGGTCCGCGACGTCGTCCACGGCGCGGCCGGCGACGACGCTGCCGATGTGCGCCGGGTCGTTGTCCAGCAGCGCCACGATTCGGAAGCCGCGGGAGGAGAAGCCGCCGTAGTTGGCCAGCGCGTGGCCGAGGGAGCCGACGCCGACGATGGCGACGGCCCAGTCCTGGGTCAGGCCCAGTTCGCGGGAGATCTGTCCGAGGAGGTAGTCGACGTCGTAGCCGACGCCGCGGATGCCGTAGGAGCCGAGGTAGGACAGGTCCTTGCGCAGCTTCGCGGAGTTCACGCCCGCGGCGGTGGCCAGCGATTCGGAGGACACCGTCGAGATACCCCGCTCGGAACAGGCCAGCAGGGCTCGGAGATACTCGGGGAGGCGAGCCACCGTGGCGTCGGGAAGACCGTCGCGGCGGGTCGCGCGAGAGCCGCGCCCGACGTCCACCGGCTGCGGCGGGACCGCGCTCATCCAGGCCTCCGATCGGCGCCGACACGACGCGTCCGAGAGCGTTGGCGCTCTCGAGGGGGCTCGGTCTTGTTGGCTCGTCGCGGTCGTCAGGGTAAGCACTTGTGAACTCGTGAACAAATTCGACGACCGGCGTTGTCTCACCATGTGAGACGTTGGCTAAGGCTTGAGAGCGGCTCGCAGACGGTCGGGATCGACTCGCCAGAAGTCGTGCTGGACGCCGTCGACCAGCGTCACCGGGATCTGCTCCCACCAGCGCCGATACAGCTCCTCGTCGGAATTGATGTCGACCTGTTCCCAGCCGACCCCGAGTTCCGCGCACACCTGCTCGATCACCAGGCGGGCGTCGTCGCAGAGATGGCAGCCCTCCTTGTGCAGCAGGGTGACCCGCGGCGCCGCCTCGGCCGTCATCTGAGCCGTCCTCTCGCCAGGCCGCCCGCCGCCGAGTGAGGCAGCGCGGCGGCGAATTCGACGTGCTTGGGGACCTTGAACCGACCCAGCCGAGTGCCGCACCAGGCCAGGAGTTCCGCGACGTCGACCCGGGCGTCGGGTTCCAGGACGACCAACGCCTTGACCGCGGCGCCGGAGGTCGGATCGGGCACGCCGACGACCGCCGCCTCGCGCACGCCGGGATGGGCGTTCAGCACGTCCTCCACCTCTGCCGGGTAGACCGCGAATCCGCTGACCACCACGACGTCCGAGCGGGTGGAGACCATGAACAGGGCGCCGTCGGCGTCGGCCCAGCCCACGTCGCCGGTGGCGAACCACCCGTCGGCGTCGGGCCCGCCCTGTCCGTCGGGCCAGTACCCGGAGAACAGGTTGGGCCCGCGGATCGAGAGCTCGCCGGGATCGCCCTCGGCACTTTCCAGCCCGCTCGCGTCGCGGACCCGGACGGCTATTCCGGGCAGGGGCGCACCGACGGACCCGGCCCTGGACCCGGCGATGTCGGCCGCCACCACCCCGGCCGCCTCGGTCAGGCCGTAGCCCTGCCCCAGCGTCTTGCCCGTCGCGGCGTGGAAGGCCGCGGCCGCCTCGGGGCGCAGCGGGGTCGAGCCGCTGACCAGGACCCGCACGCCCGCGAGCGCCTCGCGCGCCTCCGGCCGTGCGGCCCAGGAGGCGAACATGGCCGGACTGCCGGCGACGCTCGTCACACCCGTGCGCGCGATCAGTTCGAGCACCGCCGCCGGGTCGGGGTCGGTGGCGACCACGAGGGTGGCTCCGGCGTGCAGCGCCTGGCCGAGGACCGCGCTGAGGCCGAAGACGCCGGACAGGGGCAGCGCGAGCAGTACGACGTCCTCGGGAGCGACCGGCGGCGGCTCGAGCGCGGCGCACTGCGCGACGTTCGCCAGCAGCGCCCGGTGGGACAGCATCGCCCGCTTGGGCCGCCCTCCGGTCCCCGCGGTCTCCAGCAGCACCGCGGGCGCCTCGCCTGCGGTGCTCCGCTGCACCGACGGGTCGCCGACACCCGCCTCCGGGGCCTGCGCTGCGCCTCCGGTTGCGCCGTCTCCGGTTGCGCCGACGCCGAGCGTCGGACCGACTTCGAGAAGGTCGACGCGCACGCCGGCCGCCGCGACCCCGGCGCGGGCGGGCGCGACCAGTGGGGCGTCGAACAGGAGCGCTCGCGCACCGGTCTCGCCCAGCGCTGCTCCGATCTCGGTCGCCGTCGCGTCGACGTCGCACGGCACCGCGACCAGACCGGCGCGCAACACGCCGAGGTAGGCCACCGCGAACCTCGACGGCGACGCCACCAGCAGCCCCACGCGGTCGGCGAGGCGCAGGTCGGCGGCGCGCAGGCGCGCCGCGAGAGCGTCGACGGCTGCGTCCACCTGGGCCCAGGAAAGCGTCGTACCCGCCTCGGACAGCGCCACCCGGGTCGGCCGCGCCGCCGCGGCCGCGCGCAGCAGATCGGCGAGGTTGCCGACCCTGCGATCTGCGCTCACCGGCGGACCGCGCCGACGCTCGGCGCCCCGACGTGCGGGTGCCGCAGCACGATTTCGGTTCGCTCGCTGCGCTCGATCACGGCTCGCGAGTCTGGCACAGGCCCACTGCCCTAGGCTCGCAGCGCGATGGCAGGCGAGGCGCGGAACGAGGGCGAGCGGGTGTCCCTGCGCATGCAGCCACTCCCCGACGTCCAACCCGAACCCGCCGCCGCGGCCTTCTTCGACGTCGACAACACGATCGTCCGCGGAGCGTCGATCTTCCACCTGGCCCGCGGCCTGTACTCGCGGCGATTTCTCACAAATGCGGATATTGTCCGATTTGCCCTGATGCAGGCGAAATTCGTCGTCGGCGGCGCCGAGGACCTCGATCACATGAATTCGGCGCGCGAACGCGCACTGACGTTCATCGAGGGGCATTCGGTCGCGGAGCTGCAGCGCGTCGGGGAAGAGATCTTCGACGAGTTGATCTCCAGGCGGATCTGGCCGGGCACCCGGGCACTCACCCAGATGCACCTCGACGCCGGTCAGCGGGTGTGGCTGGTGACCGCCACGCCCATCGAGCTGGCCCGGACGATCGCCGATCGCCTCGGGCTGACCGGCGCCCTGGGGACCGTCGCCGAGGTGCGCGAGGGCCGGTACACGGGCCGCCTGATCGGGACCGCGCTCCACGGACCCGCTAAGGCGGACGCCGTCGCCACGCTCGCACGGGCCGAAAATCTCGATCTAGAACGCTGTTCCGCCTACAGCGACTCCGCCAACGACATTCCCCTGCTCTCCCTGGTCGGGCACCCGTGCGCGGTCAACCCGGACGCGAAACTGCGCAGCCACGCCAAGGCGAACGGCTGGCGCATCCGCGACTACCGGACCGGCCGCAAGGCCGCAAAGATCGGCCTCCCGACGGCCGCCGGCGCCGGAGCGCTCGCCGGCGGGATTGCCGCGGCCGTGTCGATCGGCCGACGTCACAGCAGCTGAGCATCGCGGTGTAAAGCCCCTGTGTCGGGGAATTAACCGTGCGATGGAAGTCGAACGGGCCGCGGGAAAAAATTCACAACACCCGTCGCCTTCGGCACGGTTGGTCAAAGTTCCCCCACCCATCCTGTTCGAGGTCCGCAACGGCCCTTACCATCGGCCTATTCGGCAGTTTTGTCACCCGCTCGGTCTAACGTGCAGGACACGCACATCCGGCACGTTTCGCCTCGCTCGTCACCCCTAATCGCCCGTCCGCCGCAGTTGCTGGGGAGCCGATGTTCCGTCCGCCGTCGACCGCACCTGGCCTACCCGGCCTGCGTGCGGCCGTGCTCGCAGACGCGCGGGCTCCACGGGAGCCGCGTGGCGGGCAGGTGTTGGCGTCGGTCGTCGGCGGCGGGGCGAGGGCCGCCCAGCCCCTGTACGGCCTTCCCTCGCCCGCCCAGCCGTGCCTGGCCCCGGTGCCGGCCGCCTCCCCCCGCGGCGACCGCATGGAGGAATTGGTCGCCCGAGCCAAGGCCGGAGACAGCGACGCGTTCGCCGGGCTCTACGACAAGTACCTCGACGTCGTCTTCCGGTACATCTCCTACCGCGTGGGCAGCCGCCCACTGGCCGAGGACCTGACCAGCGAGACGTTCCTGCGCGCGCTGCGCGGCATGGGCGGTTTCACCTGGCAGGGCAGGGACTTCGGCGCCTGGCTGATCACCATCGCCCGCAACCTGATCGCCGACCACTACAAGTCCAGCCGGTTCCGGCTCGAAATCACGATCGCGGACATGGTCACCACCGAGGGCAACCAGGAGGCGGCCGAAAGTCCCGAGGGCGCCGTCCTGCGCCACTTCACCAACTCGGCCCTGCTCGCGGCGGTCAAGCAGCTCAACCCGGCTCAGCAGGAATGTCTCGTGCTGCGCTTTCTGCAGGGTCTTTCCGTGGCCGAAACGGCCAAGATCATGGGCAAGAACGAGGGCGCGATCAAGACGCTGCAGTACCGCGCGGTACGCACCCTGGCCCAGCTGCTGCCGGAGGGGACCCGATGATCGCCTCCCGTGCGGCGGCACCGTTGACAACGGTCCGGTCGCGGCCCGTAACTTGCCCGATCGCCGGTCGTTGGATCGATCAAGGCGACGGGGCGGTAGAAGGGCGGGGGTGGCACCGGTGACGGTGAGGCCACAGGACTTGCGGCAGGCGCGCCGCTTCGCCGTCGCCCTCGAGTCGGGCGGCGGCTCTGCCGGCGACGGCTCGGGCGCTGCACTCGTTCCGCTGACCCGCCTGGCGAACGGCATCGGTCAAAGCCTCGCGCCCGCGGCCCCCTCCGAGGACTTTCGCCTCGCGCTGCGCAGCCGCCTGCTGGCCGTCGGTGCGGTCGGCGTGGCCCCCGCTCCCGCGTTGGGTTCGCCCACGCCCTGGCGGCGTCGGCTGGTGGCGGCGAGCGCGGTCATCGCGATTTCGACCGGCGGCGCGGCGGCCACGGCCGTCGCGAGCTCCGACGCGCTGCCCGGCGATCGGCTCTACGAGGTCAAGCGCGCCGTCGAGCAGGTGCAGCTCGCGCTGGCCGGCTCGGAACTCGACAGGGGCAAGAAGTACCTGACGATCGCCGCGACCCGCATGGCCGAGGTCCAGGCCCTGCTGGCCCGCAACCCCCAGGCCGCCGCGGACCCCGCGCTCGTCCAGGAACTGCGCGAGACCCTCTCGGCCTCGTCCGCGGCACTTGCCGAAGGCAGCGAGCGGCTTTTCGCCGTGTTCGGCGAGACCGCAAACGCCGCGGTTCTCGCCCCCCTCGAACAGTTCCTCGCCGAGCGCGCGGCCGTGCTGTCCGACGTTCGCCGCCTGCTCCCGACCGAGCTGCTGCCCAAGCAGGACTCGTTGATCGACGAGCTCGAGTCGCTCGCCGCCCGCGTGGCGACCGCCACCGGCCGCACGAGCCCGGGCGCGACCCCCGGCCTGGCGCCCGCCTCCGCGAGCAGTCCGCTCGTCGTCGACCGCCCGACGGCCAACTCCCGCGCGAGCCGCGCCCATGCGAAGCGGGCTCCCGTGGCCGCCGCACCCGCTCTCGACAGCACGGTGCAGGACATCGACCGCGCGGTCGCCGAGGCCAAGGCCAAGGCCGACGCCGAGGCCGAGAAGGCCGCCGTGGAGCAGGAGCGTCGGCACGCCAAGATGAAGCGCGACGTACGCACGCTCGTCGAGGTCGACCTCGTGGGCGAGCGCGGAAGCGCGAGCATCGGCTCGCTCGACGGCGTGCCGTCGGAGCAGGACTCGGTCAGCGCGGGCCCCGCCTACGCCGCCCCGAGCCGCCCGAGCGCCGGCGCTGGCGCGGGTTGGATGTTGCTGAACCTGCTCCCGGTCCCGGACTACGAGATGTCCACCTCGGTCCCGGGCAGCCTCAGCGCAAGCCTGGACCTCGGCTCCCACCGCACCGCCGGCAAGCGCGCGCAGTACTAGAGCCGAGGTGCGGCGCCGATTCGAGGCGATCGTCCGGGTCGGCGACCCAGTGGTCGCCAACCGGCCCGGCCTAGCACCACAGCCGAAACCCGACAAGAGCCATTGCGCACGTCATCCGCAATGGCTGTTGGCGTGCCCGGTTTGCCCCGGTTTGTGGAGCCGTTTCGGCCGACACGCCCGGGGCCGGCAGCGCTGGACGTCGCCGCCGGCGAGGCTCTGGCTCGAAACGGCGGCGGATCGTCCGCGCAGAGCGCTGGACGGCGCGGTCGGCGACACCTCGGGGCCCCGCCGCCCGGCCGGGCCCGGGGTCAGGTGAAGACGCTGCGGCGCTGCATCAACAGGCGGTAGAGGGCCTGCTGGATGGACTCGCGGACCTGGTCGGCGAGGTCGAAGACCAGCATCGGATCGTCGGCGGCGCCCGGGGCGTACTCGTCGGTGCGGATCGGCGGACCGAACTCGATGATCCACTTCGACGGCATCGGAACGAGGCCGAGCGGGCCGAGCAGCGGGAAGGTCGGGGTGATCGGCAGATACGGCAGACCGAGCGCACGGGCGACGCCGCGCAGGTTGCCGATGATCGGGTAGCTCTCCTCGGCGCCGACGATGGCCGTCGGGACGATCGGCGCGCCGGTCTTGAGCGCGGCCGCGACGAAGCCGCCGCGGCCGAAGCGCTGCAGCTTGTACCGGTCCTTGAACGGCTTGCCGAGGCCCTTGTAGCCCTCCGGCCACACCCCGACGAGTTCCCCGGCCCGCAGGAGCCGTTCGGCGTCGGGCACGCACGCCAGCGTGGTGCCGCTCTTGCGCGCCATCGAACCGAGGAACGGCATGCCGAGGAGCAGGTCGGCCCCGAGCGGCCGCAGGTGTCGCTTGGCGGGGTGGTGGTCGTGCAGGGCGAGCGCGGTCATGATCCCGTCGAGCGGGAGGGTGCCGGAGTGGTTGGCGACGAGGAGCACGCCGCCGGAGTCCCGGACGTGCTCGAGCCCGCGGGTCTCGACGCGGAACCAGTGGTCGTACAGCGGCCGGAACGGCGCCATCAGCACCGCGTCGGTCAACTCCGGGTCGAACCCGAAATCGTCGACGGGGTAGTCGCCCGTGAGCCGGCGACGCAGGAACGAAAACAGCTCGGCCGCGGCCGCGTCGAGCCGGTTCGCGGGCTCGCGAGGCGGCTCCTGTGCCTCTGGCAGGGCGGCGACGATCTCCGGCTTGGCGGCGTCGCGCCGCTTGGCGCCGCGCCGGCCGTCCGGACTCAGCGGAATCACCCGGGCATCGCTCACGGGGCCTCCTCCGTCGCAGGCGTGAACACGGTCGCGCTACCCACCGACTCGCTCACTCCGAATCTCCGCTGGAACCGAAGGGAACTGCAACCTTCGACGGAATTCTGGGCAGCGGCAGTACGCGCGCGGCCGCCGAAATCGCGCCGTAGGTCACGTCGTGCACGGCCGCGATTCGGTCGGCGGACAGGGGCCCGCGCCCGCGTGCGGCGAGGAAGTCTTCGAAGGCCTCGACGGTGGACCAGGCCGGACGGAACCCGAAGACCTCGGCCAGCCGGGTGGTGTCGACTGCCCGGCCGTGCGTCAGGTACTGCACGAGTTCGTCGGACAGATTCAGCAGTCCGGTCCGGCGTGCCAGCGATCCGGCCTTGCCGATCGCCGAGGCCGGCAGGGCAACGGTGGGCCGACCCGCCTTGCGCGCGGCCTGGGACAGCAGCATCACGCCCGGGCCGGCGACGTTGAACACGCCCTGGTGGTCGCCGACGACCGCCCGGCGGAGCACTTCGAGCCCGTCGCGGCTGTGCACGAACTGCAGCCGCGCGTCGTGGCCGAGCACCGTCGGCACCACGGGCAGGGTGAACAGGCGGGTGAACGGCGAATCGATCTCGGGGCCGATGAAGTTGGCGAACCGCAGCACGGTCACGCCGACGTCGGAGCGTCGACGCCCGAAGCCGCGCACGTAGGTCTCGACCTCGACGGCGTCCTTCGCGAACCCCGAGCGCGGCGCAATCAGCGGCTCGCTGGACTCGACGAACAGGGCCGGGTCGCGCGAGGAGGACCCGTAGACCGTCGTCGTGGACTTCACGATCAACCGGCGCAGGCTCGGCGCCTTCTGACAGGCGGCGAGCAACTGCATCGTGCCGATGACGTTGAGCTCTTTGAGCGAAGCCGCACCCGGACCGCTGGCTCCGCTGACGCTCATGTGCACGACCGTGTCGACCTCCGCGGCCCCGATCACCTTGGCGATGATCGGGTTGCGGATGTCCGCCCGCACGAACTCGGCTCGGCCGAGGTCGGTCCGGGGCGGCACGACGTCGATCCCGATGACCCGGTCTACGCCCGGCTCGTCGTTCAGGCTGCGCACCAGCCGAGAGCCGAGGTAGCGGGACACCCCGGTGACCAACACCGTGCGGCCCATCAGAGCCTCCCCCGCCGAGTGGATCCGGTCGCTGCTACTTCTTGTTGCGGCGCTGAACGCGCGTGCGCTTGAGCAGCTTGCGGTGCTTCTTCTTCGCCATCCGCTTGCGACGCTTCTTGATGACAGAACCCACGGCGTACCTTCGCTGAACTTGAGGGCGCGCAGGCCGAAACCCGTGCGCGAAAGGAAGTCGGGTCAGACTACCTGTAGATCCAGAGACCACGTTCGGCACGGGCTCCAGCTACGAGGGCATGCGCTCGGAGGCGGGGGGTGCGGGTGGCGGAGCCCCCGCCGGCGCGACGAAGTCGCGCGACAAAACACAAACGGGCGACCCGGTTCGCGCTTTCCGCGAACAGGGGTCGCCCATCGACGCGCCCGGCTAGCCGATGTCGGCCTCGTAGAAGCTCGAACGCAGGTACTCCTGCACCGCCGTTTCCGGCACGCGGAAGGACCGACCCACGCGCACAGCCGGCAGATCGCCGTTGTGCACCAGGCGGTACACCGTCATCTTCGAGACGCGCATCTTCGTGGCGACCTCGGCGACGGTGAGGAACGAGACGTCGGCGAGCGGCTGCTCGTTCGAAGCCATGGGCGCACCGGACCTTTCAAGCCTGCGGTCCTGCGTGTGGCGACACGCATCGACCGTTGCGGAGCGAAAACCCCGCGTCACTGGATCCAACATTAGTGGCCAGTGGTACTGCTGGGGAAGGGGCTGCGTTGTGCCCAACGAGTCCCGGAAGGCCTGCCCAGACGCGCAATGACCGTTGTGTGGTGATTTGCGGTGACCTGCAATCGCCGACTGTGACGGTCCCTTTACTCAGCGTTCGGAAAAATCTTCTGGCGCTGCGAAATTCGCGCGACGAGATAGCGCGTCAGCGGTGCGTAGTGCTGTGGTGACACGTTGTCGTCGAGCGGAACGACGACCGCAACCTTGCCCACTTCCTGACCGAGGAACAGGGCTGGATCGTTGCTGTCGGCGAACCCGACGACCGTGCATCCGGCCTCGGCGGCGGCGCCGGCCCAGCCGTGGTCGGCGAACACCAGGTCCGGCATCGGCTCCCCCGCCTCGGCGAGCTCGGCCAGAGCGGCCTGCATCGGTCGAGCGGAGTGGGTGTGGTTGAGCTCGCCCTTGCCCGAGACCATGGCGACGTCGCCCAGATAGCGAATCTGACGGGGCCGCAGTTCCTCGCGCTTGCGCTCCTCGTAGCGCCAACCTCGGCCGGGCTGCAGGATCGTGCAGCCCGCCCGGCGCAGCGCGGCGGCTACCTCCAGGTGGATCGCGAGCATCGCGCCCGGGTGTCCGGTCGCGACGACGACCCGCCCGCGAGCGGCCGCGGTCGCCTCCAGGACGTCGCCGGCCGCGACGAGTTCGGCGATGGTCCGGTCCGGCTCGATCCAGTCCTGGCCCTCGTCCCGCCGGGGATCGGAGTGCACTCCGCAGCGCCGGACCATCACCTCGAGGATCTCCTCGGGCGTCCATTCGCGGCCGAAGCTCAGTCCGAACTGGCTGTAGACGATCCCGTCGGCGAGCCGGCGGTACGAGCGCAGGTTGACCTCGCGCGGGGTGCCCACCGGGCCTGCGATGCGGGTGGCGATCAGGTGGTCGCGCAGGTGCGCCGGTACGGCCGTGCCCTCCCCGTCGACGCTCTCCCCCGCCCCGGCCGCCGGCTCGTTCACAGCAGGCCCAGGCCGTGGGCGGGGAATACCGCTGCCTGCGTCGCCGCGACCGCGAGGTCCACTCCCGAGCCGTCGGAGCCGGTCCAGGTCGAGTAGGCGGCGTCGGCGCCGTCGGTCATGCGCCGCGGCGGTGTGGCGCCGAGACCGCGCACGTGCGCCTGCCAGCCCTCGGGGGTGTCCACGGCGGGGTCGAGCGGGTCCCCGGTGACCTCGGACAGCAGGTGGGTCCAGGCACGCGGAACGACCTCGACGAGCGCGTACCCGCCGCCGCCGGTGGCCACCCACCGACCGCCGGTCACCTCGTGGGCCAGGGCGTGCAGGGCGGAGTACGCACTGCGCTGGCCGTCGACCGACAGCGCCAGGTTGGCCAGTGGGTCCTCGGCGTGGGAGTCGCAGCCGTGCTGGGTGACCAGGACGTCGGGGGCGAAGGCCCGCACGAGCGGCGGCACCACGGCGTGGAAGGCCCGCAGCCAGCCGGCGTCGCCGGTTCCGGCGGGCAGCGCGACGTTGACGGCGGTCCCGAGCGCCTGGGGGCCGCCGGTCTCCTCCGGCCATCCGGTCCCGGGGAACAGGGTGCGGCCGGACTCGTGCAGCGAGATCGTCAGCACCCGCGGGTCGTCCCAGAACAGGGCCTGGGTGCCGTCGCCGTGGTGGACGTCGACGTCGACGTAGGCGACGCGCTCGGCGCCGAGTTCGAGCAGACGGGCGATGGCCAGCGCGACGTCGTTGAACACGCAGAAGCCACTCGCCGTGCCGGCCATGGCGTGGTGCAGGCCGCCGGCGACGTTCACCGCGTGCGCGGCGTCGCCGTGCCATACGGCCTCGGCGGCCGCGACGCTCTGCCCCGCGATCAGCGCGGCGGCGTCGTACATGCCGGGGAAGGTCGGGTTGTCCCCGGTACCGAGGCCCCGATACTCGTCGCCTCGGCTGGGGTCCTCGCTCGCCGTGCGCACCGCGGCGAGGTATTCCGGCCGGTGCAGCATCGTCAGCGTCGCGGAGTCCGCGGGCCGCGCCGCGCGCACGGCGACGTTGGACCGGTTCAGGATCCCGAACTCCCGCGCGAGGCGCATCGTCAGGTCGACCCGAATCGGGTTCAGCGGATGGCTACGACCGAAGTTGTAGCCGATCAACGCCGGATCCCACATCACCGTCGCCGGCGCGCCGCAGCTTGGCCCCAGTCCCATACGCTGCACGCTAGCGCGGACACGGGACGCACCCTGGTGCCCCGGCGCACGCACCACCGGCACAACGCTGCCGGGCCTGTCCGTGCGACCCGGACCGCACCCGCCGTCTCCTGCGAGAACGGTCGAAGCCTGCACACTCCGCCGCCGACCGTCGGTCGGTTGCGTGTGGTCGCACTGCAGCTGACTGGCCGTCACGATTCGCACACCCGCCGACCGATGGCGATCTGGTAGATCGGCGCCCTCCCTCGCCGATTTCCCTCGCGCGGGCGCCCGGCCTCGAGGTTTCGCCGGCGCCGTGCCGACCTAGGGTCAGGGCATGAGCAGCCCGGCGCCCACGGCGTCTCCCCCGCGTCGAGCGATTGCCGGATTCGACGACCCCGTCGGCCGGGCGGCGGTGCGGAGCATGAAGCGCCGCGCGACCGGCCTGCTGCTGGCCACCGCCGCCCTCTTTCTCGCCACCTTCGCCATGCCGGACGACGGTTGGGTCGGCTTCGTGCGCGCGGCCACCGAGGCGGGGATGGTCGGCGGCCTCGCGGACTGGTTCGCGGTCACCGCGCTCTTTCGCCACCCGTTGGGCATTCCGATCCCGCACACCGCGCTGGTGCCCAAGCAGAAGGACGCGCTCGCGGCGAAGCTGGGTTCGTTCGTCGCGGGAAACTTCGTCACCCCGGACGCCGTCGCCGAGCAGGTGCGGGACACCCGCCTGCTCGATCGCGCCGCCTCCTACGCCGCCGACCCCGCCAAGGCCGCGGCGATGGCGAAGTGGTCGTTGGCTCCGTTGGCCGCGGCCCTGGAGTCCGTCGAACCCGCGGCGGTCACCGAGGTTGCACTCGACGTGCTGCGCAAGGACCTGAGCCGCCGTCAGACCGAGGGCCGGTCCTGGGCACCGCTCATGGGCGAGTTCCTCGAGGCAGCCGTCGAGGGTCGCGCCCAGCAGCCGCTGGTCGACGTCCTGGTGGAGACCGCCCGCGAACATCTCGCGAGCAATCGGGACCAGTGGCACGCGGTCGTGCAGCGGTTCCTCGACGAGTACGGGCTCATCGGTCGGCTGATCGCCACCGAGCGCCGCGTCGACAAGATTCTCGACCACGTCCTGGACACCCTCGCCGAGGTGCACCGCGACGGCAGGTCCCATCCCCTGCGCCGATCGCTCGACGAGGCGCTGGCCAAGCTCGCCCGCGAACTGCGCACCAACCCCAAGCACGCCGCGGCGATCGACGCGCAGCTGCGGCTCTGGGCCTACGACCCGCGGATGGAGGTGCAGCTGCACAAGGTCGTCGTCGACGTCCTCGAGTCCGCTCGGGCCTCGCTGAGTTCCGGCGACGGGGTGCTCGAGGCGCGCCTGGCCGAGGGGATCTCCCGGTTCGGCCGCCGGCTGCGCGACGACGCCGAGTTCGCCGCCCGCGCCGGCCAGCTGCTCGACGGCGCGATCCGCTGGACCGTCGCGGAGTACGGGGACCAGTTGGTCACCCTGATCCGCACGCAGGTCGAGGCGTGGGACGCCCGCGACGCCTCCGGGCGCATCGAGACCGCCGTCGGCCGGGACCTGCAGTTCATCCGCATCAACGGCACCGTGGTGGGCGCCCTCGCGGGCGTCGTCATCCACGCGGTGGCGCTCCTGGTGGAGCGGCTGTAGGCCGGACCCCGGGCGTCCTGGAGACTCCGCTCCGTCGAACGCTAGGGCTCCTGCAGGTCGCGCAGGGCGGCGGCGGAACGGTCGGCGGAACGCTGGGCGGCGTCCAGGGCCTTCTGCGCGGCGCGCTGGCGGTTCCGCGCCTCTCCTTCGGCGCGTTCGGCGTCGGCGAGGGCCTCGCGGGCGGCGCGCAGGGCCTCGGCCGCCTCCTCGACGTCGGCTTCGATCTGCTCCCGGTGGGCGGTGGCCAGACCCAGGCCCGTTTCGGCCTCCGTGGCGTCCGCGCCCGCCGACTCGAGCGCGGCGCGCGCTGCGGCCGCGGCGGCCCACGCCTGCTCCAGCGCCGCGGCTCGGGCCCGTGCGGCCGTCTCGTCCGCTGCGGTCTTCTCGGCCTTCTTCGGCTTCGCGGGCGCGCTCGGCGCCGTCGTGCCGTCCGCAGCCGCGACGGCGCCGGCCAGGTCGACCGCGCCGAAGCCCGCCGGGGCCAGCGCCCTCGCCAACCGACCCGATCGCACGGCGGCGCCGGCGGCGGCGTCGACCAGGCCTGCGTGCAGGGTCGCCTCGACCTCGCGGGCGACCGAGTCCCCCGCCGGGTGCCCGAGCTCGCGGGCCAGGGCCAGCGCGGCGCGACCCATCGCGGCCAGGACCGCGCGGCGTTTGGCGTTGAGGTCCTTCAGGCTCGCCGCGTCGGCCGCCGCGGTGGCCTCGCGCAGCGCGTCCCCGACCGCGAGCAGACCGTCGAGGTCGGCGGGCCGACGCCGCGTCAGTTGATTGACCAGCCAGGCCGCCGTGGACGGTTTGGGCAGCGCCCTGAGCGCGGCGGCGAGGTCGGCGTCGCCTGCGGTCTTCGCCGTCTTCGCGGCTTCGTTGCGGGCGGCGGTGAACTCGGCGGGCTCGAGCCCGTAGAGCTCGTCGGCGATTCTCGCCAGGTCCCGGCCCGCCATGCCCCATTGATACCTCAGGCGTCCGCTCGGCCGCCGGAACACGGTCGAGTGGACGCCCAAGGGTGGAGCCGACGCCGCCTCGGCGTCGGCGGCGCGTCGGTCAGAGGTTGCCGTACACGCCCTGGAAGGTGATCGCCGCGACGCGCATGCCCTGGTTCTCGCCGATCGTGCCCTCGCGGGCGGCGAAGCCGAAGTTGCCGTGGCCCGCGGATATGGTGATCGAGTACCGACCGCCGTCGGTCGAGACGCCGACCTCGGGGGTCAGCGTTCCGGCGCCGGCCGGGCCGACGGGTTTTGCAGCCGCGCCGGCCGTCTGGGCCTGGTCGTTGAACTGCTTGGCGAAGTCGTCGACCGGAATCTCCTGGCCGCCGAAGGTGATGCCGCTTTCGTCGGGGTTCTCCCCGGAGTTGAAATAGCTCATCCGGTAGGTGATCGTCGGCTTCGCGTTGGGCCGGTTGACGACCTGCATGAACGAGGACGCACTGTCGAAGCCCTGCGCGCCGCTCACGCCGAACATGTAGGCCCGGCTCGTGCCGGAGTAGATGCCGGTCTCCTTGTCGACGATCGCCTGCGAGGTGCTGCCCACGCCCTGGAACGGACCGATGTTGGAGTTCTCCCCGACGGCCTTGCCCTCGGCGTCGCTGTTGCAGCCCGCGGCCCAGTTGACGCCGTTGCCCTTGGACGGAATGTCGGCGACCTCGTTGCCGGGCGGGAAGTAGTTCTTCACTCCCGGGTTCTTGTTGGACTCGTTCTCGCCGGGGGAAAGGTTGGGCTTCACGTCCCGGGCGATCGTCGGATTCTTGTATCCGCCCGAGACGTCGCCGGCGTCGGGCGGGGCGGCCCCGGCGCCGAGCACGCCCTCCTCCACCTCCGTGCCGAGCCAGTAGCCCGCGCCGATGCTCTCGCAGCGACCCTTCTCCTGGCCGATGTCGTGGATCAGGTCCACGTAGCTGTGGCCGTAGTCGGTGGGCAGGTCGCGCGGGATCTGCTCGTAGGCCTCGACGCCGCCGGAGCGCAGCGTGAGCACGTAGCTGGAATCGACGAAGTTGAACGCGGACCGCTCGGTGGCGGCCTGCGCGGGGGCGGCCAACACACCGAGCGCGAGCGCGCTCACCGCGCCGACGGCCCCTGCCGTACGAATGGGTGCAGTCGAGTTGCGCACGATGGACTCCTGACGATGTCGAATAATTCCGGCAATAGCCGAGTTACTCGATAAATCGTCACGAACCTTCGGAACGTTTCACGTAAATTGTATTGTTTGCAATGCGTCGAAACGGGTAGACCGACTGGGCTCGGTCTATGAAATTCCGGACGCCAATTCGCGCGAGCGATTGCGCGCGGCCTCGAGGGCGGCGTGCAGCGCGGCCCGCACGCCGTGATTTTCCAGTTCCCGAATCGCGGCGATGGTGGTGCCCGCGGGGGACATGACGGCCTCGCGAAGCTTGACCGGGTGCTCGCCGCTCTCCTTCAGCATGCGAGCCGATCCGAGCGCGGTCTGCACGATGAGGTTGTAGGCGGTTTCGCGCGGCAGGCCGAGCGAAATGCCCGCCTCGGTCATCGCCTCGACCATGTAGAAGAAGTAGGCGGGACCGGAGCCGGAAAGCGCCGTGACCGCGTCCTGCTGGGATTCGGGGACTCGGATCACCTCCCCCACGGGGGTAAGCATCTCCTCGGCGATGCGCAGGTGCTCGGGCCCGGCGTGGGAGCCTGCCGAGATCGCGCTCATCGCCTCGTCGACGAAGACCGCGGTGTTGGACATGACCCGCACGACCGGGACCGTGTCGCCGACGTGCCGTTCGATGAAGGCCGTCGGAATGCCCGCCGCGACCGAGACGACGAGCTGGTCGGCGCGGACGTCCGGACCGATCTCGGCGAGCAGTGCGGCCATGTCCTGGGGCTTGACCGCGAGCAGGAGAATGTCCGCGTCCTTCACGGCCTCGGCGTTGCTCGGCGTGGCGACGCCGTATCGCTCGCGGAGCATCGCCGCGCGCTCGGAATGCCGCTCGGTCACGACCGTGTCGGCCGCCGCCCGGCCCGCCCGCAGCATCCCGGCGAGCAGCGCCTCGCCCATCTTTCCGCCGCCGAGCACCGCAACCCGCTGAGCCATTTCGCTGCCTTCCGATTGCCTGCGCGGGCCCTGTCGTCCGCTCATGGATGAGCGTACGACCATCCGAACCGGGACAAGTCGGGCACGGATGTGGGCCTGTGGTCATGGATGAGCGGCGCACCGCGCGCCCGGAGGTCAGCGGGTGGTGAGCAGCGAGCGGGCGAAGAAGGCGAGGTTGGCGGGGCGTTCCGCGAGGCGGCGCATCAGGTAGCCGTACCACTGGGCGCCGAAGGGGACGTAGACGCGCACGATCGCTCCGTCTGCGGCCAGTCGCACCTGCTCGGCGGGGCGAACGCCGTGAAGCATCTGGTACTCGAACTGCTCGGCCGAGCGCCCGTTGACCTTGGCCAGGTGCTGCGCGATCGCGACCAGCCGCGGGTCGTGGGTGGCGACCATCGGGTGTCCCCGACCCGCCATCAGAACCTTGAGACAGCGGACGTAGTTGCGGTCGATCTCCGCCTGGTCGGCGAACGCGACGGAGTCGGGCTCGGCGTAGGCGCCCTTGCACAGGCGCACCCGCGAGCCGGGGCCGACGAGGTCGGCGAGGTCGCCCTCGGTCCGGCGCAGGTAGGCCTGGACGACCGCACCGACCCACGGGAAGTCCGCGCGCAGTTCGCGGATCGTCCCCAACGTCGCGTCGGTGGTGGTGTGGTCCTCCATGTCGATCGTGACCGTCGTGCCGTACTGGGCCGCGACGGAGCAGATCTTCCATGCATTCTCGTGCGCGATGCGGTCCCCGTCGGCGCCGAGCGCCTGCCCGAGCGAGGACAGCTTCACCGAGATCTCGGCCCGTGCGGTGAGCTCGGCCGCGTGCAGAGCGCCGAGCAGATCGATGCAGGATTCGCGCATCGCCTCGGCGTCGGATCGGTTCTTCGTGTCCTCGCCGAGGTGGTCCAGGGAGACCCGCAGCCCGGAACCGCACAGTTCGATGGCGGCGGCGATCGCCTCGGCGACCGTCTCTCCCGCGACGAAGCGCCGGACGATCGCGCGGGTGCCGGGCGCGGCGGCGAGGGCGTCGCGCAGATGCTCGGACCGGGCGGCCAGCAGAACCGCGTTGCGCAGCAGCATGGCCCTCCTTCGTTGTCACTGAATGGTGCCGCGTCGCGCTTCGCCCCAGGCCTCGATTGGCCGATCCGTCATCCGGGCGGGTCAGAACCCACCCGATGGCGCAGTAGGGCACGGTGGTGGATTTCAAGACCGGTGCTCGAGTGCGCCATCGGCGTACTTCTGGCCCGCGCCGTCCCCCTGTGCGTCGGTCAGACCGACGAGGCGAGGTGTAGCCGGGTGAACGCGAGGGCTTCGATCAGGTCCGCCTCGCGCTCGGCGCGGTTGGCGCAGCGGCGGGTGTTGACCTCCAGCACCACGTTGCCGGTGAAGCCCTGGCGCGAGAGCTGCTCGAGGACCTGGACGCACGGCTGCGTGCCGCGGCCCGGGATGAGGTGCTCGTCCTTGTTCGTGCCGGAGCCGTCGGCGAGGTGCAGGTGGCGCAACCGGTCCCCGAGGACCTCGATCATCCGCAGGGGATCGGAGTGCGAAACCGAGGTGTGGGAGAGGTCCAGGGTGACCTCGGGATAGTCGCGGTCGACGATGTCCCAGTCCGGGGCGTAGGCCTGCATCTGGCGCGTGCCGGCCTTCCACGGGTACATGTTCTCGACGGCGAAGGCGACGTCGGTCTCGTTCTTCATCCGCGCCAGTCCGGTCTCGAAGGCCTTGGCGTACTCGCGCTGCCAACGGAAGGGCGGGTGCACGACGACCGTCGTGGCGCCGAGTTCCTCGCTCACGGCCTGCGCGCGCTGCAGCTTCCCCCACGGGTCGGTCCCCCACACGCGCTGGGTGATCAGCAGGCAGGGCGCGTGAATCGCCGTGATCGGCATGCCGTGGTAGTCCGAAAGGTGGCGCAGCGCCTTGGGATCCTGGCTGATCGGGTCCACCCCGACCATCACCTCGACGCCGTCGAAGCCGAGGGCCGCCGCGATCTCGAAGGCGGCACCGGTCGACTCGGGGTACACCGAGGAGGTGGACAGGCAGATCTTCGCGTCGGGTACCTGCACCACCCGACCGTCCCCTGAGCGCTCGGGCCCGGACATCAGACGCCGGATTCCCTGATCCAGTCGAGGCGGCGCAGGATGACTCCCTCGCGCAGCGCCCACGGACAGATTTCCAGCTGTTCGACGCCGAAGGCGTCCATCGCGGCCTCGGCGACGATCGCGCCGGCCAACAGCTGGTGGGCCCGTCCCGCCGACACCCCGGGCTGCGCCGCCCGCTCGCTGACGCGCATCCGCGCGAGCTTGCCCGCCCAGTACCCCACGTCAACGCGGCTGAGCACACGGCGGGCGTAGTGGCCCTCGGAGCTCGGTGCGGCGCCGGCGATCCGCGCGAGCTGCTTGAAGGTCTTCGAGGTTCCAACGACGCGGTCCGGAGCGCCCGCCGCGTGCATCGGGCCGATGGCGTCCGCGATGGTCGCGGCCGCGAACCGGCGGAGCTCTTCGACGGCCTCCGCGCTCGGCGGGTCCTCGTTCACCATCGTGCGAGTGAGCCGGGCCGCGCCGAGGGGCACCGAGATCGCCGCGTCGGGGTCTTCGTCGACTCCGGTGGCGAGTTCGAGCGAGCCGCCGCCGATGTCGAGCAGCAGCAGCCGGCCGGCCGACCACCCGCACCAGCGGCGGGCGGCGAGGAAGGTCAACCGGGCTTCGTCGTCTCCGCCGAGCACCTGCAGGTCCACGCCCGTCTCCGAGCGGATGCCGGCGAGGACCTCGTCGGCGTTCGCCGCCTCGCGCAGCGCGGAGGTGGCGAAGGCGAGCATCTCCTCGGCCTTGGTCTGCTCGGCGACCTTCTGCGCGTGCGCGACCGCGGCGGTGAGCGCGATGACGCCGGAGTGCGACAGGGCGCCGGACTTGGTCAGGTAGTCCACGAGGCGCAACTCGGTTTTGTCCGAGTGCGCGGCCCAGGGCCGTGCACCGTGATGGGCGTCCATCACCAGGAGGTGCACGGTGTTGGAACCGACGTCCAGAACCCCCAACCGCATCTGCTGAACCTATCTCTGTCGCGGGTGGCCTCGGGCAGCTACCGGGTGGGGCGGGCGGAGCACGCCCGTAACCTCCACGGCGTAGGGTGCCCCGGTGGCTGAGGTGATGCTCGATTTTCCCCGGACGTGGGTCGAGTTCGGGGACCCGTCGGATCCTGACCAGGTTTTCCGGGCCGACCTCACCTGGCTCACCTCGCGGTGGACCTGCATCTTCGGCAACGGCTGCCACGGCATCGTCGCCGGCCGCGCCTCGGACGGCTGCTGCTCGCTCGGGGCGCATTTCACCGACGACGACGACGAGAAGCGCGTTCGCAAGGCGGCCAAGCGGCTGACCGACGAGACGTGGCAGTTCCGCAGACAGGGCAGGAAGAGCTTCGTGGAGCTCGACTCCGACGGCGCCCGCAAGACCTCGGTCGTCGACGGCGCGTGCATCTTCCTCAACCGCGAGGGCTTTCCCGGCGGCGAGGGCTGCGCGCTCCACGGCCTGGCGATCGCCGAGGGAGTGCACTTCGTGAAGACCAAGCCGGACGTGTGCTGGCAGGTGCCGGTGCGCCGTGCGTACCGGAAGGTCAAGCGCCCGGACGAGACCTCCTACACGGAGGTGACCATCGCCGAATTCGATCGCCGCGGCTGGGGTCCGGGCGGGCACGACCTGAACTGGTGGTGTACCTCGGACTCGGCGGCCCACGTCGGCGCGGAGGCGGTGTGGCGCAGCAGCGAGACCGAACTGCGCGAGCTGATGGGCGACGCCGCCTACGATGTGCTCGCGGCCATGTGCGCCGAACGCGAGAACGGCCTCGCCGTGGCTCGGCATCCCGCCGACCCGGCGCTCTGAGCCTGCTGGGAAACTCTGCGCCGTGGAACTACTGCACTCCGGCAAGGTCCGCGACGTCTGGGCCGACGGCGAGGACCTGATCCTGCTCGCCTCCGATCGCGTGTCCGTCTACGACGTCGTCCTGCCGACCCCGATCCCGGACAAGGGCGCGATCCTCACCCAGCTCTCGCTGTGGTGGTTCTCCGAGCTTGCCGGGATCGTGCCGGACCACGTGATCTCCCAGGACGTTCCGGCCGAGTGGGCCGGGCGGGCGATCCGGTGCCGCCGCCTGGCGATGGTGCCGGTGGAGTGCGTGGCCCGCGGGTACCTGGCCGGCTCCGGGACCACGCAGTACCGGGCCGACGGGACCGTCAGCGGGGTGCCGCTGCCGCCCGGCCTGGACGAGGCCTCGCGGCTGCCGTCGCCGATCTTCACCCCGACCACCAAGGCCCCCGTCGGGGACCACGACGAGCCGATGACCGCGGCCGAGGTCGCTCGGGCGGTCGGCCCGGACCTTGCCGAGCAGTTGCGCGAGGTGACGTTGGAGCTCTATCGACGCGGCTCGGCCATCGCCGCCGAGCGCGGGATCATCGTCGCGGACACCAAGGTCGAGCTCGGCCTGGACGCCGCCGGGGTGCTGACCCTGGGCGACGAGCTGCTGACGCCGGACTCCTCGCGGTTCTGGCCGGCGGCGGACTGGGCGCCGGGCCGGGCGCAGGCGGGCCTGGACAAGCAGTTCGTGCGCGACTGGGCCGCCGGCACCGGGTGGGACCGCAAGCCGCCCGCGCCCGAGGTGCCGGCGGACATCGTGGCGGCCACGCGCGAGCGATACGTGGAGATCTACCAGCGCCTCACCGGGCTCGACTGGGCGTGAGGCCCTTCGGGTGGAGCGTGGCACCCGGTGCGATCCCCAGCCCCAACATCTGGGAGTCCACCGAGGTCTACGAGGCGGAGAACCGAGCCGTCGATCCGGACCTCGCGATCGAAACGGCGATCGAGTCGTTGGTGTCCTGGCATCGCGGGTTGGCCCTGGACTCGACCTGGGGCGACGTGGTCGACGTCGGGTGCGGCACCGGGTTCCACCTGCCGCGGCTTGCCTCGCGGGCGCGGAGCGTCGTCGGGGTGGAACCGCACGGCGGGTTGGCCGCGGCGGCAACTCGCCGCGTCGCCGACCTGCCCGACGTCACTGTACTCCAGGGCTCGGCTCAGGCGTTGCCGCTGCCGGCGAAGTCGATGGACCTGGCGCACGCGCGGTGGGCCTACTTCTTCGGCCCCGGGTGCGAGCCGGGGCTGCGCGAACTCCAACGGGTGCTCCGCCCGGGCGGTCTGGCGGTCGTGCTGGACCACGACTCGACGCGGTCGTCGGTGGGGCGGTGGTTCGCCGCGGGACTGGCGGCCGACGGCATCTCCCACGACCCCGCCGCGCACGAGCGGTTCTGGGCGCGGCAGGGCTTCGCCCGCCTTGCGCTCGACGTTCGCTGGGCCTTCTCCTGCCGTGGGGACCTCGCCGCAGTCCTCCGCATCGAGTTCGCGGCGCCCGTGGCGGCAGCGGCGTTGCGGGAGGTCGACGAGCGCGGAACCGGCTGGGACGTGGACGCCGCGGTGAACCTGTGGTGGCGCCGCTTCTGAGCTCGACACCGCGTTGCCCGATCTTTCCCGATGGCGAGGGGAGTCCCGGGGAGGGCGGCGCGCTTGAAGGGAATTGTCGGTGGGCTTCGATAGCTTGTTCGACATGGCGAAGTCGAGTGAGAACTACCGCTGTTCCGAGTGCGGCTGGCAGACGGGCAAGTGGGTCGGCCGGTGCGGGGAGTGTCAGGCATGGAGCACGGTGACCGCCGGGCCGCCGCCCGCGGTGCGGCGCACCGGCGGGCGGGTGGTTCCCCGCTCGGTCGCCATGCCCATCACGGCGGTCGACGCCGAGTCGGCCCGAGCGGTCACCAGCGGCGTGCCGGAACTGGACCGGGTGCTCGGCGGCGGGCTGGTCTCGGGCGCGGTGGTCCTGCTGGCCGGGGAGCCGGGCGTCGGGAAGTCGACGCTGCTGCTGGAGGTCGCGGCGCAGATGGCACGCACCGGGGCGAGGGTGCTCTACGTCAGCGGCGAGGAGTCCGCGGCCCAGGTCCGCCTGCGGGCCGAGCGGGTGGACGCCCTCGTCGACACGCTGTACATGGCCGCCGAAACCGACCTCGCCGCCGTCGCCGAGCACGTCGAGACCGTGGACCCGGCGCTGTTGATCGTGGACTCGGTGCAGACCATCTCCACGGAGAACGCCGAGGGCGCCGCGGGCGGGGTCTCCCAGGTCCGCGAGGTCGCCGGCGGTCTGACCCGGCTGGCCAAGGACCGCGCCATGACCACGGTCCTGGTCGGCCACGTCACCAAGGACGGGCACATTGCCGGGCCTCGCCTGCTCGAGCACCTCGTGGACGTCGTCCTGCACTTCGAGGGCGAACGCGGCGGGCGCCTGCGCATGGTGCGGGGAGTGAAGAACCGGTACGGCCCGTCCGACGAGGTCGCCTGCTTCGAACTGTGCGAGGACGGGATCGTCGGCCTGCCCGATCCGAGCGGGCTGTTCGTCTCGCGAGTGCCTGCGCCCGTGCCCGGGCAGTGCGTGACCGTCACCGTCGAGGGCCGGCGCGCCCTGGTCGTGGAGGTGCAGGCCCTGGTCGGCAAGTGCGCGGGCCAGTCCGCGCGGCGCACGGTGTCCGGTCTGGAGAGCAGCCGCGTGGCGCTGACCCTGGCCGTACTGGAACGTCGCGCGGGCGTGCGCCTGTGGGACCAGGACGTGTACGCGTCCACGGTGGGCGGCGTCAAGCTCACCGATCCGACGGCGGACCTGGCCCTGGCCCTGGCCGTGGCCAGCGCCGAAGCGGACCGGCCACTGCCCGGAGACCTCGTCGCGCTCGGCGAGATCGGCCTGACCGGGGAGATCCGCCCGGTGCGCGGAGTGGCCCTTCGGCTGGCGGAGGCGGCCCGGTTGGGATTTCGCCGCGCGATCGTCCCGGCCGGCTCGGGCGTGGAGGCACCCCACGGCATGCAGGTGCTGGAGGCCTCGACCCTGGACATGGCGTGGTCGGCCGCGAGCAGCCAGCGCAAGGCGTCCGAGTCCCGCAGGCTGACCCCGGTCGGCTGACCCCCGTCCGGGGACCGGGCGCGGGCGAGCGGAGAACCCGGGGTCGGGCATTGCCCAATCGCAACGAACCATCTGGAGAGCCGAGGTCGCGATTTGCCCGAACGCGCAGGTCGGGACCGTACACTTCAGGTCAACTGTCACTGCGGCATCGCGTCGTAGAAGTACGTAGGGAACCGTGTCGGCTGACCGCGCTGATCGCACCGCAGCAGAGTCCGAGGCTCTGCTGCGGAGCACGCTCGCGGCGGTAGCCCCCGGGACCGCGCTTCGCGAAGGCCTCGAGCGCATCCTGCGCGGCCACACCGGCGCGCTGATCATCGTCGGCTACGACAAGACCGTCGAGTCCATGTGCACCGGCGGCTTCGTGCTCGACGTCGAGTTCTCCGCCACCCGGCTGCGCGAGCTGGCCAAGATGGACGGCGCGATCGTGGTCGACCGCGACGCGACCAAGATCCTGCGCGCGGCCGTGCACCTGATGCCCGATTCCTCGATCCCGACCAACGAGTCCGGCACCCGGCACCGCACGGCGGACCGGGCCTCGCGCCAGGTCTCGATTCCGGTGATCTCGGTGAGCCAGTCGATGAACCTGATCGCGCTCTACGTCGGCGGAGTCCGCCACGTGCTGGAGGAGTCCGGCGGGATACTGGCTAGAGCGAACCAGGCCCTGGCCACCCTCGAGCGGTACAAGCTTCGCCTCGACGAGGTGTCCGGCACGCTGTCGGCACTGGAGATCGAAGACCTGGTCACCATCCGGGACGTCGCAGCGGTCGCGCAGCGCCTGGAGATGGTGCGCCGCATCGCCGGGGAGATCTCCGGGTACGTCGTCGAACTCGGCACCGACGGGCGCCTGCTCGCGCTGCAGCTCGACGAGCTCATCGCGGGCGTCGAACCGGACCGGGAACTCGTCGCGCGGGACTACCTGCCGCAGCCGACGGGCCGCAACCCGTGGACGGTCCTGCACGCCCTCTCGGCCCTGAACGACCTCTCCGCCGGCGACCTGCTGGACCTGACCACGGTGGCCCGGGCGCTGGGCCACGGCGCGGCCGTCGACGCCCTCGACGCCGCGGTCAGCCCCCGCGGGTACCGACTGCTGGCCAAGGTCCCACGGCTGCCGAACGCCGTCATCGAGCGGCTCGTCGAGCACTTCGGCGGGTTGCAGAAGCTTCTCGCCGCCAGCATCGACGACCTTCAGGCCGTCGAAGGCGTCGGGGAGTCCCGCGCCCGCTCGGTGCGCGAGGGTCTGTCCCGGCTCGCCGAGTCTTCGATCCTCGAGCGATACGTCTAGGTCGTGTCCCGCCCGCGGAGCGCGGACCGGGTCGGCTGCCCGTTCGGCTCGCTTCGCTCGCGGCACCGGATCCGCCCGCGCACCCCGGAGCCGGTCTGCTGCGCCCACCGCCTGGCGGGTCGGCCGTCCCTCGCGCGCCGGGTCACGCCTCCACTGCAGGCGGGCGCGCCCATACGAGACAATAGGAACGGCGCGGCCGCCTGGAGGGGCCGGTGGTACATTTCGGTGGA
>JBQTIB010000054.1:0-9858 GCA_052389435.1 Sporichthyaceae bacterium | reverse complement strand
TGAACGACCAGTGCTCCGGGAACACCTTGCGGATGTTCTTCTTCAGCCCCGCGTTCAGCCCGACCCGCTCGTCCAGATAGGTCGCGACCCCCGCCCCGGCCTTCGCGGCACCGCTCAACTCGCTCATCCGCGCTCCCAGAAGCTCGCCTGCATCGCCATCGACGGGCTCCACCATACGTCGCCGAGGGCCCCGCCACCACGCGACGTTCGTCGCATCTTCGTTTCACATCTGCGCAGTTTCGTTGCAGCTGCGCACGCCTTCGGGCGCGCCTTCGGGCGGTGGACCCGGATCGGTCGCGAACTCGATTGCGTGCCGTCTATGCGATGGACGGCCGGACGCGGGACAATGCCGGGGTGTCGACCACCTCGAAGCAGTCCGCGCAGCCGCAGCCGCGGCAGGCCGGGCGCTGGACAGCGGGCGCGGTGGCGCGCCGCCTGAACGTTCCGCCGTCGACTCTGCGCACGTGGAACCACCGGTACGGGGTGGGTCCGCTGCAGGAGCGCGGGACCCACCGGCTCTACTCCGACCAGGACGTCGCCGAGCTCGAGACGATCGTGCGTCTGGTCGCCGCCGGCACCCCGCCCCGAGCCGCCGTCGAGCTGGTGCGCGCGGGCGGGGCCACCGGCACTCCGGCCTGGACGGCGAGCTCCACGGTCGCCCCGGTGGCGCGCACGCCGGCCGCGTTCGCGGGCGCCGCCTGGGAGCTGAACTCCGAGGCGCTCACCGCCGCTCTCGTCGACGCCCTGCGCGAACGCGGCGTCGTGCACACCTGGCAGCGGCTGTGTCGGCCCGCCCTGGCCCGGCTGGCCAGGCGGGACACCCCGGACGAGGCTGCGGCGTGCATCGGCGCCGAGATCGTCCTGGCCAACGCGATGACCGCGGCACTGCACCACGCCCTGTCGACCGCGCCGCCCCCGGCGGGCTCCGCTCCGCGGGTGGTTCTGGCCTGCGCCGCGGAGGAGTTGCACGGTCTGTCGCTGCTGGCGCTGCAGGTCGCGCTGGCCGAGGCCGCCGTCCCGACGCTGATGCTCGGCACCTCGGTCGCCGACGACGTCCTGCTCGAGGCGGCCGCGCGCGCCGGAGCGGACGCGATCGCGGTGTACGCCCACCGCCGCGAAACGGCCCGCACGACGCTGCTGCGCCAACTCGCCGAGGTGGTGCCGTTCGTCTTGGCGGCGGGGCCCGGCTGGACCGGTCGGCGGCTGCCGGAGGGCGTGGGGATCGCCGACGACCTGCCGACCGCGCGCCGCCTGCTCGGGGCACGCCGGCGGGGCGCTTCCGTCCTGGACGCCCCCGCGTAGTCACCGGACCGCTGCGCGGCGTGCGCACCCGCCTGCGCCGACAAGCGACGCACGAGCGTTGCGTTTCCGATCGGCGAGTCGGGGCACGTCTGGAGTAGCGATTCCTCGACGACCCAGGGGCTGACGTTTCCGTGATTCCCGCGATCCGTTCCTCGCAGGAGGACTTCGGGACGGTGGACGTCTACGGCCGACTGCTGCTGGCGAAGGGCGAGTTCGACGCCGGGAACGCCGAGGTGCTCCGCGCGGCGCTGGCCGAGGTGAGCCGTTCCCCCGACGGGTTCATCGTCGACCTCACCGGAGTGGCGTTTCTGGACAGCAGCGCCATCCGGACCGTGTGGGACGTCGTTCCGCTGGCACCGACCGTGCTGGTCGCGACGGGCTCGCTGGTGGCTCGGCTCTGCCAGATCACCGGCCTGCACCGGGTGGCGGACCTCCGGTTCGTCGAGCCGCCGGAGTCGTCGCCGCCCCGGTAGTAGCGTCGCCGACATGACCGACGACTCCCTCGACGTGGCCGAGATCCGCACCCGCTACAGCCGCATCGCGACCGGCTTCGACGACCGGATCGAGCGGCTGTCCCCCGCCGACTTCTCGACGCCGACCCCGTGCACGGCCTGGGACGTGCGCGGGTTGATCACCCACGTCGTGGAGGTGCACCGGGCGATCGCCGCGATGGTCGGCGGCGGGGCGCCGCAGCCCGTCGGCCCGGAGGAGGACCTCGTCGAGGCCTGGCGCGACGGTTTCGCGGCCGTCGAGGCGGCCGTCTCGAGCGAGACCGCGGCCGTCGAGATCGTCGAGACCCTCCGTTCCGCGACGATGCCGTTCGCCGCGGTCGTCGGGGGGCTGCTGTGCGCCGACACGATCGTGCACACCTGGGACCTGGCCCGAGCCACCGGGCAGGACGATCGCCTCGATCCGGCCGGCGTCGCGCACGCGTTCGCGACGCTCCAGGGCTTCGGCGAGGGCATCCGCGCGGGCGGGGCGTTCGGTCCCGCGATCGAGCCGCCCGCGGGCGCCGACGAGCAGACGCGTCTGGTCTGCTTCTGCGGACGCCGGGCGTAGCCCGCAGCCGCCACCGGGCGTAGCCCGCAGGCGCCACGTCGCGGCGTGGCACGGTGGACCGGTGCATCCGCTGATCCTCACCCTGGCGCTCGATCCCGTCGCGCAGCGGCGATTCGACGCCGAGCGCACCGCGCTCTTTCCGCCCGGTCGCACCCAGGTCGGGGCCCATCTGACGCTCTTTCACGCCGTGCCGGGCGAGCTGCTCGCGCAGGTGCGCGAGGCGTTGACCGCCGAGGCGGCCCGGCCGATGCTGGCCGTGCAGGTCGTCGGCCTGCGCAGCCTCGGACGCGGCGTCGCCTACGACATCGCCTCCCCCGAGCTGTCCGACCTGCGGGAGCGGCTCGCCCGCCGATGGCGATCGGAGCTGACCCCGCAGGACCGGCAGCCCTTCCGGCCGCACGTCACCGTCCAGAACAAGGTCGAGCCCGCCACGGCGCGGGCCACCCTCGCCGCGCTGACGGCCTCGTTCGCGCCGTTCGAAATCCAGGGCCTCGGGCTGTCCCTCTGGCGCTACCTGGGCGGACCCTGGGAGTCGCTGGGGATCCTCGCCTTCCACGATCCCGACAGTCACGACCCCGGCAGCCCCGCCCCCGGGACCGTGGGTAGCGTCGAGGCATGACCGACACCACCCTGGACGTCCCCGAGATCCGCGCGCGGTACATCCGAATCGCCGCCGGTCTCGACGACCGGATCGCGCGGCTGTCCCCCGCCGACTGGGCGGCGCCTACCCCCTGTACGGAGTGGGACGGCCGCGGCCTGCTCACCCACGTCGTCGAGGTCCACCGCGGCATGGCCGCGATGCTCACCGGCACCGCGCCGGAGCCCGTCGCCCCCGACGCCGACCTGACCTCGGCCTGGCGGACGGCCCGCGGCGGCATCGAGGCGGCGATGGCCGACGAGTCCGGCGCCGTCAAGGTCGTGGACACCCAGCGCTTCGGCACCATGCCGTTCGCCGCGGTCGTCGGCGGACTGCTGTGCGCCGACACGATCGTCCACACCTGGGACCTGTCCCGCGCCACCGGTCAGGACGAGCGCCTCGACCCCGCCGGCGTCGCGAACGCCTTCGCCCTGCTCAAGAGCTTCGGCGACGGCATCCGCTCCCCCGGCGCCTTCGGCCCCGCCGTCGAACCGCCCGCCGGCGCAGACGATCAGACGCAGTTCATCTGTTACTGCGGCCGTCCGGCGTAGCGGCGGCCTGGACCTCGCGCCAGCCGGGGTTGGTCAGCCAGCGGCCCGCGACGTGCACCGTCGGGGAGATCTCGTTGCCGTCGTTCACGGCGCGGACCTGCGCCGCGCCCTGCTCGTCGTCGCGGAAGCGCACGGCGCGGTGCGGCACCCGGTGCAGGCGCAGGGCGGCGCGCAGCCTGATCCCGAACGGGCAGCCCGGCTTGTAGAACACGACCGGTGCGTCCACGGCGCCTCCTCGTCCACGGTGTGCGCTCTGGTCTACCACCGCCGACGGCCGTCGGCGACGTTCACCGAAACGTTGCCAACAGCCGGCAGGATGACGGTGTGACGACCACCGTTCCAGACCAGTGGCAGGACCGCCTGCGCAGCGGCGCCTGGTGGCGCGGCTACGCGGCCATGGTCGCCGCGATGCTCGTAGGCATGTTCGTCGGCCACTCCCTGAACCACATGCTGTTCCGCGACGTGGGCGAGGTTGCCGAGCTCGCCGTCATGGCCTCCTGGATGACCGTGGGCATGCTGGTCTGGATGGCGATTCTCCGCGACTCCGTCCGGTCGATCGCGGCGATGGTCGTCGCGATGAACCTGCCCTTCGCCGTCGTCGGCGCCCTGCTGGCGGCCGACGCGATGAGCTACGAGACCGCCTCGACGGTGGGCCACGTCGGGATGCTGGCGACCATGGCGGCCGCGATGCTCGTCCTGGAGCCGTGCGGAGCCCGACAGAAGGCGTAGCCGTCCGCTTGGCGGGGCCTGTGGGCGCCCTGTGGCTTGTCCGGTTTCGCCACGGCGCGCGGGCCCGTCCGCGAGGTTGAGTCCATGAACCGGCGCCTGCCACTCGTCACCCTCGCCCTGCTCGTGGCGAACGTGGCCGTGTACCTGCTCGGGCCACGGGCGGCCGGGTCCTGTGCGCAGACCGTGTTCGCGCAACGCTGGGGCGCCGTTCCGTGGGAACTGACGCACAATCGGCAGCTGCCGCTGGAGCAGATCGCGCGCTGTTCGGTACCGGAGTTCGACAAAAGCCCGGCGCTGTCGGCGCTGACCTCGCTGTTCGTCCACGCGAGCGCGGCCCACCTGATCGGCAACCTGCTGCTGCTCGCGATCGTCGGTGCGTCGGTGGAGCGTCGGATCGGCGCCGCCAGATTCGCCGTGCTCTACCTGGTATGCGGGTACACGGCCGCCTACGGCTTCGCGTTCGCCGCCGCCTCGGACACCCGGCCGCTGATCGGCGCCTCCGGCGCCGTCGCCGGAGCGCTCGCCGCCCACCTGTGGCTGCGCCCGCGAGACCTGATCCTCCCGCTGCTCGCTCTGCCCCTGCTGCTGCCCGTCCCCGGACCGTCCTGGCTGGTCGGCCAGCCCGGCGGGAACGTCGCCTACACCGCGCACGCCGTCGGCCTGGCCGTCGGGCTCGTCCTGGCCGCGCTGTACTACCCCGATCGCGGCAGGTCGGCCGAGAGCCCCCACCCGACCCGCGCCGGACAGACCGCGCTGCGCACCTAGCGCAGGGTCGGCCCTTCGAGACGCGGGATTCTGCCGCGAGCCTCACCGCGGCGTCGGGGACTACGTCGTCGTCGGCGACGAGGACGCCGACCCGCGCGTCGCGAAGATCGTGTCGATCGACGATGGCGGCATCATCGATCTGGAAGTCCTGCCCGGATCCGCGCAGTCGCATCGCCACCTGCTGACCCTGGCCTGATCGCGGCTCTACGCCTCCAACGGCGGACACCGTCCGGATCCGCCAGGCAGCGAGCGCCGTCGCGATTCTGTTGACTGCGACGGGTTGCCAGGCCCCCGCGAGTCCTCGCACCGACGGTGCAGTGTCGACGCAGGCTCGGCTCGACAACACCGACTGGCGGCTGGCCTCCTGGAGCAGCCCAGAGCTGCCGATTGGACCGATCCCCCAGCCGCAACGGACCGTCGTGACCTTCGGCATCCGAGACACGACCTGGCGCATGTGGGGACGCCTCCGGCACGGGCGTGGGCATCAGATCCCGGGTCGGCCCCGGTATCCCGTGGAACGAGTTCGGTGCCGGCGGCGAACCGACCAGCCAGATCCGCGTCGCCTTCGAACGGCTCCGGAAGGCGGCCGAGTTCCGCTACGACGTCCTTGCTGGCCGGCACGGCGCCTCCCCGGACGGCGCGGATGCGGCTGGCCTCCAACCCGCGCGCCGCGTCGCCATTCCAGGTGTACCCGCGCTCGGAAGCCGCTCCGGTACCGTTCGCGGGCGTCGTGGATCTCGAACGCGGCGACACTCTCCTGGCCGAGGACGCCGACGGGCGGGCCGTCGCATCCTGCACGGTGGGCGTCGAGGAGTCCCATCCCGTGTGTCGGTAGGCCCCCATCCACCGGCATGGGAACGCATTAGGCGCTTCCGCGGAAGCATTGTTGAACATCGTTTCCAGTTGTGGAGGCGTTTTCGGTCCGACGCGACGACGGTGGGTCGACCGCCTGCGCGGGCGGGGTCGAGCCTGCTCTACCTTGTATGCATTCCTACAGAATGCATCGCCGGAGCGGGGAGGTCGCCGATGGGCGCCGACAGCATGGAAGCCCAGCCGAGCGTCTCCTACGACGACGAGGTGGCGATCCTGCACCTCGGCGGCGGGGAGAACCGGCTGAACGCCGAGTCGATCGCAGCGATCGAGGCCTGCCTGGACGAGGTCGAGGCGAGTACCAGCCAGGCGCTGGTGACGGCGGCCTCGGGCAAGATCTGGTCCAACGGCATGGACACGGCGTGGATGGCCGACCGTCCGGATCGGGCGGCCGAGACGCTGGTCGCGGCCGAACGCCTGCTGGCCCGCATCCTGTCCTTCCCGATCGCGACGGTGGCGGCCCTGCAGGGACACACCTTCGCCGGCGGTCTACTGCTGGCCCTGGCGCACGACCAACGCGTCATGCGCGCGGACCGCGGCTTCCTGTGCCTGCCGGAGGCGAACTTCGACGCCGTCTTCAGCCGCGGCATGGCCGACCTGCTCCAGGCGCGCATGGGCGAACCCGTCGCGGCGCGGGCCGCGATCCTGGCGGAACGGTACGACGCCGCCACCGCCCTGCGACTCGGCCTCGTCGACGAGATCGCCGAGGAGGCCGAACTGTCGGCCCGAGCGATCGCGGTCGCCCGCGCGGCCACCGGCCGCGGGCGCGCGACGATCGCCGGGATGAAGGCCGTCATGCACGCCCGCCCGCTGGCCAGTCTCGGCGGAGAGCCTCCCCAGGCACTGCTCGACGCGCTGCTCGCCCTGGGCAAGCAGTAGCAACCCCTTCCAACCAAGGAGCACCCGTGCGCATCGCCATCAACCTCGGCGGGGACGTCCTCGCCGCTCCGCTGTCCCCGCGGCACGTCGTCGAGCAGGCGGTCGCGGCCGAGACGGCGGGCTTCTCCTCCGCCTGGACCGCCCACTTCCTGCGCGGTTCCGACGCCCTGGCGACGGTCGCGGCGGCGGCGGCGCGGACCGAGCGGATCGAACTCGGCGTCGGCGTCGTGCCGATCCACGCCCGGCACCCGGTCGCACTCGCGAGCGAGGCGGCCACGATCGCCGCGCTGTCCGACGGCCGTTTCACCCTGGGCATCGGCGTCTCGCACAAGCCGGCCATCGAAGCCATCGGGCTGAGCTACGACAGCCCGGCGGCGTACCTGCGCGAGTACCTCGAGGTGCTGATGCCGCTGCTCGAGACCGGAACCGCAACGCACAGCGGCCCGAACTTCCGGGTCGACACCGCCGTGTCGGTCGTCGGCGCCGTGCGCCCCTCGGTCGTGGTCGGCGCGCTCGGTCCGCGCATGCTCGCCGCCGCCGCGGAACTCGCCGACGGCACCATCACCTGGATGGCCGGTCCCCGCGGGATCGCCGACCACATCGCGCCGACCCTCGGCGCCGCGGCCGCTAAGGCCGGCCGGCCCGCTCCCCGAGTGATCGTGGGCCTGCCCGTCGCCCTCGACGACGACGAGGCCGCGGCCCGAGCGACCGCGGAGAAGACCTTCGCCCGGTACAACACGCTGCAGAACTACCGCCGGCAGATGGAGCGCGAGGGCGCGGCCAGCGTCGGCTACGTCGTCGCGTGCGGATCCGAGAAGGCGATCACGGCCCGGTTCGACTCCCTCCGCGACGCCGGCGCGACCGAGATCTGGGCGGTCCCCTACCCGGTCGGTGCGGACGCCGCCGCCTCCACCGAGCGCACGCAGGCCTTCCTCGCCTCCCTGGCACGCCGGGCCTGAGCACCGCCGGACGGTTGCGGGAGACCTCTTGGGGATTGGGACGACGTCTGCAATTATGTAGGTATGCATACCGAGAAAACGTGGCCTCGGTCGCGACGGCACGAAGCCTCCATGCCCGTCGTGATCACCGTCGCCCCGACCGGACCGCTGGCGACGAAGGCGGAGAACCCGGCGCTGCCCACCCAGCCGCGCGAGATCGCAACGGACGTGCTGCGGGCCTACGAGCTCGGCGCGTCGGTCGCGCACGTCCACCTGCGCGACGAGCGGGACCGGCCGACGGCGGACTTCAACATCGCCCGTCGGCTCATGTACCTGATCACCGACGAATCTCCGATTCTGGTTCAGATGTCCACCGGCGTAGGACTTCCGGTGCCGTTCGAAGACCGCGCTCGGCTGGTCGAACTGCGCCCGCGCATGGCGACGCTCAACCCCTGCTCGATGACCTTCGCCGGTGGCACGTTCCTCAATCCGCCGGACGCGGTGCGACGTCTCGCCGCGCGCATGCAGGAACTCGGCGTCAAGGCCGAACTCGAGGTGTACGACACCGGTCACGTCGAGGCCGCGCTGCGACTGCGCGACGAGGGCCTGCTCGCCGAGCCGCTGCAGTTCAGCCTCGTGCTCGGCGTGGAGGGCGGGGCGCCGGCCACGCCGGAGGCTCTCGCCGACCTGGTGCGGCGCCTTCCCGAGGGCAGCATCTGGCAGTCCGTGGGCATGGGCCGGCGCAATCTGCGGCTCACCGCGATGGGGCTGGCCATGGGCGCCAACGCGCGCTGCGGCATGGAGGACACCCTTCACCTGGGCGAGGACCTGGCCCCGAGCAACGGCGCACTGGTGGAGCGCACCGTGGCCCTGGCCGCCGCACTCGACCTCGCGCCCGCCACCCCGGCGGAGGCGGCGAAGCTCCTCTGCCTGCCGACGTGACGCATCCGTCGTAGGGCGGCAACGGCGCCGCCGGCAGAATCACTGCCCATGGCGAAGACGAACCCGGGCAACTTTTTCGAGGACTTCTCCGTCGGTCAGGTGCTGGAGCACTCCACTCCCCGCACCGTGACCGAGGGCGACCGCGCGCTGTACACGGCGCTCTACCCGACGCGGTTCGCGCTGCCCTCCTCCGCGGTCTTCGCGGCCTCGGTGGGGCTGGACCCGGCCCCGGTCGAAGAGCTGATCGCGTTTCACATCGCCTTCGGCAAGACCGTTCCGGACATCTCGCTGAACGCGGTGGCGAACCTCGGGTACGCCGAACTGCGCTTCCACCTGCCGGTCGTGCCCGGGGACACCCTGAGCACGCGCTCGGAGGTCATCGGCCTCAAGCAGAACTCCAACGGCAAGAGCGGCGTGGTCTACGTCCGGTCCACCGCGGTGAACCAGCGCGGCGAGGTCGCGCTGGACTGGGCCCGGTGGGTCATGGTGCACAAGCGCAACCTCGACGCCCCCGCTCCCGAGGCCGTGCTGCCCGAACTGGCCGCGGCGCTCGCGCCGAAGGAGCTTCCGATACCGGCCGGGCTCGACTTCACCAGGTACGACTTCCTCGCCGCGGGCGAGCCGCACCGCTTCGGCGACTACGAGGTCGGGGAGAAGATCGACCACGTCGACGGCGTCACGCTCACCGAGTCCGAGCACATGATGGCCACCAGGCTGTGGCAGAACACCGCCAAGGTCCACTTCAACGTCGAGGCCCGCCCCGACGGCAACCGGCTGATCTACGGCGGCCACGTCATCTCCCTGGCCCGGGCGCTGTCGTTCAACGGCCTGGCCAACGCGCAGCTGATCGCCGCGATCAACGGCGGCGCGCACACCTCTCCCGCGTTCGCCGGAGACACCGTGTACGCGTGGTCGGAGGTACTCGACAAGGCCGAGGTCGACGCCCCGGGCGTGGGCGCGCTGCGCCTGCGGCTGGTCGCCACCCGCGGCCGCGACGAGTCCATGACCCTGCGCGGGGAGGACGGCAAGTACGCCTCGAACGTCCTGCTCGACCTGGACTACTGGGCGCTGATCCCCGTCTGACCCGCAGACACGTCGATGCCCACCCACCCGCGGGCGGAGGGCAACGCCGGGAGGGTCGCTACGTCGCGCGGCGCGGGAGCCCCGCGACGTCGAGGATGACCAC
>JBQTIB010000053.1:0-14116 GCA_052389435.1 Sporichthyaceae bacterium | reverse complement strand
GCGGGGGGGGGCGCCGGCCGGGCCCCCCGGGGGGGGGTCCCCCGGCGCTCCCCCCTGGTTCACCCGCGGTTATCCCCCCCCGGGGGGGCGCCGTGGCCCCGGGCGCCCGCCCCCCCCCCGCGACCCTTGGACCCACCCGGCCTCCGGCAGAGGCCGTCGAACACGGCAGCGCCCGGGGTAGTCGTGCCTCCCCCGGGCGCTGCCGTCGTCGCGTGTCAGGTGTTCGGTACTACTCGTCCTCGCCGCTCTCGGCGGGAAGAACAGGTGCCAGGACGATCGCGGCAATCCGCAGCCGGCGACGTCGCGTTCTGACTGCCTGTACGTAACCCATCGAGCCCCCCGCTTGGATTTCGGACATCTCTCCCACATCGGGCGTTCGAGCTTTCGACGCAGCGAATGTTCGAGCGGTTCCCGCGCGGTTGCGGTGGGTTTTCCCAGCTTTGGCCGGGCCAAGCGGAATCGGGCGGAAATACCGCCATTGGGGTGGAGCTATCCCCGCGCCGCCCGCCACATGAGCCACAGCGGCGGAGAGTCCTGGACCCGGAGCTCGTCCTGCAGCACGAACCCGTGGCGTTCGTAGAGGCGCCGGTTGTTCTCGCTCGAGGCTTCGAGGTAGGCGGGCGTGCCGGTGGCGTCGCAGTGCGCGAGGACCTCGCGCAGCAGGGCGCCGCCGAGCCCCCGGCCCTGGAACCGCGGGCGGGTACCGAGGAAGAACAGGTAGAAGTGCTCCTCGGTGGGATGCACGGCCTCGGTCGCCGCCATGATCGCAAACCCTCGCTCCGCGTACTCCGGCGCGATCGCGACCATGGCCTCGCCGAGCTGCGCATTCTCCTCCTCCGTGGGCCCGGTGCCGGGCGGGACCCAGAGGGCGGCTGCGACGCCGTCGGCGGAGTAGATCTGCTCGGCGGGCGCGAAGGCCCCGACCATGAGCCCGAAGAAGTTCGGGAGGATCTCCTTGCGCCGGGCCTCCTCGGAGATCCACCAGCGCATGAGCGGGTCGTCGAAGAACGCCTGCGCGAAGGTCTCGACGACCTCCGGACCGTCCACCTCGCGGATCTTTCGCACCTGGGTCAACGCGGCTCCTTCCCGGTCCCCCGCCGATCCTGGCCGCGAACGCGGGTGGAGGGCAACCGGATAGGTCCCCGACCTCCGACGTCATCGCACGACAACGGTGAAGGTGCCGAGCCCGATTCGTTCGCCGTCGGCCTCGATGACAAGGGTGACTCGGCTGGTGCCCGGACGCTTCGCGATCCAGGAGCTGTTCGGAACCGGGCCGTCCTTCCACGGGTCCCGCACGAGCGCCCCACCGATCGCCGTGCCGAGGAGAGTCTCCGCCCGGTCTCCAGAGGCGTAGGCCCAGACCGAATCCCCCACCCCGAGACGGATCGTCGCGCCCGCGCGGACTGCGCGTCGTCGAGTTGTGGCCCCTGCGCCAGGCCGGCTGCGGCGGGCCGGGAGACGACGCTGACCGAGACGGCCTCGGCAGGCGTTTCGGGTTCGGCGAATGCGACGACGCGGACGGTGTCCCCTCGCGTCAGCACGGTCCCCGGCACAGGGGCGACGTCCTTGACGTAGCCGCCGGAGGTACCGTTCTCCTTCAGGTACTCCACGTCGGGCACGAGACCGCGAAGCTCCAGCCGCTCGAGGTAGCTCTCGAACTGGGTCCGAAAGTCCTCCCCCGGCAGCCCGGCGTAGTCCGGGACCCCAGCGCCGTCGGGGACCACGCGAAGCTCTTGGACCAGGGCGTCGATCCGCGCCGCGTCGGTCGACGAGGAGAACGTGAGGGTCAACTCGTCGTCGGGGAATCGGACCGCGGCCCAGCAGGTTGCCGGATCGTTCGGTTCGAGAGCGCCGGCGTCGCTGCACTCGGTCGCCGTCCGAAGAGCCTGGACGCCGTCGATCTCCACCCAGCGGAACGTCGTCGACGGAGCGAACTCCACCCCGTACCCGTACCCCGAGGAGTCCTCGACGCGGACCTCCTCGACGCCCTGCGGGCGAGTGTGTCCGCAGGCGTCGAAACCGCCGCCGAACACACTCCAGGTGTCTCGGACGGGCGTGCTGCATTGGTACTGGTCCGGCTTCCACTCCGCCGGCACCGCAACGGCGATCCGTCCGACGCCCACGAGCCGCATGCCCGCCGGGAGGGGCCGCGCAGGCGGAAGGATCCCCGACGGCGCGGGCCGTGGCGGGATGGCGGCGACGCTCGGGGACGGCTCGGCCGACGGTCCCGCTTCCGGGTTGGTCTCGCCCACGACGGAGGTCTGCGACCCGCCCGGGCCCACGGCAACGGCGGTGCCGATCGTCACGGCGACTGCGGCACAGACTCCGAGGGCCGCGGGCCATCGCCGCGCAGGCGCGCGTGGAGGGTCGGCTGGGGTCACTGTCGGTCCTTGGTTGATCGGGCGTCCGTCCATGGGACGCGGAGCGACCTCGAACCGTTCGGGCTATCGGGCAACAATCCGACAACGCGGCCCCCTTCCACGTCCGACCTCCCGTGGCCGCAGCCCCGAACCTCGCGTGGACGGGCGCTGCGAGCTCGATCGGCGGGGAGCGGGTTGGGCCGGTCCCGCGCCACCGCTTGGGACCGGCCCAACCCTTGCGGGGATGGCCTAGGTCGGTCGTCGCGAGCGGGCCGAGCGAAGCACGATCGCTCCGGTACCGAGCATGCCCAGAGCGCCCATGGCCAGCAGTGCCGTCGGACCGGCTCCGGTGGCTGGGAGAGTGAACACCCCCAGGACGTCGCCCTCGATGTCCCGCTCGTCGGTCACGGTGGCCACGCCCTCGACCTCACCGGTGGGACCGGTCGGCCCGGTCTCGCCCGTCGGACCCGTCGGGCCGGTCTCGCCGGTCGGACCCGACTCGCCGGTCGGCCCGGTCTCGCCCGTCGGACCCGTTGGGCCGGTCTCGCCCGTGGGGCCGGTCTCGCCCGTGGGGCCGGTCTCGCCCGTTTCACCGGTCGGCCCGGTCTCCCCCGTCGGACCGGTAGGACCCGTCGGACCCGTGGGACCCGTCGGGCCGGTGGGGACCGCGTTCACGCAGACGAACCAGTGGCTGATGTCCGGAACGTTGCCGCCGTTGTTGTCCGGGGAGCGCAGGTCGTTCCACGGGAGGTCGCCGAGCGTCGCAGGCAGGTAGACGTTGGCCTTCTCGCCGCCCTTGACCACGACGGCGGTGATCTGGAAGCCGTCGGCAACGGCGGCGATGTCGAGGTAGGGACCGTCGGTAGTGCCGCGGGTGTAGGCGACGACGCCGGCCGGGTTCGCGGCGTGGTCGTCGCCGACGCCGTACTCGTCCCCGGCCACGCCGGCCGGAGTGGTGTTGCCGGACGGTTCGAGGCAGGTCACCGAGTTGTTGTCGACGATGCTCGCCCTGGCGTCCTCCGCCGCGGCGGCGGGTGCCGCGAAGGCGAGTGGCGCGATTCCCGCGGCCACCGCCGCGATCCCCACGGCCGAGTTCCGGCGGTTTCTGCGTGCGTGGCCCATGACTGTCCTCCGGCGATGTCCGACGCAGCCGAACCCGGCTACGTCACTCAGACGCCGAAGCTCAAAGAAAGGTTCCGTAATTCTAAAGCAATTGCAAAAACGATCTGTGAAATTGCCGGGAATCCCGACTTGGTCGGCGCAATCGACTGCCGTGCCCTTCGGAAAATTCGGGCACTGGGGCTCGGCCGCACCCAAAGACGGAGCGTCCGACCGAACGTGCCCCAACTGGGGCCCGCTCGATCGGACGCGGCTAGGCGAAGCGAGTCGACTAGCGATTGAGCGCGGAGATGACGGCCTTGAGCGAGGCGGTGACGATGTTCGCGTCGATGCCGACGCCCCAGCGAACCGTGTCGCCGACGGCGCACTCGAGGTAGGCCGCGGCGCGGGCGTCGCCGCCGGCGCTCATGGCGTGCTCGTGGTAGTCGAGGACGCGGACGTCGAGGCCCAGACCGGAGAGCGCGTCGGTGAACGCGGCGATCGGGCCGTTGCCGGTGCCCTCGAGGGTCTTGGTCACGCCGTCGACGACGACGTTGACCGAGAGGGTGTCCAGGGACCCGGCGGCGGAGGAGGTGTGGTGGGAGTTCAGGCGCACGTTCCCCTTCTCGGCCAGGTACTCCGCCTCGAACATTGCCCACATGTCTTCGGGCAGCACTTCGCCGCCCTCGTCGTCGGTGTGACGCTGGATCACCTGACTGAACTCGATCTGCAGCCGGCGCGGCAGTTCCAGGTGGTACTCGGTCTTCATGATGTACGCGACGCCGCCCTTGCCGGACTGGGAGTTCACGCGAATGACGGCCTCGTAGGTGCGGCCGACGTCGTGCGGGTCGATCGGCAGGTACGGGACGGCCCAGCGGAAGTCCTTCACCTCGACGCCGGCCTCCGCGGCGTCGCGGGCCATCGCGTCGAAGCCCTTGTTGATCGCGTCCTGGTGCGAGCCGGAGAACGCGGTGTAGACGAGGTCGCCGCCGTAGGGGTGACGCTCGGCCACGCCGAGCTGGTTGCAGTACTCCACGGTGCGCCGGATGTCGTCGATGTCGGAGAAGTTCAGCTCCGGGTCGACACCCTGGCTGAACAGGTTCAGGCCGAGGGTGACCAGACAGACGTTGCCGGTGCGCTCGCCGTTGCCGAACAGGCAGCCCTCGATGCGATCGGCGCCTGCCAGGTATCCGAGCTCGGCGGCGGCGACGGCGGTGCCGCGGTCGTTGTGCGGGTGCAGGGACAGCACGACCGCGTCGCGGTAGGCCAGGTTGCGGTGCATCCACTCGATCGAGTCGGCGTAGACGTTCGGGGTCGCCATCTCGACGGTCGCGGGCAGGTTGATCACGGTCTTGTGGTCGACGGTCGGGCGCCAGACGTCGTTGACGGCGTTGCAGACCTCGACGGCGAAGTCGAGCTCGGTGCCGGTGTAGGACTCCGGGGAGTACTCGAAGTACACGTCGGTGCCGGGCACGGTCTCGACCAGCTTCTGGCAGATCCGCGCGCCGGTCACCGCGATGTCCTTGATTCCGTCGCGGTCCAGGCCGAACACGACCCGACGCTGCAGGAACGAGGTCGAGTTGTAGAGGTGGACCACGGCCTGCTTCGAGCCCTGGATCGACTCGAAGGTGCGGGTGATCAGTTCTTCGCGGGCCTGGGTCAGGACCTGGATGGTGACGTCGTCCGGGATCGCGTCGGTCTCGATCAATTGGCGGACGAAGTCGAAGTCGGTCTGGCTCGCGGCCGGGAACCCGACCTCGATCTCCTTGACGCCCATGCGGACCAACAGGTCGAACATCCGCCGCTTGCGGGCGGGCGACATCGGGTCGATGAGGGCCTGGTTGCCGTCGCGCAGGTCGACGGCGCACCAACGGGGCGCCTTCTCGATCCGCTTCGTGGGCCACGTGCGGTCGGCCAGGTCGACCGGAATGAACGGTTCGTAGCGGTGGAACGGCATGCCGCTGGGCTGCTGGGGGTGGTGCATTGGAGGGCTCCCTGCTTCTGAATGTCAGAGCGTCGTCGTGGGTGCGACCGGCGAAGGCGCAACAGCAGAACCCGCGACGAGGGAGCCGGCCCTTACTGGGCCTCGCCGCGGCTGCTAAGGAGGAGACCCAGCGCCAACATGCGGTCAGCGTATCGCACCCAGGGTTGCCCGCCGATACCTGCGCGGGGTCAACGATCGGTCACGGAAGATCGTTTTCCCCTTGCCCCCAAGGGAAACGGGCACGGCGAAATTCGATGGCGCAACGCAATTTCCGAGAGTTTCCTGGATGCATGGACATTTCCGTGCTCGATCCGGCCGACGCCGCCCGGATGGACTCCGTACTCGCGCTCTGGGCCGCCGCGCAGGCCGTCGACCGACCCGACGACCCGCCGTTCGCGCCCACCCTGGAGCGCGGCCGCGTCGTGCACCCGATGCCCGACGAGCCGTCGACGCACTACCTCGCCTACCGCGACGGCGTGCTCGTCGCCACCGCCGTCGTGGAGCTGCCGCATCTCGACAACACCGGCACGGCGTGGGCGGAGATCGTCGTCCACCCCGATTTCCGTCGGCAGGGCGTCGGCACCGCGCTCTGGGAGTTCGTCGCCGAGACCGCCCGCGAGGCCGAGCGCAAGCTCGTCGTGTTCGAGGCGAAGATGGGCGGCAAGGACGAGGAGTTCTCCCGCGGCATCGACGCGGAGCTCGGCATCTTCACCGCGCGGCGCCGACTGGTCGTGGACGCCTCGGCGCTGGCGGTCGCGGACTCGCTGTTCGAGGCCGCGCTCCCCCATGCCGAGGGCTACGAGTTGGTGAGCTATGTCGGCAGGACTCCCGAGGAGTGGCTGGACGGTGTCGCCTACCTGACGGGTCGCATGTCCACCGACGCCCCGCTCGACGACCTCGAGTGGGAGCCGGAGGCCTACGACGCGCAGCGGATCGTCGGCCGTGAGTCCTGCAACGAGCCGTGGGGCCTGCTGGTGCACACCACGCTGGCGGTGGAGACCGCGACCCGCCGGGTGGTCGGCTTCACCAACCTCGGCGTGTGCGTCGACGATCTGACGGCGGGTCACCAGTGGAACACGATCGTCGACCCCGAGCATCGGGGCCACCGCCTCGGCGTGCTGCTGAAGGTCGCGAACCTTCGCAACACCCTGGCGCACTGCCCCGACGTGGCGACCGTGCTTACGTGGAACGCGGTGTCGAACGGCCCGATGATCGACGTCAACGAAGCCCTCGGGTTT
The DNA here is from genome assembly GCA_052389435.1 of Sporichthyaceae bacterium. Classification (GTDB taxonomy): domain Bacteria; phylum Actinomycetota; class Actinomycetes; order Sporichthyales; family Sporichthyaceae; genus JBQTKD01. The sequence continues at coordinate 7,436 of JBQTIB010000053.1, read as the reverse complement.
CACCTCTTCGACCACTGGGGCGAGTGGCAGGTCCGGCTCTAGAATCCCAGCTTCCGCAGTTGCTTGGGGTCGCGCTGCCAGTCCTTCGCGATGCGGACGTGCAGGTCCAGATACACCGGGGTGCCGAGCAGGGCCTCGATCTGGCGGCGGGCGACGGTGCCGACCTCGCGCAGGCGCGCGCCCTTGTGGCCGATGATGATCCCCTTCTGGCTGTCGCGCTCGAGGTAGATCTCCGCGCGGACGTCGAGCAGGGGGTTGTCCGCGGAGCGACCCTCGCGCGGCACCATCTCCTCGACCACGACGGCGATGGAGTGCGGCAGTTCGTCGCGGACGCCTTCGAGCGTGGCCTCGCGAATGAGCTCGGCGACCATGATCAGTTCCGGGGAGTCGGTCAGTTCGCCGTCCGGGTACAGCGGGGGTCCGACGGGGAGTCGGGCCATGAGCAGGTCCCCGAGCAGGTCCACCTGATCGTTCGCCGCCGCGGAAACGGGCACGATGTCGGCGAACTCGATCCCCACCTCCTCCGACAGGCGCGACACGGCGAGCAGCTGCACCGCGATCTCGTCGCGGGAGGCGAGGTCGGTCTTGGTCACCACGACGATCACCTTGGCCTTGCGCGCGGCCTTGGCCATCTCGCCGAGGATGAACCGGTCCCCGGGCCCGACCTTCTCGTTCGCGGGGATGCACAGCCCGAGCACGTCGACCTCCGCGATGGTGCCGCGGACCAGGTCGTTGAGCCGCTCGCCGAGCAGGGTGCGCGGCCGGTGGAAGCCGGGGGTGTCGACGAGCACCAGCTGCGCGTCGGGCCGGGACACGATGCCGCGGATGGTGTGGCGGGTGGTCTGCGGCCGCGAGGAGGTGATCGCGACCTTCTGCCCCACCAGCGCGTTGGTCAGCGTGGACTTGCCCGTGTTGGGACGTCCGACGAAGCAGGCGAACCCGGAGCGATGTCCGGTGGTGGGAAGGGGCACGTAGGCGATTGTCTCAGCGAATCGGCAGTGCCGGGCGCGCGGGCACCTCGACCCCGGACTCGACGTGCAGGGCGGCGTCGTAGGCCCAGGCCGACCACACCTCGTCGAAGGCCTCCAGGTTCTCCGCCCCGCGCCGCAGCAGGGCCATCGCGCCGATGAAGTTCCCGCGCTGCAGGTGGGTGAGGCCGACGCAGACCTGCGCGAGGCCCTGCCAGCGCCCGGCGTCGGGCGCGCCGGCGTCGCGGCACTGCTTCCACTGGTCCTCGAAGACCTCGTGGGCCTGGAACGGCAGTTGCGCCAGGAGGTAGTGCTCGGCCTGCGCCAATGCCTCGGCGCGGGTGCGCGGCACGCCCTCGGGGGCGCGCGGAACGCCGGCCTCGCCCGGTTCGAGCGGGCGGCCGGTGGCGTCGCGGGGGCGCGCGCTGCGGGCACGCCCGGTCTCGTCGCGGTCCCGATCGCCCACGGCGGGCTCAGCCCGTGACGGTCACGCGCAGCGACCCGTCGGAATCGACGACGTGCAGCGGAGCGGCCGGTCCGCCGAACTCGCGGACGACCGCGCGGTCCTCCTCGCCGAGCGTGCGATCCGAGACGGCCACCGCCGCCTCGAGCCCGCGAGCGCCCGAGGCGATGGCCATGACGACCGCCGCCTGAACCGCCGAGACCTCCAGCGAGGGCAGGGTGACCGGGGTCGCGGCGTAGGTGCGTCCGGTGTCGTCGCGCACCGCCGCCCCTTCGCTCGATCCGTTGCGCGCGCGCACCGCGCGGGCCAGCGTGACGAGCTTGGCGTCCTCGTCGCTCAGGGTCTGGGACATGGCCAGCAGCCTAGGCGTGTTCGTGCTCGGAGTCCGTCGCGGTCTCCTCGATCGGTTCCGGCTCGGGCTCCACGAGCACCGTGCTGATCCGGTTGCGCCGCCCGCCGGTGCTCTCGGCCTTGAGGCGCAGGCCCTCGACCACGCATTCCGAGCCGGGAATCGGCACCCGCCCGAGGTGCTTGGCGAGCAGCCCGCCGACGGTGTCGACGTCGTCGTCTTCCATCTGCCGGTTGAACAGTTCGCCGAGTTCCTCCACACCGAGACGGGCACTGACGCGGGCCTTGGCCGAGTCCAGCCATTCGACCTGGGGACGCTCTCGGTCGTGCTCGTCGGCGATCTCGCCGACGATCTCCTCGACGAGGTCTTCGATGGTCACCAGGCCTGCGGTGCCGCCGTACTCGTCGACGACGATGGCGATGTGCGACTGCGTCAACTGCATCTCGCGCAGCAGGTCGTCGACCGGTTTGGAGTCCGGCACGAACACCGCCGGGCGCATCAGGGAGTCGACGAACTCGGAGTTCTCGGCGTTCTTGTGGTCGTAGACCCGGCGCACGACGTCCTTGAGGTAGACGACGCCGACGACGTCGTCCTTGTCCTCCCCGACGACGGGAATGCGCGAGAACCCGCTGCGCAGGCACAGGGACATGCCCTGACGCAGCGTCTTCTCGCGCTCGACGTAGACCATGTCGGTGCGCGGGACCATCACCTCGCGCACGATGGTGTCGGCGAGTTCGAAGACCGAGTGCAGCATCCGCCGCTCGTCCTCTTCGATGACCTGCGACTCCTCGGCGCGGTCGACGAGGTCGCGCAGTTCCGCTTCGGAGGCGAACGGACCCTCGCGAAATCCCTTGCCGGGCGTCACGGCGTTGCCCAGCAGGATCAGCAGTTTCACGATGGGACCGAGGAACGTCGCGAGCGGCGGCAGGACCACGGCGGCCACCTGCCCGACGTTGGCGGAGTGCTGTCTTCCGATGGTCCGCGGCCCGACGCCGACGAGCACGTAGGACACGACGACCATCACCAGCGCGGTCAGGCCGATCGCGCTCCACCGCTCGTTGAGCTGACGCAGCATCACCGCCGCCACCAGCGACGCGGCGGCCATTTCGCAGAACACGCGCAGCAGCAGCGCGAGGTTCAGGTACCGAGGGGTGTCCTCGAGGATCGCCTGCATGCCGGTGGCCGCGCGGCGGCCCTCCTTGACCCAGTCCTCCACCAGCGAGCGCGGCAGCCGGGAGACGGCCGCCTCGATGGCCGCGAACACGCCGCCGACCGCGATGAATCCCGCGGCCAGCAGGATCAACCAGATGTCGGAACCCATGCCTTCCCTAACCTGCGACGCGACGGGAGTGCCAGGCTGCGAGGAGGCGCCGCTGCTCGGCGAACATCTCCCGTTCCGTCTCGGCGTCGGCGTGGTCGTAGCCGAGCAGGTGCAGCATCCCGTGCGTGGCCAACAGGTACAGCTCCTCGGCGGTGCTGTGGCCCGCCGCGGCGGCCTGCCGAGCGGCGACCTCCGGGCACAGCACGACGTCCCCGAGCAGGCCCGGGTCGGCCTCCGGGTCGTCGCGGCGCCCCGGGCGCAGTTCGTCCATCGGGAAGGCGAGCACGTCCGTCGGGCCGGGCTCGTCCATCCACTGCACGTGCAGCTGTTCCATCGCTACCGCGTCGACGAGCAGCAGCGACAGCTCCGCGAGCGGGTGGATCCCCATCTCGTCCAGGACGTGCCGGACCAGGTCGAGCAACGCCTCCGTGTCGACCTCGACGCCGGATTCGTTGCAGATGTCGACGTTCACCGTCGGCCTCTGGCCTTGGCCGGACCCGCCGGGTCCGCGGTGTGCGAGGCGTCCCAACGCCCGTAGGCGTCGACGATGTCCGTCACGAGGCGATGGCGCACGACGTCGGTGCTGTTCAGCCACGAGAAGTGGATGTCCCGGACGCCCTCGAGGATCGACTGCACCGCGCGCAGGCCACTGGACTGGCCCGAGGGCAGGTCGACCTGGGTGACGTCGCCGGTGACCACGATCTTGGAGCCGAAGCCGAGACGGGTCAGGAACATCTTCATCTGCTCCGGCGAGGTGTTCTGGGCCTCGTCGAGGATGATGAACGAACTGTTCAGCGACCGACCCCTCATGAAGGCCAGGGGCGCGACCTCGATGACGCCGTCGGTGATCAGGCGCGGAACGACCTCGGGGTCGAGCATGTCGCGCAGCGCGTCGTAGAGCGGGCGCAGGTACGGGTCGATCTTCTCGTAGAGCGTGCCGGGCAGGAAGCCGAGCCGTTCGCCGGCCTCGACCGCCGGCCGAGTCAGGATGATGCGATCGATCTGCTTGGCCTGGAGTGCCTGCACGGCCTTCGCGACGGCGAGGTAGGTCTTGCCGGTGCCGGCGGGGCCGATGCCGAAGGTGATCGTGTACTTGTCGATCGCGTCGACGTACCGCTTCTGATTGAGCGTCTTCGGGCGTACCGCACGGCCGCGATTGGACACGATGTCGGTGGCCAGGACGTCGGCCGGGCGCAGTTCGGTGTCCATCCGCAGCATCTGGATCGAACGCTCGACGGAGTCCACGGACAGCGGAGCGCCGGTGCGGAGCACGACGACGAGTTCGTCGAAGAGCCGCTCGAGCAGCGCGATGTCCGCCGGCGGACCGGTCAGCGTCAGTTCGTTGCCGCGCGCGAGCACGTCGACTTCGGGGAACGCTCGTTCCACGGTGCGCAGGTACTCGTCGCCGGTCCCCAGCAGGCCGACCATCGGTACGGCGGGGGGCACCACAATCCGGTGCGAGGTCTCCGTATGGCCCATTGCTCCCACTCTATCGCTGCCACCCGACGCGGATCGCGCCCAATCGGCCCGGCGGCCACCCGAACGGGCGTCCCCCCAACACGTGGCCGTGAACGTGACTCAGTCATGGCGCGCTCCGCGCGCGAACGCTCGCTACGCTCGCCGCCTACCCCGGCGGCCACCCGAACGGGCGTCCCCCCAACACGTGGCCGTGAACGTGAAAAACGCTCTGACCTGCACCGGCGCCGGTGTTGAAGGTCAACCGGAAGGCCTCGCCGACCCCCTCGGCCTCGGCGACCGCGGCCGCGTCGGCGGCAAGCCGCCCCGCGAGGCCCGGATCGGCGGCGGCCAGGGCCGCGATGTCGGTGTGGTGCTGGCGCGGGATGACCAGGACGTGCACGGGCGCCTGTGGGTTGATGTCGCGGAAGGCGACCGTGTCCGGGGTCCGAGCGACGATGTCGGCGGGGATCTCCTCGGCGACGATCCGACAGAACAGGCACTGGTCAGCCACGAAGCACTCCGCTGGTTACTCGATCCCGGGTCTGGGGCTACTCGATCCTGCCCGAATGCCGGGAGAGCACCCCTCACCGGATCTATCGTCGCCCTTGTCAACCGATCCGCGGGGTCGAGCGTCGATAGAAGGTGACGACATTGGTGGCCGAGTGGCGCTCGCAGTCCGCGGAACTCGCGGACCCCGCCGTGCGCTGGGACGCGGACGACGCGGTGACCGCGCTCTACGCCGCCCACTACCGCGAACTCGTGCGGCTCTCCGCCCTGCTGCTGCGCGACGCCGGCGCGGCCGAGGAGGTCGTGCAGGACGCGTTCGTGGCCATGCACGGGGCCTGGCGGCGCATTCGCGACGAGGAGAAGGCGCTCGCCTACCTGCGCCGGACGGTCGTGAACCGGTCCCGTTCGGTGCTGCGCCGCCGTGTCGTGGCGGACAGGTACAAGCCCGAGCCCGACCCGGACGTCGCGAGCGCCGAAGACAACGTCATGCGCCGCTTCGAAAGCCGCCGGGTCATGGACGCGCTGCGTCAGCTGCCGCCTCGTCAGCGCGAGGCGCTGGTGCTGCGCTACTACGGCGACCTGTCCGAGGCGCAGGTGGCCGAGGCGATGAAGGTCAGCGCGGGCTCGGTGAAGACCCACACCTTCCGCGGGATGGCCGCACTGCGCACGATTCTGGAGGCACGGTGAACAGCGCCGATCGCGATCCGCAGCTCGAGCGGATCCTGCGCGAAGCGCTGGCGTCCGAGGCCGCCAAGACCACTCCGGCGGGCGACGGCCTGGCCCGCATCCGTGCCCGCACCTCCAGCCGCACCGGTTTCGCGGGCCTCTTTCGGCCCGCGGTGGCCGGGGCCGCGCTGACGTTCACACTCGTCGCGGGAACGCTGATCGGCATCAACGCCAAGCAGGACGACACCCGCACCGACATCGCGCAGCCGGCCGCCTCCGGGGCGCCGGCGGTCGTGGACGAGCCGGTCGCCGAGCAGCCTCCGGTGAAGCAGCCGGCCAACCCGCCCGTGCTGCTCCCGCCGCTGAACACCAGGAAGCCGACGGCGGTCCCGACCTCGGGTTCGGAGCTGAGCGCCAAGCTGGCCCCGGCCACCGGCCTCGCCACTCCCGAGGCGCAGGTCGAGTGCGTGCCGAACACGACGGTGCCCACCGACGACGGCGGCAACTACATCGCGATCACCTCCCCGGGCAGCGGCTGCCCTCTGCGCGGGCCGTCGATCACGGTAGCCGGCACGGCGCGAGTCTTCGAGGCCGCGTTGAGCATCGACGTCATGCAGAACGGCGCCGTGCTCCAGACCGCGAACGTGATGGCCTCCGAGGGCGCCCCGGGTCTGGGGACCTGGACGACGCAGTTCACGCTGCTGCCGGGCGACTACCGCATCGAGGCGTACTACGAGTCCGCGATGGACGGTTCGCGGATGACGATGGACACCATCTGGATCACCGTCGAAGAGGCCTACGTCAGAGGCGAGTGACGCCGGGTCAGTTCTGCGCTGGATCCGTTCACGCGACGTCAGCTCCAGCGGCCGAGCCGCGCGGACAGCACGGCGACCGCCGCCGCGCCCGCGGTCGAGGTGCGCAGCACCTCCGGACCGAGGCGGCACGTCTGCGCTCCGGCGTCGGCGAACCGGGCCAGCTCCGCTTCGGAAACGCCGCCCTCGGGCCCGACGATCAGCAGAATCTCCCCGCCCGCGGGCAGGTGGACCTCGCTCAGCGGCGCGGTGGCGTCCTCGTGCAGCACGATCGCGCGCGCGGCCTGCGCGATGCGGGCCCACACGCCCTTCCAGTCCGCGAGGGGCTCCACGACGGGGACCCACGCCCGGCGTGCCTGTTTGGCGGCCTCGCGGGCGTGGGCGGCCCAGCGCTCGGCGTTCCGGGCCGCCTTCGCGCCCTCCCACTTCGCGACACACCTCTCGGCGGCCCAGGGCACGATGGCGTCGACGCCGAGTTCGGTCGTCAGTTCGACGGCGAGTTCGCCGCGCTCCCCCTTGGGCAGCGCCTGAACCACCGTCAGCCGCGGGTCCGGCCGCGCCACCGTGCGCACGGCGCGGACGTCGACCACCAGCCCCGTGCCGACCTCGGTCACGACGCACTCGGCGAGCGTCCCGGCGCCGTCGGCGAGTTCGAGCCGTTCGCCCACGCGCAGCCGCCGCACCTTCGCCGCGTGCCGGCCCTCGTCTCCGCCGAGCTCGAACCGCCCGGCGGTGGGCAGCTCGCCGGGCGCGACGAGAAACAGCGGCAGGCTCACGGGTCCCCCTCTACACACGTGGCGTCCGCCCAAGGGTGTCCCCAAGCACACCCATACGCGGGCGCCAGCGGTGCTGCGGGAGCGGTTGCCGAAGTCGTAGCGGATCTTGGAGAACA
>JBQTIB010000052.1:0-65251 GCA_052389435.1 Sporichthyaceae bacterium | reverse complement strand
CCGTGGAAGGGCGCGACACCACGCCGAAGACGGGGGTCCTGCTGCTCGCCCACGGCAGCCGGGACCCGCGGCACGCGGCCACGATGCGTCGCATCGAACTCGCGACGCTCGCCTGCGCGGGGCTCCCGGTGCGCATCGCCTACCTCGACCACCACGGACCCTCCACCGCGGACGCCGCGCTCCAGCTCGTCGCCGACGGCGCCCCGTCGGTGACCGTCCTTCCGCTGCTGCTGAGCGAGGCCTTCCACCGCAAGGTCGACGTGCCCGCGGCCGTCCTGGCCGCGCAGTCGGCCGTCGGCGTCCGGGTGCGCCTCGCGGCCGCGCTCGGCCCCGACCCGGTTCTGCTCGACGCCGCCCACCAGCGGCTGCGCGAGGCGGGCGGCGGCGGCCGCGACGCCGGCGTCGTACTCGCCTACGCGGGCACCACCGACGACTCCGCCGCCGCCGCGGTCACCCGCCTGGCCCGCGCCTGGCAGAGCCGCTGGCACGTGCCCGTCCGCGTCGCGCACGCGGGCTCCACCGGCCCGGATCTCGCGGACGCCGTCGAGGACCTCCGCGCGTGCGGCACCGAGCGGGTCGAGGTCGCGAGCTGGTTCCTCGCCCCGGGCCGGCTGTCCACGCACGTCGAACGCGAAGCCGCCCGATCCGGTGCCGCCGTCGTCGCCGCCCCGCTGGGCGACTCCCCCGAGGTCGTTGCGGCGATCCTCGACCGCGCGGGCGTGCGCCGCACCGTCAACGCCGCCTGACCCACGGCACCGCCACACCCCGGCCGTCCGCTCAAGCGAGCGCTATGGCTCACCCTTCGACGGACGCCCCGAGTGGCGGCAGCGGGCGTCCGCTCAAGCGAGCGCTATAGCTCACCCTTCGGCGGACGCCACGGTGGTCAACCCCGCAGCAGGCGCGCGCACAGCTCTCGGTGGTGCGGGATGCCCATCCGCTCGTAGTCGGCGATGGCGGCTTGCAGGAGTGTCTCGCCCTGCTCCCGGTCGCCGCGTTCGAGCAACATTCCGCCGTACCAGCGGCGGGTGTGGGCCTCCTCGAATCGGTGCGGCAACTCCGCCGCCTGCCGAAGCGCCGCCAGAAAGTGACGCTCCGCCAGATCCCACTGCTTCCCGGCCATCGCGGCGATACCCGCGGCCCGCTCCCACAGCCGCGCGTCGTCGTAGCCGGTGGTCACCAGGCCGGTGCGCTCGTGAAGCTCGCACAGCGTCGGGTAGAGCGCGGCGGCGCGCTCTCGGTGCCCGAGCATCGTCAGGCCGTCGACGGCGGCCACCAGCATGCACGCCGCGCCCCAGGTCCAGCTCTCCGCGTCCGGCCCCGGCAGCGGGCAGATCTCGAGCAGCTCCAGCGCTCTCATCGAATCCCCCCGGTAGGCGAGGAACTCGAAGTACACCGCGGCGTTCCAGCCGCGCAACGCACCGGCGGGCTCCCGCCGATGCGCCTCGGCGAACAGCGGCGCCGCCGCGTCCGGGACGCCGCGCAGGTGCTCGGCCATCCCCTGCCACGACCAGCCGCTGGCCCAGGGCATCCCCGTCGATTCGACGTACCCCCGATCAATTCGGCCGAGTTCGGCCAACCGCTCGAGATCGCCGCAGGCGCAGACGTCGATCAATCCACCCATCCGGCGCAGCTGCGACCCGGCCGTGACGTTGCCGAGTTGGTCGGCGGTCGGCAGGTACCGCGCCACCCAGGCGGTGCACTCGGCGAATCGACCGAGGCAGGTCAACCCGTAGGAGACGAAGCCCGCGGCCAGCAGCGCGTTCCAGGTGTCGCCGACGGCCGCGAACAGCCGGGTGGCCTCCTGCCCTGCGGCGACGACCTCGCCCATGCGCGCGTGCGCGGTGTGCACCATCGCTCGACCGAACTGGGCGTGCGCGCGCAGGACGTCGTCGTCGAGCCGCTCCGCGATGGCCAGCGACTCCGCCACCATCGCCTCCGCCTCGCCGTGCCCTCCGACGTAGGCGAGCGGGAACGCGGTCATGGCGAGCAGCCGGCCCCGCGCGAGGCCTTCCGGCAGGACGTCCAGTCCCCTCCGGCCGATGCCCAACGCATCGTCCCAGCGGCCGAGGAATACCAGGTGGTAGCAGGCCACGACGCACACGTCGCCCATCGCGTCGGCGTCCCCCAGCAGGACGAAGGCCTCCACCGCACCGCTCCAGGACTCGACCGCCGCATCGAACCGGCCCACGTTGGCCAGCGCGGTGCCGAGTTCGAAGGCCAGCTCGGCTCGGTCGCGCTCGGAGCCCGCAGCAACGGCGGCGGCGCGCTCGTAGTGCACCAACGCCTCTTCGAAGGCGGCCGTGGCCGTGGCGAACCGCCCGGCACGGATCAGATGGGCGAACGCCCGGGCAGCGCCGTGCGGACCGGACTCCACCAGGTGCGCGGCGATCGAGGCGGCCTGCGGGTCGAGTGCGTCCCGATGGCGTCGCTCCAGTGCGTCCGCTACCGCGGCGTGTAGACGACGCCGTCGGGTCAACGTCACGTCGGCCAGCAGCGTGGCTCGGATCAGCTCGTGCGTGAACAAGAAGCGATCGGCACCCGACGGGTCGTAGAGCGGCAGGATCAGCCGGGCCCGCAGAGCGTCCTCGAGCGAGTCCAGCAGCGTGTCGGGATCGGCGACCAACAGCTCCAGCAGTTCGGTGGAGAACGTTCGCCCCGCGACGGCGGCCAGGGTGAGCAGTGGGACGGTGCCCGGGTCCAGGCGCGCGAGGCGACGGCCCGTGGCCAACCGCACGCCGGCCGGCAGGTCGAATCCGGAGACGTCGTCGGTGCGCAGGCAGCCGTCGTGGGCGAGCAGTCGGCCCTGCTCGTGCAGATGCCGGTAGATCTCCTCGACGAAGAACGGGTTGCCCTCGGTTCGCGCGTGCACGCTGCGCGCGAAGGTCGGCGAGACCGTCAGCCCGGACAGCGTTTCGAGCATGAGCCGCACTTCTGCGTCGTCCAACCGATCGAGCGTTACCCAGTGGGCCGCCCGGCGGCGGCGCAGGTGCTCGAAGGTCCTCGCCACCGCCGTGTCGGGATCGACCTCGGTATCCCGGTAGTTCGCCACGACGAGCACCGGTAGCCCGCTCAGCCGGTCGGCCAGGTGTTCGACGAACCGTAGGGTCGGTTCGTCGGCCCACTGCAGGTCGTCGAGGACGAGCAGCACCGAACGGCGTTCGGCGGTGCGTGCGAGAACCTCGACCAGACTGTTGAACAGCAGGCGTCGCTCCTGCTCGGCGGGCAGGTCGAAGGCGTCCGGGATGTCGGGGCACCAACGGCGTAGCACCGGCACCAGCTTGGCCACCTCTGGCGCCTCGTCCCCCAGGAAGCCCCGCCACGCCGTCGGGCTTGGAGCGGCGGCGAGTGCCGCCTCCAGAATCTCGACGAGCGCTACGAACGGCGGCGCGCCGGCCGCCTCGTAGCAGTGGCCGGTTGCGCTCCACGCTCCGTTCCGAGCTGCTTCGGCGGCCACTTCGGCCGCGAGCCTGGTCTTGCCCACACCGGGCTCGCCGCCGACCAGTACCAACGATCCGGTGCCGGCGACCGCCTGCTCCAACAGCCTCCGGAGCAACCCGCGCTCGGAATCGCGGCCCACGAAGACCGTGCGGTCCAACGCGGCGGCGACCGGCTCGGCGGCAACTGGGACTGCGGGCTGAGGGCGCAACGGCTCACCGGACAACGGATCGAAACCGGCCAGGTCCAGCGCCGCGTCGTGCGCGAGGATCGCGGCCTGGAGTCGGCGCAGCGCCGGACCGGGCTCCAGACCCAGCTCCTCGGCGAGAGCGGCGCGCACCTGCCCGTAGGTGGCCAGGGCCTCCGCCTGGCGACCGCATCGGTAGAGCGCCAGCATGCGCAGCGCCCACAGGCGTTCCCGCAGCGGGTGGGTGCGCGTCAACAGTTCGAGTTCTCCGACAACCGGGGCCGCCCGGCCGCACCCGAGGTCCGCCGCGACCCGGCCCTCGACCGCGAGCAACCGGCCCTCCTCGAGCCTGCCTGCTTCCAGGCTCGCGAACGGCACGCCCAGCGCGTCGGCCAGCGCCGGGCCCCGCCACAGCGCCAACGCATCGCGCCACGCAGTGGCCGCACCGGGCAGGTCGCCGTCGCGAGCGGCCTTCAGCGCCCGCGCGCAGCCGAGGTCGAAACGGGTCGCGTCGACCGCGGAGGAATCCATCACGAGCCGGTATCCGCCCGCGTCCCCGGCGAGCACCGGCGGCCGATCCAGCCCACGCAACACACGGCGCAGCCGGGAGACGTGGACCTGCAACGCCGACGTCGGGTCGGCCGGACGCGCCTGGCCCCACAGGTCGTCGATCAGCTGATGGACACTCAGAAACGCCCCGGCCGAGAGCGCCAGCCTGGCGAGCAGCGCGCGTTCCTTGGGTCCGCCGACGGGAACGGCCCGCCCGTCCGCGACCAGCTCAACCGGGCCGAGTACCCGTATCTCCACTCGCACCTCCGCGCCGTCGGCCGGGGCAACCGTATCGAGGCCGGGGGCTTCGCAAGCGGTTCGCAAGTGGTGGGACGCAGTCTGGCCCTCCAGGTCGAGGGACGGAGATTGCAATGCGCGGTTCACCTACGAGAACCGGGCCCGCACGGGCGCTGGCCGCGGCAGTCGCGACGATGCTCGTGTTCGCAACGGGTGAGGCGTTCGCCGGAACCGACCCCGGTCTGCCCAATCTGCCCGACACCGTGGCGGCCGAGCTCGAGTTCTATCGGCCGCCCGATCCGCTGCCCAAGGGCAGGCCGGGCGACGTCATCCGCTCCGAAGAGCTGGCCGCCTCGGCGTACCCCAACGCGCGGGCGCGCCGGATCATGTATCTGTCGCGGAACTACCTGGGCGAGCCGGTCGCCGTCACCGGCCTGCTGCTGATCCCCGCCGAGCGGGCGCGTGGCGAGGCCAGCCCGTTGGTCGTGCACACTCCCGGCACGCGCGGCCTGGGCGACCACTGCGCGCCGTCGAAGCAGGCCGACGCCGCTACCGCCAGTCCGTGGGCCATGGACTACTCCTCTGGGGAGTACGCGCAGTTCCTCGCCCGAGGGATCTCGGTCGTAATCACCGACTACCTGGGGCAGGGCACGCCGGGCATTGCACCGCAGTACGTCGTCGGGCCGACGGCGGGCTACAACGGCCTCGACGCCGTGCGTGCGGCGCAGCGCATCGGCGGCTCCGGGGTCTCGGCGACGTCGCCGGTGGGGATCAGCGGGTACTCCCAAGGCGGGCAGGCCGCGGCCTGGACCGCACAACTTCAGCCGACCTACGCTCCCGAACTGAGGCTCAAGGGCGTGCTCGCGGGTGGCGTGCCCACCGACGTCGCGGCCACCGTCAAGCACATCGACGGCAACCCGACGGCCGGAGCCGCCTTCGCCCTGGCCTCGATGCTCGGTCTGGATGCCGCACATCCGACCCTCGACCTCGAGAAGCGCTTGACCCCCGCGGGCCGTCGGATCATGCAACGGATCGCGAGTACCTGTGTGTACGAGTACCTCTCGACCTACGGCACGATCAACTCCACCGACGTCACGTCCCCCAACGTGCTGACCGATCCAGCCTGGCTGGAGGCCTACGAGAGATCGCGCCTAGGCAGGCGAGCGCCGGGCGCGCCCGCGTACCTGTACCACGGCACGGCCGACACCATCGTGCCGTTCGGCGAGGGCAACTCGCTGTTCCACAGTTGGTGTCGGCTCGGACAGAGCGTTCAGTTCGAGCCCCTCCACGGGTTGGACCACCTCAGCGGAGTCAGCCTGGGTCCACCTCGCGGCATCGCGTGGCTGACCGACCGCCTCACCGGCGCACAGGCCCCGAGCGGTTGTCACGTCGTCGGGCTTGCCTAAGGCCGCTCCGACGAAGATCGCGAATCCGGGCGTCCGCTCAAGCGAGCGCTATGGCTCACCCTTCGGCGGACGCCCCGAGCGGCGGCAGCGGGGCGTCCGCTTACCCGAGCGCTATCGCTCACCCTTCGGCGGACGCCACGGCGGTGTCGTCGGCCGACGACCCGTCCGCGGCGCCCGTCACGCCGAAGAGCAGGCGTGGAACGTCGTCGACTCCTCGGCCTCGCGGGCGGGGCCGCTGCGTGGGCACTGTCCGGTGGTCGGGCCTCGGCCGCGACACGGGAGATCCCGGACGAGACGCCCGGCCCGTTCCCTGGCGACGGCAGCAACGGCGGCCCCAACGTGCTGAATCGGCGTGGGATCGTGCGCCGGGACATCCGGCCGAGCTTCGGCGGCGCCCGGGGCCGCGCCCGCGGCGTGGAACTGACGGTGCGTATGACCGTGTCCCGCGACGGCGTACCGCTCCGCGGCGCGGCGGTCTACGTGTGGCAGTGCGACCGGGAGGCGAAGTACTCCCTCTACGATCCGGGCGTGCGCGGCGAGAACTACCTGCGCGGCGTCCAGGTCGCCGACACCGACGGCGTCGTGGAGTTCCTGAGCGTCTTTCCCGGCGTCTACCCGGGCCGTTGGCCGCACCTGCACTTCGACGTCTATCCCGACCTGCGCACCGCCCGCCGCTCCGGCGGCCCGATCAAGACCTCCCAGCTGGCGCTCCCCGAAGACGCCTGCGCCGAGGTCTATGCGAGCCCCGGCTACGCGGACAGCGCCCGGAACCTGAGCCGCATCTCCCTGGAGACCGACGGGGTGTTCCGCGACGGCCACGACGCCCAACTCGCAACGACGTCCGGTTCGCCCCGAGACGGGTACGTGGCCACCCTCGACGTTCCCGTGTAGCCGAAGCCGGCGCACAGGATTCGGAAAGCGAGCGCCGAGCAGCGGGCGCCACGATGGGCGCATGCACGATCACGACGGTGGCCTCGCCCACGACCTTCCCCGCCTCCTCAGCCGACGTCGCGCGCTCGGGCTCGTCGGCGGTGCGGCCGGTGCCGCACTCCTCGCCGCCTGCGGCGGCAACGACGCGACGAGCGCAGCGCCCGTCGCCGAGCAGCCCTCCGCCGCGACCACGACCGGCCCGGGCGGTGCGCAACCGAACGGCGCCTCCCCCGGCGCCCCGCCGCCGGGTGGTGGCCCCGGTGGCGGACCCGGTGGCGCTCCGCCCACCGGCGAGACCGTGCCTGCGGGCGAGATCCCGGCCGAGACCGCCGGGCCCTATCCCGGCGACGGCAGCAACGGACCCAACGTTCTCAACCAGAGCGGCGTGGTGCGCAGGGACATCCGCACGGGCTTCGCCGGGGCGGCGGCCACCGCCGCGGGCGTGCCTCTGACGGTGCGTCTGACGATCACCGACCACGGCGCGGGCGGCCCGCCGCTCGAGGGCGCGGCCGTGTACCTCTGGCACTGCGACCGGGACGGCAGGTACTCCCTCTACAGCACCGGACTGACGGACCAGAATTACCTGCGCGGGGTTCAGGTCGCCGACGCGGACGGGGTTCTGGAGTTCACCACCGTCTTCCCCGGCTGCTACGACGGTCGGTGGCCGCACATCCACTTCGAGGTCTACCCCGACCTCGCGACCGCGACGAAGGCCGGCACCAAGCTGCGCACCACCCAACTCGCCCTGCCCGAGGACGTCTCGAAGACGGTCTACGCCACCGACGGATACGCCACCAGCGTCGCCAACCTGTCCCGGACGTCGCTGGCGTCGGACAACGTCTTCTCCGACGGCTACGCGCTCCAACTGGCGAAGGTGACCGGCTCGGTCGCGGACGGCTACGTGGCCACCCTGGGCGTGCCCGTCTAGATCCCGGGCGCGGACGGTCCGGACCGAGTCGAGCGGGCGGCGTGCTCGACACCGTCGCGGAACCGCACGGAGGACGGCGTCCGCGCCGCGATCTCGCGGAGGGCCGCACCGCTGCGCCCCGCGGCGGTCCCTCCCCGGCTTCGACCTCCGATTCGGCCCAGCTCGAGCTCGGGTCGGCTCCGGTCGGCTGCGACCGCAGCCGTTGGCCGGGACCGCACTACCCGGGGATACCTGAGCTCAGGGATGTTCCGCTGCCCCCTGCTGCGCGAGTCTCGGAGCGCCCGTTCGCACCGAACGGCCACGGACACTTTCGGAGGACCCATGAGCGAGATCGTCGAGCGATACGAGCAGTGCTGGGTGGAGCGGAACTCGGCCGGCATGGCGGCGTGTTTCACCCCCGGCGGCACCTACACCGCACCGGGCGCCGACCGCATCGGAGGCGCGCAGATCGGCGAGTTCGCGCAGGCGTTCTTCGCCGCCTTCCCGGACTCGCGATACACCTGGAACACCGTCGCGGTCCAGGATGGCGTCGCGGTCGTGGAATGGGTCTTCGCGGGGACCATGACCGCGCCCCTGCTCGGCATCGAGCCCACCGGCGGAGTCGCGTCGGCCCACGGCGTGCACGTCGTGCGCCTGGCCGCGGACCGGATCGGCTCGGTCGCCGCCTACTGGGACAACCAGGGCCTCTTCGAACAGCTCGGCGTCAAGGGCTAGCGCGGCGGGCGGCCTCGGCGGCGACCTCGGCCCTGGAGGAGGCTCCCAGCTTGACGAAGACGTGCTTGAGGTGCGTTTCGACGGTGTACCTGGACAGGAACAGCTGCTCGGCGATGGCGGCGTTGGTCAGGCCCTGCGGGAGCAGACCCGCGATCCGCCGCTCGGCCGGGGACAGCGTCGCCCACGCGTCCGGGGGGCGGGCCACCACGGGGACCGGCTCCCTGGGCGGTGGCCGCTCCCCGGTCAGGAACAGCTCGATCTCGTCGGCGATTCGGTCGGCGATCTCGAGGTAGGGCCAGTGGTTGCGCCCGGGCAGTTCGACGAAGCGCGCGCCCGGAATGTGGTCGGCGAGGTAGCGGCCGTGCTCGGGTGCGACGAAGCTGTCGTCGGCCCGGTGCAGCACCAGGGTGGGGACGTCCACCTGCCCGAGCACGTGCCGCACGTCGCCCTCGAAGGCCATGCGCAACAGGGCTCCCGCAGTTCCCGGCGAGGCGGAAAACCTCTCCAGACGGGCGATTCCCTCGCGCACGCCGGGGACGTCGAGCAGTGTCGGCACGATCAGTTCCGCTGCGATTCCGGTGCCCCACTCGGCCTCGACGCGGGCAATCAGGGCGTCGAAGGCGGTGCGCTCCCAGCCGTGCGAATAGTCGTCGCCGGCGATCCCGCGGGCCCAGCACCCCTGCAACACCAGGGAGTGGGTGCGCTCGGGGTAGGCGTCGGCGAACAGCAGCGACGTCGGCCCTCCGTCGGACAGGGTGACCATGACCGTGCGCTCGGAGCCGACCGCGTCGAGCACCGCGCGCAGGTCGGTCGCCCGCTGCTCGATCGAAGGCACGTCGTTGGAGGGCAGCCGGTCGGACAACCCGGTTCCCCGCTTGTCGATCAGAACGAGCCGGGCGAACTGGCAGAGCCGAGCGTAGAAGGCCACCCAGCCGGGGTTCTCCCAGCCCAGCTCCACGTGCGAGGTCCACGGCGGGATCAGCACGAGGTCGAAGGGGGCGTCCGCAGCCCCGACGACCTGGTAGGCGATGTGCGCGCCGTCGTCCGACCGCGCGTACCGGGTTGCGGGCATGGTGAGCATGGGCACCTGGGGATGTCGGCAGACTGTTGCGCGATTCTAGTCCCGGGTGCATGGTCGCAACGTTCGAGCGTCGCCGCCAACCTGAACACCGCCTGGGATGGAACGGCGCCAACGGGGTAGGAGCGACCCTTGCGACGACGACGACGCACCGCTCGCGGGCGCGCCCGCGCCGACCTCGACCCAAGGGATCGCCCACCGAGATGACCGACCCCACCACGGTCTGGCCAGGAACCGCCTATCCCCTAGGCGCCACCTACGACGGCGCCGGCACGAACTTCGCGCTGTTCTCCGAGGTCGCCGAACGCGTCGAGCTGTGTCTCGTCGACGAGCGGGGCCGCGAGTCGCGCATCGTGCTTCCCGAGGTCGACGGCTTCGTGCACCACGGCTACCTGCCCGGGATCGAGCCCGGGCAGAAGTACGGGTACCGCGTCCACGGGCCGTCGGATCCCGCGCACGGCAACCGCTGCAATCGCAACAAGCTGCTCGTGGACCCGTACGCCAAGGCCGTCGACGGCGAGATCCTCTGGAACGAGGCCCTCTACAGCTACCGGTTCAACAAGCCCGAGGCGCGCAACAACCAGAACAGTGCCAAGTACACGGTGCACTCGGTCGTGTCGAACCCGTTCTTCGACTGGGGCGACGACCGCCATCCCCGCATCCCCTACCACCGCACGGTCATCTACGAGGCCCACGTCAAGGGCCTGACGATCGCCCACCCCGAGATCCCGCGCTTCGTGCGCGGCACCTACGCCGGCCTCGCGCACCCGGTGATGATCGACCACCTCAAGAGCCTCGGCGTCACCGCGGTCGAGCTCATGCCGGTGCACCAGTTCGTTCACGACCAGCACCTCGTGGACCAGGGCAAGCGCAACTACTGGGGGTACAACTCCCTCGCCTTCTTCGCCCCGCACAACGGCTACGCCTCGCGGCCCGGCGGCGGACGGCAGGTGCAGGAGTTTCGCGCGATGGTGAAGTCCCTGCACCGCGCGGGCATCGAGGTCATCCTCGACGTGGTGTACAACCACACCGCCGAGGGCAACCACATGGGCCCGACGCTGAGCTTCCGCGGCATCGACAACGCCGCGTACTACCGGCTCGGCGAGGATCCCCGGTACTACTACGACACGACCGGCACCGGAAACACGCTGCTGATGCGCCACCCCCACGTCCTGCAGATGATCATGGATTCGCTGCGGTACTGGGTCCTGGAGATGCACGTCGACGGCTTCCGCTTCGACCTCGCGGCCTCCCTCGCCCGTCAGTTCCACGAGGTGGACCGTCTTTCGGCGTTCTTCGACCTCGTGCAGCAGGACCCGGTCATCAGCCAGGTCAAGCTCATCGCCGAGCCCTGGGACCTCGGCGAGGGCGGCTACCAGGTGGGCAACTTCCCTCCGCTGTGGACCGAATGGAACGGCAAGTACCGCGACGAGGTCCGCGACTTCTGGCGCGGCGAGCCGCACAGCCTCGGCGAGTTCGCCTCCCGGCTCACCGGTTCCTCCGACCTGTACAAGGACGACGGCCGCCGGCCGTATGCCTCCATCAACTTCGTCACCGCCCACGACGGCTTCACCCTGCGCGACCTCGTGTCCTACAACGACAAGCACAACGAGGACAACGGCGAGGACAACCGGGACGGGGAAAGCCACAACCGGTCCTGGAACTGCGGCGCCGAAGGCGAGACCGACGACCCGGAAATTCTGGAACTGAGGGCTCGTCAGCAACGCAACTTCATCGCGACGCTTTTCCTGTCCCAGGGCGTTCCGATGCTCCTGCACGGCGACGAGATGGGCCGCACCCAGCGCGGCAACAACAACGGCTACTGCCAGGACAACGAGGTCTCCTGGATCGACTGGTCGGCCATCGACACCGACCTGCTCGCGTTCACCCGGCAGGCCTCGGAACTGCGCGCCGACCACCCGGTGCTGCGCCGGCGGCGCTTCTTCTCCGGCAAGGGCGGCAACGGCGGCCTGCCGGACATCGCCTGGTTCACCCCGGCGGCGGCGCCCATGACGGACGAGGACTGGGCCACCGGCTACGCCAAGTCGGTGGCGGTATTCCTCAACGGCGGCGCGATCACCGAGGCGGGCTCGCAGGGCGAACACATCGAGGACGACTCCTTCTACCTGATCTTCAACGCCAGCCACGAGCCGGTGGACTTCGCGCTGCCCGAGGAGACCTTCGGGTCGGTCTGGCTGGCGGTGTTGGACACCGCCGTACCCGACGTCGGCGGCCGCCCCGTGGCGCGCGCCGGAGAGAAGCTGACCATGACCGGCCGTTCCCTGTTGGTGCTGCAGCGATGCTGAACTCCACGGCGAGCCCCCGAGCCCGCACGACGCCGCCCAGCGCCACCTACCGGCTGCAACTGCACTCGGCGTTCGGCTTCGCCGACGCCGCCGCGATCGTCGACTACCTCGCCGCCCTCGGGGTCAGCCACCTCTACCTTTCCCCGATCCTCGCCGCCGTGCCCGGCTCGACGCACGGGTACGACGTCGTCGACCACGACGAGCTGTCCCCGGACCTCGGCGGCGCCGACGGTTTCCACGACCTCGTCGCCACGGCACGGGCGGCGGGTCTCGGGATCGTCGTCGACGTCGTCCCCAACCACATGGCCCTGCCGACCCCGGCGTGGCGCAACGCCCAGCTGTGGTCGGTGCTTCGCGACGGCCCGCACTCGCACTACGCGGGCTGGTTCGACGTGGACTGGACCACCCCGCAACGCGCGATGCTCATGCCGATGCTGGGCCGGCGCATCAACGAGTGCCTCGACGACGGCGAGATCGTCGTGGATCGCGGCGGCTGCGCCGAGGCCCCCGACGACGGCCCGGTGCTCCGGTACTTCGACCACGTGCTGCCGATCCGCCCCGGCACGGAGGATCTGCCGATCGAGGACCTGCTCGACCGGCAGTGGTACCGCCTCGCCTACTGGCGGGTGGGCGACGAGGAGTTGAACTACCGCCGCTTCTTCGACGTGGAAACCCTCGCCGCGATCCGCGTCGAGGATCCGGAGGTCTTCGCCGGATCGCACTACCTGCTCGGCGCGCTGGTCCGCGAGGGTGCGATCGACGGTCTGCGCATCGACCATCCCGACGGATTGGCCGATCCCACCGGCTATCTGGGCAACCTCGAGCGGATGACCGACGGCTGCTGGGTGGTCGTGGAGAAGATCCTCGAGGGCGAGGAGCGTCTGCCGGCGGACTGGGCCTGCCACGGCACCACGGGCTACGACGCCCTGTTCCGCGTCGGCGGGCTGTTCGTCTCCGACGCGGGATTCGCCGAACTGCGCGAGGTCTACCACCGCTTCGTCGGCGGGCCGCGCACCGAGTTCGCCGAGGTCGTGGAGACGGCCAAACGGCACGTCGTGCGCACCGGCCTCTACGCCGAGGTCGTGCGCCTCACCGCGCTCGCGGCCGACATCTGCGGGGAGAACGTCCGGCTGCGCGACCACACCCGGCGCGGCATCGAAGAGGCGCTCGTCGAACTGCTCGTCGCCTTCGACGTCTACCGCGCCTACGTCGTTCCCGGCACCGCCCCGTCCGAGGACGCCGTGCGCACCGTCGCCCGTGCCGCGGACCGCGCCAAGCAGGCGCTGCCCGAGGAACGCCACGACACCGTCGACCTGCTCGTGGACCTCGCGCTCGGCCGCCTCGGCCGCGACGCCCGGCGCGAGGAGTTCTGCGTCCGGTTCCAGCAGACCACCGGCCCGGCCATGGCCAAGGGCATCGAGGACACCGCCGGGTACCGCTGGTTCCCGTTGGCCTCGGTCAACGAGGTCGGCGGGCACCCCGGCCACCCCGCCGTGACGCCCGAGCGGTTCCACGCCTGGGCCGCGGCCGTCCAACGCGACTGGCCGGCGACGATGACGACGCTGTCCACCCACGACACCAAGCGCAGCGAGGACGTCCGGGCTCGCCTGACCGTGCTCGCGGAGCTGCCGTCGACCTGGTCCGACGAGGTCGCCGTCTGGGACCGCCTCGCGATCGCGCACCGCGGCCCGGCGGGCCCCGACCTGGTCACCGAGTACCTGTTCTGGCAGACCCTGCTGGGTGCCTGGCCGATCGACGCGGACCGTCTGGTCGCCTACCTGGAGAAGGCGATCCGCGAGGCCAAGGTGCACACGACCTGGACCGAGCAGAACGTCGAGTACGAAAGCGCCGTCGTCGACTTCGCGCGAGCGGTGGTGGCGGACCCGCAGATCGCGGCGGCCGTCGACGCCTTCGCCGCCCGCCTGGCCCCGCACGCACGGGTGGTGAGCCTGAGTCAGAAACTTCTGCAGCTGACGATGCCCGGAGTTCCCGACGTCTACCAGGGCGCGGAGTTCGCCCCGCTGACGCTCGTGGACCCGGACAATCGGCGGCCGGTCGACTACGCCGCCCGTACCGCGGCACTGGCCGCGCTCGACGCCGGCGACGTGCCCAAGGATCTCGACGCGGAGAAGCTGCTCCTGACCTCGCGTGCGCTGCGCCTGCGCCGGGAACGCCCGGAGTGCTTCGCCGGCGAGTACGTGCCGTTGCCCACCGGATCCGAACACCTCATCGGCTATCTGCGCGGCGGCGCGGTGGCGGTGCTGGCGACCCGGCTTCCCGTCGCGCTCGCCGAGGCCGGTGGCTGGGGCGGACAGACCGTGGACCTGCCGGACGGCGAGTGGGTCGACGTCCTCACCGGCTCGCGGCATTCGGGCACCGTGCGCGTCGCGGACCTGCTCGAGGCCTACCCGGTCGCGTTGCTCGCGACCGGCGGCTGATCCGCCGCGGACCGCGACGTCGAGCGGCTTCGCCGCAGCCCAGCGGAGGATTCGACGCCGCGTCAGAGCCTGGAGACGTCGACCAACGGGTCGGGGGTGGAGTCCGGGTCGGTGTCGGTGGACCAGTCGTCCCCGGCCGCGTCGCGGAGGGCGGCCGCCACCTGGGCCGGGGTGCGGCCGCCGTTGCGCGCCAGGTAGATCGCGGCGGCGCCCGTCACGTGCGCGGCGGCCTGCGAGGTGCCGGACAGCGTCGCGTACGCACCACCGATCCACGTGGACTTGATGCACACCCCGGGGGCGATGAAGTCCACCACGGGGCCGTAGTTGGAGAAGGTCGCAAACTCGTCGTCGTCTCCGCCGGTGCACTCCAGCGGCGCCTCGGCGAAGGCGCCGGGCTCGCCGTCGTAGTCGGCCAGGGCCGAGACCGTCAGGACTTCCGGGTAGGAGGCCGGGGAGTACTCGCTCGCGTCGGCGCCGTCGTTGCCGGCCGCGGCGACGAAGGTCACCCCGGCCGCAACCGAGGTGCAGATCGCCTCGTGCAGGCCGCCGTCCCGGCAGCCGCCGTCGAAGTCGATGCCGACCAGGCTCATGTTGGCCACCTCGATGGTCGCGGCGTTGCGGGTCACCCAGTCCACGCCGCAGGCCAGGGTGGCCGAACTGCCGTCGCCGAAGGAGTCCAGGACCCGGACCGCCCAGACCCGGGCGCCGGGGGCGACGCCGACGACTCCGAAGTCGTTGTCCTTCGCGGCGACGATGCCCGCGATCTGCGTGCCGTGGCCGCGCTGGTCCTCATACCCCGCTCCGCTGGAGACGCAGTCGAAGCCGCCGGCGACGGTCAGGTCCGGATGGTCGGTGTCCACGCCGGTGTCGAGGACGGCGACGTCGGCGTCGACCGCTCCGAGGCCGTCGTCGACCACCTTGGTCAGCGCCCGTTTGGCCCCGACGCGGGCAACCCCGGTGGGGGTCTCCTGCGCGGCCGCGCGGATCACGCGGTCCGGGCGGACGGTGCGCACCCGCGGGTCAGCGGCGACCCGCGCGGCGACGGCGTCGGTCATCCGGGCGGTGTACCCCTTCAGTGCGGAGTCGAGAACGTGAGTGACCGTCACGCCCCAGGCGCCGTGGGTGCGGGCGATCTCGGCGGGCTCGCCGCTTCGGACCGACACGATCCACGAACCGGGAACGACGGCGCCGAGGGGCAGCGCCCGTAGGTCGGGCACCTCCGGCAGGTCGGACGCTCCGGCGTTCGTCGGTACCAGCAGGGCCGGCACGACCAGCAGAGCTGCGGCGGCGGCCCTCCCCAGGTCCCGCCTCGTCCCCCGACGCATGTGCGACTCCCCCGTACTCCGGGCCGCCGACCGACAGCGGGCCTGGACAGTATCCCGATCAACGCTGGGAGCGACCCGCTTCACAGGGTCGTGTCGCGCCAACGCGTTTGCGCGGCCCGAATCCTGACAGTGTCCTCTGGTGGACTCCTTTCGCGTCTGGGCCCCCGCCGCCCGCTCCGTCGACCTGCTGCGCAACGACGACAAGATCCCGGCCGCGCGCGGCGAGGACGGATGGTGGCAGGCCGTCGGCGTCGTGCCGGAGCACGGCGATCGGTACGGGTACGTCGTCGACGGGCAGGGTCCGTTCCCCGACCCACGGACCCACCGCCAGCCCGACGGGGTGCACGCCCTCTCGCAGGTCTACCTGCACGACCGCTTCTCCTGGACCGACTCCGCCTGGCGCGGCCGCGCCCTGCCGGGCGCGGCGATCTACGAACTGCACGTCGGCACCTTCACCCCGGAGGGCACCTTCGACGCGGCCATCGGCCGGCTGCCGCACCTGGTGTCGCTCGGCGTCGACCTCGTCGAGGTCATGCCGGTCGCGCCGTTCCCGGGTTCGCACGGGTGGGGCTACGACGGCGTCGCGCCGTTCGCCGTCCACGAGCCCTACGGCGGGCCCGACGGGCTCAAGCGGTTCGTCGACGCCTGTCACGCGGTCGGGCTCGGCGTCGTGCTCGACGTCGTCTACAACCACCTCGGGCCGTCGGGCAACTACCTCGGCTGCTACGGGCCCTACTTCACCGAGAAGCACCACACCCCGTGGGGCGCGGCGGTCAACCTCGACGACGCCGACTCCGACGAGGTGCGCCGCTTCGTCCTCGACAACGCGCTCGGGTGGCTGCGGGACTACCACGTCGACGGGCTGCGCCTCGACGCCGTGCAGACGCTGTTCGACGACCGCGCCGTCCACGTGCTGGCCGAACTGTCCGCGGCCGTGGACGCGTTGGCCGCCGCCGT
The DNA here is from genome assembly GCA_052389435.1 of Sporichthyaceae bacterium. Lineage (GTDB taxonomy): Bacteria > Actinomycetota > Actinomycetes > Sporichthyales > Sporichthyaceae > JBQTKD01. The sequence goes on along the minus strand of JBQTIB010000052.1, from coordinate 48,761 downwards.
CGGTCGGCCGCTGTTCGCCGTCGCGGAGACCGACCGCAACGACCCGCGCACGATCGCCGCGCGCGAGGCCGGGGGCCTGGGTCTGCACGGGATGTGGGACGACGACGTCCACCACGCGCTGCATGCGCTGCTGACCGGCGAACGGCAGGGCTACTACGACGACTTCGGATCCTTCGAGTGCCTCGCGGCCGCGCTCACCCGCGCGTTCTGGCACGACGGGCGGTACTCGACCTTCCGCAGGCGGCGCCACGGCGCGCCCGTCGATCCGGTGCGAACGCCCGGACATCGGTTCGTCGTGTCGCTGCAGACGCACGACCAGGTGGGCAACCGGGCGCGCGGCGACCGCATCTCCGCGCTGACCTCGCCCGGGCGCGTCCGCATCGGCTCCGCGCTGCTGCTGTGCTCGCCGTTCACGCCGATGCTCTTCCAGGGCGAGGAGTGGGCGGCGTCCTCGCCGTGGCAGTACTTCACCGACCACCCGGAGCCCGAGCTCGCGAAGGCGGTCAGCGAGGGCCGCATGTCCGAGTTCGCCGAACACGGCTGGGGTCCCGACGACGTCCCCGACCCGCAGGACCCCGCGACGCTTTCCCGCAGCCGCCTGGACTGGAGCGAGCCCGCCCGCGAACCGCACGCCGCGATGCTGAACTGGTACCGGGACCTGCTCGCGCTGCGTCGTTCCACGCCGGATCTGACGGACGGTCGGCTGGATCGGACCTCGGCCCGCTGGTCGGACTCCTCGTCGTGGTTCGTCCTGGCCCGCGGGTCGGTGCGCGTGGTGGCGAACCTCGCCTCGACCCCGCAGCAGGTACCGCTCGAGGAGGCGCTCACGGCGGTGCTGTTGACCTCCCCCGAGGTGCCCGCCGCCGCCGTCGGCGCCAGGTCCCTCGAGTTGGGCCCGGATTCGGTGGCGATCGTCGAGGTGGGATGAGCGCGCCGCCCCGTTGCGCAGCATCGGCCGCGCCTCCTGCCTAGCGTCCGACCCACCGTGGCCCATGGGCCTCGCCTCGTCGGACGTCCGGTGATCCCGAGGGATTGCGTACGGTGTCCGGGTGAGCGACGTGCGGAGGCTGGCGGCGACCGGCGAGGGACTGGACGCGGCGGGACGCGCGGCGGCCTACGCCTACCCGGCCGATCCCCCCGGCGGATGGTGGCTGCGGGCCAACATGGTCAGCACCCTGGACGGCGCGGCGATCGCGCCCGACGGCCTGACCCGCAACATCTCCTCGGCCAACGACCGCGCCCTGATGGGCACGCTGCGCGCGCTGTCGGACGTGCTGATCGTCGGGGTCGGGACCGCGGAGTCCGAGGGCTACGGCCCCGAGAGGCCCCGGTCGGAGTACGCGGCCCTGCGCGCGGCCAACGGCCAGGCTCCCGCCCCGGTCACCGCGGTGACCTCCGCGAAGCTCGACCTCGACCTGACCGGCCCGCTGTTTGCCGCCGACGTCTCCCCGCGCACGATCCTGCTGACCACCTCCTCCGCCCCGCCCGACCGCCTGGCCGCCGCTCGCGAGGTGGCGGACGTCGCGATCGTCGGGGACCACACCGTCGACCCGGCGGCGGCGGTCGCGGCGCTGGTCGAGCGGGGCCACTCCCGCCTGCTGTGCGAGGGCGGCCCGCGCCTGCTCGCGAGCGTCCTGGCCGCAGGCGTGCTCGACGAGATGTGCCTGACCCTGTCCGCCACCATGCTCGCCGGCGACGCCTTCCGCATCCTGGCCGGACCAGCCCTTCCGAACCCGCCGCGCATGACGGTCGGCCACGTCCTCTCCGACGGCACCGACCTCTACCTCCGCTACCTCCGCACCCCTGGCCGCACCGCCTGAGCCGTGTCAAGGGACCAGATGCGCACGTCATCCGCAATGGCTGCTGGAGCGCCCGACATGTCCGGTTTGTGGAGCCGTTTCGGCTGACATGCGGTTGGTCGCCGGCGCTGTACAGCCGTGGTGACCACATTTCGAGCCCCGCGCGGCCCGACGCATGGTCCCCGGCGCTGTACAGCCGCCGTGACCGCGCCCAGCGAGCCCCTGCGCCCCCCGCGCTACGGCGCTACGGCGCGACGCGGCCGGCGAAGACCTCGCCGAGGTCGAAGGAGACCGGCTCCTCGAGCTGTTCGTAGGTGCAGCTCGCCGGGTCCCGGTCCGGCCGCCAGCGCACGAACTGGGCGGTGTGGCGGAAGCGGATGCCCTCCATGTGGTCGTACTTGACCTCCACGACGAGCTCCGGACGCAGCGGCGTGAAGGAGAGGTCCTTGCCTCCCGTCCAGCGCGAACCCTCGGCCTCCCGCGGCGTGCGGGTTCCGGCCTCCTGCTCGGCCCACGCCCACGGGTGCCCGTCCCAGTCGCACACCAGGGGCTGGAGCTCCGCGAACAGCTCCCTGCGGCGCGCGAGCGGGAAGGCCCCGATGACCCCGACGCTCAACAACGCGCCCGAGGCGTCGTTCAGCCCGAGCAGCAGCGACCCGATCGCGTCCGGCCCGGACTTGTGCACCCGATACCCGGCGACGACGCAGTCCGCCGTCCGCTCGTGCTTGATCTTGAACATCGTCCGCCTGTCGGGGGCGTACTGGCCGCCGTTGGGCTTGGCGATCACCCCGTCGAGCCCGGCGCCCTCGAACTGGGAGAACCACTGCGCGGCGACGGCGGGATCGGAGGTGATCGGCGTCAGGTGCACGGGGGCGGCGACGCCTTCCAGCGCCGCCTCTAGGCGAGCGCGACGCTCGGCGAACGGGAGCTGCATCAGGCTCTCGTCGCCCAAAGCGAGGACGTCGAAGGCGACGAAGCGCGCGGGCGTCGTCTCCGACAGCATCTTCACCCGGCTCGCGGCGGGGTGCACGCGCTGCTGCAGGACCTCGAACTCCAGACGAGACACGTCCGACGAAGGCACGACGATCTCCCCGTCGAGGACGCAACGCGACGGCAACAGCTCCCTGAACGCGGCGACGAGCTCCGGGAAGTAGCGCACCAGGGACTTGGTGTTGCGGCTGCCGATCTCGATCTCGTCCCCGTCGCGGAACACGATCGCGCGGAAGCCGTCCCACTTGGGATCGAAGGAGAAGTCCCCCGTCGGGATCTCCGGAACGGACTTGGCGAGCATCGGCAGCACTGGCGGCATGACGGGCAGATCCATGCCCGCCATCCTCGCCGACCTCCTAGGCGCTCGAAACGCCCGCCTCCGCGACGGCCTTGAGCGCCGTGAGGGTTTCCCGCAGCCCGCGCTCCACCGTCGCCGAAATCTCGCCGCGGGTCCCGTTGACCAGGCGGATGGCCGGCGCCCACCGGAACGGAGGGAACCTTCGCAGGTCCCGCCAGGTCTCGGTGACCAGCGTTCCACCGCCCGGCAGATCCGCGAGCCGGTAGCCCCACTGCGAGACGACGAAGCCGCCGAAGCTCACCACCCACGCGATCTCGTCGGGTTCCGACGCGGCGACGATCGTGCAGGTGGTCGTCCATCGGTGCCGGCCCTGCCGATTGGTTCCACGGAACTGCACGCCGGGCCCGGGCGCGAACCCGTCGGCCGCGCGCGCCCCGGTGCACATCGGGCTCCATTCGCCCATCCGCCGCACGTCGGAGATCAACGCCCACACGACCGCGCGCGGTGCGGCAACCTCGATCGACGCGTCGAGGGCGACGGTGCCGGGACGGCCCGGCGCGGTGTAGGGGACGACGTTCACGAGACCTCCAGACTCGCGGGACACACTACTCCCACAGAGAGCAAATGGAGCGGTCGTCGTTGCACCGAGCCGCGGCAGACCGGCCAAGCCCACGGCCCGAGCCCTCCCTCGCCCGACCGTCGCCTCCGACCACCGAAGTGGGCACCCCGAGAACCCCGGAACGGGTGTGACGGGTGATCAACAAGTGCACTACCTAGGTGCGGCATTGACCCTTGCCGCCGGCTTCCAGCCACATACTGTTGCCGACGGGACTCTTGGGGCACTTCGCCCATGTCGTGTCCCTCAGGGGAGGATCGCGCGCGTGCGTAGGTTCAAGCTCGGAGTGGCCGGCCTGGCCGCCGTCTCGGTGGCCGCGGTGGTCCCGCTGGGATTCGACGCGGGCGCGCTGACGCGCGCCGCGGGCGAGCCGACCGACTACGTCGTGGTCTACCGCAGCGCCGTGCAGGCCAAGGCGGCCCACGCGGCCATCGAGAAGGCCGGCGGCACGATCCACAGGGAGAACGAGCGGATCGGCACCGCGCTGGTCCGCAGCACCGACCCGAACTTCCCCGCGCTCGTCCGCCGCGGCGGCGCCGTGCTCGGCGCCGCGCACAACCGGCCGCTGGGCAAGGCGACCGGTCCCGTGCGCAGCCTCGTCGAGCGCCTGTCCCCCGCGGACCGGGCCGCCGCCGCGAAGCGCGGCGAGTTCGAGGTCCCCGCGGCCAAGTCGGCCCCCGCAAATCTGATCCCCGGCACCGAGGGCACCCCGACTGCGCCCGAGCCGCTGTCGAGCCGGCAGTGGAACATGGCGATGATCGGCGCGACGTCCACCGGTTCCTACGCCAAGGAGCCCGGAGACCGGCGGGTGCGCGTCGGCATCATCGACACCGGCATCGACCGCACCCACCCCGACATCGCCCCGAACCTCGACCTTGCGGCCTCGCGCAACTTCGTCACCGACATCCCCGACGCCGACGGCCCGTGCGAGGCCGCGGACTGCAAGGACCCGGTCGGCACCGACGACAACGGCCACGGCACCCACGCCGCGTCCGTCGTCGCGTCGCCGATCAACGGGCTCGGCCTCGCGGGCGTCGCCCCGGGCGTGACGCTGGTGGACCTGCGCGCCGGCCAGGACTCCGGCTTCTTCTTCCTGCAACCCGTCGTCGACGCGATCACCTACGCCGGCGACGCGGGCATCAACGTGATCAACATGAGCTTCTTCGTCGACCCCTGGCTGTTCAACTGCACCAACAACCCCGCCGACTCCCCCGAGGAGCAGACCGAGCAGAAGACGATCGTCGAGGCCGTGCAGCGGGCGGTCGACTACGCGATCGGCAAGGGCGTGCTGCCCGTCGGATCGATGGGCAACGAGAGCACCGATCTCGGCTTCCCGACCAAGGACGACAAGAGCCCGGGCTACCCGGTCGGCAGCGCGAAAACCCGCAGCGTCGACAACAACTGCCTGAACGTCCCGACGGAGACCGACGGCGTCCTGTCCATCTCCGCACTCGGCCCGACCGGCCGCAAGGCCTACTACTCCAACTACGGCCTCGAGCAGACCGACTTCGCGGCCCCCGGCGGCGACGCGTTCGACACCCCCGACGGCAAGGTCAACCCCACGGCGCAGATCCTCGCGGCCTACCCCGAGAAGGTCGGGCGGGCGCTCGGCGACATCGACGCCGCAGGCGAGCCGACGACTCCGTTCGTGGTGAAGGACTGCAAGCTCACCGTCTGCGGGTACTACCAGTACCTGCAGGGCACCTCGATGGCCTCCCCCCACGCGGCGGGCGTGGCGGCCCTCGCGATCAGCCGCTTCGGCCGCCCCACCGACGGCGACCGGCTGACGATGGAGCCGAAGGCCGTCGAGGAGTCCATGGCGCTCGGCGCCGACAGGCGGTCCTGCCCCAAGCCGGCCGAGCAGACGTACACGATCAACAGCGCCGACGGCCAGCGCACCCTTCAGGCCAAGTGCGACCAGAACTTCGCGAACTCCGGCTTCTACGGCCGCGGCGTCGTCGGTGCGGAAACTCTGCTGGTGCTGCCGAAACTCAGCCCCGGCACCGCTCCGGCTCCGGCTCCGGCTCCCGCCGAGCCTCCGGCGCCGCCCGCGCCGCCCGCCGACCCGGCCGCGACTCCGGCTCCCGCGCCGACGGCCCCGGCCGAGCAGGGCGAGCTCCCCAACGAGGAGCCGCCCAGCGCGCCGCCGCCGAACGAGGACCCGGCTCCGGTCGACCCGCCGGAGGCGACCGACCCGGCACCGTCGGACCCGCCGACCGGCGAGCCCGCCGAGCCCGGCGAGCCGACGGGCGTCACCAACCCGCCCGTGCCGGGCGACGGCGAGGCTCCCCCGGCGCAGGCTCCGGTCGACGCTCCGCCGGCACCGTAGGCACTGCGACCCACCAAGCCGCCCCGAGGACACCTCGGGGCGGCCTTCGCAATTCCAGGGCCGCCAGTCCGCCGGGGGGCCCCAGGACGATGTCGACCGCGAGCATCGACACGACGGGGACGCCGTCCTGGCCGGTGCCCTCGATCAGGCTCCGGATCGCCCCGGTCGGGCTCGAACCGCGAGGGAGCGGCGGAGGAAACCGTTGCCGTGCAGGTGATCCGGTCCCGCGTTTGCAGGCCTCAGGCTCCGCCCCGATTCGCCTCTCGAAAAGTCCGCCGACCTCGTTCGAAGTAGAAGACCACCCACACCCTGCCCTGTCGCCCTAGACGCCCAGTCGCTTCGCCCGGCGCCTCCTCGATGCAGTGGGCACGCTCGCCGACACCTGCCGTGCGCGGTTCCTCGACGGTCATCCGAAATCCCCTATGGACGAGGGCGCGACAGGGCCCGTTACTGCTCCGTCTTCTTCGCCCGGCTGGGCTGAACGCGCTTGGGTTCCCCTGCCATCTTCGGGTACTCGGGCGGGTAGGGCATGTCGTCCAGGCCCTCCTCCTGGTCCCGCTGGTACCACTGCAGAAGCGGTGTGAGGTCGTGGGCGACCTCGTCGATCGCCGCGTGCAGGTCGCCGCGTTCGGCGAAGCGGGCGGGCACGGTGCGGACGGTGAACTGTTCCGGCGTCACTTCCGCCAGCTCTTCCCATTCGACGGGTGTCGAGACGGGCGCGTGCGGCTTCGGGCGGATCGAGTACGCCGACGCGATCGTGCGGTCCCGCGCATTCTGGTTGTAGTCGACGAAGACCGTCTGCCCGCGTTCCTCCTTCCACCACTTGGTGGTAACGCGGCCGGGCATGCGGCGTTCGAGTTCGCGGCCGAAGGCGATGGCCGCGTGGCGAACGTCGGTGAAGGTCCAGCGCGGCTGGATGCGGACGTAGATGTGGATCCCGCGACCGCCGGAGGTCTTGGGAAAGCCGATCCAGCCGAGCTCGGTCAGGACCTCGCGGGCGGTCGCGGCCACCTGTACCGCGTCGGAGAAGTCCGTGCCCGGCTGCGGGTCGAGGTCGATGCGCAGCTCGTCCGGGGCCTCGACGTCGGACCGGCGCACCGGCCACGGGTGATGGGTGATCGTGCCGAGGTTGGCCGTGTAGGCGATGGTCGCGAGCTCGGTGGGGCAGATCTCGTCCGCGGTGCGCCCGGAGGGGAACTTGATCTCCGCGGTCACGATCCATTCGGGCGCGCCCTTGGGGACGCGTTTTTGGTAGAACGCGTCGCCGTGCGGATCGGCGCGGGTGGCCTGCTTGGCGCCTTCGAACACCCCGCCGGGCCAGCGTTCAAGCGTCGTGGGACGGTCCCGGAGGGCACGCATGATGCCGTCGCCGACGGAGAGGTAGTACTCCACCAGCTCCCGTTTGGTGATCCCCGGCCCGGCGAAGTAGATCTTGTCCGGGTTGCTGACCTTGACCAGCCGCTCGCCGACCTGCAGTTCCACGAAGGGTGACGCCGCCATGCTCCGAAGGTATCTGTCATCGCTGCGTAAGCGGCCCTGGCGCGCACCCAAGCACCCCAGGGGGTTGAATGCAGAGATGACGAGCTACCCGGTGACCAAGTCCGACGACGAGTGGCGCAAGGAACTCAGCCCGGAGGAGTACCACGTCCTGCGCGAGGCCGGCACCGAGCGCCCGTGGTCCGGGGAGTACAACGACACCAAGACCGTCGGGGTCTACAACTGCCGTGCGTGCGGAGCGGAGCTGTTCCGGTCGGAGACGAAGTTCGACTCCCACTGCGGCTGGCCGTCCTTCTACGACCCGGCCGACTCCGACGCGGTCGAGGAGATCGAGGACGTTTCGCACGGCATGCGCCGCGTCGAGGTCCGGTGCAGGAACTGCGGCGGGCACCTCGGCCACGTCTTCCCCGACGGCCACGACCAGCCGACGGGCCTGCGCTACTGCATCAACTCCCTCTCGATCCGGTTGGAACCGCAGGCCTGAAGCGCGTCAGCCTCTCCTTGCGTCCGAACGAACGCGCGCTATAACGCCCGTTCGTTCGGACGTAGGGCCTAAGCCGGCGCGCGAGGTCTACGCCCTGCACCGCCCCCAGTGAGCACTATGGAGAGTTCGGAAACACGCCGGGGCATCGAAGTGCGTTCGATGCAACGCGCCCTCAGTTCGGAGGCAACCAGCGCGCAATAGGCCGTGGATCTACTTCCGGTCATGCCCGAGACCTGGATGCGGACGAGATGGGAAGACGGAACGCAGCTGCGCTGCTACTCCCCCTCCCTGGTCATCGAGGAGTTCTTCGCCTCCGGCGAGGCCTACTCCAGCGAGGAGTTCCTGAGCCGCGCCCGTGAGGCGCTGACCATCGGCTCCGATCGGGTACGGGAGAAGTTCGGGTTCGGCTGCGGCCACGCGATGGCCCAGATCGAAGAACTGGAAGGGATGGTCGCCGCCCGCGGCGGGCAGAGCGTCGTCGTCGAAGGCTTCGACCGCAGACAAGCGCCGTGAGCGCCGCGTTGGAGGGCCGCCACCACACGGTGGTCGTCGTCGGCGGCGGGCAGGCGGGCCTGTCGATGAGCGCCTGCCTGACCGAGCGCGGCATCGACCACGTGGTGCTCGAACGGCACCGCGTCGGCCACGAGTGGCGCACCCGCCGGTGGGACAGCTTCTGCCTGGTGACCCCGAACTGGCAGTGCCAGTTGCCGAACTTCCAGTACAGGGGCGAAGACCCCGACGGGTTCATGCTGCGCGAAGAGATCGTGGAGTACCTGGAGAGCTACGCGGCAAGCCTCGGCTCGCGGATCGTCGAGGGCGTCGACGTCACCCGGCTCCGCCGCCACCCCAAGGGGTATGAGATTTCCACTTCGGCGGGCACTCTGACGGCGGATCAGGTGGTACTGGCCACCGGCCCGTACCAGGTGCCACGCATCCCCCGGGTCGCCGAGCGGCTTCCGGCGCGCATCGCCTCGGTGCACTCCGCGGAGTACCGCAACCCCGAGAGCCTGCCCGAGGGTGCGGTCCTGGTCGTCGGCACCGGGCAGTCCGGCTGCCAGATCGCCGAGGACCTGCACCTGGCCGGGCGCCAGGTCCACCTCGCCACCGGCAGCGCCCCGCGCGTGGCCCGTCGCTACCGCGGCCGCGACGTCGTCGCGTGGCTGGAGGACATGGGGTACTACCGCAAGACGATCGTCGACTTCGAGGACGCCGACGCGGTGCGCTTCCGCGTCAACCACTACGTCACCGGACGCGACGGCGGCCGCGACATCGACCTGCGCGCCTTCGCCCGCGACGGCATGCGCCTCTACGGCCGCCTGCTCGACCTCGACGGCGCCACGGTCACCTTCGGCACCGACCTGCGCGCCAACCTCGACGGCGCGGACGCGGTCAGCGAGTCCATCAAGGACTCCGTCGACGCCTACATCGCCGCCGCGGGCGTCGACGCGCCCGTCGAGGCGAGGTACACCCCGCTGTGGGAGCCCACGGAGGAGGTCACCTCGCTCGATCTCGCCGACGTCGGCGCCGTCGTGTGGAGCACCGGCTTCGGCCGAGACCACCGCTGGATCGAAGTGCCGGTCTTCGACGGCCGCGGGTACCCGACCCACGAGCGCGGCGTGACCGCGAGCCCCGGCCTGTACTTCCTCGGCCTGCCCTGGCAGTGGACGTGGGGCTCCGGCCGGTTCTGCGGCGTCGGCGCGGACGCGGAGTTCCTCGCCGAACGCGTCGTCGAACTGCACCGCGGCGGCCTCGGCGCCGAGGTGCGCTGGCTCGCCGGCACCCCACGCGTGGACGAAAGGTTCGTCTCCTCCAGCGACACCGAGTGGGTCGCCCCACGGACGGTGGCCTGATGCCGATCGGCGCTCCCGGCGCGGGCCTGCGCGACGCGCACCGCCACCTCGGCAGGCTGCCCGCCTATCCCTTCTACGGCGGTCCGCCGGTCAACCCCGACGTCACCGCGCGGGCGACGATCGACGAACTGATCCTCGACCTCGACGCCGAAGGCGTGGAGCGCGCCCTGGTCATGCCGAACTACGGCGTCCCGATTCCCGAACTCGCCTTCTCCCTCAACCCGCTGGTGATCGAGGCGGCCGCCAAGGACGATCGGATCCGCGCCGCGCTGTGGGTCTCGCCGAAGGCCGACGACCTCGCGCTCACCCGCCAGGCCCTGGAAAGCGCGGGCGAACCGGGCGTACGGGCCCTGAAGATCAGCTTCCTGCTCGGCGGTGCTCCCGACGACGAAGCGTGCCGAACCGGCCTCGACGAGATCTTCGCCTCCGCCCGTGAACACAACCTCGTCGTCCACGTGCACACCTCCCCCGGATCCACCTCCGACATCGATCGCATCTCGACCCTGGTCGACCGCTACGCCGACGACGTCGCCCTGCACCTCGTGCACTTCGGCGGCGGGATGAGCGGCCACATCAAGCTCGTCGGCGGACGGTTCTTCGACTGGATCACCGCCGGCAAGCGCGTGTACACCGACCTGTCCTGGTCCATCGGATTCACCCCGCGCTGGCTCGCCGAGGAGATCGACAGGCGCGGCGTCGGCGCCGATCGGGTGCTGTTCGCCAGCGACCAGCCCTGGGGCGACCTGCCCGGGGAGTACGCCAAGCTGCGCGCCGTCGTCGCCGACGGCGAACTCGCCCGCGCGGTCTTCCGCGACAACTTCGACCGTCTCTACGCCTGAAACAGCAGTTCTGACAGTCCATCGGCAACCCAAGGAGCAACCAGCCATGACGTCCACCCTGAACGACACCGAGAAGATCAGCCTCGACGAGATCCCGCACCCCTCGCTCCCGCAGGGCTCCTCGATCTACGGCTCCACCAAGGTCTTCCCGGACTACCAGGCCGAGAACGGCGAAACCTACTTCACCCTCGTGCACGGCATCGCGCACGAGTCCTCGGTCAGCTTCGTCGCGATCCTGCAGGCCACCCGCGCGCAGCGGAAGGGCTTCGAATCCGCCATCTACTTCTACGGCCCCGGCTCGCTGAACTGCCTGGCCACGCGCGGCTTTCCGACCACCGGCAACTCCGCCTTCCCCGGCGAGCACAACATCAACGATTCGCTCAAGACCTTCATCGCGGAGGGCGGCAAGGTCTACTGCTGCCGTTTCGGTCTCTCGCTGCACGGCGCCCGGGAGGAGGACCTCATGGAGGGCGTCATCCCGACCCACCCCCTCGACGTCCAGGACGCGCTGATCCACTACGCGCGCAAGGGCGCCATCATCAACTCGACCTACATGTTCTAGGGGCGCAGACCCATGCGCGTTGGCACCGAAGCGATCGAGACCGCCACCGGCGAAGCCGCGGTGGCCACCCGAGTGAAGCTGGCCGTGCTCGGGGTCGCCGGCGACCTGCCGGTCACCCGGAGCAAGGGCGCCGGGCCGAGCGACGACGGCCACGTCACGATCGACGGTGTCAACGCGGCCCTCCCCCGCAATCCGAACAGTCCCTTCCTCGTCTCGAACGGGGAGGTCCTGGAACGCGTCGGAGATCGGACCCGACGGACCGGCCTGTCGCTGGAGCCGGTCCGTCGGCCGAAGTTCTACGACCTCACGACCGCCGACGGAATCCCCTACCGGCAGATCGCCCTGCTGCACGGCAAGGACGTCCTCGCGACAACCGTGGTGCAGACCTGCATCCGCTACGCCGAGGACCAACGCTGCCGCTTCTGCTCGATCGAGGAGTCGCTGCGCGCCGGGTCCACCATCGCCGCCAAGACCCCGGCGCAGTTGGCCGAGGTCGCCGAGGCCGCCGTCCGCCTCGACGGCATCAAACAGATGGTCATGACCACCGGCACCACCACCGGACCGGACCGCGGCGCCCGCAACCTCGTTCGGTGCGTCAAAGCCGTGCAGGCCGCGGTGCCCGGACTGCCGATCCAGGTGCAGATCGAACCGCCCGGCGACCTCGCCGTGATCACCGACCTGTACGAGGCCGGCGCCACGAGCATCGGCATCCACGTCGAGTCCCTCGACGACGCCGCCCGCCTGCGCTGGATGCCCGGCAAGGGCTCGGTGCCCATGGCCGAGTACGAGGCCGCGTGGGACGAGGCCGTTCGCGTCTTCGGCCGCAACAGGGTCTCCACCTACCTGCTCGTCGGTCTCGGCGAAGACCCGGACGAACTCGTCGCCGGAGCCGCCCGGCTCATCGAGCGCGGCGTGTATCCGTTCGTCGTGCCGATGCGCCCGATGACCGGCACCCTCGCCCACCGCGACGGAGCACAGTCCGCCCCGCCCGAGGTCGTGCACCGCATCACGGTCGAAGTCGCTCGGCTGCTCCAGGCCGCCGAGATGAAGGGCGCCGACCAGGGGGCCGGCTGCGCGGCCTGCGGCGCGTGCTCTGCCCTGTCCGCGGCGGGGGCCTGACGATGTATCAGGTTCACTACCGGGAAGCGCCCGAGGCCGACGGCTCGGTCATCACCGGACCGCGCCGGCTCGCACTCGTTCCGAAGGCCGACTGGGCCATCGACCGCGCCGAGAACGGCGACGTCGCCGCCTACCACCGCCTGCGCCACGGGGTGTTCGTCGAGTCGCAGGGCCTGTTCGACGCCCACGACCGCGACGAGGCCGACGCCGACCCGCGCACCGTCGTCCTGGTGGCCCGCACCACCGAGGGCGAGGTCCTGGGCGGGGTGCGACTGCATCCCGCGACGGACGTCGACCTCGGCTGGTGGCGCGGCGGACGGCTCGTCGTGCGCCGCGGCGCCCCCCTGGCGCTGGGCGCGGAACTCGTCCGGGCGGCGTGCGCGCACGCCGTCGCGACGGGCGTGCTGCGCTTCGAGGCAGAAGTCCAGACGCGCAACCTGCGTTTCTTCTCCCGCCTGGGCTGGCAGACCCTCGCGCTGCCCGCCCAGCGTCCCGAACACGTGTGGATGCGCTACCCCATCGAGCGAATCGCCCAACTGGCCGCCGCGACCAAGAACCCGCTCGGAGCGCTGCTGCGCGACCTCGCGCCCGGCGGCGCCGGGTTCGTCGGCGACGACGGCGCTCCGGTGCCGGGCACGGACATGGTCGCCGCCTGCGACGCGATCCTGCCCGTCATGGTCGAGCGCGACCCGTGGTGGGCCGGCTGGTGCTCGGTGCTGGTGAACGTCAACGACCTCGCCGCCATGGGCGCCCGGCCCGTCGGGCTGCTCGACGCCGTCGGCGCTGCCGACGTCGAGGCGGCGGCCCCGGTGCTGGCCGGGATGCGCGCCGCCGCGGAGCGGTACGGCGTGCCGATCCTCGGCGGGCACACGACCTTCGGGGTGGCGGCCTCGCTCGCCGTCACCGCTCTCGGACGGACCGGTCTCCCGCTGCCCGGCGGCGGCGGGAGGCCGGGCCACGAGGTGTCGCTGACCGTCGACCTCGGCGGCGGGTGGCGCCCCGGGTACGGCACTAGGCAGTGGGACTCCACCAGTTCGCGCTCCGCGGCAGAACTCCGGGCCATGCTCACGGCTCCCGCGCACGCACAGCCGGCCGCGTGCAAGGACGTCTCGATGGCCGGCATCGCCGGCACCCTCGGCATGCTCGCCGAGGCCAGCGGTTGCGGCGCCGTGCTCGACGTCGCCGCCGTTCCGCGGCCCGACGGCGCCGCGATCGGCGACTGGCTCACCTGTTTCCCCGGCTACGGCATGCTCACCGCCGCCGCGCCCGGCGCTGCACCGCTGCGCGCGGAACCCGCGACCACCGCGGTCTGCGGCTCGCTCGTCGCCGGCGCCGGCGTTTCGCTGCGCTGGCCCGACGGCACCCTCACCCCGGCCGTCCCCGCCGGAGTGACCGGACTCGGTCCGGCTGGATCCAACTCGGAGGCCCCCCAATGACACCCACCCCACGTGGCGTCCGCCCACCCGTGACCCATAGCTCACCCTTCGGCGGACGCGCCGCGTACACCCTTCGTGGCGTCCGCTCACCCGTGACCCATAGCTCACCCTTGAGCGGACGTCCGTGGCTGCGGCTGGGAGTGCGGCGATGACCGAGCTGCGACTGGCCGCGGCCTCGGCCGGGTTCGACCGCGATCTCGACGGGTGCCTCGCCCGCATCGCGGCACTGATCGAGGACGCCCGCTCACAGGGCGCCGACCTGCTGGCGCTGCCGGAGGCGGCGCTCGGCGGGTACCTCGCCAATCTCGACGGCGGCGAGTCCGCTCCGCCCTCGTTCGCCTTCGATTCTCCGACGGTCCGTCAGATCGCCAACCAGGCGCGGGAAATGGTCGTGACGTTCGGCTTCTGCGAGTCCGACGGCGAGCGGCTGTTCAACAGCGCCGTCGCGGTGTGCGGCGACGGCGTGCTCGGCCTGCACCGCAAGGTGCACCAACCGCTGAACGAGGACGCCACCTATTCCGCGGGCGAGAGCTTCGAGGCCTTCGACACTCCGGTCGGGCGGATCGGCATGATGATCTGCTACGACAAGGCCTTTCCCGAGGCGGCACGCACGCTGGCGATGGACGGCGCGACGATCGGCGTCTGCATGTCGGCGTGGCCAACCTCGCGGACCAACGCCGACCCGGACATCGCCCAGGACCGGTGGAAGAAGCGCTTCGACCTCTTCGACACCGCCCGGGCCCTGGAAAACCAGATCGTGTGGGTCTCGGCCAACCAGGCCGGCACCTTCGGCGCCCTGCGGTTCGTCGGCAGCGCGAAGATCGTCGGCCCCGGCGGGGAGATCCTCGCCGACACCGGCGTCGGTGCCGGACTCGCGATCGCCGGGATCGACGTCGACGCGGCGCTCGAGGCCGCCCGCCGGTTCATGGGGCACCTGCGCGACCGTCGCCCGCACGCCTACGGCCGGTTGGCGTCCGTGCCGGACGTGCCGGCCGCCGCATGGGCCTGATCGGGATCTCGGCGGTCGCCGCGTCGTTCGGCCGAGACCTCGACGCCGCGCTCACGCGAATCGGCACGCTGATCGACCACGCGCGGGCGCAGGGCGCGGACCTCGTCGTGCTTCCCGACGCCGCGCTCGGCGGCTACCTCGGCGACCTGACCGACCCCGATCCCGCCGCCCTGCCTCCGGCGTTGGACGGCGGCCACTCGGCGCTCGCGGCGGTCGCGACGTTGGCCGGGCCGACGGTCGTGTGCGTGGGGTACTGCGAGGCGAGCGACGGCAGGCGGTACAACAGTGCGATCTGCGTATCGGGAGACGGAGTGCTGGGGCGCCATCGCAAGGTCCACCTGCCCGCCGGAGAAGGCTCCGCCTACTCCGCCGGCGAGACCTTCGCCGCGTTCGACACCCCCGTCGGACGGATCGGCATGCTCATCGACTACGACAAGACCTTTCCCGAGTCCGCCCGGTCGCTGGCGCTGGACGGCGCCGAGGTGATCGCGTGCCTGTCCGCGTGGCCCACCAGCGTCACCAACCGCGCGCCGCGCATGGTGGAGGACCGCCAGTCCCGGCTCTTCGACCTCTACGACCGCACCCGGGCCGCGGAGAACCAGGTCGTGCTGGCCTCGGCGAACCAGACGGGCACCAGCGGCGGGCTCCGCTTCCTGGGCCAGGCCAAGGTCGTCTCCCCCGCCGGAGACGTGCTCGCCCGCACCTGGGCGAAGGCCGGAATCGCGACGGCCCACGTCGACGTCTCCGGCGACGTCGCCCGCTCCCGTCGAGTGCTGCACCACCTCAAGGAACGCCGCCCCGGGGCCTACCGACAGTGAGCGACGACCCCCTGTCCATCGCCCTGCTCACCTACTCCACGCGCCCTCGCGGCGGCGTCGTGCACACCCTGGCGCTGGCCGAGGCGCTGATCGCCGCCGGGCACGACGTGACGGTCTGGACTCTCGGCCGCGGCGGGGACACCGGGTTCTTCCGTCCGGTGCACAGCAGACTGAAGGTCGAGATCGTGCCGGTCCTCGACGTGCCCGGCGAACCGTTGGGGCCGCGCGTCACCCGGTCGATCGAGGCACTGCGCGAGGCGTTCGACGCCAAGGGCTACGACATCGTGCACGCGCAGGACTGCATCACGGCCAACGCCGTCGCGGACTGCATCCGCACCGTGCACCACCTCGACACGTTCAGCACCCCCGAACTCGTCGCCTGCCACGAGCGCGCGATCGTCCGGCCGCACACGCTGGTGTGCGTCTCGGCTTCGGTGGCGGGGCAGGTCGCAGCCGGCTGGGGGCGGACGCCGACGGTGATTGCGAACGGCGTCGAAAGCGAGCGGTTCGTACGCGCCGCCTCCCGCGGGCCCGCCGCGCTCCTGGCGCGCGAGGCCTGGAAGAAGAGGCTCGGACGGTACGTGTTCACCGTCGGCGGCATCGAGCCGCGCAAGGGTTCGATCGATCTGCTGCACGCGATGGCCGCGCTGCGGCGTTCGGTCGAGGACGTGAAGTTGGTGATCGCCGGCGGCGAGACGCTTTTCGACTACCGCGACTACCGCGCGGAGTGGGAGGCGACCGCCGAGGAGCTGAACCTGGCCCCCGTCGTGCTGGGGCCGATTCCGCACCAGGACCTCCCGCCGCTGATGGCCGCGGCGGCCGTCTTCGCGTTCCCGTCCCTCAACGAGGGGTTCGGCCTCGCCGCGTTGGAGGCCCTCGCCGCCGGGGTACCGCTCGTGGCCTCGGACCTGCCGGTGATGAAGGAGGTGTTCGGCTCCGCGGCACGGTTCGCGGCGACGCCGTCGGAGTTCGCGGGCCAGTTGGCCCTGGCGCTGCGCGAGCGGGACCCCGAACGTCAGGCCGCGGGGATGACCCTGGCCTCCACCTACACCTGGAGGGCGGCGGCGGAGGCCCACGTGCGGCTCTACCGCCTGGTCCGCTCGGCCGCCTAACTAACTCTCGAGTACGACGCCCGCCGGATCGACGTCGGTCCGCAGCCCGCGCCAGACGGGAGCGCGGAGCTTGCCGTCGTGGGTCCATTCGGTGAAGACGACTTCCCCCACGAGCTCGGGCCGCACCCACGTCGCGTCCTTGCCGTCGAGCCGCGAAACGCTTGCACCGAAGGGGTTTTCGCCGCTGCGCAGGGTTTCCAGCCGGGCGAGCAGGGCGGCGCGATCTGCCTGGGTCAGACCGGTCCCGACGCGTCCGCAGTACCGCAGGGCGCCTCCCGCAGGCAGGCCGACGAGCAGCGAGCCGAGGCCTCCGGTCAGCCCGCCACGGCCGGGACGCCACCCGCCGATCACCACGGCCTGCGCGGCGACGTGCTTGACCTTGATCCACGCCGGGGTGCGTTTGCCTGGTTCGTAACGGGAGGTCAGGAGTTTTGCGACGACGCCTTCGAGCTTCGCGCTCTGGCTCGTCTCGAGCGCCTCGGCGCCTGCGCCGGGCAGGTAGGGCGGGACCTGCCAGAAGGGTCCGTTCAACTCCAGGCTCTCCAGGGCCTGCCGTCGCTCCGTCCACGGCCGCGCGACGAGGTCCCGGCCCGCGAGCCGGAGGACGTCGAAGCCGAGCCAGGCGATCCGTGCCCGCTGCCCCCGGTCGCGCCGCTGCAGCGCGCCGAAGCTGACCCGGCCGGTGTCGTCGAAGGCGACGACCTCGCCGTCGAGCACCGTGTCCTCGGGCAGCGCCGCGGCCAGCCCCGCGAGTTCGGGGAAGGTGGCGGTGATGTCCCGCGCGGTCCGCGACCACAGCCGCACCGAGGCGCCACCCACGGCAACGAGGGTGCGATACCCGTCCCACTTCATCTCGAAGGCGTAACGCTCCTCGTCGGCGGGTCCGGGCAACGCGCCGGCGGTGGCCAACATCGGTCGAGGCGCCTCCACGCCCCCATCCTGCCCATCTTTCGGGCCTCTTGCGCGCCCAAGGCCCGTCCTCTGGCGGCGTGTGGGGCCATCGACGGCGCCGGAAAGCCCCACGCGCCCGCAGAGGATGGAGCGTCTAGGCACACCCGATACAGGTGCGCGCCGTCGGGCGGGCCTCGAGCCGCGCGGGGGCGATGGCCTGCCCGCACTTCTCGCAGACGCCGTAGGTGCCCGCGCTCAGGCGCTCGCGGGCGGACTCGATCTCCGCCAGGTGCGCGAGGGCCGCGTCGAGAATCGCCCTCGTGCGCGCCCGGTCGTAGGCCGTGAAGCCCTCGGGGTCGTGCTCGTCGTCGGTCGAGGACGCGACGGCGGCGTCGTACTGGCGCAGATCGTCGGCAAGCGCGGCGATCCGCTCGCGGTTCTCGGCCTCTTCTGCCTCGAGCGCCGCGAGCGCCGAGTTCCGCGACGGTTCGACCACCGACTTTCTCCCCACCGTGTCAGCCGAAACGGCTCCACAAACCGGGACAAACGGGGCGCGCGAACACCCATTGAGGATGACGTGCGCAGGTGCTGTATTGCGTTATGCGGGGGCGAGGGGTAGCAGCTTCGGCGGGGCGAGGAAGGCCTGGTGGGACAGGGCCGTGCGCTCGGCGGGCACGGGGCCGTAGGACGTGGTGCGCTGGCGGACGGGGCGGCCGATGCCCGTGGCGATGTCCTCGATCTCCCTGGGCGTCTTCACGCTGCCGTGCTCGCTGCCGGCCATGCGCGAGATGGTCTCCTCCATCAGCGTGCCGCCGAGGTCGTTGACGCCGGCGCGGAGCATCGCCTGGGTGCCCTCGGTGCCGAGCTTTACCCAGGAGGTCTGGATGTTGTCGATGCGCCCGTGCAGCAGCAGGCGCGCCATGGCGTGGACGGCGAGGTTGTCGCGCTGCGACGGCCCCGAGCGGGCGACGCCGGCGAGGTAGATCGGCGCGGAGTTGTGCACGAACGGCAGGGGCACGAACTCGGTGAACCCGCCGGTCTCGCCCTGCAGTTGCGCGAGGAGTTTGAGGTGCGCGACCCAGTGCCGTGGGGTGTCGACGTGGCCGTACATCATCGTCGAACTCGAACGAATGCCGAGCGAGTGCGCCGTCGTCACGACCTCGATCCACGCCGAGGTCGGCAACTTGCCCTTGGTCAGGACCCAGCGGACCTCGTCGTCGAGGATCTCCGCGGCGGTGCCGGGAATCGTGTCCAGACCCGCTTCCTTCGCCGCGGTCAGCCACTCGCGGATCGACAGGCCGGTGCGGGTCGCACCGTTCAGCACCTCCATCGGGCTGAACGCGTGCACGTGCATGCCGGGGACGCGGCGCTTCACCTCGGCGGCGATGTCGAAGTACGCGGTGCCCGGCAGGTCCGGGTCGATGCCGCCCTGCATGCAGACCTCGGTGGCCCCGAGGTCCCACGCCTGCGCGGCCCGATCTCCCACCTCCGCAAGGGAAAGGGAGTACGCGTCCGCGTCGGTGCGGCGCTGCGCGAAGGCGCAGAAGCGGCAGCCGGTATAGCAGACGTTGGTGAAATTGATGTTCCGGTTCACCACGTAGGTGACCTCGTCGCCGACGACGTCGCGGCGGATCCGGTCGGCCAGATCGAGCAGCGCCGCCAGTGCGGGACCCTCGCAGGTGATCAGCGCGAGCGCCTGATCGTCCGTCAGATCGGCGGGCGACTCCTCGGCCGTCAGCAGGGCCTCGCGCACCTCGCCGTCGAGGCGCTCCGGGGCGCTCCGGCCGTCCGCAACCTCCGCCTCTCGGCCCGTGGCAATCCCGGTCGGCCCTCCTGCGGGCTGGCCGGGGAGGCCACGGGCCGAGGTCCCGTAGCGGAGGTCCTCGTCGGCGGCGATCCGCGCGGCCTCCTCGCGCACGGAGTCCCAGTCTCCGTAGGCGGCGTCGAAGTCCGAGCGGGTTTCGGTCAGGCGACCCTCGGAGTCGATCGCGGTGTGCAGGTCCGCGCGGCCCGAGGAGTCCGTGCCCCACGACGGGTCCGGCTCCTGCCACGGCAGCCCCTTGGCGACCGGACCCGGCAACGACAGACCGGTCGCCGGGTCGGTCAGCGCGCGCACGTGCGGGAGCACCCGCGGGTCGATCCACGGCTCGCCGGCGCTGACGTACTCCGGGTGCACGGTGAGGCGCTCGGCGAGGGTGAACCCGGCTTCCTCGGTCGCGCGACGGAGCACGTCGATCGCCGGCCACGGCCGCTCGGGGTTGACGTGGTCGGGGGTCAGCGGGGAGACGCCGCCCCAGTCGTCCACGCCCGCCGCGAGCAGCGGCGCGAGGTCCTGCGGCGCGGACAGGTTCGGCGGCGCCTGCACCCGGGCCTTCGGACCGAGCACGACGCGGGTCGTCGCGACGGCGGCGAGGTACTCCTCGACCTCCGCATCCGGCCACGAGCGCATCGCCGTGTCGGGCTTGGCGCGGAAGTTCTGGACGATCGTCTCCTGGATGTGCCCGTAGGCGCGCGCGACCTTGCGGATGGCCCAGATCGACTCGGCGCGCTCGGTCAGGTTCTCCCCGATCCCGATCAGCAGGCCCGTGGTGAACGGGACGTTGTGGCGCCCGGCGTCTTCGAGCACCCGCAGCCGGACCGCGGGGTCCTTGTCCGGGGACCCGTAGTGCGGGCCGCCCTTGTCGGTGAACAGGCGCGTGGCGGTGCTCTCCAGCATCATCCCCATCGACGGGGCGACGGGCTTGAGCCGCGCGAGGTCCTGCCACGTCATGACGCCGGGGTTGAGGTGCGGCAGCAGCCCGGTCTCCTCGAGCACCCGGATCGCCAGGGCCCGGACGTAGTCCAGGGTCGAGTCGTAGCCGGCCTCGTCGAGCCACTGCTTGGCGACCGGCCAGCGGTCCTCGGGCTGGTCGCCCAGGGTGAACAGGGCCTCCTTGCACCCGGCGGCCGCGCCGGCCCGGCAGATCTCCAGCACCTCGTCGACGGACAGGAACGGGGCCCTGCCCTCGTTGCGAAGCTGCCCCGGGGTCACCACGAACGTGCAGTAGTGGCACCGGTCCCGGCAGAGCTTGGTGATCGGGACGAAGACCTTGGGCGAGTACGTGATCACGCCCGGCCGCCCGGCCGCGAGCAGGCCCGCGTCCCGCACCCGCGCGGCCGTGGCCATGAGATCGACCAGGTCCTCGCCGCGAGCGGCGAGCAGCGCCCGCGTCTCGTCCACCGACACCGTGGCACCGTCCCGGGCCCGGCGCAGCGCGCGCCGGATCTCGGTCGAGTTCGGCGACGCCTCGGGGAGGGTCAACGTCATCGCGGCTCCGTCCGTGCGTGGTCTGTCCGGGTGCGGTCTGCCTGTGCGTGGTCTGTCCGTGCGCGGTCTGTCCGAAGGCCCAACACCAGATCCACCAGATTGCGTCCCTGGACGGGGTCGGCCGGGAACCTGCCGTCCCGATCCACCAGCGTAGGCGCCCGGACTACCTCCGTCTTTGGAGGAAGGGCGTCTTCGAGGTAGTCGTCATTGTGGTCCAGCACAAAAACGTCGACGACATCGGCGAGCAGACCCGCCGCCGCGGCGGGCGTGTGCGCCAGTCCGAGCGACGCCAGCAGCGCCGCCCGACTGGCCGCCCGGCGCGCCTCCCCCGGATCCACGATCGCGACGGCGTTGACGATGGGGCTGACCGCGACAACCGGAGCAGACGCGGCGCGAAGGACGTTCCGGATCCCCGGCACGCTCAGAATCGCGCCCAGACTTGCCACGGGGTTGCTCGGACCGAGCACGATCAACTCGGCTTCGGCGATGGCCTCGAGCACTCCCGGCGCCGGGTGGGCAGTCTCGGCGCCGCGGTACTCGACGCCGAGCACGGCGTCGGCGGCGGCCCGGCGCACGTAGAAGTCCTGGTAGTGCACCGTCCCGCAGGCCAGGCGCACGTGGGTCTCGACCTCGTCGTCGGTCATCGGCAGCAACCGAGCGGGGAGCCCGGTGGCCGCCGACAGGTCCGCGGTCACCTCCGAGAGGGCGGCCCCGGCCCGCAGGGCCCCCGTTCGGTAGAGGTGCGTCGCGAGGTCGGTGTCGCCGAGACCGAACCACGGATCGGCTCCCAGGGAACGCAGAGCGTCCATGCAGCGCCAGCTCTCGCCCTTCAGACCCCAGCCGCGCTCGACGTCCTGACGGTCCGTCAGCGCGTAGGAGACGGTGTCGAGGTCCGGGCAGACCCGCAGCCCGTACATCCAGGAGTCGTCGCCGGTGTTCGCGACGATCGTCAGGTCCTCGACCTGCCGAACCAGGGCGCGCCAGAGCCGGGCCGCTCCAATTCCCCCGCCGAGGCCGACGATCACCTCCGCAAGCTACCCGCTCGGTCCGCGGTCGGGTGGTGCGGCTCCGGATTGGCGCCCTCACCCGCCGACGGCCTCGAGCACCGTCACGACGACGACCGCCTCCTCGCCGTGGAAGACACCGCCACCGTTCTGGGCCAGCGCCAGCCGCGCCGGGACCTGCCGTCCGCCGGAGCGGCCGCGCAACCGATCCGCCAGTTCCGAGATCTGGGCGGTGCCCGTGGCACCGACGGGGTGGCCGCGGGAGAGCAGGCCGCCACCGGCGTTGACCGGCGTCGCCCCGCCGAGGGACGTGCGCCCGGACCGCAGATCGGCGATCACGCCGTCCGGCGAGTGCAGGCCCAGGTCCTCCAGCAGCCACAGCTCCGCGCCGGCGGCGGCGTCGTGCACCTCGGCGACGTCGATGTCCGCCGGGCCGACGCCTGCCCGCTCGTAGGCGATCCGGGCGGCGTGCGCCGCGGGAGTGCCGTTGCCCGGCTCGTGCGACACCAGGGAGCACGCCCGCACCTTCACCGTCGCCCCCAATCGGCGAGCGACCCGCTCGGAGACGACGACGACCGCGGCCGCCCCGTCGCCGATCGGCGAGCACATCGGCAGGGTCAACGGGTCGGAGATGGACCGGGCGGCGAGGACCTCGTCGATCGTCGTCGGGGCGCGGAACTGGGCGATCGGGTTGTGGGCCGCGCCGGCGCGACTCTTGACGACGACCCGGGCGAGGTCGGCGACCTCTCCCCCGGAGGCCTTGAGGTACTCCGCCGACTTGGCCGCGTAGTGCTCCATGAGCGGTGAGGACGAGACGTCGACGGGTCCGCCCTCCGGGACGATCCCCAGGGTCGTCTGCCCGACCAGGGCGCGCATCTCCGGCAGGCGGATCGTGTCGGTGGCCGAGGCCAGGGCTCCGAAGGCGCGCAGGTTGCCGCCGACGGTGAGCTTCTCGGCGCCGACGGCGAGCACGACGTCCATCCCGCCGGCGACGGCCTGCACGGCCAGGAACAGGGCACTGGAGGCGGACGCGCACGCGTTCTCCACGTTGACGATCCCGACCCCGAGCAGTCCCGTGCCGGCCAGCGCGACCTGACCGCGAATCATTTCCTGACCCTGCAGCAGACCCGCGGCGGCGTTGCCGAACAGCACGAGCCCGACCTCGCGTGGCTGCAGGCCCGCGTCGGCCAGCGCCTCGGCGACGGCCGCCGCCGCGAGGTCGGGCAGGGACCGGTCCGTGCGCCCGAACGGGGTGATGCCGGTGCCGGCGATCCACGCGTCGCTCATCGCCGCCCCTCAGACCGCACGGTCGAGGTGGGCCCAGTACCGGTCGCGGAGTTCGCGCTTGGCGATCTTTCCGTAGGAGGTCTTGGGCAGGTCCTCGAGGAACTCCACCGACTTGGGGCGCTTGTAGCCGGCCAGGAGGTCGCGGGCGTAGGCCATGACGGCGGCGGCGTCCAGCGCGGGGTCGGAGGCCACGAGTACCGCGTGCACCGCCTCGCCCCACTTCTCGTCGGGGATGCCGATGACGGCGGCCTCGGCGATGCCCGGGTGGGCGGTGAGCAGGTCTTCGATCTCGTGCGGGTACACGTTGAGCCCGCCGGTGATGATCATGTCCTTGAGTCGGTCGAGGATGTGGAGGTAGCCGTGCTCGTCGAGCTTTCCGACGTCGCCGGTGTGTAGCCATCCGCCCCGCAGGGTGGTCGCCGTCTCCTCGGGCCGCTGCCAGTAGCCGTTCATCAGCGTCGCGCCGCGGATGCAGATCTCGCCCGACTCGCCGGCCGCGACGGGCCGGTCCTCCGCGTCCAGGATCGCGATCTCGTTCCCCAGCCTGGGCCGGCCGACGGAGTGGGCACGCGAGTCGTCGTCGGCGAACTCGTGTTCCTCGCGGGGCAGGACCGTCCCGGACATCGGGGACTCGGTCTGTCCGAAGATCTGCACGAGCACCGGGCCGAGCACTTCGAGCGCGCGCCGTTGGTGTTCGCGGTACATCGGCGCCCCGCCGTACATGATCCAGCCGAGGCTCGACAGATCGCGGGTGCGGGCGTCGGGGTGGGCGACGACCATGTTGATCTGAGTGGGCACCAGAAACATCGCGGCGACCCGGTACCGCTCGACCTGCTCGCAGAACAGCGCCGGGTCGAACCCCCACGCCTGGTGGATGACCTGCGTGCAGCCCTTGGCGACGTAGGCGATCGCGTTGTATCCGCTGCCGTGGCTGAGCGGCGCCGCGTGCATGGTCACGTGTTCGGTGGTGAGCAGCTGCACGTCGGCGAGGGTGCTCATGGCCTGCGCCAGCAGCGCGCGGTGGGAGTTCATCGCGCCCTTGGGCCGGCCGGTCGTCCCGGAGGTGTACCCGATCCACGCGACGTCCTCCGAGGCGACGTCGGCGATCGGTACCGCTACCTGGGCGTGGGTCCGGATCAGGTCCTCGAGTCCGTCCGGACGGTCGTCGCCCGCGACGACGACCGGGACCGTCGCCACCTTCTGCGCGTTCGTCTCCCCGTCGACGTCGGTGACGACGAGCGCCGCGCCCGAATCGCGCAGGTGGTAGTCGAGTTCGTCGGCGGTGTAGGTCGCATTCAGCGGCACGGCGATCGCGCCGATGCGCCAGGTGGCGAACATCGTCTCGAGGACCTCGGGACAGTTGCGCAGGTAGAGCGCGACCCGGTCCCCGCTCCGCACGCCCAGGGCGAGCAGACCGGCGGCGATGGCCTGCGCCCGGGCCGAGGACTCGGCGTAGGTCCGAGCGTCCTCGCCGAACACGAAGGCGGTGCGCGCGCCGTGGACGACGCCCGCGTGCTCGAGGAGCGTGGCGATGTTCATGTCCTCATCATTCGTCCCGCCGGCCAGACCCAGCAACGGAGACGTCTCTACAATCCCGGCCACGGGCATGTAGATTCCTCCAGCGAGGGCGGTGAAGGTGAGACGGGTGCTCCACTCGGGCGACCACGCGCTGATGGCCCCGGTGGCCGACGCCCTCGAGAGCCTCGCGGACGAGCTGACTCGACGTCAGGTCGAGGAGCTCAAGGCCATCCGGTCCTACCGACGACTGCCGCGCGAGGCACTGTCCCGGTCCTCGCGGCGCAACGTCGTGCGCGTCGTCGCGATGCTCCGCGGCGAGCCGGGCCTGCCGACCGAGGTCGTCGAAGACGAGCGGGAGTCCGGCCGCCAGCGCGCCCTGCAGGGCGTGCCGACCGAGGACGTCGTCGCCGCCTATCGGCTCGTGATGGGCGTGCTCCGCGACGCGGTCGTCGAGTGCAGCGGGGCGGCCGACGTGCCGCTGGAGGTCACGCTCCGCACGGTGCAGCAACTGTGGGAGCTCACCGACGAACTGTCCACCGAACTCGTGGCGGCCAGACGGCAGATCGACGTGGAGGTCACGCGACGCGAGGAGCAGCAGCGCATCACCTTCCTTGCCCGGGTGCTGTCCGGCGCCCTCGCGGGCGAGCCGCTCACCAAGGCCGCCGCGGCCTACGGACTCGTTCCCGACCGCGACTACTGGGTCCTGCGCGCCGCGGTTCCGTCGGCCACGGCGGCCCTGCGCATGCTCGAGGCCGCCGCCCGCTCCCGGCGGCAGTCCGGCGTGCTGGCCGGGCCGGTCGACGGCGACGTCGCCGCGATCCTGTCCGTGCGTCCGTCCCTGCCCGACTTCGACGGCGTCGCGGCCGTGAGCGAGCCGGTGCACCTCGGAGGCCTGTCGCACGCCTGGAGCGAGGCCTCCCGCCTGCTCACCGTCGCCATCCGCTTCCGCCGCTCCGGGATCGTCGACCAGTCCAACCTAGGGATCCGGGTGGCGGTGGTCGAGGAGGGCGAACTCGGCGAGTCCCTCTACGCCCGCTACGTCGCACCCGTCCTCGCCGTGCCGGGCGGAGACGCGCTGCTGGATTCGATCCGCACCTTCCTGGGTTCCGGCGCGAACATCGCCCGCGGCGCCGCGGCCCTGTCGGTGCACCAGAACACGCTGCGCCAACGGCTCGAGAAGTACCGTCGCCTCACCGGCGCCGATCTCGCGGATCTGGAGTCGACCTTCGAGGTCTGGTGGGCGATCCAGTACTGGTCCCTGCGACGCACGCCCATCCAGTAGAGAGACCTCTGCTCTGACACGAATTGTTGTGGAGCTTCCTCCATTGTCGCCGTCGCGCGCAGGGATGACGATGGACACCTGTCGACGCGACGTGGCCTCGGCACTCAGAAGGGAATCCCTCCATGCGACTGGCACTGCTCCTGCCGAATCTCCGGGACGTCGTGACGCCCAAGGAACTCGTAGACCTCACGCTTCTGGCGGAGCAGCTCGACTTCGACTCGGTCTGGGCCGTCGACCGCGTGATCGTGCCGGAGTCGAACGACCGCGAGGAGCTGAAGTACAGCTTCGGGATGATGGACGGCCTCCCGCACGGCATCCCGGTCAACTCGCGCGGGGACTTCTACCAGGGCTGGCCGCTCATCCCGTATCTGCTCGCCAAGACCACGAAGATCCGCATGGGGATGAGCGTCATCAACACCCCGTACCGCTCTGCCTCCGTCATGGCCACCGAGTTCGCCACCGTCGACCAGATGTCGGGCGGCCGGCTCAACGTCGGCATCGGCTCGGGTTGGATGGTCGAGGAGTTCGAGGCCTGTGGAGCGAACTTCGCCCGGCGGCACGCGCACGTCCGCGAGACCCTCGACATCTTCCGTGGCGCCTGGGACAACGACCTGTTCGAGTACCACGGCGAGTTCGCCGACTTCGGCCCGTGCGGCTTCGGCGTCAAGCCCGCGCAGCAGGGCGGCCCGCCGATCTACTTCAGCGGCCTGAAGAACCCGGAGATCTCCGCCAAGCGGATCGCGAAGTACAACCTGGCGGGCTGGATCGGCATTCAGGACACCCCCGCGGGACTGCAGGAGTGGCGCGTCCCGATCGCCGCGGAACTGGACAAGGTCGGCCGTTCCATCGACGATCTCGACGTCTCCAGCATGATGTGGTTCATGATCACCGACACCGAGACCGACCAGTCGGACAACGGCAAGGCGTCCAACATCCTGATCGGGACGGCGCAACAGATCGAGGACAGCCTCAAGCGGTTGGCCGAGGCGGGCCTGGACATGCCGATGATCTGGCCGCCGTTCCGCGACGTCCCGACGTCGAAGTCCATGGACGACATGAAGCGCCTGGCCGAGGAGATCCTGCCGAAGGTCAACGCGGGCTGAACCCCGCCCGCCCCCGATGACTGTGGGGGTTGTCATCCCCCACAGTCATTCGCGGGACGCTTCCTAGTCGGGCAGGCCGAACATTCCGGCGAGGGCGCGCATCTCGGCCTTGCGCCACGGCAGGGGCGCTTCCGGCTGCAGGAGCTTGGCGGCGGTGAGCTCCTCGACGACCTTCGGGTCGCGCGGGAGCGGGTTGCCCCAGGTGTCGGCGAAGTAGAGGTCGCCGAAGTCCGGGCGCGGGCGGGCGCCGCCGCCGTCGAGGTTCTCCGCGGCGTACCCGACGAGCTGGACCTGGGTCGGGGTGACGCTGTCGGGCATGTTGAACAGCTTCTTGATCTCCTCGCGCCGGCCGGTGATCAGGCCGGTGCCGAGACCCTCGTCGACGGCGGCGAGCAGCGCCGAGCCGACGGCGAGGCCGCACTCGAACGCGGTGAGCCACTCCCCGAACTGGGCGTTCGCGCTGACCGCGGCGTTGAACTCCTCGGTCTGCAGCACGGTGCTGTCGATGAACTCCTCGGTCCAGCCGTAGCTGGACGGCAGCGCAAGGGTCTCCACGAGTTGCACGTAGTTCTCCCGCAGCGGCTTCCAGCCCGCCATGTCCTGCACCCAGACGATCGCCACCGGGGCCTGCGCGGCCTGCGGCTGGTTGTAGAGGGCGTCGACCAGGCCGCCGCGGATGTCGTCGGGGGTCTCGCCCTTGGTGACCACGACGGCCTTGCGGACGAGTTGGGCGTTGCCGTGCTGGCTCTGCAGCCGGGCGGCCTCGAGGATCTTCTGGATCTTCGCCTTCTCCACCGGCCGGTAGGGCTGGAAGTACCGAATGGTCCGCCGGGTGCCGACAGCTTCCTTGAACTCCATCGTTCGAGGTCCTCCGCATGGTGGTGACGGGTCGTCAGGTGTCCGACTGTACTGCCCGGGTCCGCACCGGGTAGTTGGCCGCAACCACAGCAGCGACGGCGATCGTTTCGTGCTCTGGCACAAGCGTCACGGGCCGCAGTCTGCGTCCGGCCGCTCACCCGATCCGCACGGTGCGGTCAAATCCCCGTTAACTCAGCCGGTTCCGACGAGTTCGTCGAGGGTGGCGAGCAGCGCGCGCACTTCGAGGGGCTTGGGCAGGTGCCGGACGCCGGTCACGGCGGGCGTGCGGCCGGAGACGACGCAGACCGGCACGACGGCCAGAGCCGGGTCGGCGGCCATGGCCGCGAGGACCTCCTCGCCGCGCAGGTCGGGAAGGTCGAGGTCGAGCAGCACGAGGTCGTAGGGCGCCTCGCGCAGCGCCGTCAGGCCCTCCAAGCCGCCGCCGACGGCCGTCAGCTCCACGCCGGGCCGGGCGGCGAGAACCTCGCCGACGAGGGCGCGGTGCGCGGCGTCGTCCTCGATGTAGAGCACCCGGCCGCGGGTGCGGTCCCGCGACGGCGTGGGGCGCGGCGTCCGGGTCGGCGGCGCCACCGCTGCGGCGGGCACCGCGTCGAGGGCGATGCGCACCGTGGTTCCGACGCCCTCGTGGGAGTCGAGTTCGAGGGTTCCGCCCATCGCGGCGACGAGCCGGTCGGTGACCACCAGGCCGAGTCCGACGCCCGCGGACCCGCGCGCCTCGGCACCGAGTCGGTCGAACGGGGTGAACAGGCGGCTCTGCAGTTCGGCCGAGATGCCCTCGCCGGTGTCCCGGACCGTGACGAGCGCCCGCTTGGACTGCGACCACGGCGCCCGGACGGCGCCGACGTGCAGGACGCCGCGCTCGCGGTTGTACTTGATCGCGTTGGACAGCACGTTCAGCAACGCCTGGGCGAGGCGGCGCGGATCGGCCAGCACGGTCAGCGCCTCGTCGACGGGCCCCAGTCGGATCGCG
This sequence comes from Sporichthyaceae bacterium, assembly GCA_052389435.1. Lineage (GTDB taxonomy): Bacteria > Actinomycetota > Actinomycetes > Sporichthyales > Sporichthyaceae > JBQTKD01. Next base: position 19,762 of record JBQTIB010000052.1, on the reverse strand, counting down.
ACGGACCGCTCGGCGGCCATCGGCTCGAGCAGTTCGAGGGCCTCGCGGATCAGCGGGGCGAGCAGCACCGGCATCCGCTCGACCACGACGGCGCCCGCTTCGATCTTGGCCAGGTCCAGCACGTCGTCGACGATCGACATGATGTGCCGCGCCGCCCGCCCGATGTGCCCCAGCGCGGTGGCGCGACGCTCCCCGGTGAGCTCGAGGGTCTCCAGGAGTTCGGAGAAGCCGACGATCGCCGAGAGCGGCGTGCGCAGTTCGTGGCTCATGGTGGACAGGAACTCGGACTTGGCGCGGCTCGCGGACTCGGCCGCGCCGCGGGCGATCTCGGCCTCGGCCCGTGCCCGGCGCTCGGTCTCCGCGGCCTTGCGCGAGGTCAGGTCCACGATGTTGGTGCTGATCCGCAGTGGCGTGCCGTCTCGACCGCGTACGACCGAGGCGGTCATGTCGACGAACACCTCGGTGCCGTCGGCGCGCAGGTACCGCTTCTCCAGGTGTCCGCTGGACACCTCGCCTGCGGCGAGCGGCGCGAACGCGGCCACGCTCGCACCCACGTCCTGAGGGTGCGTCACTTCTGCGAAGTGCGTGCCGAGCAGGTTGGCCTCGGTGCGGCCGAGCAGGTCGCAGATCGCCTGGTTCACCTGCACGAACCGGCCCTGCAGGTCCAGCAGCGCCATGCCGACGGCGTTGTCGGCGAAGGCGCGCCGGAACTGCTCCTCGCTCTCGGCGAGCGCTCCCCACAGACGCGCGTGGGAGATGGCGACGGCCGCGAGGTCGCGGTACCGGTCCACCAGGCGCGCCTCGCGGCGGGTCGGGACGTGCGGCTCGGCGTGGTAGACGGCGAAGGTGCCGAGCACCGTGCCGTCGCGATCGAGGATCGGGCTCGACCAGCACGCCGCGAGGTCGTACCGAGCGGCGAGTTCCCGATACCCGACCCAACGGGCGTCGGTTTGGATGTCGAAGGCCACGACCTGCTGGCCGAGGTGCGCCGCCGTCCCGCACGAGCCGGAGCGGGGGCCGACCGGCAGGCCGTCGATGGCCTCGTTGTAGGCCGCGGGCAGGCTCGGCGCGGCGCCGTTGCGCATCCGATGCGCGGCCTCGTCGTAGAGCAGCACCGAGCACCGGGTGTCGGGCATGTGACTCTCGAGTGCGAGGGTGACGGCGGTGAGCACCTCGGCGAGCGCGGCGCCGCCGGCGAGAAGTTCCAGGATGGTCGTCTGCTGCTCGAGCAGCACCAGGCTCTGCGCGTGGTCCACGCCGGTGCGCGCCGGATCGACGCTGCCGACGTCGTAGTGCATCGACTCCCCCGTCGAACCCCACAGGGGAACGACGGTGGCGCCGGGATCCGGATCGGTGCTCACGGCTCGAACCGGTATCCCACGCCGCGGACGGTGCGCAGCCACCGCGGATGTCCTGGGTCGGCCTCGAGCTTGTGGCGCAGGCGGTGCACGTGCTGGGTCACCGTCGCGGAGTCCTGCCATTCCCCGACCGCGCCCCACACCCGCTTGAGGAGCTGCTCGCGGGTGAAGACCTGGCGCGGGGCCCGCGCGAGGAACGCGAGCAGGTCGAACTCCTTGGCGGTCAGTTCCACGACCGTCCCCGCCAGGTGCACCTCGCGGGTGGTGGTGTCGATGGCCAACGCTCCGAACTCCAGGCGGTTCGACGGCGCCTCGGGGGTGGCGCGGCGCAGCACCGACCGCACCCGCGCGGCGAGTTCGCCGGGCGAGAACGGCTTGACGAGGTAGTCGTCGGCGCCGAGGTCGAGCCCGACGATCCGGTCGGTCTCCCCGCTGCGTCCGGTGAGCACGATGACCGGAATCCTGCTGGTGCGGCGCAGCCGCGTCAGCACGTCGAGGCCGTCGACGTGCGGCATCGACAGGTCGAGCACGATCAGGTCCGGCGGGTCCGCCTCGACGGCCTGCAGCGCCGCGGCGCCGTCCGCGGCGCCGGTGACGCCGAACCCCTCGGCCTCGAGCTGCCACGCGACGAGGGTCCGGACCTGCTCGTCGTCGTCCACGACGAGCACCCGGTACTGCTCCAGCCGCGCCGCTGACTGCATGGACACAGGGTAGTCCGCGGCCCGCCGGGTCGGCCCGAATCCGGTCGCCCGAGCCGCAGCCGCTCGACGACGGGTCGATCGCGTCGACGGACCCGATTCGCTCGAGGTCCCGATCGCCGGGCAGCACGGTGGGCCGGTGCTCGACGAGCCCCGACAGTCCGGCGACTGCGGAAGCTCCCAGAGCGCCGACTTCTCCATCACCCAGTCGGTCACGCGCACGCGGCGGGCCGGGGCACGCACAGCCGCCGGGGAGTTCTTACGGTTCGGTGTGCCCCCGGGCGGCGGTCTGTTCCCCGTCGCGGTCCGCTTCTACCGTGAAGCCCCGACACCGACAACCTGGGAGTTTCCCGTGCGAGGACGCTGGTTCGCCGCCGCCGCCGCGGCAGCCGTACTGATCGCGGGCGCGGGGTCCGCGCACGCCTCTTCGGGCCGGACCGATCGCCTCGGCGGCGGGCAGCAGACCGTCGCGTCCGCGGATGCGAGCCGGCAGAACGCCTTGCCGGACGTCGAGGTGGTTCGCCTCGCCGACGGGCAGCGGGTCAACCTGCGTTCGCTCGCCGTGGCGGGCAAGCCGATCCTGCTGTGGTTCTGGGCGCCGCACTGCCCGTTCTGCAAGGCGGAGGCGCCGAAGGTCGTGAACTTCGCCGCCAGGCACGGCGCCAAGGTTCAGGTCCTCGGACTCGGCGCGCAGGACGACCTCGACCAGGCCTACGGCTTCCGGAAGGAGACCGGAACGGGCGGGCTGGCGATGGTGTGGGACCGCTCCGGGAAGAGTTGGCGGGACTATCGGGTGACCAACCAGCCGACGGTCGTCGTGCTGAACGGCGAGGGCAAGGAGGTCAAGCGCTTCTTCCGCACGTTCGACGAGGCCGCGATCCTCGCCGCCGCGAACGCCCGCTAGGCCAGCGGTGTTCGACGCCCCGATCGGCTTCGCCTTCAGCGCCGGGGCGGTCGCCGCGTTCAACCCGTGCGGGTTCGCGCTGCTGCCCGCCTACCTCTCGGTGTTCCTCGCCGACGGCGCCGCGCGGGGCCGGGCCGCCGCCGTCCGGCGGGCACTGGTGGTGTCGGGCAGCGTCGCGGCCGGCTTCGTCGTCGTCTTCGGCGTCGCCGGCCTGCTGATCAGTCAGACCGCGGTCACCGTCCAGAAGTACACCCCGTGGATCTCGGTGCTGGTCGGGCTGGCCCTGATCCCGGTCGGCGTCGCGATCGTCCGCGGCTGGCAGCCCAAACTGCGCCTGCCGGGGCGGCGCAGTCGCGGCGAGATCGACGGCACGGTCGCCTCGATGTTCTCCTTCGGGATCTCCTACGCGACCGTCTCGCTCTCGTGCACGATTCCCGCGTTCCTGGTCTCGGTCTCGAGCACCTTCGAGTCGGATTCGCTGCTCGCCGGCCTGGTCGTGTTCGCGGCCTACACCGCGGGCATGACCACCGTCCTCGGTGCCCTGACGGTGGCCGTCGCGACCGCCCGCACCGGTGCGGTCGATCGCATGCGCGGTCTGCTCCGCTGGGTGGCGCCCGTCTCCGGGGTCCTGGCGATCCTCGCCGGGGCCTACGTGGCCTACTACGGCTGGTACGAGATCCAACTCGAGCGCGGCGGGAGCGTTCCGACCGGTCCGATCGACGCGGTCGGCGACGTCTCCGGACGCGTGACCGGGTGGGTCGACGGCCTCGGGACCCCGGCCCTGGTCGGCGTAGGGATCGTGCTGGTGGTCGCGGTTGCCGTGCCGGCCGCGTTCGCCCGGCGCAGTCGCGGTGCGGTGTCGAACCGGCGGTAGTCGAGCGTCGAGGCGGGGCCACGGGACGTGCCGCGGCCGCGCTACCTCGCCCTACCCCGCCGTCGACACCCGGACGAGGTAGACGTCGGAGGAGTTGTTGACGTCCCGGCCCTCGGCAACCTGGGGGAACACGGTGTCGTAGGCGACGGTCTGGCCGTCGGCCGAGATCGAGGCGCCGATCTCCGAGCCGGCCGCGGCGCCGGAGAAGTCGGGCCGAGTCTGGGACAGCGGCCGGACGGTGCGCTCGGCGAGGTCGAGCAGGTGCACCTCGTTCGCGGCGGCGAACACCACCCGCCGGCCCGCGGCGTCCATGTCCAGCAGGTACGCGGCGGGATAGGCGGAGCCCTCCTCCGGCCCGAGCGCCCGAAACGTCTGCCCGGTGCGCAGGTCGGCCAGGAACAGTCCACCGCCCGCGGGCGTCGCCGACCGCGCGGGCCGCCGTGCGGGGTCGGCGTCGGAGTCGACCGAGAACACCAGGCGCGCGCCGTCGTCGGACGGCGGGGTGAAGTCCCAGATCGCCAGCCCGTTCGGCGGGACGTAGCCCAGACGCTCCCCGAGGTCGTAGGCGGTGCCGGTGGCGAGTTCGCGGATCCAGAGCCGCCGGCGGTCGCGGTATTCGGCGAAGGCGACGGTGTCGCCGTCGCCGGACAGCAGCGGGGAGGAGGCGTAGGCCGACCCGGAGGAGACCAGTCGAATCCGACCCTCCGTCAGATTGGCTACGTAGGCGTGCTCCCAGGCCGCCCCGGCGGGGTCGACGGGCTTGGTGGGAGCGTCGGGGTCGTAGGAGGCGTCGCTGACGAACGCGACCTTGGTGCCGTCGGCGGACATGCTGTGCAGGTACGCGTGGCCGACGCCTTCGGCGGGGTTGCCGGTCGAAACGAGGCGCACGGCGCCGGTCTCGAGGTCCTTGACGAACACGTCGCTGCGATCGTCGGTGTCCCCGAGGCCCGCCTGCGGCTCCTTCGACTCGTAGGCCACCAGCGAGCCGTCGGCGGAGATGTGCGGGTTGCGACAGGCGGTGCACACGTCCGCGAAGTCGGCGGCCGGCAGCGCCGCCACGACGACCGACGGCGGCCCGGAGGCGTTGCCCGTCTCGTCGGGGACTTCGAAGACCACGTGCGAGCCGTCGGCGGAGATCTTCGCGCGCTCGGCGCCCTTTTCGAAGGCGGAGCCGCCGTCGAGGGAGGACTCCCAGGTGCGTTCGGCCGGACCGGCGACGGTGCGCACCGCAGCGGCGGCGGGCGGTGGCGAGACCGCGGGCGGGGAAGCGGCGGCGGGTGGGTTCTCGCCGCCGGAGCCGCAGGCCCCGAGCGTCAGCAGCAGCGCCAGCGCTCCGAAGGACTGCCTCACTTCGCGGCGGCCGCAACGACCTCGGCGACGGCGGCCTGGCCGTCGGCGTTGGGGTGGAACGGCGCGGCCGGCGCCAGCGGGAACACCGGTTCGATCCACCGGATGCCCGGCAGGCGGCACATGTCCCGGCCGATGCTCTGGGTGTAGGTGTCGACGAAGATCGCGCCGGTGGCCTTCGCCGAGGCCTTCAGCATCGCGTTGAGCAGGCGTTCGACGCCGTCGAGGTAGTCGATGTCTCCCGGGGTGAACGGCACCCCGGCAAGGGGGCACTGCGCCTGCCCGAGCGCGTCCGTCGGCAGCAGCGACGGGTACCCGACGACCAGCACCCGCGCCTTCGGCGAACGCTTCGCGATCTCGCGCAGCGCCGCGCGGATGTTCTTTGCGTCCGCGGCGATGCTCTTGGCGAACCGGTCCCCGAAGGTGTCCTTGCAGGGCGTGAGCGTGCCGGTGAGCACCTTGAGCGAGACGGCGGTGCAGCCGCCGATGACGGAGGCGAACAGGCCGTCGTCGTTGCCGCCGATGCCGACGGTCACCAGATCGGTGTCCCGGCGCAGCGCCGCGAACTGCGGCGGCGCCTGCCCGCCCTGGGACTCGGCGAAGTCGTCCACGCGAGCGCCGCTGCAGGAGACGTCGGTCAGCTTCAGTTCCAGGGCCTTGGCGACCGTGTTCGGGTAGTTCCCGGCCGAACGGGCGCAGATCGGCGGAGCCTTCGACGCGGCCGGAGGCACGAGCGGCGCGGCGGTGTAGGAGTCCCCGAGCGCGACGTAGGTTCCCCGCGGCGAGACGGCCTCGGCCGTTCCGGGCGCCACGCCGACCGCAACCGCACACAGGCCGACTCCGGCCACGAATCCGCGCATCTTCATCCGTGCCAGGCTATATCGCCCTTCTGCGCCTCACCTGCGGTTTCGCTGGGATCGAGCGGCGAAATCGGGGTAGGGCCGCCCGGTGGGACAACAGGTCGAGAACGTCGAGTTCGCCCCCGCCGACAGGCGTCGGCATCGGGAGAAGCTGAGCCGCTGTCTGGACGCGCTGGAACAGGCGCTCCGGGAGAGCGGCGCTCCCCCGTCCACGCCCCTGGTGGGCCTGGAACTGGAGGTGAACCTGCTCGCGCCGGACCTCGGTCCGTCGCCGAACAACGAGGCGGTGCTCAAGGCCCTCGACGACGAGCGCTGGCAGAGCGAACTCGGCCGGTTCAACATCGAGGTCAACGCCGCTCCGCGCGACCTGTCCGCCGGCGGACTCGGGGCCATGTGCGCCGAACTGCACGAGGCGCTCGCCAAGGCGGACGACGTCGCGCGCACCCTGGACACCCGGCTGCTGCTCGCGGGCATCCTGCCGACGCTGCGCCGCGAGGACGCCGGAACCGACGCGATCTCCGCCGGCGCCCGGTACGCCGCGCTCAACGAGCAGATCATGGTCGCGCGCGGCGAGCCGATCCACCTCGACCTCGACGGCCCCGAACCCCTGGAGATGCTCTCCGACAGCGTCGCGCCGGAGGCGGCGTGCACCTCCGCGCAGATCCACGTCGACATGGCCCCGGGCGATTTCGCCGCCTACTGGAACGCCGCCCAGGCGATCGCGGGAGTGCAGTTGGCCGTCGGGGCGAACTCGCCGCTGCTGTTCGGGCGCCGGCTGTGGGCAGAGACCCGCATCCCGTTGTTCGAACAGTCCACCGACACCCGCCCGCCCGAGCTCCTCGTCCAGGGGGTGCGGCCCCGCGTGTGGTTCTCCGAGCGCTGGATCGACTCGGCGACGGACCTGTTCGCCGAGAACCTGCGCTACTTCCCCGCGCTGCTCCCGATCTGCACCGACGAGGACCCGCTCGTCGCACTGGCCTCGGGCACCGCTCCGACGCTGAGCGAACTGTGTCTGCACAACGGGACGATCTACCGCTGGAACCGTCCCGTGTACGCGGTCGCGGACGGGCTCGCGAGCCTGCGGGTGGAGAACCGCGTGCTGCCGTCCGGACCCACGGTTGCGGACACGATCGCCAACGTCGCGTTCGCCGTCGGTCTGATGCGTGGGCTCGCCGAGGCCGAGACGCCGGTGTGGCGAGACCTGCCCTACGCCGTCGCGACGTCGAACTTCCGCGCGGGAGCGCGCGACGGCATCGACGCGCGCGTGCGCTGGCCGGGCCGCGGCGAACTTCCCGCCGTCGACCTGGTGCGTCGCGAGCTGCTCCCGATCGCGGCCGCGGGCCTGGACTCCTGGGGAGTGTCGGCCGCCGATCGCGACGAGATGCTCGGCATCGTGCACGCCCGCTGCGCACACCGGGTCAACGGCGCGTCCTGGCAGATCGCAGCCCTGGACCGGTTCGAGGCCCGCGGGCTCGGTCGGGACGCGGCGCTGCGCGAGACGACGGCCGTCTACCTCGAACACATGCACACGGGCGAGCCCGTGCACACCTGGCCGTTGCCCTAGCGGGTGCGCTTGGCCGGGCGCAGGCCCTGCTGGTACATGTCCGCCGAGGTGAACCGACCCGGGCTCAGCATGGCGGCGAGCATCTTGCGGTGGCGGCGTTCGTCCCGGCGGCGCAGCCAGCGGCCGAACGTGCGGGCGACGATTCGCGGTCCGGAGGTCTCGCTGCGGTTCGACATTTGCCGGCTCCTGCCTGCACACCCGTTGTGTGTCACGGGCTTGGACGCGCCACCGGTGCGGGACACGCACGTACTACCGGTCAGACTTCCCTCATCCGTTCGGACGAGGCGGGTCCGAACACCGAACCGGGGAGCAACCGTTGGCGCTCGATCCGGCGGCGGTGGGGTCTCGGGGGGAACCGCGGCGGGTGTCCTGGACTCCGCGGGACTGTGCGCTCTACGCCCTCGGCGTGGGCGCGACGGACTTGCAGTTCGTCACCGAGAACACCGCGGGCGTGCCGATGCGGACGCTGCCGACCATGCCGGTCGTGCTCGGCTTCGACATGCTGCTGCTCGAACGCTGCGGACCCATCGACTGGACCCGCGTGCTGCACCTGTCGCACTCGGTCCGCTCCCACGCCCCGCTGCCGGTGCAGGGAGTGGCGACCACGCGGGCCCGCATCGCCCACATGTGGGACAAGGGCCGCGCGGCGGTCGTCGCGATCGACACCGAGGCACTCGATGCGGCGGGCCGGCCCCTGTTCGACATCCGCTCGACGTGGTTCGTCGGGGGCGGCGGCGGGTGGGGCGGCGAGCGGGGTCCGGCGGTCGTCTCGCAACGGCCGGACGGGCCGCCGGCGGAAACCGTCGTGTACCCCACGCGCCCCGACCAGGCGCTGCTCTACCGCCTGTCCGGCGACGTCAATCCGATCCACAGCGACCCCGCCGTCGCGCGGGCGGCCGGCTTCGACCGGCCGATCCTGCACGGCCTGTGCACCTTCGGGTTCGCGGGCCGAGCGCTGCTGCGCCTCCTCGACGGCGACCCGGCCGGCGTCGGCGAGATCTCCGCGAACTTCCGCGCCCCGGTCTTCCCCGGCCAGAGGCTGCACGTCGACCTGTGGCGCGCGAAGGACGGCGCGCGATTCGCCGTCCGAACGACGGAGGGACCCACGGTGCTCGGCGAGGGCCGCATGCTGCTGCGCCAGACTCCACCGGCGCCTCCGTCGGACTGACGCCCCGTCAGCTCTCGGGTGGGGCCCGTCCAGACGGCCGGGGTCAGCCCTTGAAGCCGAGGAGCACCACGGCCGCACCGCCGGCGCCGAGGGCCAGCGCGCCGAGGCCGTAGTACAGCCCGCCCGATCCCCACGGCCTGCCGCGGTCCAGGGCGTAGCGACCCGGCCCCGCCAGGGCGATGCCGACCGCGCCGAGCGCGTAGAGCAGCGGCAGTTCGAAGCCGTCGTTGTAGACCCCCGCGCTCCAGTGGACGGCGATCGCGTTGACCATCACCCCGATCACGCCGGCGCAGGCCAGCGGCGTGAACAGCCCGGCGGCGAGCATCAGGCCCGCCCCGAACTCGGTGAGTCCGGCAATCCCGGCGAACATCCGCGGCGGGCTGTAGCCCATACCGTCGAATCCGGTTGCCGTACCGTCGAGTCCCCTGCCGCCGAACCAGCCGAACAGTTTCTGTGCGCCGTGACCGGCCATCAGCAGGCCGAAGGCCATTCGCAGGACGCCCAACCCGAGGTCCTGGGCGCGGGTGGCGCCCACTGCGGCGGTGGACGGGCTGGGCGGACGAAGCGGTGCCAGCGTCACGATCGGTGCTCCCGGTGCTCGACGATTTCGGCGGGTGGCTCGCGACCGCGCCCGCCGGGCGCGCCGGGGCGATCGCGATTCGGTTTCTGTCGTACCCGCGCGATAGGACTGCCATGCCGGGTCGAGCGTTACGCCGAGGGAACGGTCGGTTCACGTCCACTCGCCGGTACCGATGAATTCGGATGCGGGAATCGGTCCCGGTTAGCACGATGTTCCACGAAGGCGCGTTCAACCAGGGGGTACCCACGTGATGCACACCAGCCCACCGGGCGTCGAGCCGAGGCTCGCCGGCCGCAAGGAGTGGGTCGGGCTGGCGGTGCTGTTGCTCGCCGCCCTGGTCTACGTGATGGACCTGACGGTCCTGCACCTCGCCGTGCCCGAGATCTCCCGGGACCTCGAGCCCTCCAGCACCCAACTGCTGTGGATCATCGACGTCTACGGCTTCATGGTTGCCGGTGCGCTGATCCTGATGGGCAGCCTCGGCGATCGGCTCGGGCGGCGGCGCCTGCTGATGATCGGCGCGGCCGCGTTCGGGGCCACCTCGCTGCTCGCGGCGTTCTCCACCAGCGCGGAGATGCTCATCCTCAGCCGGGCGCTGCTGGGAATCTCCGGCGCCACCCTGGCGCCGTCGACGCTGTCGCTGATCTTCCACATGTTCGAAGACCCGAAGCAGCGGTCGTTGGCGATCGCCGCGTGGATCGGCGCGTTCTCCGCCGGTTCGGCGATCGGCCCGATCGTCGGAGGCGCGATGCTCCAGTACTTCTGGTGGGGTTCGGTCTTCCTCCTCGCCCTGCCGGTCATGGGCGCACTGCTCGTCCTCGGGCCGAAGGTGCTCCCCGAGTACCGCGACCCGAACGCGGGGCGGCTGGATCTGGCCAGCGCGGTCATGTCCGTGGTCGCCGCGCTCGGCGTCGTCTACGGCCTGAAGGACATCGCGACGCACGGGGTGAACCACACCGCGACCGCCGCGATCTGCGGCGGCCTGCTCGTCGGCGTCGCGTGGGTCTACCGCCAGCAGCGCCTGAGCGACCCGATGATCGACGTGTCGCTGTTCAAGGTCCGCGCGTTCAACGCCGCGCTGTCGGTGAACTTCTTCGCGATCTTCGTGATGATCGGGTACTTCATCTTCGTCTTCCAGTACCTGCAACTCGTGCTCGGCCTCTCCCCGCTGGAGGCCGGCGCCTGGGGTGTTCCGGGAGCGATCGGGTTCGTCCTGACCTCGCAGCTCACCCCGCGGATCGTCGGGCGGGTCGGGGTGAAACCGCTGGTCACCGGCGGTCTCGGCGTCGCGGTGGTCGGTCTCGCGGTGCTGCTCGGCGTGCGAGCCGACGGCGGCCTGGCGGTCGTGGTCGTCGGGTCGGTGATCATCTCCCTCGGCCTCGGTCCGGTGTTCGGCCTCACCACCGAGCTCATCGTCGGCTCGGCGCCGCCGGAGAAGGCGGGGGCCGCGTCGGGCATCTCCGAGACGGCCGCCGAACTCGGCGGTGCGCTGGGCATCGCGGCGTTCGGCAGCATCGGCGTCGCGATCTACCGGGACAGGCTCGACACGCTGCCGGCGGGCGTGACCCCCGAGGCCGCCTCGGCCGCGCGAGACACCCTCGGCGGCGCGGTCGCGGCCGCCGCGGACCTGCCCGCGGACACCGCCGCCGCGCTGCTGAACCTGGCCAACGAAGCGTTCGTGACCGGCATGCGGGTCAGCACCGGCATCGGCGTGGTCGTCGCGGCGGGACTGGTCGTGCTCGCGGCGATCGGCCTGCACACGCCGAAGGTCGTGGCCGAGCCCGACGGCGAGCCCGGGCCGGACCGCCCGCTCGACCCGGCCCTGGCGGTCGCGGCCGACTGATCCATCCCGGAGGGGGCGCCGGCGCCTAGGCACGGGGCGTCGGCCTGCCGAAAAGAAAGGGCCCGCCGGCGCACCTCAGCGCCGGCGGGCTCTTTCGCCTGGGCGGCCCCGCTCGCGCGGGAAGCCCAGTCGTTCGGAAGGTCCAGTCGTTTCGGAAGGCCTAGTGGCCGGAGTGCCCGCCGCCGCCCGGCGCGCGCAGGTCCTTCGGACAGCCGCCGGATTCTCCGTTGGCGCCTGCGGCCATGGGCGCGGTGTCGTAGGTAGCCCACGCGCCGGAGGAGTTCTGGATGCAGATGATGAACTCCTCGTCGGCCTTGTCGAAGCTGTAGCCGGCGAGCGTGTTGCCCTTGGAGACCTTCTGGCCTGCGGGCTTCATCGAGGCCTTGGCTCCCTTGAGGTCGGTCGGGTAGCCCTTGGCGAAGTAGTACTGCTCGAGCTTGGGGGCGATGCGGTTCGCGTCGGCCGTCGCCGAGGCCAGACCGCCGCCCGCCACCGCGAGGGCCTCCTTGGCCGGCGCGGCCAGTTCCGCGTCGGCCGGGGCGACCTGCTCCACGGCGGGCGTCGTCTGCGCGGCGGTGTCGCCGGAGCCGCCGCACGCGGCGAGCGTGGCGGTGCTCAGGGCGGCGACGAGGACGAGGGCTGCTCGCTTCAAGGGTGGCTCCGGTCTGGCTCGGTGACGCGTCACCGTGGATTCGGAGCCGTCACCCCGGGCGGATGGGCGCGTCCTAGGCAGCCGGCGCAACCCGTGCAACCCAGTCCAACCCGGGACATTCCGGGTGATCGACCGGCGTCGAGAGTGCCGCGCTGAAAAGCTGAAAGGGATGCCATCCCCTTCGGCGATCGGCGGTGCGGCGCGGGAGTGCGCCGAGCGGGAGTGGGAGTGGGAGTGGGAGTGGGCGCGGGGAGGCGGCCGGCGCCTGCGGTTGCGGGGTTGCGCGACGGGACCCGCCGCGGTGGCGCGTGGGGCTAGGCGGTGGTTTCGGGGCGGAAGAAGCGGTCCGCGAAGTGGCCGACCGCGCGTGTTGCGGCCAGGTCCACGCCGCCGCCGACCAGGCCGCCGACCAACGGCACGCCCTTGGCCAGGGTCACCGACGCGCGCTTCGTGCCCTGCTTGGCGAGCAGTTGAAACCCGACCCGGCGGTTGATGGCACGGATCGACGCGCCGGGCAACCTGCTCAGCAGGCCGGCCGCGTACCGCTTCCCGACGGGAATCCCGATGCGTTTGAGCATCTCCGAGCCGGCGTTGCCGACCAGGCACAGCAGGATCGCGGCGCGGACCTCGTCGCTGTGCTCGTCCCAGCCGTAGACCCGCGCGATGGACGCGGCGAGGTGGGCCTGCACGAGGTAGGACGCGCCGATGTTCGCCGGCAGGGTGAGCGGCATCGCCACGATTCCGCCGAAGCCGGTGGCGAATCCCTGCCCGCCCGCGGCCAGGCAGTGGCTGCGGATGAGCGCCTTGACCGCCTCCTCGGCGGTGCGGCCCTTCAGCGCCTCGCGGGCGGAGTCCTCGGCGCTCTTGAACGGCCCGAAGCCGGAGATGCCGCGCTGGACGAGCAGTCGCACGAGCCGGGCGGCGGCGTCGTTGGGCTCGGACTCCCAGGTCCCGGCGGTCTGCGGTGGCGGGTCGATGCGCACCCCCCGACGCTACCCGGCCCGCTGGGCGGAGCCTCCGAGTTCGACCACGGCGACACCCGCGACGATCAGCGCGAGCCCGAGGACGGTGACCAACGTCAGAGCCTCGTCGAAGAACACCCTGCTCAGCACGGCGACGGTCGCGACGCCGACGCCGGACCAGATGCCGTAGGCGACGCCGAGGTTCAACCCGCGCTGCAGGGACTGGGCGAGGCACCAGAACGCGACGACGTAGCCCGAGACGACCAGGACGGTCCAGCCGAGCTTGGAGAAGCCCTCGGCCGCCCGCAGACCGAGCGTGGCCGCGACCTCGGAGACGATCGCGATCGCCAGGAACACCCACGCCATGGCGCGACCCTACGGGCCGGCGCGAGCGAGCTCAGTCGGCGAAGTCCCGCAGGGACTCGATCATGTCGTCGGCCTCCTTGGGGCAGTAGGCGGTCACCAGCCCCACGACGTAGTCCATCTCGTTCCCGTCGGGCAGTTCGGAGGCGACCTTCTTGGCGGTGTTGCGGTTCCACCACTCGTCGTGGAAGCCGATGCCGCAGGCCCGCTTCGCGTCGGCGGCGAGCTGTTCGTCGGACATCGCCTTCAGCTTCTCGGCCAGGTCCGGCTCGTCCAACGCGGTCACGAAGCGCGCGAGGTCGGCCTTCTCCGCAGGGCTCGGTTCGGTCAGCGCCTCGCCGAGTTCCAGCCGCGTGTAGCCGTCGGTCAGCTCACCGCAGAAGACCTCCTGCGCGGCGAGGATGATCGCCGCGTCCGAGCCCTTGTCCAGCTCGCGCAGCCCCGCCCAGTAGTCGACCTTGTCGGTCAGCAGCCCGCCGCCGCTGAGCACGGAGCAGAACTCGCGGCCGAGTTTGAGCAGACGCGAGTCGGAGAGTTCGCTCTTGACCTTCTCCTCCTCGAGGTTTTCGCGAACCTCGCGGACGAAGTCCTCGTCGCTGCCGACGAACTCCGTCGGCGCACGCACCGGCGCGAGCGGCACGGGGCTCTCGACCAGTTTCGGCGGCTTCGTCGCGGCCGCGAAGGGAGCCTGCGACGGGGTCGCTGCCGGCGACCCCGTCGACTCGATCGCCGCGGCGGAGGGCACGGCCGCCGGGACGCGTGGCAGGACTGCCTCGCTGTCGGCGACCTTCCCGCACCCCACCAGGGCGAGAAGGAGCACCGCCACGCCCACCTGGGGCGCGCGACGACGAAGGGAATCCGGCTTCACCTTCGAAGTGTCGGGTCGGGACGCTTTGGGGTCTGTGGTCCGATCGGTCCGAATCGTGTGGGCCGTTCGGCCGATGGCGCCCCGGGACGACCGGGCTCGATTCCACTACTGTGCGGCCCGCGGACGAAGATCGATCGGCGAGCTCGCCGCATGCGGAGGCAGCGATGGAACGGCGTCGGCAGATCGTCCTGGCCACGGTGGTCGCCGTGGCGGTGAGCGGTGCCGGGGTCGCCGCGTGGGCCACCCGCGGCACTGAAACGGTGCGCCGCGGCAGCTTCGGCCTGACCAGCTTTCCCCTCGAGCAGCAGAGCGGGATGGTACTGGGGCATCACATCGAGGACAACGCCGACGGCAAGCCCGTGACGATTCTCGACGTCCGCGCGGCGACCTCGCCGAACGTGAGCTTCGCCGGTCTGGTGCTGGGCGAGGAAAGCATGGGGGGCGGCGGAAGCATGGAACTGGAGGACCGCATGAAGGTTGTCCCGCTGCCCCTGCGCCTGCCCGACGCGAAACCCGGCGAGCAGCAGGAGTTCTCCACTGCGTGGCGCATCTCCGCCGGCCGCGGCGGGCTCGACCGCATCGTCGTGACCTACAAGATCGGCGACGCGAAGCGGCGAGACCTTTGGAACTTCGAGACGCTGCTCTGTACCAAGCCACTGAAGTCGTGCACGGTCCCCGGACTGGACCGGGACGAGGACGAACTCGCCGAAGTCGGGGTTCCCGGCCGGGACTGACCCTCCGTCAGGAAGGCGACGCCGTCTCGAGGAAGTCCCGCAAGGCCGCGTAGCGGTCGCCAGGTTGGGCGGCGGGGAATGGGCGACCGACCAGTTCCGCTACGCCCTGACGGGCAGGGTCCGTCCGGTCGACCGTGGCCGAGGATTGCCACGAGTGCGTCGGCCGCCGTATCCGACGAGGAGGCGTTCAGCTCTCTTTGCCGTTCGGGGATCGACGTGAGCCGGTGGGCCGCCTAGTTTCGACCGGCCCCACGACTCGGAGGCAAGGCATCGCCGGTGTCGCCGATGCCTTGTCGAAGGGACTGCCTGCCGTCGGAGGTGCGATGCAAGACTCGCGAGCACTCCCGGCCGTAGAGGTTGCGTCGTTGGACCTCGGCTTGGCCTACTCCCGCGGTGGGCGGCGAGGAGATCCCCCGCGCTCGGCCGAAGTGGCCCCGCCTCGCCGCCGTGCTGGAGTGCGCGGGACCGGTCTACAGACCAGTCGGTCGCTGTACTCCGACGGCAGCGACGCAAGCCGACGCAAGCGGCTGCCCGCTGCTGGGTCCGAGGTCTGAATGCTCGTCGCCGGCACAGTCCTTGCCACCTAGGTGCGCGACCCACACCTGAGTCTCGGCATCGGTCCTCTCGTCCTGTACGAGTACGACGCGACCCCGCCCGTCACCGCGACGGACTCGGGCCTACGCGCGAGAAAGTACCCGCTGGGGCGCCATGTCTATCCGCGTTCCGTAGACGCCGTCGGCCCGCACGGCACAGAACGCTGGCCGGCTCCCGCGCCGTCGCCGGGCAGCTGCGACTAGCCGGCGAGGGCGTCCTCGACGGTGTGGCCGGCCATCGCGTAGTGGAAGTAGAACCCGAGGTCGTGCTGCGGGCCGGACTCGAGGCGCTTGGCGACCTGGTCGTGCGGGTACAGGACCAGACCGTTGGCGAGCCGGACGACGGCCTTGCGGTCCCCGGTGCCGTAGAGCCAGCGGCCCTGACCGTGACGGACCATCAGCTCGCCGAGATAGGCGCCCATGGCCATGACCATGCTGTGGCGCAGGCCCGCGGAGGGGTTGGTGCCGAGGAAGCGGTCGCAGACCGCGTCGAGGCGGCTGGCCTCCTTGTTCTCCCAGCCGAAGCGATCGCCCTGTTCGGCGTTCACCTCGATGAAGGCCTCGGCCAGTTCGCGCATGATCTGACCGGTTTCGGCGTCCGACGGCGCACCCGACCCCTGCCGACCCAAGAAGTTGACCACCGCTGCCTCCAGTTCACCCCACGGAACCTGCAGGTCCCCTGGGAGTTGGACGCAGCAATGCGGCATTTGGCCCCCGTCCGTTCGGACGAATGTGGCCGGTACGAACGGCGGATCCCGCGCCGTCAGCCCCAAACGGCGCGAACGGCCTGTTCGGCTTGCATCTCGCCGAAGACGAGACCGTCGTCCGCGCTCTTGACGTAGGGCAGCAGGATGCGCAGCGACAGGCCCTCGGCGTGCTCGAGGTCCACTCGGATGGCGTCGGTGTCCGCGTCGTTCAGGCGCACGTCGACGATGACCGCGGAGGCCCGAAAGTCTTTGCGCGCGGCCACGAGCGCTTCGATGCAGCGCTCGAGCACGACCGAGGAGTCCGGGTGCTCCTCGGTGCCCATGTCCGGCGTGACCAGGCGCGGCTGCCCGTCCAGGCCGACGGCCACGGCGTAGGGGTAGAACTCGCCGACGGTGGTCAACTGCTCCGCGGCGACGTCGAGGGACACGTTCAGGAGCCCGTTGAGCTCGCCCTGCGCTTCTTCTGACGGTTCGTCATGGGCAGACGTCACTGTTCGGACCCTCGCTATGCGGTGACAGACGAAGCGCCAGCCTAGCCAGTGCTCGCACGACGCTGAAGCAGGCGCGGAAGGTCGACGCGCACCGCGAACGGCCGGACGAGGATCAGTTCGGGGCCTGCGGGCTCGGCGACGTACCGATCACCCACGAGGCGGTGTACGACCGCGATCGGACCGGGGAACTCGAGGCGGACGTAGACCGGAATCCCCGCCTCCGCGTAGAGCTGCGGCTTGACCGCGCGATCGCTCGCGAAGCTGCCCGCGCTGACGATCTCCAGCACGGCGGCGACTTCGGAGGCGTCGAGCACTGCCTCCTCCGCGTCCGGCCGCATCACGACCGCCAGGTCGGGGATCAGGATTCGCCCCGCCGCCAACCGCACGTTCACCGCCTCGAGGACCTCCTGGGAGGCGGGGCACGCCGCGTCGAGTGCGCGCCAGAGCCGCGAGGACAGCCGCTGGTGGGGGTAGCCCGCGGACGGGCTGATCAACAGATCCCCGTCGAGCAGTTGAATCCGGCGCCCCTCGTCGGCGATGGCCAGGAACTCCGCCTCGCTCCACGGCCCGACGTGCGCCAGCGCTCCCTCGATCGACACGCTCCGATCACCTCCCATTCCGCCATGCTCCATCCTGGCGACCGGCACCGACAGTTCTGCCCACGCTCGGCCGCCGTGCATCCGGTCCGCCGCAGATCCAGGTGCCGGTCACACGAGGACGACGTCCACCCCGGGCAGATCGCGAAGGTCGCCGTCCTGGGTGACGAGCGGGACGCCCAACGCGACGGCCGTGGCGGCGATCCAGGAGTCGTTGACGGGCATGCGGCGTTCGGCATCCCGAAGCGCCAGGCGGAGGCGAGCCCACGCCTGGCCGACGGCGTCGTCGACCGGCACCGGGTCGAGCGCCAGAGCGGCGGTGAGGGTCGTGAGCCGACGGTCGCGGGTCTCGAGGTCTTGGGCCGCGAGGACGCCGGCCCGCAATTCCGCGACGGTGATCACCGAGATGGCCCACTGGTCGGGCAGCGCCTCGACATCGAGCGGTCTCCCACTCTCTCGGGCGATGAACACGCTCGTATCGAGCAGGCCTCGGGCGGGCCGGGCCGTCACCACGACGGCAAGTCGTCGGTGGTGTCCGGCGCGAGCCGCCGAAGGTCCTCGCGCAACCCGGGGTCCGCTTGCCGACCTACGAAATCGGCGACGAACCGTTCCCTCGTCAGCCAACGGGGCCGCGCGCCCACCGCATGCAAGGTAGCCACCGGGCGCCCGTCGACGGTGATCACGACCTCTTCGCCGCCCTCGACCCGACGCAGCACGCCACGAGTGTCGTTCCGCAGTTCGCGCGACGCCACCTCGCCCATGCCACGACCGTAGCACTTGTGCTACGCGGTCGGAGCTCTGTGAGATCTCGCGTGAAGGTATACCAGTAGTACTATCTTTCGTATACTCGGTCCATGAGCGCTCCCAAGGCAACGACGGTGAAGTTGGCCGTGGCCACCCGCGACAGGGTGAACGCCATCGGCGAGGCGACCGGCCAGACCGCCGAGCAAGTGGTGGCCCACGCTCTCGACGAGTACGAGCGCGCACTCTTCTTCCGTGCGTACCAGGCGGCGGCCACGGCCGATCTGCGCTCGGGCGACACGGCCGTCGAGACCGACCTCTGGGACCGCACCATTCGGGACGGACTCATCGATGGCTGACCCTCGCCGCGGCGAGGTCTGGATGGTCGATCTCGGCGAGCCCATCGGCCACGAGGCCGGCGCGATCCGGCCGGCCGCCATTGCCTCCGACGATCGCGCCAACACGCACGGCCTAGTGGTGCTCTGCCCGATCACCCGCACCCGCCGCGAGTACCCGACGCACGTCGAGACCGCGCAGGAGCACTCCGGACTGGACGAGGTGAGCTACGTCCAGACCGAGCAGATCCGCACGGTCAGCACCCGCAGGCTGGTGCACCGCACCGGCGCCTTGGACGTGGCGGAGCAAGCTCAGGTGGACCGCTGTCTGAGGTTCCTGCTGCACCTCTGACGGAGAGTCAGGGGTTCTGCGCGCCCGGCAGACCGTAGGTGCCACGCGCCCACGTTGCCGCGAACTCGTCGGCACTACACGCCGACTCGGCCTGTTCAACTTCCACTGGTTGGTCGGCGAGCATCCCTAACTCATCCTCGAGATGGTCCGGTCCGTATCGAAGCGACGGTCCTTGTCGTACACCTCTACCTGGCGGAGCACCGTCTCGCCGTCGGCGATCTCGAACCACCAGGTCGATGCGCCCCAGTCGTTCCCGTCGCCTCGATCCTCGTCCCAGCGAATGCGCAGATGGTTCGGCATCGGCCGATGTTAGCCAGCCTCATGAGAGAAGCGCGGCGTCTCGGCGCCCAGAGCAGGCCGACTACTGCCGCGACCGTCCAGGCGGACGTGGAGTCCGGGGGGTCGGCTACAGAACATAGAAGCAACTGGTGAAGCGCCTCCGAACGGTTACGGAGTCACCCGTGTTGCTTCTATGTTCTACGGCCTACGCGCAGGCGCTGACCAGCCTACGGACCGTCAGATCGCCTAGGAACAGGCAATCCGACGACTACGCGTTGAAGTACTTCGCCTCGGGGTGGTGGACGACTAGCGCGTCCGTGGACTGCTCCGGGTGGAGTTGGAGTTCCTCCGACAGTTCCACGCCGATGCGCGAGGGTTCGAGGAGTTCGACCATCTTGATGCGGTCCTCGAGGTTCGGGCAGGCCGGGTAGCCGAAGGAGTACCGGGCGCCGCGGTAGCCGAGCCGGAAGAACGCGGTGACCTCCTCGGGGTCCTCCTGCGCGACGCTGCCGCCCGCGCCGCCCGCACCCCACGTCAGCTCCTCGCGCACCCGCCGGTGCCAGAACTCGGCGAGCGCCTCGGTGAGCTGCACGCCCAGGCCGTGCACCTCCAGGTAGTCGCGGTAGGCGTCCTTGGCGAACAGTTCGTTGGCGTAGTCGGCGATCGGCGCACCCATCGTCACCAGGTGCAGCGGCAGCACGTCGATCTCGCCGTTCGCCCGCGCCCGCTCCCGGGGCCGCCAGAAGTCGGCCAGGCACAGGTGCCGGTCGCGGCGCTGGCGCGGGAACTCCAGCCGGTACCGCTCCGGCGCGTCGGGACGGGGCTCGGTCAGCACCACCAGCTCGTCGCGCTCGGAGACGGCCGGGAAGTAGCCGTAGACGACGGCCGCGTGC